>JAUZRR010000052.1 GCA_030950285.1 Planctomycetota bacterium | reverse complement strand
GCAAGCCGCAACTCAACCGCCCCCGGATGTTGCGCACCTGGGAGTGTAATCGATCCCACCCCGAGAGCAAGCCGCAACGCAGCGCCGCGATCCTCCCGGTCGAGCTGTAGTGTAATCGATCCCACCCCGAGAGCAAGCCGCAACGCTTGAGCCCGGCGGTGAGCTTGTCGCGCGAGTGTAATCGATCCCACCCCGAGAGCAAGCCGCAACGGGCGGGGCAGGACTATGAGCACGCCATCAAGTGTAATCGATCCCACCCCGAGAGCAAGCCGCAACTCTGCGGCTCTGCGTGAGGTGCATCCTGAAAGTGTAATCGATCCCACCCCGAGAGCAAGCCGCAACAAGAGCTGGCGGCCAAAGACCTGGGGTTTGAGTGTAATCGATCCCACCCCGAGAGCAAGCCGCAACGTCATGGCTAAGATGTGTTGCTTGCGCGAAGTGTAATCGATCCCACCCCGAGAGCAAGCCGCAACCATCACAACGCAAGACGGAGCATGAATAATAGTGTAATCGATCCCACCCCGAGAGCAAGCCGCAACCTGCGCGCGTTTCTTCGCCGTCGCTCCGTTAGTGTAATCGTAACTCTTCAGCCATGTTCAATGGCCGCGGGCGGTGGCGGGAGTGTGCCGCTTGCCGCATAGGCGGTCAGGGCGTCGGCGATCGCTTGGCGCGGGTCGTGGCCGCCCAGCCGCAGCGTCCGGAACACCGTCATCAACACCGCCTGCGTCGCGGCCCCGCGATCGGACCGGTTGCACTGGCTGGCCCTGCGAAGGATCACCGCCGGACGGATCATCCGCTCGGCCAGGTTGTTGTTCCAGTCCGACTCGGGACGGTCAAGGAACGTGAACAGTTCATCCTGATGACGCAGCAGGCGTTTGGCTAACCGCGCGGCGTCCTCGTCGGCGTAGACACGCTCGGCCAACGACCGCAATCGCTCGTCGATCCGCACGATCCGAGATCGGTACTTCTCGGGCGCGAAGTCATCGCGACGGCGCAGACGGATCCCGTCGCGGATCAATCGCCTGAGCATCTTCACGAACGCCGACCACGCCTCGGCCCGGTCACCGCTCTTGCGCGGCAGAACCTTCTCATCGATGTGATCCAACTCACGCAGCAGATGCACCAAACAACACTGATGCTCGCCCCCCCTCCCCTCTCCCCCGAGCAGCACCGACGAGTAGGGCCTCCAGAAGTCGTGGATCAGCACGCCCTCGAACGCCTCGGTGAAGAACCGATGAAGCGCCGGGCTCCCTCGACAGCGGTCGATCATGTAATAACAGTTCTCGTGGTTACAGAAGCACCAGAGCCAGTGCGTCCGTCCGTTGACGCGCCAGCCCGTCTCGTCGGCGTGTAATGTCGCCGACGCACGCGCCTCGCGGCCGATCCGCTCGTACCACGGCAGCAGGACCTCGGCTACGCGCCGCCACAGGTCGGCCAGGCCCCCGGCGCTGACGCGCGTGCGCAAGGGACTGAGCAGCACGTTACGGGTCTGGTCGATCGTGAGCCCCAGGCCGTAGTGGAACACGACGGTCATGGCTGTAAGGTTGGTGCCGATCGAGGCCTTGGGAAACGCGGCGCCGACGCGCGGCTCGACGTGCTTGCGACAGCCCGGGCACCAGTGACTCGGGATCGAGTACTCGGTGGCCTTGACGCACGCGTCGTCGGGCATGTCCTCGATGGTGCGCCAGCGACAGCGTCTTGCGGGCAGCACCCGGCCGTTGCACTCGGGACACTTTGTAAGTGCGGCGACCTCGACGCGTTCATCCGGCGGCGGGGTCGGGCGCCGGCGACCGGCGTGACCATTGCGGGCTCCGGGCTTGGCGCGTGGGCGCTTGGCGTAGGGTGGGATCGCGCCCGAGGGTGTGTGCGGGCCTGGGGAGTCCTTGCCGGCGAGTTCGGCCAGGCGCGCGCTGGCGGCGAGCATGACGGCGTTGGTTGCTTCACGTCCCAAGTCGTTGGCGCGGTCCGCTTGCGCCTTGGTCAAATCGCCGCGCAGCGCCGCGTCGATGATCGTGCGAAGCTCGTCCCGACTTGCGGCATCCGCGCCCATGCCGCACTATGTACACCATGTTCAGCTGGAGCGCAAGTTGGGTTGTGCAAGGGTTGCGGCCTTGGAGATGGCTGAAGTGTTACGTTCAGAGATTCCTGTAATCGAACCCACCCCGGGAGCAAGCCGCAACGATGAGGGCAACCTATGTACTCACACCTTCAGTGTAATCGATCCCGCCCCGAGAGCACACAGCAACGGAAGCACTCGCTCCTGACCTCAGGACATCGCACTTTACTCCATACGTTCGGTCGCGCTCGACACCTGTTCATTGCGGAGGCCACCAAACCAGTGGTACAGCGTGGGCAAAACAAAGAGCGTCAGAATGGTCGAGCTAATGAGACCGCCAATCACAACCGTCGCGAGAGGTCGCTGGACCTCGGCTCCCATACCCGTGTTAAGCGCCATCGGCACGAAACCAAGGCTGGCGACAAGCGCGGTCATAAGCACCGGACGCAAGCGAGATAGACTTCCCTCGACCACGGCGTCACGTGTTGTTTTGCCTTGATCTCGCAGCTGGTTGATGAAGGAGATCATCACCACGCCGTTGAGCACCGCAACGCCCGAGAGCGCGATGAAACCCACTCCCGCGCTGATGCTCATGGGCATACCCCGTATCCAAAGCGCGACAATACCGCCCGTGAGTGCGAGCGGAACACCGGTGTAAACCAGGATAGCGTGCCGGGCATTGCCAAATGCAGAGAATAGCATGATGAAGATAAGCGACAGTGCCACCGGCACGACAATCATCAGACGCTTTCTTGCGCGGTCGAGATTCTCGAACTGACCACCCCACGTAACAAAGTAACCATCGGGGAGTGTAATCTGGGCGTCGAGCTGCTCCTGCGCTTCCGCGACGAATGAGCCCATGTCACGGCCACGGATATTTGCCTGCACGACAATCCTGCGCTTCGCGTTCTCCCGGCTGATCTGGTTCGGCCCCTCGTTGATCGTCACCGTCGCCACAGCCTCCAGAGGGAGGTAGCGGATATCTGCGCCCACACCCGGCATCGCTGCCTCTCCGCTGGGCACCCTCGCGGGGCCGCCATCGGGAAGCGGAATCGGAAGCTGACGAACCAGATCGACCTGTCCTCGCATGTGCTCTGGGAGCCGAACCACGATCGGGAAGCGACGGTCGCCGTCGTAGAGCGTACCGGCCTCTTGCCCACCGAACGCGATCGAGACAACTTCTTGAATATCGCTCACATTCAGCCCGTACCGGGATATCTTGGCGCGGTCAATGTCGATGGTAAGAACCGAGAGCCCGGAGACCTGTTCGACCTTGATGTCCGAAGCGCCCTCGATCTGACCGAGGACCGCCGCGATCTCGTTGCCGGACTTGAGAAGCAGATCGAGATCGTCACCGAAAATCTTTACAGCAAGGTCGCTCCGAACTCCACTGATAAGTTCATTGAACCGCAGCTCGATCGGTTGAGAAATCTCGTAGTTTTGTCCGGGGATCGACTGCAGAAACTCCTCGATGGCTTCAGCGAGTTCTTCTTGCGTCGATGCGTGCGTCCACTGCTCACGTGGCGTGAGCATGAGATACGTATCGCTTACATTGGGGCCCATAGGATCCGTTGCAACCTCGGCCGTTCCGGTCCGGGCAAAGATGCTGGCGATCTCGTCAGAGAACTCGTCCTTGAGCGCGCGTTCAAGTGATTTCTGCATTTCCACACTTGTGGTGATTCCGATACTGGGAATCCTTGCCGGCTGTACCGCGAGAGCACCCTCGCCAAGCTTCGGCACAAACTCGCTGCCGAGTGTAGTGCCTAACCATCCGGTTATAACCAAGAGAGCCACGGCCAGACTTACCGTGATCCACTTCATTCGGAGAGCGATCACGAGTAAGGGTTCATACAGAGCTTTGATCCAGCGGATGATGAAACTTTCCTTCTCGGCAAACTTCCCCCGCAAGAGCAGAGCGCACGCCGCGGGAACAAAGGTAAAGGTCAGGATCAACGCACCTGTCAGAGCGAGCAGAACAACACCGGCCATCGGGCGGAACATCTTTCCTTCAATCCCGGTCAGGGTCAGAATCGGCAGGTAGACGATCATAATGATGAGCACGCCGAACAGCGTGGGCTTAGCGACCTGACTCCCCGCCTCAGCTATGATCGAGAGGCGCTCTTCCTTGCTCAGCCGCCTCCCCTTTTTCTCCTGTTCTTCGGCTGCTCGGCGGACAATGTTCTCGACAAAGACCACCGCGCCGTCGACAATGATTCCGAAGTCAACCGCCCCGAGACTGAGCAGATTCGCACTGACCTTATGCTCAACCATTCCCGTAATGGCAAAGAGCATCGACAACGGGATCGCGCACGCCACGATGAGAGCCGCCCGCAGGTTTCCCAACAAGATAAGCAGGACAACAATGACAAGGATCGCGCCCTCGAACAGATTCTTCTCGATCGTATGAAGTGTCGCATCGACAAGGTACGTTCTGTTGTAGAGGGTATTGACAACAATGTTCTCGGGGAGTGTCTTCTGTATCTGCCCCATCCGCGCGTGCACGTCTTCGGACACGGTACGGCTGTTGGCCCCCAGCAGCATCATCGCGGTCCCGATGACAACCTCCTGGCCATCGTGTGTCCCCGCGCCTGTACGCAGCTCGTTGCCTACCGCAACCTTTGCCACGTCCCGGACATGAATCGGGACGCCGTCATTACTTTTGAGGACGATATTCTCAATATCTTCAATGTCGCCGATCAGCCCCGTAGCCCGGATCAGGTACGCTTCACCGGCGTGCTCGATGTATCCGCCGCCCGCGTTGGCGTTGTTCTCGGCGATTGCCTGCATGATATCGCGAAACGAGAGTCCGAACGCCATGAGTTTGGCGGGGTCGGGCGTCACGTGGTACTGCTCTTCGTATCCGCCGATGCTGTTCACTTCTGTGACGCCCGGCACAGTCCGCAGCTGCGGACGGATCACCCAGTCCTGCACGGTGCGGAGTTCCTGAGGCGTGTACTCGCTGCCGTCCGGACGGGGGCCGGACGCCTCGACAGACCACATATAGATCTCGCCGAGCCCCGTCGAAATGGGGCCCATCTGCGGCTCTGCCAGCCCCTCCGGCAGTGATCCTCGCGCCTCGGTCAGGCGTTCGCCCACGAGCTGCCGAGCCCAGAAGATATCTGTCCCCTCCTCGAAGACCACGGTCACCTGGGAGAGCCCGTATCTTGAAATCGAACGGATGTAATCGATGTTCGGCAGCCCTCCCATCGACCATTCGATCGGGAAGGTGATCTGCTGCTCGATCTCCACGGGCGACAGCGCCGGAACATTTGTGTTGATCTGCACCTGGACATTTGTAATATCGGGGACCGCGTCGATAGGGAGCTTTGTGAAGCTGTACACGCCGATACCCGCAAGCGCCAGCGTAGACAAGAGCACCAGCACGCGCTGACGGATCGAAAACTCGATGAGTTTGCTAAGCATGGATTCTCCTTCAGTGCTCGTGGCCTGCGGCGCTCTTACCGAGCTCGGCTTTCATGAGAAAGCTGTTTCTCACGACGATTGGTGTGCCGATCGCGATGTCGTCACTCAGGATCTCGACGGATATATCGTTCTGCCTCCCGAGACGCACTGGCACCGGCTCGATGCCGTCCTTGTTCTGCACGAAAACAACATCCGAACCCTCGAACTTCTGGATCGCGCTCAACGGAACGACCCGTGTAACGCTCACCCTTTCCGCTTGGACATTGGCGATCACGAACTCACCCGGCTTCCACCGGCCGTCCTTGTTCTGGATCACCACCCGTGCCGAGACTGTCCGGGTGTCCTCAGCCATCACCGCACTGACGTACTCAACGACACCCGTGGTGGTCCGATCGCCCGCGTGGACCGTGACCTGCTGGCCCATCTGGATCTTGTCCACATACTCTGAGTAGACCGAGATGTTGAGCCACACCGTGCGCAGGTCCGCGATGGTGTAGACCGGTTCATCCCCTGTCAGCTTCTCACCCGGCGTGATGTGCTTGAAGATAAGCGTCCCGCCCACCGGTGCTCGGAGTTCGTACCTCGTAACATTAGTGTCCGGCTCGCTGGATACCGCGGCGACCTGCTGTTCGGTCAGCCCCAGCAGGTGAAGCCGTCGCTCGGCGTTTTCGACAGTCGAGGCGGTAACCCCCGCGGTCCGCTCGGCCTCCTGCAGCCGAAGTTGATAGGTAAAGTCGACATCCTCGAATGCCGCGAAGTACTCGGCCTGCGCGCTGTTATATGCCTCTTGCGAGGCGAGCAGGTCAATCTCGGTCGAGAGCCCCTTGGAACGCAGTTCCCGTTCGCGATCGTAGTTTGCCCTCGCCGAACGAGCCCGGGCGTACGACGAAAGGAGGCGGCCCTTGTTCTCGCCGATGCGCAGCCCGGAAACCGACGCCTGGAGGTCGTCGATCTCCGGTTCTTTCCGGAGCAGATCGAGCAGTGTGGCGGTGTTCTCGCTGATCGTCCGTCGCCGGACAAGTTCGGCTTCGGCGATCTCGTTGGCCTGAATCGCCTGCAGATACGTGATCTTCGCCTCACCGAGTCCCGGGCTCTCGATCACCGCGAGCAGGTCATTTGGGCCAACCTCCTGCCCGAGAAATCCAAGAACTTCAGAGACAATCCCCGGCACCCTGGGGGTGACGTGCAGGACCGTGTCCTGGTTGAACCCGACCTCGGCCGGCAGGGTGACATGGACCGCGATCTCGCCGCCGGTGAGCGGCTCGATGACAACACCCGCGTCATCGAGTTGCTTGCGTGTCAACTTGACGACATCCTCGCCGTGTTCGCCGTGTTCGTCGTGCCCGCCCTCATCTTCGTCGTGGCTGTCGCTGTCGGCGTGTTCGGCCTCGTGGCCGTGATCGTCGTGCCCATCGGCGCCCTCGTCGTGGCTGTCGCCCTCGGCGTGCGCCGCTTCATCGCCGTGCTCGTCGTGCCCGCTCTCGCCGCACCCCATGGGGAGAGCAATCGCCAGGCAGAGCAGTACGAATATTCCGATACGACTAAACATGTTCATGGTGTGTCCTCCGGGAGTGATCCGGTTTCGGCGGCGGCGTCCCGCCAGGGGGCTTCGGTTTGGGCGAGCTGCCGCAGCAGTGCGGCCGACCGTTGCAGCCGCGCCAGCGCGTTGATATATGCAATGTTCGATTCGATCACGACCTGCTGGGCGTCGAGCAACCTCAGATATCCCACCTTGCCCCGCTCGTAGGCCTGACGGGTAAGGTCGAGCGTGCGGTCGGCCTTGGGGAGCAGCTGCTCACGGTACCTCCCGATGGTCAGCCGTGCCGACTCGTACGCGGCCCAGGCTTCACCGACCTCACCGATCAGCTGGAGCTGCACCTCGCGCAGCTGGGCTGCGCTGGAGAGTCGTTCGGCGAGTGCCGCGTGGATATTGCCCTGGTTGCGGTCAAAGAGGGGGATCTCGACGCCGAGCCCGATGTCCAGCGTGGTTTCGTTGTCGATATCGGAGAATCGCGGCCCGATGGATGCGATCAGATTCGGGACGGCTTCGGCCTTTGCCAGCTCGTGGGCACGCCCGGCCCGCTCGATCGCGATCTTCGCCAGCGAGACGCGGCTGTTGGTCTCGAGCGCCATCGCCAGAATGCTGTCGCGATCCGGGAAGCTCGGCAACTCGTCGGGCGGTGTCGACAACGCCAGCGTCACCGGCCCCTCCATACCGATCACGGTGCCGAGCAGTCGCCGCGCCGTGGTCGCGTCGAGACGCGCCGTTTCAAACTCGATCTCGGCCTGCTCGCGGACCACCTCGGCCCGCAGCCGGTCGGCCTCGGTCGCCGAACCGGCCTCGACCTGCGCCGACACCGCCTCGAACAGCCGTCGAGAAAGGTCGAGCATTTCCTGCCGGCTCTGTTGGCGTTCCCGGGCGGCAACCGCGGCGAAGTACGCGTTGGAGACGCGGGCCGCGACGTCGAACTCTTCGGCGACAAACCCGGCCTGGGCCGCGAGCCGGTCGGCCTCGGCGACCGCGCGGGCCTTGCCGAGTTTGCCCCCGAGCACGATCTCCTGCTCGACGCGGTAGATCGTCTCCCCGCCGGCCCCGGCGTCGGCCCCGAGGCCTTCGGCGTCGAAGGCAAAGGACGGGTTCGGGTAGAGCCCCGCCTGGAGCACCCGTCCGGCCGCGATATCGACCCGGTATCCCGCGCGGCGCAGGCCGGGGGTGTTGGCGATCCCGATCCGGATCGCGTCGTCGACTGACAGGCTGCCGAGCGATTCGATCTCGATCGCGGGGTTGTCGGGCGGGACGGCGCCGGCCGCCCGTTGCAGGTCGGCGGCTTGGAACCGCGCGCGGATTGAGCGGGAGACCGGGTCATCCCACGATTGCGAGAGCGGGCTGGAACACCCCGCCGCGAGCGCACTGGCAGCGATGGCAACGCCAAAGATGGACTTCATGGAGGCTTCCTGATGTGCGGTGCAGACAGAGACCACCCGCGCAGCGCGCGGGACGGCGGACACGGAGCAGCATCAGGGATTCAGAGGATCAGGACGGTCGACGCCAGCCCGCAGCGGGGCTCGTCCGGCGGCCCGACGTCGTGCAGCGGACGCCGAACGCTCGAGAGCATCGACACCGGGTCGGTCGTCGTCAGCATCGCCGGCGGGATCGGGGCGATCGGGGCGGGAGGGGGGGGTGCGGTGTCGGCGTGCGGCGCTCGGGTGGTGATGAGCAGCGGCGCGACCAGCGAGTCGGTGCACGCCCGGCCGGAGCAGTGGTCGGTCGAGTCGGGCTTGGCCTGCGCGTCGTGGCCGGTGAGGCCCGGGGTGGCCCATGCCGCCGTGTCGAGGCAGCACTCGTCGGCGGTGCGTTCGAGGTGGGTCGAGCCGCCGGCTTCCTGGCACAGCACCATGCCGAACGCCCCCGGCACGACCTGCGCCGCCAGGGCGCAGACGAGCAGCCAGAGGGTCACGCGATGGAGCGGGCCGGTCAACACGCGGCGAGTCTAGCCCTTTCCCCGTGCTCTGGCAAGCCGCGCCGGGCGGAAGCGGGCCAACTCGTGCGTGCGTGCGGCGGCGGTGCTTCCCCGGCGCGCCGGTTTCCTTCCCCGACGCCCCGGCCTGCGTCTCGGACGCCCCGGCCGGCTTCTCGGACGCCCCGCCCGGCTTCCCGGACGCTCCGGCTCACGTCCCGAACGCCTTGTTGTAGTCGGCTACAAACTTCTCCAGCCCGCTCTCGGTGAGCGGGTGCTGCATGACCTGCCTGATCACCTTGAAGGGCACGGTCGCCACGTCGGCCCCGGCCAGCGCGCACTGCACAAAGTGGAGCGGGTGGCGGATGCTCGCGGCGAGGATCTTCGTCGGCAGGCCGAAGTTGTCGTAGATCTGCCTGATCCCGGCGATGAGTTCCATGCCGTCCTGGGCGATGTCATCTAAGCGCCCGATAAACGGGCTCACCAGGAACGCCCCGGCCTTGGCGACCATCAGCGCCTGGAGCGGCTGGAAGCAGAGGGTGAGGTTGGTCGGGACGTTCTCGTCGCTGAACGTCTTGCAGGCCTTGAGCCCGTCGAGGGTGCAGGGCAGTTTGACGACGATGTTGCCGGCGATCGTGGCGTGCCGGCGTCCTTCTTTGATCATGCCCTCGTAGTCGGTCGCGATGACCTCGGCCGAGACCGGCCCGGGAGCCCCGGTGGCACAGCCTTCCACGACCTTGCAGATCTCGGCGAGGCGGGTGCTGTAATCGACGCCTTCTTTGGCGATGAGCGAGGGGTTGGTCGTCACCCCGTCGAGCACGCCCATGTCGGCGGCCTGCTTGATCTCGTCGAGGTTGGCGGTGTCGATGTAGAGGTCCATGGGGTACTCCGGCTGGGGGTGGTGATGAGGGGAAGGGGGCCTGCGTGCGGCCCGCCGGGAGTGTAGCGGGCGGGGGCGGGCGTTTGCGGCAGGCGCGGCGGCGTGGGGGTCCGGCGCGGCGGCGTGGGGGTCCGGCGCGGCGGCGTGGGGGTCCGGCGCGGCGGCGTGGGGGTCCGGCGCAGCGGCGTGGGGGTCCGGCGCAGCGGCGTGGGGGGCCGGCGCAGCGGCGATCGCCGCGACCCGTCGGGAGCGGGAAACCTCTCGCCACACGCCCGGGAGCCCCGGTGGCACGCCCGGGAGCCCCGGAAACACGCCCGGGAGCCCCCGAAACCCGTGCCGCAGCCATCGGGGCACGCTTGCGCGCTCCCGAGCACCGTGCCGCAGCCGTCGGGGCACGCTTGCGCGCTCCCGAACACCGTGCCCACCGGTCCGCGGCACGGCCAATCCTCGCCTCGTGCCGGGTTTCTGGCGATTCTTTCCGGTCGGGGTGAGCGCGCCACGGCCACGGTCCGATGCGCACACGAGCGTCGTGCTCTCATCTTGTGTGCCACGGCTCTGTGCGCCGTGCAGGACCTCCCCGCACGGCCGACACGGCCGTGGCACACAGGCCTCCATGCCCCGTCCCGGATCAGGTTGTTCTCGCCTCCCCTCGGTCCCCCCCGTCCCCACGCCCCGGAGCCCGCCATGCGGATCGTCCCCAAGTCACGAAGCCGTACGATCGAGTTCTACGAGACCCGGGCGCCGGTCTGGGCCGAAGACCCCGCCGCGATCGGGCTCACCGCCGAGCGGGTCGCCGCCGTGGCCGACCGCGCCGCCGAGGCCCGGGACGCCCTCGAGGCCCACCTGGCCGCGCTCGAGGCCTCCCGGGCCGCGACCGCCCGCTTCTACGCCGCGACCGACGCCCTCCACGCCGACCCGGGGGCCGGGGCCGACACCATCGCCACGATCAAGAACTTTGCCCGCACCACCGACGACCCGGGGGTCTATGTGCGGGCGATGCTGCCCGCGCCGCCGCCCACGGGCGGGGTCCGCTCGGCCCGTGGGGGGCGGGGCTCGGCCGCGTCCCCCGGCACGCCCTTCCGATTCCGCGTCTCGCTGCTGCAGGACGGGGCCGTCGGGCTCGCGTGGGACTGTGACAACCCGACGGGCACCGCCGGGACGGTCTACGAGGTCTTCCGCCGCACCGCCGCCGGCGAAAGCACCAACGGCCGCTTCGACTACCTCGGGACCGTCGGCGAGAAATCGTTCCTCGATGCCACCCTGCCCCCGGACGCCTCCCCCGTGACCTACCGCGTCACCGCCCGGCGCGGCAAACACCTCGGCCGCCCGGCCCGGCACACCGTGCGGTTCGGGCAGGAAACACCCGCCCCGTCGCAGAACCCCGCCGCCGCCTGACCGGCACGCCCCGCCCCCCCGCCGCCGGAGACCAAACGCCCAAAAAAACAGCCGCCGTCCCTGTAGGACGGCGGCATTCGACCGAAAGCGGGTGAGGCGACTTGAACGCCCGACCCTCACGTTGGCAACGTGATGCTCTACCACTGAGCTACACCCGCGATTTTCTACGCCACCGGGGCTCCCGGTGGTCCGGCCGAGGATGCATCCCCGCCCGACACAGTGCAAATCTAGCCCGCAATCGGCCCGGCGTCAACGTTTCCCGCCCCCTTGCCCGCCCTTCCCGCCCCCAGCAGCCCTCCCCGGGCCCGGAAACCACCGCCGCCCGGCGTGGGCACGCCCGACAACCCGCCGCCGCGAGCGTTACCGGTCCGCGCTGGTGGTCCCGCGTTCGCTCCGGCCGTTGCCGACCCCCGCCGCCCGATCGAGACGGCGGACCACCTCGGCCCCGGTGGCGCTCTTCGAGATCAGGGGGACCGTGCCGCCGGGGCTCCCGGGCGTGCCGCCGGGGCTCCCGGCTTCGAGCCCGGGCCCGAAGATCGCCAGGTGCGGGATGCCGGTGATCCCCAGCTCTTCCATGAGAGCATTGGCGGGATCGGTCTCGCTCGTCGTGTCGGCCTCGAACCGCACCACGTCCCCGGCGGCGACCCGGCTCAGCACCGGGTCGCGATCGAGCACCGCACGCTTGTACGCCTTGCAGTTGAGGCACCACTCGGCCGTGAAATCGACCATGATGACCTTGCCGTCGGCGATCGCTCTGGCAAAGCGGGCCGGGGTGTAGTGGTTCCAGGCGTCCAGCGTGTACCCGTCGGTGCCCTCGACCCGGGCCCGGGCGAGATACTCGGTCTTGGCCACGGTGGTCGAATCAAACGCGAACCACCCGAACCCGAGCGTGCCCGCCAACGCCACCACGGCAAAGAACACCCGAGGCAACGGCCGCTTCGAGATCTGGAACGTCCGCAACACCAGCCAGCCCCCCGCCAACCCGACAAACAGCACGACCCCCCACCACTTCATGTTGGTCGCCAGCCAGGGCCGCTCGAGGATCAGCGTGTACAGCCCCACCGCGACAAAGAACGCCGCACCCGCAAACATCAAAAGACCCATCACCTGCTTGACCAGCTCGCTGGCCGGGCCGGTGCGGGGGATGCGGTTGAGCAGTTGGGGGAACGCCGCAAGCACAAGGTAAGGCAACGCCATCCCTACGCCGAGCCCGCCGAAGATTGTCATGATCCGCAGCGCCGACATCGTCGCCGCGCCCAGCAACAACCCCCCCGCCACAAACCCAAAGCAGGGCAACCCCAGCACCGCGGTCATCACGCCGAAGAGAAACGAGCCGTGCGGCGAGTCGGCCCTGGGGTTCACCGCGTAGACCGCCTTGGGCAGGTTGATCGTGAAGAGCCCCATGATCCCCACGCCGAGCAGCGCGATGATCAGCCCGATCGCCAGCGTGATCCACCACTTGCCAAAGAGCAGCCGGGAGGGATCAAGCCCCTTGCTGATAAACGCCATCGGCACACCCATCGCCAGCCAGAACGCCACCACGCCCAGCGCCATCCAGAACCCGAGCATCAACGTCCGGCCCCGGTGCTCCCCGCCGTGCTTGACGAGGGTCATCACCTTGATCGGGATCACCGGCAGCACGCACGGGGTGAGATTGAGCACAAAGCCGCCCAACGCCGCGGCCAGAAACCCGACAATCAGCAGCCCGTCGGCGGCGGCCTCGGCCACGGCGCCGTCGGGGGCCGCGTCGCCACCGATCGCGGGCGCAGCGCCGCCATCTGCCGGAGCCCCACCCGCCGCCGCGAGGCTGGCAAAGCCCGCATCGGCGTCGAAGCCGTCGAACAGCCCGCCCGCAAGATCGGGACCCGTGCCCGCGGCCTCGTCAACGATGAGTGACACCGTGAACGTCTCGTTCTGCGGCCGATCGCAGGTCGAATCGTCGCACGCCTGGTAGCCGACCCTGACCGTCAGCTCGACCGTCCCGCTTGCATCCGGTGGGAGTTGGAGCGGGACAAACGCGGTCGCCGCGCCGTCGTAGACCGCGTAGGGCTCGGGGGTGCCCGTGCCGCCCAGGTCGGCGGTGATGATGTACTCCTGCGGCCACTGGATCGGCCCCTGCTGAAGGCCGTCCGGCCCCTCGACCGTGACCACCGTGGGGATCGCGGTGAAATCCCAGCTCTCGGGCGGCTTGGGGTCGCTGGTGTGGCTGTGCCAGCCGGGCTTGTGGTCGAGCGTGACCGCCAGCACCACCCGACCGCCGGGAGCGACCGTCGTGCGGCTGGGCTCGACCGAGACTGTGACCGGGTCTTCCGAGGCGGCCGCAGCGGAAAACCCGGAGAAGGACTTTCCTGATTTGTCCGGCTGGGCAAGGGCGGTCGGGGCCACGCTGAGCACCGTCAGCAGGGCGATCAGCACGAACCGGGCAGGCCCGAGAATCCGGGAGAGCAACGACGTGGGTGGCAAGGTGGGCATGTCAGATGATTGGACGGCTGCGGCGGGTTGGGTATTCCGCGGCCCGGACGGGGTTGGACCGACCGAGTTTCAAGCACAGCGGGCAGGGAATCCGATAGAAAGGCAGTCTCTGCGCTCCGGGCGCAGCGGTGATCACGTGGCGACGACCACGAGAAGGCGACGGGCGCTCAACGTATGGACCTGCTTGACCAAAATGACATCGACGCCCTGCTCGCCGGGGACGCTGCGCCGGCCGAGGAGGCCGACGACTCGGAGGTGATGATCTACAGCCGGCATCGGCACGACGAGCCGGTCGATGTCCGCCCCTACGACTTCAAGCGCCCCGAACGGGTCAGCAAAGACCAGATGCGTGCCTTGCAGACGGTCCACGACGCCTTTGCGCGGAACTTTGGGGCCTCGCTGTCGGGATTTCTGCGGACGATCGTCGAGGTGCGGGTCGCGACCTGCGATCAGATGACCTACTCGGAGTTCATCTCGGGGCTGCCCAACCCGACGAGCTTCAACCTGATCGAATCGACCGCGCTGGAAGGGCAGATGTGCCTGGAGATCAGCCCGCTGATTATTTATCCGATCATCGACCGCCTGCTGGGAGGGACAAGCCAGGACCTGTTCATCCCCCAGCGACCGATGACCCAGATCGAGACCCGCCTGATCCGCAACGTCACCGACCGCGGGCTCGAGGCGCTCGCCGAAGCCTGGTCGGGCGTGAAGGAGATGGAATTCGAGATCGTCGCGACCGAGAGCAACCCGCAGCTGGTACAGATCGTGCCCCCCAACGAGGTGGTTGTGGTGCTGGGGTTTGAGCTCAAGACCGGCAACCGCGCGGGGACCATGAACCTGTGCATCCCCTACAACGTGATCGAGCCGGTGGTCGAGGAGCTGAGCTCACAGAGCTGGTTCAGCGCCTCGTCCAACCAGAAATCCCGGGACGCCGAGGTGCGGATGCGCAAGGGCCTTACCGGCGCAACCATGCAGCTGACCGGCATCCTCGCCAAGACGACGATCACGATGCGGGACCTCGCGACGCTGGCGGTCGGGGACATCATCTCGACAGAGGTCTCGGCTTCGGAACCGATCTCGATGTGCGTCGAGGGTGAGCCCAAGTTCCGGGCCGAGGTCGGGCAGAGCCGGGGCAACATCGCCCTCAAGCTGACCGGCTCGATCGGGCGGGGCTCCTCATCTGGAGACCGGGCCGAGGCGGCTCGCAAAGCCGACGAAAGAGCAGGTTCGGGGAACGATCGGGCGGAACAGAACACCGCCAAGGATTGACCCTGCCCTCCGACGATCCGTACAGTTGGGTCCGTGGGCCTTTGGCGGCCTCGGCGCGGTCGGTATCGAGGAGTGTTTTTCATGATGGCAGTTGAGACCCATCGTGGTGATTGATGTGACGAACGACACGTGCGTTCGTGCGCTGGCTCTTCGCAGCATCGCTGCGGAGAAGATCGGGGAGCCCCGCATGTAAGAGCGGGGTTCCAGTCCGGTCCGGGCGGGTGGTGTTCACCCGTGTGCTGGCGGCCACCGGCGTCTGCGGGACGCGAGTGGCTGTTTCGTTTTTGGTGTGCGGCGGTACCGCACCGACAATTGAGGATTCCTGCCCGGCGTGAGCCTGGCAAAGACAACTCGGCAACTTGATGCTCGGCCCTCCGAGCAAACAGCGGAAACGGAGTACCTGCGGTGAATACTGGTGAGATGATGCGGATCCTGGACTCGATCGCCCGGGATCGGAACATCGACAAGAGCCTTCTGATCTCCGACCTCGAACAGGCGATGGTCTCGGCTGCGCGGCGGTACTTCAACACCCTCGACACCGAAGAGTTCACCTGTACCCTCGACCCGCTCAACGGCGACATGCAGCTGTTCCGCCACGGCGAGCCCCTCGAAATGCCCCCCGAAGCCTTCGGCCGAATCGCGGCACAGACCTTCAAACAGGTCATGATCCAACGCTTCCGCGAGGACGAACGCAACAGCATCTTCGACGACTTCTCCAAGCGCGTTGGCGAGATCGTCATCGGGACCGCACAACGCTACGAGGGCGGCTCCCTGGTCGTCACCATCGACCGCGCCGAGGCGTTCATGCCCCGCAGCGAGCAGATCCCCGGCGAACAGTTCATGGCCGGGGACCGCGTGCGGTGCCTGCTCCTGGACGTCCGCGACGTCGGAAGCCAGGTCAAAATCGTCCTCAGCCGGAGTCATCCCGACTTTATCAAGCGCCTGTTCGAGGTCGAAGTTCCCGAGGTCGCCGAGCGGATCATCGAGGTCAAAGCCATGGCCCGCGAAGCCGGGTACCGCACCAAGCTCGCGGTCAGTTCGATCGACTCGAAGGTGGACGCGGTCGGCGCGTGCGTCGGTGTCCGGGGCAGCCGCATCAAAAACATCGTCGACGAGCTCAACGGCGAAAAGATCGACATCGTGCGTTGGAACGAGTCAAGCCAGATCCTCATCGGCAACGCCCTGAAGCCGGCCGAGGTCGCCGAGATCAGCCTGTGTTTTGAGCTCGGGCGTGCGACCGTTGTCGTGCGCGACGACCAGCTCAGCCTGGCGATCGGCAAGCGTGGCCAGAACGTGCGGCTGGCGGCCCGGCTCACCGGGTGGGACGTCGACATCCTCACCCCCGAAGAGTTCAACAAGGGGCTCGAGATCATGTCCGAGACGCTGCTCAGCGTAGAAGGGATGTCCGAGGTGCACGTGGACCGCCTGGCAGCACTGGGGATGGTCAGCGTGTTCGACGTCGAAGAGGTCGGCGTCGAGGTGTTGGTCACCGAACTCGAGATCGAAACATCGGTCGCCGAACACCTTGTCGAGATATGCTCGGCCCGGGCCAAGGTCGCTGCCGAGCAGCAGCAGAAAGACAAGGAAGAATCAGAAGCCCGCCGCCGGGCCGAAGAGGAAGCCGCTCGGAAGCTTCTCGCCGGTGAGATTCCCGAGGGCGAAGCGGTGGACGTGGCCCCCGAGGTTGCGGTCGCTGCGATTCTCGGCGCGGGTGCCGCGACCGCAGCGGAGACCACCTCCACGCCCGACGGGGAAGAGACCGGCGACGATCAGGCGGACGCGGCCGATGCCGAAGCCCGCGCCGCAGACATTCTTGGAAACGGCAGCAGCCAGGACTAAGACCGCATTCATCCCCCGCCTGACCGTGCAAGGCACGACCGGGCGGTTGATTTCGTACACCGTCGACCGGAGCTCTCACAGGCCGGCCCGACAAGCACAGAGAGCCGGAGTTCAGCTTGGCCAAGAGAGTCTTCGAAATCGCGAAAGAGTTGAAGGTCGCCTCGAAAGCGGTGGTAAAGAAATGCCACGACGAGGGAATCCCCGACACGCTGATCAAGAACCACATGTCCACGGTCTCTGCCGGTCTTGAGCAGACGATCCGTGAGTGGTTCAGTGAGAGCGAATCGGCACACACGGCTGTCGAGAACACCGAGAAGGTGGATCTTGAGAGCGTGCGTGTCGCGCCCAAGCAACGCCGGGGTGCCAAGGCCGTCGAGAGCGACGAGGACGCCACGGACACAGACTCGGGCGGTGTCGCGACCGCTGCTCCGGCTGCTGCTGCTGCTGCGCCGACCAGCGCACCTGCGCCAACCATTGCTCCAGCACCGACCAAGGCTCGCCCGATTCCCACCCAGGTCGCCGCGACCCCGGCACCTGCTGAGCCCGACGATTCTGCGCAGACATCGGCTCCCCAACCCGCGGCGTCAACACCCGCAACAGCCGAGTCCAAGGACACGACGACGCCTGCCGAGACAGATATCAGCGAGGCCACCCCCTCGCCCCAAGCCGCGACTCCCCAGGCCGCGAGCCCTCCGGCCGTGAGCCCGACAATCGTCGCGGCCTCGAGCAGCAGCGGGACGACCCAGGGCGCCGCACCGGTTGCGCCAGCCCCTCAGAATGTCCCCAGCCGCCCGACCGAGATCAAACCGGCCGGACCCCAGCTCGACGTTCGCAAGCCCGTCAAGCTGAGCGGCCCGAAAGTCGTACGGGTCGAAGCGCCCGACAACCTGCCCGCACCGCGCAGCTCACGCCCCTACGACGGCGGCGGCAACTTTAGCGGCCAAGGACCAGGTGGCGGCGGTGGCGGTGGTGCCGGCGCCGGCCCCGCCCGACGCGGTGGCCCGGCCCGACGCCGCGGCGGCCCCGGTGGACAGGGCGGACCCGGCGGCGGAGCCTCCACACGACGACGCACCGGAGCGGGTGAAGAAGCTGCACCAGGCTCGTTCACCGTGCAAGACCTCGCCGAACGCGAAGCACGGCTCCAGCGCTCGGGCGGCTATCTCAAGATGCGCCGCCAGCAGGCCAAACGCGCCGCCCAGGCCGAGCGGTCGATGATGCCCTCGGTCCAGGGCGGCACTGTCAAGATCAGCGAGCCGTTCACCATCAAGGACCTTTCCGCCGCCACCGGCGTCAAGGCTGCCGACATCGTCAAGAAGCTCTTCATGCAGGGCATCATGGCGACAATCAACTCGGGCATCGAGACCTCACAAGCCCAGGAAGCCATGATGGACTGGGACATTGAGCTCGAGGTTGTCGAGGCAAAGACCGCCGAGCAACAGATCAGCGAGGCGTTCGAGAAACGCGATACGGTCGACGAACGCCCCCGCGGCCCGGTGGTCACCATCATGGGGCACGTCGATCACGGCAAGACCTCACTCCTGGACAAGATCCGCAACGCCCGTGTTGCTGCAGGAGAAGCCGGCGGCATCACCCAGGCGACCAGCGCGTTCCGCGTCCCGGTGACCATGGGCGACGACACCAAGCAGGTCGTCTTCGTCGATACGCCCGGCCACCAGGCGTTTACCGAGATGCGATCACGCGGAGCCACCATCACCGATGTCGTCGTGCTCGTTGTCGCCGCCGACGACGGGGTCATGCCCCAGACCATCGAATCGATCAACCACGCCAAAGCCGCCGGGGTCCCGATCGTGGTCGCACTCAATAAGTGCGACAAGCCCGAGGCAACCGACACCAACGTCCAACGCATCTACGGCCAGCTCGCCGAGCACGGGCTCAACCCCACCGAATGGGGCGGCGATGTCGAAGTCATCAAAACCAGCGCCATCACCGGCGACGGCATCCAGGAGCTGCTCGATGTTCTGGACTACCAGGCCCAGCTGCTCGAGCTCAAGGCCGACTTCGGCGGCGCGGCCGGCGGCTCGGTCATCGAAGCACGGATGGTCGAAGGGCGCGGCCCGGTCGCGAGCCTCCTCGTCCAGCAGGGCAAGCTCAAGGTCGGCGACTTCCTGGTTGCCGGCCCCGCCTTTGGCCGTGTGCGGGACATCATCAACGACCAGGGCAAACGCCTCAAAGAAGTCGAGCCGCCGATCCCGGTGCAGGTCTCGGGTCTGGACCAGATCCCTGACGCCGGCGACCCGTTCTTTGTGGTCGATACGCTGAAAAAGGCGCAGCAAGCCGCCGAACAACGCCGCCACCGCGACCGCGAACAACAGCTCGCCCAGCCCGCGGTCACCCTCAGCTCCCTCTTCACACAGATGGGCGAGAACGAGCCCAAGGAAATCCTGATCGTTCTCAAAGCAGACGTGCAAGGCTCGGTCGATGTGCTGCGTTCGGAGATCGAGAGCAACACAACCGACGAGGTCAAGGTCCGCGTGCTGCACGCTGCGGTCGGTGGCATCACCGACAGCGACGTTGTGCTCGCCGAGGCATCGAACGCGATCATCGTCGGGTTCAACGTCATCCCGGCTGCCAAGGCTCGCTCGACCGCCGAGCAGAAGAAGGTCGAGATCCGCACCTACGACGTGATCTACCACATCACCGAGGACATCAAGAAGGCTGTCGAAGGCATGCTCGAACCGGAGCTCCGCCAGGAAGTTCTCGGGCACGCCGAGGTACGCAAGGTGTTCCGCGTCTCCAAGGTCGGCATGATCGCCGGGTGCTACGTCACCGACGGCACTATCGAACGGGATGCCCTCATCCGCGTCACCCGCGGCGATATCGTCATTGAGAACGATCGCAAGCTCGCCCAGCTCAAGCGGATCAAGGACGACGCCAAGGAGGTCCGTTCCGGCATGGAATGCGGCATGAAGATCGACGGCTACGACGATATCAAGGAAGGCGATATCCTCGAGTGTTACAAAACTATTGAGGTGAAACGCACCCTGTGATTGCGGCTGCCGAGGACTGCGCATGACCCGCTCGCCCAGGACCCGCAGCCCAAGCACCCCTTGCACGGATCAACCATGGTTGTCGGCATTCTCCAGTTTGAGTTGCTCATCCCCGGCGCTACCTCGCTCAAGGACAAACGCCGCGTCGTGCGCTCGGTCAAGGACCGGCTGCACCGCGAGCACCAGGTCGCGGTCGCAGAAGTCGGCTCGCAGCAGGTGCTCAACGTCGCGGTGCTGGGGCTCGCGTCGGTCTCCAGCGACGGCGCCCGCGTCGGCCGAACGCTCGATTCGATCGTCGCCAAGATGCGGTGCCTCCGCGAGGCCGAGCTCGGCGGCACAAAGCGCCGGGTGACCGAAGTCGAGGTCATGCCCCCGACCGAAGGTATGGACGACGCCGATCGCGAGAACCTCAGCAAGGAACTGCTGAAAATGATGGACGGAGAGGGGCTTTGAGCAGACGGACCGAACGCATCGCTTCGACCATGCAGCGGCAGCTGCAAACCGTGCTCGCGCGCGGTCTGCAAGACCCGCGCATCAAAGGCATGGTCACACTGACCCGGATCCGCGTGACCGAGGACCTCACCACCGCGGTCATTTCGGTCTCGGTCTATCCCGCAAAGAGCGAGTCGGCGACAATCCACGGCCTGCGCGCCGCGTCGGGGTTCTTGCGCCGCGAGCTCGCCAGGTCCATGGCGATCAAGAAACTGCCGCAACTCCAGTTCGAGCTCGATAGCTCGCTGAAACGCGAAGCCGGCGTGCTGGCCGCGTTGGACCGCGTCCGCGCAGAACGCCAAGCACGGGAATCATCCGACGACCCCGGCGCAGCGCTCGATGCATCGCCCGACGATCCCCAGACAACACCCACACCCGACGGCACAGACCAGGAACGCCCGGCATGAGCGGTGCAACCAGCGACGTCGACAAGCTGACAAACGTCCTGAATCGATTGCTCAAAGAGCACGCCCCCGCCAAGCGAATGCCCGAGAACGCACTCAGAGACATCGAGCCCGCCTGCGCTCTGCTCGTCTACTCCTTCCTGCTCTGGGAATCGACCCCGAAGCACGCGGCGGCAGGCATCAAACAACTGGGCGACTCGATCATCGATCTCAACGACCTGCGAGTCGCGATGCCCGCCGAGATCGTCGAGATCACAAGCATGCGTGACGGGCTCGCCCTCGAGCGCACCGAGCGACTCCGCGCAACGCTCAACGACATCTACCGCCGCGAGCACATCGTCACCCTTGCCCGGCTTGAATCGATCTCGAAACGCGAAGTACGCGACTACCTCGACGGGCTCGAAGGCATGCCCTCGTTCGTTGCGGCACGGATGACACTCCTCGGGTTCGGCGGGCACGCCGTCCCGCTCGACGCCAGGCTGAAGAAAATGCTCACCAGCGAGGGCGTGTTCCAGTCCGGCACCCCAATGGGAGAAGCCGAAAGCTGGCTCGAGCGGCAGATCAGAGCGACCGACGCGGTGGATATCGCGTTGCTGCTCGAAGGGTGGCGAAACAAGGACCGCCAGCCCACCCCCAAGAAGGACGCCGAGGAGCCGCAGGGCTCAACGATTCAGCGGGACGGTCCATCCAAGAAGGACGCATAATGTCTGCTATTCAAGGCATGGCAAGAGTGGTGTGTGTGCTCGGCATGCTGACCGGCTCTTCGGTCCCGGCCCGTTCTGCTGTCCTGCCGCAGACCTCCGCCACGTTCACGCAGGCAGAGCCCGGCGACGATTGGCGCGACCGCTCCGACGCGTACGCCGCGCTCGTCCAACGGGCCGCAACCGAACCCGCCGATTCCCGCTCGGTCTCGAATCCAGAGATCCGCGGCCTCGAACTGCCGGAGGTTTCGGTGCTGACCGAGGCAGATCCGGGCTGGGCCGATGCGCAACTCTCGCTTGAGGACGCGCTCGACCGGTTCGTCGTGCCGTCGCCGGAATGGACAATCGCCTTGCCGCCGCCCGTGCCAGCAGCCACGAAGGTGCGTGCCCAAAGGCTCTACGTCTCGGGCATGGCAAAGCGCACCGCCGGCGACAATCCGGGCGCGGTGCAGGACTTCACCGCCGCTGCCCGGCTCGACCCGGGCGCCCCCGCTCCCTGGCTCCGGCTCGCCGAAGCCCAGGCAAGATCGGGACAAGGCCCCACGTCCCTGCTGAGCCGAAGGCGCGCCGCCGACCTCGGCGACAACGACCCGGTGTCGCTCTACATCCTCGGCGCCCACACCGCAAGGCTCGGTCAGCACGACCTCGCCGCCCACTATCTCGCCCGATGCCTCCGCCAGCGCCCCAGCCGCGTCGACCCCCTGCTCGGTCCGGTCGCGATGGTGCGTCTGGGCGAGTCGTTGCGTGAGTTGGGCTTGCTGCGGGCTTCGATGGAAGCGCTGCAAACCGGACTTCGCGAGATGCCGTCGGTCCCTGTCCGCTCCCCGTTTTCACGAACATCCGCAGAAATCACCGCTTCTGCAACAGACCACTGGCTCGCTGTCGGGGACACCGCAAGCCGCCTCGGCGAAGATCAGATCGCGGCAGATGCCTACTCCAAAGCCGGTGCACACGCGACCGACGGGAGCAACGCAATGTTTCTTCGCCGCGCCGCCGTATTCCTGCGGCGTGGGCAGGCCGCGGCGCTGGCGGTGCTGGTGCTCGATGAGGCGACAACCCACGGCGGGTTCGTCAACACCGTACAACGGCAACTGCTGGCGACACTGCGCGACGACGACACGGTCGCGTCCCGAGTGGCCGCCGCGTTGAAAGACCTTGCCGACTCCTTCCCCGAGGCTTCGCCCGACTCTATCCACGCGTCGCTCCTGCTCGCGCGGGCAGGGGTGCTGCCGTTGAAGAACGCAAGAGCGTTGTTGCTCGCCGAGGGGCTCCCGTACTTCGCGGATTCGAGTCTGCTCGATGCACTCTTCGCTTCTACAGAAGAAAGCAACCGCAAGGACCTCGCGCTGGAGATACTCGAGGCCGAGCCCACGTCTGCACAACAAGTCGCCGCGGCGATCACGCGGTGGCACCCCGCTCCCGCGTCCCTCGTCCAGACTCTCGGCCAGAGCCAAACAGCCGTTCTTCTTCGTGCAGAACTGCACACGGCCGCCGGGCAGGCCGCAGCGGTTGCCGGCACGGCGCTGGATACCGAACGGGCTTCACCGGCGCACCTCGAACTGCGAGGCCGCGCCGCCGCAATGGCTGGAGCCTGGGAAGCCGTGGACCTCGCTGTCGGAGCCCTCGCAGACCACCGGGTCGAGCAGGCCCGCGTGCTCTTTGCAGCCCAACGCTTTGGCGAGGGGCTCGCACGGCTTGACCCCGAGCTCGGCGAAACCGCGTCGCTCAAGACGCTGCTGCTGGGCGCAGAGTTGGCGCTCGCCTCGGGAGCTCCAGAACGCGCAGAAGAACTGTTTGCCAACGCAATCGGCCTCGACCCCTTCAACGCGAGAGCCTACGAGGGACTTGTCAACGTCTACCAGGGATTCGGAGACGCACGCCGGGCTGCCGGGGCGCTGCAACTGCTCCGGAATCGACTGCCCGGCGCGTGGTTTGTGCGGTGGATTGCGGCGCAAGACCAGGTCCGCAACGGCATGCTCGACGAAGCAGAAACAACGCTGCGCGAACTCGTGGAAGCAGCGCCAGACCGGACCGCGCCGATCGACCTGCTCTCGCAAGTCTGGGTCCAACGCGCCGATCGTGACCAGACCGACGCGCTGGCCGACGCGCAGAGCTGGATCGAGGAACAGACCAACACCCTGCCGACCTCGGCGGCACTCTGGGCACTGCGCGGTCGCCTGCTCACACTCCGTGGTGAAAACGACCAAGCCGAACGAGTACTGCGCGACGCGCTCAAGGCTCGCCCCTCCGTGGCATTGAGTCGCGCCCTCGAGCGTCTGCTCCGCGAGACCGGGCGCCAGGACGAAGCCGACCGCATCGCACGCACACGGTTTCAGCAAGCCGGCCACGGCATCGAATCAAGCCTCGACTACGCCGAGTCTCTCGCCCGCAGCGAACGTTGGGCAGATATCCTCCCGGTACTCCCGCTCACGATGCCCGAGCACGCCACACTCACCCCAAGACAGCGTGCCCGCGCACTCGCGATCATCGCTGCGCTCGCGCCACAGACTGATGGACAACTCAGCGCAACCGGGCAACGGGACCTGCTCGCGATTCTCGACCTCGCTGCCGAACGCGGGCTCGCGCTTCCCTGGCAGCTGCTCTCCCTCAGGTGGACACTGCTCGCGACCGACAAGACCACCGACGACGAAACGGTCGTCGCAGCCGCACGGGACTTTCTCGACGCGATCGACTCACTCGACGCGGTGAGATCGATGGCATCCAGAACCTCGACACCGGTCAGCCTCCCGATCCAGACGCTTGACCAAGGGCGCGGCAGCATCGCCTACCTGCTCGCCAACTCGTTGCAGAGCGACGGGCGCGTGCCCGCTGCGCTGGCGATGTTCAGGCTCGCGTTGGAGTACTACCCCGACCACGCCTGGGCGGCCAACGACCTGGGCTACTTCCTCGTCGAACGCCACGAGAACCTCGACGAAGCAGAGCAACTCCTCGAACACGCCTACGACCTCATGCCCGCCCAGGCGAGTGTCGCCGACTCGCTCGCGTGGCTCCGGTACAAAACCGGCCGCTTCGACGACCAGCAGCAACCCGACGGCACGCGCACGCCCGGCGCCGCGTCCCTCCTCAAAGCGGCGCTCGGGTTGCCCGGCGGAGAGAGCAACCCGACGATCCACGACCACCTCGGCGACACGCTCTGGCGCATCGGCGATCAGGAACGAGCCCTTGCCGAATGGGTCCGCGCCCAGCAGCTGCTCTTTGACCGGCTCACCCGCCTGCGCGACGGCGGCAACTCACCGGCCCGCGATCGGCTGACCGAACAGGCAACCCGGGTGGGCGCCAAGGTCGACGCGGTGCGAGCCGGGCAGGAGCCGGAGATCACGCCCGTGTTCGAGAACTCACCAACAGACCAGTAGGACATTCACGCCCCCCGCCAAAGCGGGAACTATGCTTACACACCGACGCAGACGGAAAAGCAGACGCCGGGCACGGAAGGAGACAGACAGGTGGCAGGACACAGCAAATGGGCCAATATCAGGCACCGTAAAGACCGCCAGGACAAAAAACGCGGCAAGATCTGGTCGAAGTGCTCCCGCGCCATTATCGCCGCGGCACGCACCGGCGGCGGTGACCCCACAAGCAACCTCCCCCTCCGATACGCGATCGACGAAGCCAAGTACGCCAACATGCCCAAGGACACGATCCAGCGAGCCGTCGACAAGGGCGCAGGGAGTGTGGGCGGCGACGCCTTCGAGGCGGTAAGCTACGAGGGCTACGGCCCCAACGGCGTCGCGGTTATCGCCGACGCACTCACCGACAACCGCAACCGCACCGCCCCCGAAGTCCGCAGCACCTTCACCAAGCACGGCGGCAATCTCGGCGCGACCGGGTGTGTCAGCTACATGTTTGAAACCAAAGGGCAAATCCGCGTCTCAGGCTCACTCTCCGAAGAGCAGGTCATGGAAGTGGCACTCGAAGCCGGCGCCGACGACGTGCAGCCGCCCGAACCGATCGACGAGGACGACCCCGGCGTCTGGACCATCGAGACAAGTCCGATCGACTTCGCGACCGTCAAGGACGCGATCGAGAAAGCCGGGCTCGAAATCACCGACGCCGAGATCACCAAAATCCCCGGCAACACCGTGACGCTCGACGCCAACGACGCCCGCAAACTGATGAACCTCATCGACGCGCTCGAAGACAGCGACGACGTGCAGAAGGTTTACACCAACGCAGACATCCCCGACGACATTCTCGCCACGCTCGGGTAAGACGCGAGATGCTCTCACTGCTGCAGCGCGACGGTGCGGCCGGGAGTGCGGTCCTGCTCGGATTCGGTCTCGCTCACAACGTCGGGCTCAACCCCCAGGTAGGTCAGTGAACGCTCGAGCACGCGGCGCGCAATCGGCCCCGCCACCCACGAGCCGTAGTGATGCCGGATCCGGATCGCTTCGGGCCCCGGGTCGTCGATCACGACAACCACGAGCAGCCGGGGCTCTTCAAGCGGAGCGCCCGCGACGAAGCTCGAGTTGTATTGCCGTTGAAAGTAGGCGTTTTTCAGGCCCCGTGGGCGCCGCTTCCCCTCGGGAGGTGCGCCCAGCGCGATGTTCGCGGTGCCCGACTTGCCCCACATCTGGTACCGCCAGCCGTCTTCGGGCGGGTCGAAGGACTCTGCCATCTTCTCCTCGACCTTCGCCGCAACACGCCGCAGCGCCTGCCTGGTGCGCGCAACAAGGTCCGCCGGCAACGCCCTGACAATCGCGTCGGCATTCGCCAGCCCGGGCTCAACAGCGAGCAGCCGGATCGTCGGCACCGTGCCCGCCAACGTGCCGGTGCGGGCCAGCGCGCAGTACGCCCGCGCCAACTGCACCGGCGTCACCGCGATCTCGTACCCCGACGCGACCGATTCCTGCGTCCAGTGTGTCCAGTTCTTGAGTGACGTCACCCGCCCGCCCGATTCGCCGGGGAGAGGCAATCCGGTCTGCTCCCCAAACCCAAACCGCAGCAGCCCCGATCGCAACCGCTCGGCGGGCATCCGCGAGCTGCCTTTGACCATCCCGATGTTCGAGGAGTTGACAAGTACCTCGGTCCAGGTCATCTCGTCCCGGCGGGTGACATCCTCAAACCGCCGACCAAACTTGTTCCGCCAGCGGCCGCCCTCGGTGTCGAATATCTCATCAGGCGTTGTAACACCCGACTCCAGCACCAGCGACCAGACAAACGGCTTGAAGGTCGAGCCGGGTTCGTAGATATCTTCCACGCAACGGTTGCGCCCCAGCGCCGGGTGTATCTCCCGCGCCGGGTCGGCCGCGAGCGCCCGATATCGCGTCGGGTCCCGCGGGTCAAACGGCGGCGGCACCGGCGCGCCGGGCTCCGGCTCGGCGTCAATCCACGGGAACTCGGGCAACTCACCGACATCACGGTAGAGGTCGAGCATCGCCAGCACCTCGCCCGTGCGCGGGTCGAGCATGACCAGCCGCCCTCCCGCCGCGTCGGCGTCTTCCATGCCGCGCCAGAGTTCCTCGTACGCGATGCGCTGGAGTTCGAGATCAATCGAGAGTCGCTGAGGCTCGCCGTGGGTCGCCGGAAGCCACTGCCCGCGCTCGATCCAGAGCGGACGCCCCGACGCATCACGCACATAGCGTGCCGTGCCGTTCGACGCCTGCAGCGCCTCGTCGAGCGTAAGCTCCGCTCCCATCAGCCCGTGGTTCTCGAACCCGACTTTGCCCAGGAGCGATGCAACCAGTTCACCGCTCGGATACTCACGAACCGGCGTGCGTTCGAGGTGGATGCCGGGAAGCTCGATCGCCCGAACCATCGCCGCCTGCCTGTCGGTGAGCACACGCCCGACCGGCAGATACCGGATCAACGGCAGAGGTTTCGCAGCCGCTTCGTCACGTCCCTCTCCCTCGGTGCCGCCGAAAGCGACCTCTCCTGGTCCATCCGCGCCCCGGTCCGTGTCGGCGCTGCCGAACAACATGCGTCGCAACTCGTCCAGAGGCGCGAGGCTCTCGGTCGAAGCAGACGGCAACCCCGCACGGCGATCATCGTTGAGCGAGAGCGTTCGCAGCACACGCGGCCCGATGTCCTCGGCGGCGACGCCGGTCGCGTTCGACAGCCGCACGATGAGGTCGTCTACGTGCTCACGATCAATCCGCTCGGGATCAATGAACACGCGGTACCCAAGCCGACTTGTCGAGAGCAGACGCCCGCGACGATCGAGAATCTCGCCGCGGTACCCCTCGACAGGACGGCTCGCAACACGATCCGCCGCATACATCGTCAACCGATCAGATGGCGCAATCTGCAACTGCACAACCCGCACCAGCACCGCAGCGAAACACACGCTTACCAGCACCCCGACCCAGAGCACCAGCACGTCGACGCGGGTCGAATCGGTCTGCGCAGCCATCTCAGTGCGCCCCCGCTGCAACCGCTGTTGGTGCTGCGCGATCAGCATCGAACTCGCTCTCAAGAACGGGAGGCGTGCCGGGTGTGAGTTCCTGCCGCTGCGACGCAAGAGGCACCAGCGGCTCATCGACCCACTCGGTCATGCGCTCGACCTGTTCGGGCGTCACCAGGCTGGCGATCGCGGTCCGCGCAAGGCTCACCCGTTCGTCAATCGCGCGGACGCGGAGCCTTGCCTCGGCAAGTTCGTTCGCGGCCTGGAGGCGCGCCTGACGCAACGCGAGCAGGCTGCACGCACAAACGCCGAGTGCCAGGATGACGACCGCAATCTTGGCAAACACAACAGCCCCCGGATGGTCAGGACCTGGCGGGGATCGTCAGCACCATCCCGACACGGATGTCATCGGGATCGTCGATCTTGCCCCGGTTGGCAGCAATGATCTCCGGCATCCGCTTGGTCGTGCCGAGATACCGCTGCGAGATCTCGCTGAGTGAATCGTTCTTCTTCACGGTGTACTTGACCGGGCCGGAGCGTGTCGTCGCGGGAGTTGCTTTCGGCGTGCGTGTCGGCGACTTTCGCCCGGCGCCCTCGGCCACGGTGCCGGGGATGACCAGCGACACCCCGGTCCGGACCGAGCCGTCCGCGCCGACCCGCCCGGCGTTCGCAGCCGCGATCTCGCGCCAGCGGTTGCCGTTGCCGAGATAGCTCTTGGCGATCTTGTACAACGACTCGTTCTTCTTGACAACATGCCGAATCGGAGCCGCCACAGGCCGCACTTCGACGGGCCGAGTGAGGCCCTCTCGCGCAACAGGCCGCGCCGGCTGCTCCGCGGCTCCAGACCGATCAACCACCGCCGCCTCACGGACACCATTGTCCAGACCCCGTGCGATTCGCTCGCCGAAGCTGCGGACCGAATCCTGCCAGGATTCAGACGCGGCGTCGTCCTTTGCGACCGGCGCGGGCAAGGTGTCCAGCACCTTGCCCAGCGGAGAAACCTCACCCCCACCGCCCTGGGCAAAGACATACGGCTCGGGCTGCGTCGAGCGGCCACCGATCATCGGCTGCACGGCCGGCACCCGTTCCGATTCCGCCTGTGATTCTGCAACAAGCCGCCGACTCTCAGCCCCGCGATCGGGCAGGTAGGCAATCGGGGCTGCCTCGATCCGCCCGGCGTCCCCTTCGGTGGCGTCGGCGAGCTGGAGCTGCCTCGCGCCGGAGAGATGGTCGCTGACCAGCACCCCCACCACGAGGACGACGGCAAACCCAACGATAAGAGCGATCTTCTGTTCTCGATTCACGACAGCATCCCTGCTTTTCGCGTTAGACTCTCAAAACCCCGTCTTCGCCAGCCTTGGCTTCGACAGGGAGACTGTATCAACATCTGCCGGTCATGTGGGCCCGCACAGACAAACAGTTCGTAGTTTTGCCGAACGTGAACGCGGGTTGCTCAAAACCTCTGCCTCGCTCGCGACCGTCGGCTGCGCACCGACCATCCTCGCCAAGCCCCGCTGCTCGAGCCGGGCAAACGACCGCTTGACCAGCCTGTCCTCGAGTGAATGGAAACTCACGATCGCGACCCTCGCGCCGGCTGTGAGCCAGCCTTCCCCTGTTGACCTTGCCGCCCGCTCTACCGCAGCGAGCAACCCTTCCAGCGACCCCAGCTCGTCGTTGACCGCGATACGGAACGCCTGGAAGGCCCGGGTCGCCGGGTTGATCCCGCCGGAATACCGAACCACGCTCCGCACAAGGGCAGCGAACTGGCCTGTCGTGGATATCGGCCCCTCGTTCCGCGCAGCGACAATCTTTCGTGCGATGGGCCGGGCGGCCTTCTCCTCGCCGTATTCACGCAAAATCCGCACCAGCTCATCCTCGGGCAACGTCTCCACCAACTCGCGGGCGGTGACAGCTGCCGAGGGGTCCAGCCGCATGTCGAGCGGGCCGTCGTATGAGAACGCGAATCCTCGCGCCGGGTCGCTCATCTGGTTGGACGCAAAGCCCAGGTCCGCAAGCACCATGTCCGCCCGCAGCCCGTCGCGCATGAGTTGACGGGGCAGCCCGACGTAGTTGCCATGAACCGTCGTCACGTCCACCCCGGGGACCTCAGCACCAACCCGCTCCGCCGCTTCCCCGAGGTTTCCTGCATCCATGTCGTTCAGCACCACCCGGCCCCCCGGCACCAGGCGCGACCCGACCACGCAGGCGTGCCCCCCAAGCCCGGCTGTGCAATCGACATACGTCTCACCCGGCTTTGGATCGAGCCGAGCGAGGATCTCCTCGGGCAGAACAGGGATGTGCGAGTGCGCAGTCAAGATGCAAGCGTACCCGAGCCCCCGACTTCAGTCGGGACTTGCAGGGTCGTATCGCAGATTACGCAAAAATCCCCCCGGACTGAAGCCCAAGGTTCGGTGCGCAGATTCGTGAGCGGTCCCAACGTGGGTTCGACCGTCAGCGGTCCCGCTTGCGGGGCTCTCGCAAAAATCTCGGCGGCCTCGGGCCCGAGCAACACCCCACCGGACGTCCATCGCCACAACCACCGCCACCCTGGCCCTGCGTTCCTTCCCGCTCGGCCCGCGTCGGGAGCTGCCCCTCAGCACTCGCGGTCATCAGCGCAGCAATCGCGATAATCGCCATCGCCAGCAGCGGGATATACGCCGGCACGTCGATCCCCTTGGCGGGCAGAATCACAAAGCAGACCGCCGCCATCACCAGCGCCAGACAGAACGCGATCACCAGCCGGAAGAGCAGCCGCCGACCCTCGACCTGGGGCGGGACCTCGCCGGGCGCAGGAAGGTCCTCGACCGCCAGCCCGGAATCCTCAATCCCCGGCCCGATCAGGACCGTCGGGATGGGCTCTTCGTATGGATTGCGAGGCTCACCCATCACGCCACCTTACCGCATTCTCGCGCTCAGACCAAGAGCGAAGCCGGTTTCTCCAGCAAACCCTTGACAGTCTGGAGATATTCAGCCGCCATCGCGCCGTCCACGACCCTGTGGTCGCTGGACATGGTCATCGACATCTCGTGCCCGACCACCAGCACCGCCTCGCCGTCCTCGTCCTGCTCGATGAACGGCTTCTCGACCGCCTGCCCTACCGCAAGAATCGCCGCGTTGGGCGGGTTGATGATCGCGGTGAAATGATCGACGCCGAACATCCCGAGGTTCGAGATCGTGAACGTCGAATCGGACATCTCCTCGACCGTCAGCCCCTTCTCGCGGGCCTTCCGCGCCAGCCGTTTGGTCTCCGCCGAGATCTGCCGCAGCCCCACGCGATCCGCGTCACGGATGCTCGCCACAACCAACCCCCCGCCACGCTCGATCGGCAGCGAAACCGCCACGCCGATATTCACGCGGCTGTGGAGTTGGATCGCCGGCCCCTGCTCGACCCACGAACTGTTGACAAACGGGTGCTGGTGCATCGCAACCGCGCACGCCCGCACGAGGAAGTCGTTGACGCTGAGCTTGACCCCCTGGTCGGCGAGTTGCTCGTTGAGCTCGCGACGCAGCGCCAGCAAGGCATCGAGCCGGGCGCTGACCGTGACCTGGTAGTGCGGGATCGTGGTCTTGGATTCGACAAGCCGACGGGCGATGGTTGCCCGCATGTTCGAGAGCGCGACGGTCTTGTCCTCGAGTTCCCCAGCGGCAAACGTCAGCATCGGCTCGGCGGGTGCATCGGTCGGGCTGCCCACTGGTGCGCTCAGCCCCGCACCGCCACCGGCCGCTGCTCCCGCGTCCTCGACATCCTTCTTGAGAATCCGCCCGGACGGGCCGGACCCCTCAATCGTCGCAAGATCAACGCCCCGCTCGGCTGCGATCTTTCTCGCCAGAGGCGAAACGAAAATCCGCTCCCCGCCGACTCCCCCGCCATCGGTTGCACCGTTCGTGCCCGCGGCCATGCTTTGTGCTGGAGGCTCTGCGACCGCGGTTGCCGATGCTGAAGACGCCGGCACATCCGCGCCCCCGCTCTGCTTCGCGCCGCCGCCCGCCGAGGCCCCCGCAGCCGCCGCTTCGACCGATTCCCCATCGCCGGCAATCACACAGATCAGCGACCCGATCGGCACCGTCTCGCCCTCGGCCGCAACCAGCTTGGCAACCGTGCCCTCATCGAAGGACTGGAGCTCCATCGTCGCTTTGTCGGTCTCGATATCCGCGATCAGATCGCCCGAGGAGACCGTGTCCCCCTCCTTGACATACCACTTGACAACGGTGCCCTGCTCCATCGTGTCGGACAATCGCGGCATGGTGACTTCAATAGGCATGGGGGTGGTCCTTGCGGCATCGGGGAGAGCATCGAACGTTCTGCAATATCCGGTCAATCAACAATCATACAAGTCGGCGGTCGGGATGGGTGCGGTCAGGCCAGGCTCCGCTTGACCCCCGCAACGATCTTCTCAGCATTCGGCAAATACGCCGCCTCGAGCCCCTTGGCGTACGGCGTCGGGACATCTTCAGTATTCACCCGCACCGGCGGCCCGTCGAGCCAGTCGAACGCCTGCTCGGTGATCTGCGCGATCACCTCGCTCGCCACGCCACCGAACGGCCACGACTGATCGACGATCACGATCCGGTTGGTCTTTTTCAGGCTCTCGACGACCGACTCCATATCCAGCGGCCGGATCGTCCGCATGTCGAGCAGGTCGCACTCGATGCCGTCAGCCGCGAGCTGTTCACACGCTTCCATGCAGAACTGCACAGGTCGGCCAAACGAGATCACGGTGCAGTCACTCCCCTCGCGGACGAGCCTCGCTTTGCCGAAGGGGATGAAGTACTCCTCCTCCGGCACGTGCGCTTTGTCGCCCAGCATCCGCTCGGACTCGAGCACGAACACCGGATCGGGGTCGAGAATCGCGGTCTTGAGCAGCCCCTTGGCGTCGTAGGGGTTCGAAGGGATCACGATCTTCAAGCCGGGCACGTTGGCGTAGAGCCCCTCGACGCACCAGGAGTGGGTCGAGCCGAGCTGCCCGCCTGCGCCGTCGTTGCCGCGGAAGACGATCGGGCACCCCCACTGCCCGCCGGACATGTAGAGCATTTTCGCAGCATTGTTGAGCAACTGGTCGGCCGCGACCAGGCTGAACGACCAGCTCATGAACTCGACAATCGGGCGCAGGCCGTACATCGCCGCGGCGATGCTCATCCCGGCAAACCCGTTCTCGCTGATCGGGCTGTCGATGATGCGTTTGGCGCCGAACTCGTCGAGCATCCCCTGCGAAATCTTGTACGCCCCGTTGTACTCGGCGACCTCTTCGCCGATGAGGAAGACCCGCTCGTCACGGCGCATCTCCTCGTTCATCGCTTCGCGGAGTGCCTCGCGGTACTGGATCTCCCGATCCCCCTCGCGCGAAGGCAACGGCTTGTCGAAGTCAGGGATCGCAAACCCGCCGGGGAGTGCGGGGTGCTCGTGAAGTGTGCCGCCTGGGGGGGTGGGGGCTTTGATGGTGGTCATTGGTCGGTCTCCGGGGGTGGACCATAGGTTTCGAGTATCCGTTGCGCCTTGGCAACCAGGTCGGGCAAGTGCTCATCAATCGTTCGGGCGAGTATCTCTGGGTCAACATCGTCATACCCATGAGCAATAACATTCCTGTGATCGATCACTTGTCGCCATGGCAACTCCGGGTGCTGGGCAAGAAAGTCCTCGCCCAGCCGGCTTGCGATCTCACCCATGACGACGAAATTGTATAAAATCGCTGCAAGTTCCGTGTTCTTTGCGGGCGAGCCGCTGAGCAACGCTCCCCCGCGCCGGAGTTCAAGAATCGCCTCGCCGCTTGCGACAAGATCGTAGAGCAGAGATGGGATCACCCTTCGACTCATGCCGCATACACCACTCTTGCTTGGCCGAGGATCTCGTGCCGTTTCCACGGATTTGGCGACTGCTCGATCGACCGGCGTGTGACCACATCGACCGGGCGGCCAAGAATCTCCGAGAGCTCGTCTCGAAAGGTGAGCAGGTCGAACATAGAAAGACCGGCGTCCGAAGCAAACTCCACCAGCACATCGACATCACTCTCCGGCCCAAAGTCGTCACGCAACACCGAACCAAAGAGCGAGAGCTCCGTGACTTTCCATTTCTTGCAGAATACTGCGAGCCGATCGGGCGGAATGTCTATTGCGGTATGCATGGCTGTCACAGGGATGCCTCTGAATCTTGGTCGGGAATCGGAGGCATCATGGCTTCAAGTTGAGGAATGAGCTCGGGAACATATCGTGTCGCAATTGACCAGACGATTGCGTCGTCGATCTGGTCGTAGTCATGGATCAGGCGGTGGCGGGCCGGTGCGATCTTTTCCCATGGAATCTCAGGATGCGATCCTTTGCATTCGGCCGACGTTTTCCACGCTGCCTCGCCGAGGATACTCACCTGCCGCTCAACCGCGGAACGGAGCAGGACATCTGCCTGATAGTCCTCCCAGTTCCTCTCGGTCGTGAACAGGACAACGAGCTTCGCCGCGGCAAGCATGTCAAACAGGCGGCTGGCGTCATCCTTGTCCCTACGCGGCATGGATCACCCTCCGCGTCGACATAATCTCACTCCGGCGAAAGGGATTCTTCAGCGAACCAGCCCGGACGAGATCAACCGGTCGGCCGAAGATATCCTGAAGTTCCGTGATCATCTCGACATGCTCGTCGATGCCATAGGGTGCGTCGGGCAGGAACTCCACCAGTACATCAACATCACTGTCAGCCTCGAAGTCCTCCCGCAACACCGACCCAAAGAGCGACAGCTCCGCAACCTTCCACTTCGTGCAGAATGCTGCGAGCCGATCGGGCGGAATGTTGATCGGGGTATGCATGGCCTACAGCAGCGGATTCTTCTCACCGTGCGTGTACTCACCCATCGGGCTCAGCTGAGGCATCGGGTTGATGTACACGTCGCTATAAAGCTCGGCCCCCACCTCCGGAGCCGGGGCGTCCTCAGCAAACTGCACCGCGTCACGCACGATCTCGGCGATCTCCTTGCGCATCGACTTCCAGTCGTCCTCACTCAAACACCCGCGGCCGCCCTCGCTCTCGGGCGTCAGCAAACACGACGCCAACGCCGCGATCGAGTCCTTCTCTTTCCACGTCTCGACCTCATCCTTGGTGCGGTACTTCTGCGGGTCGGACATCGAGTGCCCCATGTACCGGTAGGTTTTGAGGTCTACAAACCCCGGCCGCTGCAGGTCGCGGCACTCGTCGGCAAAGGGCTTGAACTGGTCGTAGACGTTGAGCACGTCAAAGCCGTCGATCTCGATGCTCTTGATGCCGTAGGACTTGCCGCGTGAGATCAGGTCGTCGTGGTTGGCGGTGTGGCGTTCGATCGCGGTGCCCATCGAGTAGCCGTTGTTCTCGATGATATAGATGACCGGGATGCTAAAGAGCGAGACGAGGTTGAGGGCCTCGTGGAACGCGCCCTGGTCGATCGCGCCGTCGCCCAGATAGCAGAGCGAGACTTTTTTCTTGCCCTTGCCGAGCACCTCCCACTCGTAGCGGGCCGCAAACGCGAGCCCCGCACCCAGCGGCGTCTGCGCCCCGACGATCCCGTGCCCCCCGAACAGCCAGTGGGGCTTGTCGAACATGTGCATCGAGCCGCCCTTGCCTTTGGCGCACCCGGCGAGCTTGCCGTACATCTCGGCCATGCAGGCCCGAGGGCTCAATCCCCTCGCCAGCGCGTGCCCGTGATCGCGGTAGGCAAGCACGATCGGGTCGTCATCCTCGACACTCTTGATCGTGCCGACCGCGCAGGCTTCCTGCCCGGAATAGATATGGCAGAACCCGCCGATCTTGGCCTGCTGGTAGGCCTGCATCGTGCGGGTCTCAAACTCGCGTATGAGCTGCATGTCGTACAGCCACTTGCAGAGTGTCTCGCCGGACAGCCCGTCAGAGGGTCTGTCGGCCGCGCGCGGGCTGGATGTGCTCGCTGATGCCTGGGTCATGTTGGGCTCCCGGTCCTGTTTCAATCTCGGCGTACACCTGGTATCGACACGAAACGTGGGCGGCTCGCGGCGGGTTCTCCGGCGATTCCTCGCCGAAAGGTCGCTGCTTGCACAAACAAACCCCGATTCGCACCGTCAGCCGATACGCGATCCATCATAGGACGCTCGCCGACAGCAAACCACGCCCGCCGAGCGAGCACGCTCCTCAGAACGTCCCGAGATTCGTCGCATCGACCGCTGCGGATGCGTCCGGCCTCAGGAACTCCCCGACTCAACATCCCCGACCGCGCGGGCCTCTTGCAGCCCCGCAGCCCGGCACTTGAGCAGCACAACCGCGGTCTCGAGCTGCAGGTCGATCCCCTTGGTGAGCAGGTCGTCGGGGTTGGCTTTGGGTTCGTCGGAGACGATGATCTGGCCGTTCTCATCGAGCGGCTGCACGTCGGCCTCGCGGCGAAGCGAGATCGCTTCCTGATTCTGCGACGGGAGCATGTCCACGACGAGATCGGGCTCGATGCCCCACTCGGTCAGCCCGGGGCGTCGATGGATCAGCCGGCCGTTGGGCAAGCGGTAGTACTGCGTGGTGACCTTGAGCATGGCGCGGGCTTTGGTCTGCAGCGGCCAGGCGTTCTGCACGCTGCCCTTGCCGAAGCTGCGCTGCCCGATGACGATCGCGTCAAGCTGCCCCCGCTCGGCGTAGTCCTGCAACGCGCCCGCCACGATCTCGCTGGCAGACGCCGAGCCCGGGTTGACCAGGATCGCGACTGGGATATCCCCGAGACGGCCGGACCCGTGTCTGATCCGCTCGGTCGCGGTGAGCACGCCGTCGGCGTTTTCTGTGGTCACCACCACGCCGCTGGGCACAAACTCGCCGACGACGTCGACCGCCTGATCGAGCAGCCCGCCGGGGTTGAACCGCAGGTCGAGCACGAGCCCATTGAGCCCTTGCTCGGTCATCTCGTCGATCGCATTGCTGAGGTCCCGCGCGGTGCTCGCGGTAAACTGCGAGAGGCGGACATACCCGATCCCGCTGTCAGGGTCGACAAACCAGTTCCAGTCCTCCTCGCTGGCCCCGGTCCGTTTCCAGCCCTTGACGCTGCGGAGCTTGATCGCGGCACGAACAATGGTGATGTCTTTCACCACGGTCTCGCCGTCTTCTTCACGCTCAAAGCCGATGGTGACCTTGGTGTTTTTCGGGCCGGTGATGACATCGACCGCCTGGTCGAGGGTGAACCCGGCGGTGGACTGGCCGTCGACCGAAACGATGACGTCGTCGGAACGGACCCCGGCCCGCTGGGCGGGGGTGCCTTCCAGGGGCGTCACGACCTTGATCTGCATCAGTTCGTCGTGCTGAATCGAGACCCCGATCCCGATGAACTCGCCCCGCGTGTTCCGCTCAAACCGCCGGACCTGGTCGGGCCAGATGATCGTGGAATAGTCGTCGAGCACGGTCATTGCCCCGTTGCCAAACTCGTGCAGCACCGCCTCCTTAGGGATGCCCACAGTCTGGGTTGAGAGATCAGTGATGTCGTCCATCAGGCGGCTGAGGTCCCGCTGACTCAGCCCGGTCTCGGGCTGTTGCCATTTTTCGCGGATCGAGTGCAGGTTGGTCAGAAACGCCTGCGTCGCCATCGAGTCCTGCAAGCCGGTAAAGGTCTGGGCAAGTTCAGACGTCGTCGCCATGGTCTCCACGCCGTCGATCCCGGCCGCGATCATCTGGCGGAGCGCCTGTCCGTCCACGTGCCGCGTCCCGGCGATACCGACCGACTGAATGATGACCCACTTGTCGAGCCCCTTGAGTTTCTCTTCGTAGCTGTCGCCCATCGCGTTGTAGGGCGGGAGTTCGGACTCCCCGGCTTCGAGCCGCCGGGCGTTCCGCAGGCTCCAATAGTGCTCCGGTGCATAAAGCCGGATCATCGAGAGCCGCCGACCGAGGCGGTCGATGTCCCCTTGGTAGCGCTTGTCGACATCAAACAACACGTGCAGCCGGTAGAACAGCTCGCTGGCTTTGAGCCACTGCCCCGCAGCCTCGGCCTGCTTCGCCGCGGCGTCGGCGCGGTTGACCGCTTCGCTCACCAGCGGGTCGGCCATCAGGTCGCTGGCCGCGAGCGGACCGCCGTGAAGCTCGATCAGCTCCATCGTCAGCACAAGAGCCTCGCCGAGCTTGAACCCGGCGGGGTCGTCGAGCGCCTCGCTGAGCCGCTCCCCGAGTTCGGCGTGTGCCTCGGCGGTACGGGCCTCGCGGTCGGCCTCACGCTTGGCGATGTTCATGTTGTAGAGCTGGATATCCCCCGCGATCCCGACCGCCAGCGGTGTCGATTCCCGCTCATGCAACTCGCGGAGCATCGCGTCGAGCTGATCGGTGTCGCCCGACTTGGCGGAGGTCCAGATCTCTTCAGACCAGCGGCCGTCGTGCTCGGCGACCGCCTCGACCTGCGCAGAAGCAGCAAGCGACGAAAGCCCCAGAGCCGCGAGGACCGTGAGGCAACGAATCGTGGTAAGTCTCGACATTTCTGCTCCAGAGGCCTGCGCGTCGCCGTCGTGGCGCCGCATTCTTCCTCAATCAGTACCGCTTCAGACGCGGACCTATTCGACCGGGTTCCATCGACCGACCGGGCCGCCCCGGTTCACACGCCGCGCGGAATGCGCAGCAGCCCCCATGTTATCGAACCGGAACCCTCTCCGGTTGCACGGGGTGCGAGGATCCGCCGAGCCCGGCAAATCCTTCAAACCGAACTCAGCTCACCAGCCCGCCGGGTCGCAACCGCCACACGCCGACCCACCCAGACCCCGACAATCCCCAGCACAACCCCGAGAAACACCAGCATGGTCAGATTCAGGCCCGCCCCCTCGGGCAGCACCCCGCTTCTGACCGCCCCCACCGCCAGCAAGCCCGTCATCGGCCCGCCCGCAAACCCCACGCCGATCAACGCTTCGTGGGTTCCGCCGGCCTTTATCTCACCCCGCCCGACCTCCATCGCGTAATAAAGCGACGCGACATAGATCACGCCGTTGCCCACCCCGAGCATCCCCAGCCCGGCCACCAGCAACGCAAGCCCCGCCCCTCCACCCACCAGCGGCGCCACCAACGCCACCCCGATCCCGCCGACCATCCCCACCGCCCCCACGACCACCAGCCACCACCGCCCGTGCCACCCGTGCCAGCGTTCCATCGCGACAAACACGACCAGCCTTGAGAGCATCCACGTCGCCGCGACGGGCGTCTGCCACCCGATCTCGACCCCGAGCCGATCGAGCGCCTCAGGGGCAAAGGGAGACCAGACGCTCACCACGTAATAACTCGTCGGCAGGAGCAGGCGAAACGTCGTCAAGAGTGGCAAATAGACGGGCGGGTGAGGCTCGTGCTGCTCTGCCACATGCCTTCCCGGTTCGCGGCCCATCGGCACCACCAGCACCGTCGCTCCCAACTGAATCAGCCCGAAGACAACCAAAACCGCGAGCGGCGCACGATCAAGCAACGGCGCCATCGCCCACAGCGACACCAGCACCGCCAACGCCCAGAGAATGTTGAACTGCCCCACTGCCCGCCGAAGGCTGTGCCCCGTACGCCCGCCCCCCAGATAGCTCTCGACAATCGGCCAGAACGCCCCCGAACAGAGAGCGTAGAACCCTACCCCGCTCCACACTGCCGCGGCTGCCCATTCCGGCGCGAGCGAAGCAACCACAGGAGGCACCATCGCCGCCGCGCCCATACACACCGAAAGCCCCGCGACCACCCCCCGGCTGCTGACCCTTGGGTTCCGAGCCGCCACCCGCTTGAGCACCGGCCCGACGCCCGCCGCCCCGAGGATGTACATCACCCCCAGGAGCAGACCCAGCCCAAAGTTCATCGACGGCGTAAATCCGCCGCTCTCTTTGGCGATAAAGAAAATCCCGTTGGTCACGACTCCGGTGCCCATGCTCGCCAGAAAGACCATCGACTGCACCGCCCACAGCGGTGCCGGGCCGCGTGAAGCGGGTGCGACAACGGCCCGGGATGGTGTGGCGTTCAATGGCATCGCAGGGCAACACGACAACAAAGCGGGACGGAATCTCGGATTGTGGCAAATGGAGAGAGCGTCCGGTATTGCCGGAGGCAACCGGGGATCGTACCATCCGCGTCGGCGGGGCTCATCGAACCCCGACGAGCGAGCGCCCGTAGCTCAACTGGATAGAGCGCTGCCCTCCGAAGGCAGAGGTTCCGCGTTCGAATCGCGGCGGGCGTATTTGAGACCGTGTTTGGTGCATGCCCCCCGCGTTCGCGGATCGAAGCAAAGCCCAGGCACCCACCGAGCCGAGATACCCATACATGCTCACTATCGCCCATACCGCTGCCGTGCTCGCTCTCCTTGTCCCGCTCGGACGTGGCGCCGGGACCGCCCCTGAATCACCAGAGACCCCGACAAACCTCGCCCAGCCCGATTCGGCCGACCTCCCCGCCGCCGCCGAGTTGTTCGATGCCCACATCCAGGCCACCGGCGGCCTTGAGGCCTACCAGCGCCAGCAGGACCGGGTCATCGAAGGCATTTACCGACTCCTCGCTCAGAACGAAACCCAGATCATCCGCGTCTACACCCAGGCTCCGAACAACTTTCGCGCAGAGCTGGAAGCCCCGGCAATGGGCACCACCATCCGATGCACCAACGGCGAAGTCGCCTGGGGCCGCAACCTCTCGAGCAAGGCGTTCCTGCTGGACGCCAGAGAACGGGCGGTGCTCCTCGACAACGCGTTCTTCCTCGGCGAAGCCGGCTACGACGAACGCTACACCTCCCTCAAGACCGAAGGCATGGCCAAGATCGACGGACGCGACGCCTACCGCGTGAGCTTCACCACCCGGACCGGCGTCAAAGGGTCGGTCTACTTTGACGTCGAGAGCAAGCTCCTGGTCGCCCGCGAGCTCGCCTCAGAGGCCGACCCGAGCCAGGACGCCATCGTGATCGTCTCCGACTACCAGGAGTTCGACGGCCTCAAGATCCCGATGATGCAGCGGCAGCGACTCACCTCGCAAACAGAGCCGTCTGTCGAGATCGAGTTCCGCTGGGTCAAGACCAACACCGGCGACATGCCCAGCTTCGACCCGCCCGCCGATCTCTCAGATGCCGGCACCGACGGCTAACCTCCGCAACGCTTCCCCCCGCGACCGGCGTCCGCCCTACCCGCGCAGCTCGCAGCACTTCCCGAACCGCTTGCATATCGGATGGTCACCGCACGCCCCGCCGCGAGCTTTGCACGCACGCCGCCCGTGCCAGATCAACATGTGGCTCAGGTCCCCCCAGCGATCCCGCGGGAACATCGCCATCAGTTGCCGCTCGATCTGGGCAACCGTCACGCCCTCATCAACCAGGCACAGCCGCACCGCAAGCCGCGCAACGTGCGTGTCCACGACGACCCCCATGTGGATGCCGAACGCGGTGCTGAGGACCACGTTTGCCGTTTTGCGAGCCACGCCCCGGAGGGTGAGCAGTTCCTCCATTGTCCGAGGCACCTCGCCGCCAAACTCCTCCACCACCGCACGCATGGACTCGTAAATCGCCCGCGCCTTGTTGCGGTAGAGGCCGATGGTGCGAATGTACGGCTCGATCTCCTCAGGAGACGACGCGGCGTAATCAGCCGGCGTCGGGAACCGTGCAAACAGGCCGGGCGTCGCTTTGTTGACCCCGACATCCGTCGCTTGTGCCGAGAGAATCGTCGCGACCAGCAGCTCGTGCGGCGACGCAAAGTCAAGCTCGCACACCGCGTCGCCGTAGTGCTCGTCAAGAGCCCGGAGCACCTGCGTCGCCCGGCGCTTGCGGGCTGGAGCAACCCGAGGCAACGCAAACGGCAAGTCGCCGTCGCGTGGCCTCGACGTCTTCGGCTCCCCTGCCTCTGGCCGCTTTGCCATCAGCTCTCACCCGTTCTCTCGCCCGGACGCGAATGCGAACTCCCCCCCGAAGCCGCCCACGCCGAGACGACAAAGAGCGCAAACGCCGCAAACGTGGTCGCGCCGATCAGCCTCGACGCGGTCGGGTGCATCGAATCAAACCGAGCCTTGGCTTCACCCGCGGCGTCGTTGTCACCCACGAGAGCCGCGGCGCGATAGGCACCCGCCGCGTCGTCCATGCGCGGCTGCAACCATCCGACGTGGGCGAAAAATATCCCGAGGGTCAGCAGCGTCAGCCCGACGCGGACCGCAGGAAACCCTCCCCCACCACGACGGCCAATCGCCAGCAACACCACCGAAATCAACGCCCCCGCCAACGCGACGCCGATCACCAGGAACCCGACCTGGAACACACGCTCGGCGAGAATCCCCGCCGCCAGTGACCAGTGCGGCCCGGAATACGCGGCATAATCCGGCAGCGTCGGGTCAAGGTCGCGGGTCGTCGGGAAGACCACCGCCGCAACGACGCCGGTCATCGCGACCACGCCGAACGCGATCCCGGCACAGACAACGAGCACAGTGGAAGCGATACGAACAGCCCTGTTCATCCACCATCCTATGAAGCTCCCCGCACCCACCGACGATCCGCGCCCTATCAATATCCCGATGCTCGACCGCCCCCCCCTCAGCCTCGCACTCGCTGCCCTGCGGAATACCGTCGCGATTGAACACCCCAGACAGCATCTGGAGTGGGCAGCCGCGGGCGGGTTCCGGTGGATCACCCTCGACGCCGCGACCCCCGGGTTTCGGCCGCGCGAACTCGACCGCTCGGCACGCCGTGACCTGGCCGCCCTGCTCCGCCGGCTCGAACTGGGGCTGATGGGAATCGACCTCTGGATCCCCCCCGAGCACTTTGCCGATGCCGAGCACGCCGAACGCGCGGTCGATGCAGCCCTCTCAGCGATCGACCTGACCGCCGACCTCGCGGGGCTCAACCAGAGCGAGCGGGTGCTGAGCTTGTCGCTGCCCCGTGATCGTGACGACGCAGCCTCTGCGATCGGCGCGATCGCGTCGCGCGCCGACTCGCGCAGTGTCGAGATCGCCGACCACACCTGGCCACCGCCCGACGCGGGTGTCGCGGGCTCCATCCGCGTCGGGCTCGACCCGGCCGTGCTGCTGCTCGCGGGGGACAACCCCGCCAAGGCCGCCGCACGGATGGGCGAACGCCTCGCAGTCGCACGCCTGTCAGACGCTTCGGACATCGGACGTGTCGCACCCGGCGGCCGCGACGGACGGCTCAACGACCTGGCGTATGTCGTCGCGCTCGACGCTGCGAAGTATCGCCGGCCCGTCGTGCTCGACGCGCGCGGCCTGACCGCACCATCAGAAGCAGCCGCGAAGGCGCTGGCCTGGTGGACGAACACATAGCACCGTTCTTGATAGAGCCCCTCGCGCAAACGAGGGGACAACTCTTGATAGAGCCCCTCGCGCAAGCGAGGGGACAACAACCCCGCCCGCACGGGAACAGAAAAATCGCAAAGCACGCTACACCGGCGACTCCCCCCGCACGATCCGGTTCTTCGATCCCGGCGCGACGACCTGCTGAAGATACGCTGCAAACGCTTCGCGCTCGGCGTCGATGTCTTCACCAAAGTAGAGCTTCCAGACCTCGAGCCCCGAACGCCGCAGCACCGCCGAGCGCGCCGCTCGCTCGCCGTACCGCTGCTCGATACGCATCATCACCCGCCCCGCCGCCGCGTCTTCGAGCAGCCGCCCCAGGCTCGTCCGCCGCGCCGGATCGCCCATGATGTACTGCGCCAACGCCCAGCACTGCGCGTAATACGTCAGCGTTGATTCCGACGACACGCGCATCAGTTCCTGCGGCCGCTCTGTCAACAACTGATCCAGCGGCATGAGCCCCCCGCGCGACGCGGCCCGCCGCAACTGATCAAACCGCTCGACATTCGCCCAAGGCAAAAACACCGGCTCGTCCGGGCGAAACACGTCCCACCGAAAGCCCTCCGCCCACACCCCCAGCCCCTCATCGAGCCACGACGGCAACGGCTCACGCAGCGTCACCTGCGCGTGCTGATGCCACCCCTCGTGCGCGAGGATCGCCAGGGTGTCCTGCACGCCGATATCCCACAGCACCGCCCGCCCGCGCTGCGTAAACCCGCCGCGCTCGATCCCCCGGTAGCGGTCGAGCCCCTCGCCGCCGTAGACCTCGACGACGTACCGTTCCCACTCCGGCCGAGACGAGAGCACGAAGACTTCGAGCCCGCTCGCCGGGCGGGGCATCTCGGGGAACGCCTCGACAAACCGCGCCAGCGACGCCTCGGCAAACCCAGGCAACCGATCGCGCAGCAACGGGCGATCCACCGTCGTCAACAGCCGGTAGTGCCCGGTGGTATACGCCATCCCGCTCGCGCCCTGAAACGTCCAGACAGACGACTCGACAAACACGGGCGGGCGCTCGGGCAACACCCCGGCGCGGCCGCCGCCGTCACCAACCGCAGTGGTGCCAACGCACGACAGCATCACCAGTGCCGAGCACCAGACAACTGCCATCAACACACCCGCGCGGACGCAACACCTCACGCGAGTTGCTCCAACTGCGCACGCAGGCTGGCGATCTCTTCGCACAAGTCCGCAAGCTGCTTGCGGCTCTGCTCGACCAGGTGCGCAGGAGCCTTCTCGGCGTACCCGGGATTGCTCAGCCGACCCTCAATCGCCTTGGCCTGCTTCTCGTTGGCCGCGATCGTTTTGGCAAGCCGCTCGCGTTCGGCACCCGCGTCCACCGCGTCCACAAGGTTGCTCAGCCGCAGGTCGTGCCCTTCAAACCGCGCGGGCACCGACGGCCCCTCCGGCTCGTCATGGGTACACCCTTCGAGCCCCGCCAGCGTCGAAACGATCGGCTCGGTCAGCGCGATCAGTTGCATGACCTCTTCCGGCGCGTGCAGCGTGATCCGCCGCTTGGGAGGCACCTGGTGCTGGGCGCGGACCTCACGAATCGCCGAAACCAGCCCCTGCACACGGGCAAACATCGCCTCGGCGTCGGCGTTCTTCCACGAGTCATCCACGCGAGGCCAGCCCGCGGTTGCCAGCAGCCCGCCCTCCCGCGGCGGTGCCAAGTCGATCCCCTCGATCGCAACCTTTTTGACATCGCGCAGGTGCTCCCAGATCGCTTCGGTCACAAACGGCGCGATCGGGTGCAGCAAACGAATCGTCGCGTCGAGCACGTGCGCGAGCACCGACCGTTGCAACGGATGACTCTCGATCGTCGGCTTGATCGCTTCGAGATACCAGTCGCAGAAGTCCCGCCAGAGAAAGTCGTACAGGCTCGTCGCGTACACGCTGAACTGGTAGCTCGAGAGCGCCTTCTCGCACTCGGCGATCGTCTCGGCGAGCCTCGACAGGATCCACCGGTCGGGCAACTGCACCATCTCGCCCGGGGTCTTGTCCAGCGGCAGGGGGGCCGCGTCCCCCTCGAGAAACCGCAACGCGAACCGCGACGCGTTCCACAGCTTGTTGCAGAAGTTTCGCGCCTCGTCAAACTTGCTCGACGTGTTCCGCGCCAGCGGCTTCTCAGCAGTCGGCTTGATCCCCTGAAACACACCAAACGCCGTGACCATCGGCTTCTTGCACCCCGGGCACTTCTGCTCGGGCATCGCGACCGCGTGCCCGGCGGCGCTCTTGACGCTCTTGGGCTCGAACGTCTTCTCACAGTGCGGGCAGACCAGGTCCACCGGCATGCGCACGTCCTGGGTCTGCGTCGTCATCTTGACGAGTGTGAACCGCATCGCGTCCGAGCCGTGCGACTCGATGATGTCGATCGGGTCCACCCCGTTGCCCAGACTTTTGGACATCTTCTGCCCGGACCCGTCCTGGATCATCGCGTGGATAAAGACATCCTTGAACGGCAGCCGCCCGTCGGTGCGGGCCTGCCCCTCGGCACCCTGCGACTTGCCGAGAAAGTACCGATTGAACATGACCATCCGCGAGACCCACAGCGTGATGATCTCGCGGGCGGTGGTGAGAACACTGGTCGGGTTGAACGCTTCGAGCAGGCGGGTGGTCGAGCTGTCCACAAAGCCGTGGGAGCGGAGCCATGCCCCGGTGTCGAGGTCGCCAAACTTCTGCGTCGAGATGGTGCCGCGGGTGCGGACGCCGACAGCACAGACGAGATCATCGCACGCCCGGATGTCCTCGACTGCGCGCAGCGGCGTGGTGAGATCGGACTCGCTGAACAGTTCGTACGCGATCGGTTTGGTCGGCTCGTGGTCGCGCAGCGAGAGCAGCCGTTCGACCACCTCGCCGGAACGGGCGTCGGGATCGCCGATAAAGCTCTGCCAGGTCCCGAAGCGTTTGACGTAGATCGAGAGCAGGGAGTCGGGGTCGTTGGGCGCAAGTGTGGAGGCAACGGGTGCGTCGGGCACGCCCGGCCACCCCATCGTGGACATCGGCCAGAGCGCAGAGGAGAACCAGGTGTCGAGGACGTCGGGGTCTTGCTGCGCTCCGATTCCTTCGAGAAACGCCTCGAGTTCGTCGTCCGGCTTGGCACAGATGTACACGACCTCCGCATCCGACTCGCCATCAGTACCGCAGACCGCATACTTGCCTGCGTACGTGCGCTCCAGCGTGTCGAGATGCCCGGACGCAAGGAACTCGCTGTTGAGCATCGACCACACCGGAATCCGGTGCCCCCACCACAGCTGCCGGCTGATGCACCAGTCCCGCAGCCCCTCGTGCCACTGCTCAAACGTCTTCGCGTAGCGTTCGGGGTGAAACCGCAGCTCGCCGTCGCCGTCGTGGACCGGGCGGGGCAGGAAGCTGTCGGTCGTCCGTTGGTCGGGTGCCATCGCGTGCAGCGCTGCGCCGCGGAGTTTCTCGTTGGTGACCGCGACGTACCACTGGTCGCTCAGGTACGGCTCGATCGCGGCGTGGCTCCGGTAGCTGTGCCCCACGCTGTGGGTGTACGGCTTGACCTGTTCGAGCAGGTTGCGGGCGCGGAACTCCTTGACGACCAGCTCGCGGGCCTCCTCCCGGCTCTTGCCGAGGAAGACGTGCCCGCCCTCGTTGTTGTGCTCGCGGTCCCACCCGTGCTGGTCGGAGATGCTCGCGTCCGGCGCCATGACGTTGATCGTCGGCAGCTCGTGCCGCATCCCGATGAGGTAGTCGTTCTGATCGTGCGCGGGGGTGACCTTGAGAAACCCGGTGGCGTACTTGGCTTTCGCGTCGCAGCTCTCGGGGTCGGCCATGACGACGTAGCTGTCTTCAACGATGGGGATGACGCGGCCGACGATCGGGAGCTGGACCATCAGCCCCTTGAGGGGCTTGGCGCGGGGGTCGTCGGGGTTGAGCGCGACGCCGGTGTCGCCGAGGTAGGTCTCGGGGCGGGTGGTTGCGACGGTGACCCATGCGTTGTCGTCGCCGTCGTGGTCCTGCGCACCGGGATAGCCCCGCGTCGCCAGCTCGCCCCAGGTCACTTCCTGCGCGTCCTTGGGGTCGCTTGGGTTCTGCGGCGGGTGGATGAGCGGGTATCGCAGATAGTAGAACTTCCCCTCCACCTCGCGCATCTCGACCTCGTCGTCAGCCAGCGCGGTCTGCGTGACCGGGTCCCAGTTGACCAGCCGCTTGCCGCGATAGATGAGCCCGTCCTTGAACAGCCGGAAGAACGCCTCGCGGACGGCCCGCGCGCACAGCTCGTCCATCGTGAACCGCTGGCGTTCCCAGTCGCACGAGCAGCCCATGCGTTTGAGTTGTTCGGTGATCTTGGCTTCGTAGTCGTCCTTGAACGCCTGGACCTTGGCGACAAACTCGGCGCGGGAGAAGTCGGTCCGCCGCTTGCCTTCCTCGGCCATCACCCGCTTCTCGACGACGGTCTGGGTCGCAATCCCCGCGTGGTCGGTCCCCGGCAGCCAGAGTGCCTCAAACCCCATCATCCGCCGGGCGCGGATGAGCACGTCCTGGAGCGTGTTGTTGAGCGCGTGCCCCAGGTGCAACGCCGCGGTGACGTTGGGCGGCGGGATGACGATGGTGTAGGGCAGCGCCTCGCCCCCCAGCACCCGTTCGGGGTCGGCGTGGAAGGCCCGCGAGGCCTCCCAGCGGGCGCGGATCGCCGGCTCGTGGTCGGCGGGCAAGTATTTTGGGGGCATCGTTGGGGGGGGGGCTCGCCCGGCGTCGGTCGGCATGGAAAGGTACTCCTCAGGACGATGGACAACCCAAGTGTAAGCGGCGCGATACGCTGCGTGGGCCGATCGGTGCGAACCGGCCCCGGCCCCGAGCTGTTCGCGCCTGTCGCGCGTTCGTGCCACGAGTCTTCTGTCCTGTGCTGCTGCCTTCAACCGATGCCCCTCCCCCGCTCCAACCTGCCGCTGCTTCTTGCCGCGATCGCCGCGGCGGGATCGGTGCTGACGCTGGGCGGGGTGCTTCTCTGGCGGGGGCAGGTTGCGGAGACCGCGAGCGATCACGGCTCGGAGCACGTGCCCACCGGGGACCACGGCTCGGAGAGCCGTGCCACCCAGCCCCCCACCAAGACCCCCACCCAGCCCCCCACCACCCGCTCGGCCGCCTCGACCGAAGCCATCCTCGACGCCGCCGACCGGCTCGTCCAGCAGGGCGAGGCCGACCGGGCCGAGGCGGTGTTGCGGGCGGCGGTCGGTGAGCAGCCGGACGATCAGGAGTTGCGTCTGGCGCTGGCCGGGGCGTGCGTGCTCCAGCGGAAACTCGCCGAGGCGTACCAGCAGTACGAGGCCGCCCTGGCGATCGGGCCGCGCGTGCCCGAGGTCGAGTTCATTGCCGGGACGGTCGCCAGCCAGTTGCGGCGGCTGGACCGGGCCGAGGAACACTTCTCAGCCGCCCAGGCGTCCGACCCGACCGACGCGCGGTTCCCGCTCTATCTCGCGCAGGTGCAGATCGGGCAAGGCCGCCACGAGGAGGCCCGCAAGAACCTGATGCTGGCGACGACGCTGGACGACTCGCTGGCGATCGCGTGGGGGACGCTCGCCCAGCTCTCGCTGCGGAGCAACGACCCGAATGTCGCGTTGGGGCTGGTCCGACGGGCCCGCGAGCTCGAGCCGTCGGCTGTCGTGTGGCGGCTGCTCGAGGCCCGGGCTCGCAACCGGATCGGGGGGGAAGATCAGCTCGCCCGGGCGCTGGCGGTGCTGGAGGGGCTCCCCGCCGACCAGCGGCAGCGGCTCGACGTGCTCGGGGTCATGGGCGAGAGCTACGGCTTGCTGGGCACGCCCGACAAAGCCGCTCGCGAGTTCGCCGCCGCCGCCGCCGCCCGGCCCGACGACGGCGAGCTGCAGCTGGAAACCGCGATCTGGCACGAACGGATCGGCGAGCTTGACGCCGCGCTGGGCTATGCCCGCCGGGCCGAAGCGCTGGGCGTCGAGGCGGGGGCAAAGATGGCGGCACGGCTGGCCGGGCCCTGAAGGATGCTCACGCGGAGGCGCAGAGACGCAGAGGAAAGACCCCGTGCCACCCCCACCGTGCCACCGAGGTGCGGCGGCTTTGAGGCGGGTGGCATGGCCACAGCTCTGGGTGGCCATGATGCGCACCGCATCGACCCTGCCCACGCAAAGCCGTGGGCACCCCCACCCGGCACCCCGCGACCAAAGGATGGTGCCTCTGTGTCGCTGCCTCCGGCCCCCAGCGGGGGCCATGATCGTTGCCCCGGGCGCAGCCCGGGGTGAAGGGGGTTCTTGCATTTGAGAGCCCCGGAGGGGCGACGGCATCGCCGC
>JAUZRR010000051.1 GCA_030950285.1 Planctomycetota bacterium | reverse complement strand
ACATGGACAGGCGCGGTGGCCGTCAACAGCACCGCGCTCGCTCCTGTCCCCTACTACAACAACATCGCCGAGGACATCGGCGGCGGCGCGGTCGGGCTTGTGCCGTACTACCTGCACTACAACGACTGCACACCAACGGCGACCAAGGTCAACGAGAACCAGACCACCGGGCTCGACGGCTACGACCCAACCCAGTGCGTCGGCATCCATATCGACGAGGTGCTCATCCCCAACGAGCCCCTGCCCTCGGTCACGCTCCACCATTACGGCCCCGTGCTGTGCGAGGGGACCGGGATGCCAGTGACGATTCACCGGAGGCAGATGGCCGCCGCGTGCGCGTGGGAGACTGAGGATATTGCACCCAACTTCACGCTTGTGATGCACCCCGGCGGCAACCTGCGCGAGGTCCGCATCGATGGCCCGTTTGCAGAGGGATATTACTATCTCATCGAGCCGAAAGACGAGAACGAGACGGACTACCTGTATTGCGACGACCTCGATGTGTCCGTTGGCAAGGTGGCCGTCCATGACTACGACCTCGTGATGCGCGTCCGGCGCATCCAGGACATCACGCTCAACGGCCTGCTCGAGCCCGACGACATCGTGGCGTGGATCGCCGCCCCCACCGACACCACCCTCGACGGCACCACCGACAACGCCGACCTGGTCGATGTCATCGAGGCCGTCACCAACAGCAACGACTGAGGCACGGGCAAAGCCGTTCGGCGGGGCCGCTGATATCTCTTCTGCTGCGGTTGGTGCGCTCTTTGCGCCTGCGGAGACTGTCTCTGCTGCCGAGGGGGCTGTTTCTGCACCGGGGGACGGGGGAATGCGCTCTTGTGGAGCGCGAAGACGCCTCGGCGTGGCGCAAACGTTCCTGCGCGTCCGGCAAACATCGTGTTGCGTGGAGCAAACACTCCTGCGCGTCCAGCAAACATCGTTGCGCGTGGAGCAAACACTCTTGCGCGTGGACCAAACATTACAGATACTGGTCCAATAACGCCGGGTTGCCCCGCCGCAGCGGCGAGCCCGGGCAACGTCCCTTCCGCGTTCTCACGCGAACGCGCAGCGAACGTGGAGGGAATGTGGGGGGAATGTGGGGGGATATGTCGGGAACGTGAGGTGTGGGGAGTGTGGGAGTGTGAAGGGTGTGAAGGGTGTGGGGGTTGGGGGTGTGGGGGTTGGGGGTTGGGGGTTGGTCTCCGGTTCTTCTTTCATGCCTTCCACGATTCTCGTGGGTTGACGCCGATAACGCTCAACCGCACGGCGGCACCGCCCGATGACTTCGGCACCGCGACGCTGCGAGCGCCGCCCCGACCCCCCACAAGGGCATCCCCACAACGGGCACCCCCACAACGGGCACCCCAACCCCGCCCGAAGGGAACCGACAATGAGCACCCTGCCTCCTTCACGCCTCGCGCAGATCGAATGGTTCGAGCAGCGGCTCGCCGCGTAGCTCATCAACGCCACGGATATCGGCCTCACCGCGGCCCAGGTGACCCAGCTGCAAGGCGAGATCTCCGCGGCACGGATTGACTACAACTCCGCCCAGCAGGCCCGCGCCGACAGCAAGAGCTCGACGGTCAGTTTCCACGTCTCCAGCGACATCATGAGCGAAGACGGCCGCGATCTTATTACAACGATCAAGGCCTTTGCCGAGACCACCGACGATCCGAATGTCTATGTGCTCGCCAACGTCCCGCCCCCGGCACCCCCCGGCGTCATCCCGCCCCCCGGCACGCCCGAGGCGTTCAACGTCGCTCTGCTCCAGGACGGGGCGATCGAACTTACATGGAAGAACGACAACCCGCCCGGCTCGTCCGGCACCCTTTACGAGATCCGCCGCAGCACCGAGGGCGGACCTATGACCCTCATCGACACCGTCGGCGAACGTAAGTTTCTTGACAACACCTTCCCGGTCAACTCCGGCCCGGTCACCTACCGCGTCACCGCCGTCCGCTCGACCGCCCGCGGCAATCCCGCCAACTACACCGTGAGCTTTGGAGCGGGTGGTGCGATCAACAACGCCGCCAACGACGGACAGAACGAAGGCAACCTCGGTATCGCGGCGTAAGGCGGACGACGAATCCAACCCCCCTCCCCAACCCTCCCCCACGGGGCGCGGGGGAGGGAGTGAAGCAAAGCCCGAAAGAAAGAACCGCACCGGGACGCGGGGCCAGAGGGCCCCGCGTTCTTTCGTGCGGGGATAGGGCACCCGGCGGGTCTCACGCAGAGGCGCAGCGATCGCAGAGAAAGGACGGGACCCGGAGTGTCCCGCCCCGGGGGTGTGGAGCCTGAACCCCCGAGTCGCCGGCTACTTCTTCGAGTCCTTCGGCGCCAGAGGCACCACCTGCGGCTTGCGGGCACGCTCGGCCTTGAGATACGACACGTCCACCACCAGCCCGTCGTCAGACTCGGTCGGCTTGTCCCGATCAGCCAGCGTCTCGGGACGCTCGAGCACCTGCCCGGTCCGGGCTGCCTCGACCAGCTCGGCCATCAGCTTGTCGGTCTCGGTGGCAAACGCCGCCCGGGTCGCCCCGGCGTCGTAGAGCGCGTGCAGCGCCCCCACCACCTCTGAATAGCTCATCCCCAGCCCCGGCACCCGGTCCTCGGGCCTGGGGTCGGTCGCCATGAAGACGATCAAGTCGGGCAGGCTCGGCGAGACCTGCTCAATCCGCACCAGCCCGTTGCGGTAGTTCTCGTACCGCAGACGCGGGGTCTCGGCGGCCGAGTCGGCGATCACCATGAACCGGTCGTCCCACGCCGACGCCAGCATCGGGCGGACCAGTTCGAGTTCGCCGCCGAAGAGCACCACGCGGGGGGTGCCCTGCTGGGTGACATAGACCAGCGGCTCGCCGTAGGGCACGACGTCGAGCACGAACTTGCCGGGGATCGTCGCCCGCTGGATGCCCTGCAGGGCGCTGGCGGGGATGCGGGCTCGGGAGATGATCGAGAGCTCGCGGGGCGTGCGGGCCATGCCGCTCGAGTCAGGTCGGCGGGCCTCGATCATCAACAGGCGGGAATACTCGGCCCGCTCGGCGCGGCGGGCGAGGGCCTCATACGCCGCGATGCGGGTGGTCAGGGCGGAGTTTTTGATGAGTTCGCGCAGCCCGATATCGACCGTCGGCCCGCCGTCGATCTCGCCGAGCAACGCGATCGCCTCGTTCCGCTCCGCAGCACTGCCGATGCCGGCGATCTCGAGCAGCGCCGGGGCTGCGCGCACATCATCCAGGAACGACCCGGTCCGCAACGCTGCCATCCGGACCGCGGTGTCGCGGTGGTCGTACAGCTCACGGATAAAGGGCAGCGACGGATCGCCCAGCGCCACCAGACACCACATCATCGATTCACGCAGCTCAGGAGAAGACTCCAGCGCCGCGGTGTAGGTCCGGGCCCGTTCCTGCGGGAACGTCCGGTCGATCGGGAGGTGCTCGACAATCCGAAGAAACTCGTTGGGGCGGCTGGTGTACGCCGGCGGCACGTGGAGCTGGATCAGCGAGTCGTCAAACCCGCGGGCGGCCGGCTCGCGGACCTGGGCGCGGTTGGGGAAGCGGGAGTTGACCGCGAACGCGATCTGCCGCGCCCGCTGGTGGCTGGGCGTATCAAGGCGGATCTGGATCGGCATCGCGTTGGAGACCTCGCCCCCGGCCAGCACGCGGCCGACGGTCCGGACCTCGGCCCCGAGCGTGTCGCTCGGGTCCTCGAAGGGGTTGATAAAGACCTCGCCGACGGCTTTGCCGATCTCGCGGGTCTGGATGCCGCCGAAGACCCCGGGAGGGCCCAGGCGGAGCGTCGTGGTCCAGAGCTGGCCGCCTTCGAGCGAGCTGGCGTTCATCGCCTGGACGTAGACATCGAAGGGATACCCATCGGGCGAGCCCCGGGGGATGACCGCCTGGACCAGCACGACCGCGACGTTGGGGTCACGGAGCAGTTCGCCGGCGGTCTTGGGGCGGCGGAGGACTGGGTCCTCGAGCGCGGTGCCTTCGACGTTGGACCCGAGCCCGACGCCTTGCAGCTGCATCTCGCGCTCCATGGTGGCCGCGATCCGCTCGTCGAGCAGCCCCCCGCCGGTGCCGTTGAGCCCGACGACCAGCCCAAAGCCGCTGATGATCATCGGCTCGCCGGCCGAGGACTGGGCAAGGCTGCCCACGGTTCCCCGCAGCGGGGCGGGGACGGCCCGGGGGGTGATGTCGACCCGCTCGACCTGGCGGTTCTTGCCCTGGTTCGCGCAGCCGGAGCCGCCGGCGAGCAGCATCCCGCCCAAAAAAAGGATCGCGGAGAGGCCGAGCCGGGATTTTGTGCGTCCGTGTCGGGTCATGTGTGGCTCCATTCGTCTGCGTGCCCGGCGAGGTGGGTGGATGCCGGGTTCCTCTTCGAGGGATTCGTCGTGCTCTAACCTTCTATTTTGCAAGAGTTTACACCGTTTTGCGAGCGCCGATTCGCCGTTGTCGGGCGAGGAGGCGGTGCTTCGGCGTGCGCTTGTACAAACATGTTCCCACACTCAAAGGCAAGAGGTAGCAGCCTTGCTCGGATTTTCTCAACTTTCGTTGGCTTGGCGCAACTTTCGCCCTATCGAGGGGTTCCAACCGAGCCGACAGGTTCTCCACAGAAAATTCTACCCGATTTTGGGGGTTCACCCTCTTGCAACCACGACGTATAGTGGTATGCTCTCGGCCGGTCTCGATGAGGCTGGTTTGCTTTCGGTGGTTTGCCATATTCAGGGGTCTCGGCTGTTCCGGCCTGTGATCCGATCCGGGCTCTCCCGCACTTTCCCGTGGGAGTAACCCGTCAATCGGGGCGCGATCGGTCTGCCAAAGACTCAGGCAGAGTAGGCAAATGTTCGGATTCTCGTGCGGAGTGTTTGGATCTCATGCCCGTTCTTTGCGACAGCCAGATCAGAGAGCTCGTCACGATCGAGCCCTACTCGCCAGCCGAGAAGCGCCAGGGGCGGATTTCCTACGGCGTGTCGAGCTACGGCTACGACGTCCGCGTGGGCAGCCGCTTCAAGATCTTCACCCCCACACCCCGCCACGGCAACGTCGCGGTCGTCGATCCCAAACGCTTCAGCGACGAGATGATGGTCGAGGTCGATGTCGACAACGCCGGCGGGCACGACACCGATTCAGACAGCCGGTACGTCATCATCCCGCCCAACAGCTTCGCGCTGTGCGAGACGGTCGAATACATCGAGGTGCCTCGGGACGTGCTGGTGCTGTGCGTGGGCAAGAGCACCTACGCGCGGTGTGGGCTGATCGTGAATGTCACGCCGCTCGAACCCGAGTGGCGGGGGAAGGTGACGCTCGAAATCAGCAACACGACGCCGCTGCCGGCGAGGGTGTACGCCAACGAGGGGATCGCGCAGTTGGTTTTTCTCAAAGCTGACATGGTGTGCGAGAAGAGCTACGCGGATAAGGCGGGGAAGTATCAGGATCAAGAGGGGCTGACATTGCCCAAGGTGGACTAGGAAGTTGAATCAGAAGAGAGGCATCGAGGCAGGTGGCATCAAGGCATGAGATATGAGCGCCCCCATTCAGAGCTACAGAGACCTGATCGCCTGGCAGAAGGCGTTCGCGCTCGGCATCGCGCTGCATCGGCTCGCGGGCGAGTTTCCGGATGCCGAGAAGTTCGGGCTTGTTGCGCAGATTCGACGGGGCTCGGTGGATGTTGCTGCCAACATCGCTCGCGGGTACGGGGCAGGCAATCCGCAGGACTATCTCTGGTTTCTCAAATCCGCCCGGGGCGAAATCTACAAGCTCGATACGCAGCTTCTCTTTGCGTTGGAACTGAAATACATCACCGACGAGGCTTGGGAATCGACCAAGTCAACGCTCGACGAAGCCGAGCGAGTCTTAGCCGGGCTCATCAGGAGTCTCCGATGAGCCAGACTGCCTTGATGCCTTGTGCCTTGATGCCTCTCTTCTCGTGGAAACAGACTTGCATGGAATCGCAACGATGAAAGTAGCCCGTAAGTTCACCATCGCCGGCCACGACCCCTTCGCCACCACCGAGTGGACGACGCGGTCGAGCAAGATCTCCAACCCCGACGGCTCGGTTGTCTTCGAGATGCCCGACGCCGAGGTGCCGGTGGGGTGGTCGCAGCTTGCGACCGACATCATGGTCAGCAAGTACTTCCGCAAGGCCGGGGTGCCGCAGTTTGAGCAGCCCTTTGCGCTGCCCAACACCAGCGGCGCGACGCCCAAGCGTGACGAGCATGGGCGCACGATCACCGGCCCCGAACGCAGCGCGCGGCAGGTGATCCACCGTCTCGCCGGCTGCTGGCGGTTCTGGGGTGAGAGCCACGGCTATTTCGACACGCCCGAGGACGCCGAGGCGTTCTACGACGAGATCGTCTACATGATGGTGCACCAGATGTGCGCGCCCAACAGCCCGCAGTGGTTCAACACCGGGCTCAACTGGGCGTACGGCATCACCGGGCCGGCGCAGGGGCACTATGTGCCAGACCCCGCGACCGGCGAGGTGTTCCTGGCGTCGGACGCCTACACGCACCCGCAGCCGCACGCGTGCTTTATCCAGTCGGTGCAGGACGACCTGGTCGCCCACGGCGGGATCATGGACCTGTGGGTGCGCGAGGCCCGCCTCTTCAAGTACGGCTCGGGCACCGGGACCAACTTCTCGAAACTGCGGGCCGAGGGCGAACGGCTGAGCGGCGGGGGCAAGAGCTCGGGGCTGATGAGCTGGCTGAAGATCGGCGACCGGGCGGCCGGGGCGATCAAGAGCGGCGGCACCACCCGCCGGGCCGCGAAGATGGTCTGCCTCGATATGGACCATCCGGACATCGAGACCTTTGTCAACTGGAAAGTCCGCGAAGAGGTCAAGGTCGCCGCGATGGTCGAGGGGCTCAAGCACCTCAAGGAGAGCGACGAGTCGGCCCGTGAAACGGCTGAGCGACTCGGGATCGATCTCGACTACGACTTCAACGGCGAGGCGTACGCGACCGTCAGCGGGCAGAACTCGAACAACTCGGTCCGCATCCCCGATTCGTTCTTTGACACGCTCGACGCTGGCGGCACCTGGCAGACCACCTGGCGCACCACCGGCGAGGTGGCCCGGGAGTACGAAGCGGGCAAGCTCTGGGACGACATCGTGTACGCGGCGTGGCGGTGCGCCGACCCGGGTGTGCAGTACGACACCACCATCAACGCGTGGCACACCTGCCCCAACGGCGGGCGGATCAACGCGAGCAACCCGTGCAGCGAGTACATGTTCCTCGACAACACCGCGTGCAACCTCGCGTCGCTCAACGTGCTGACATTTTACGACGCCCAGACACGCAAGTTTGACGTCGAGCGGTACGAGCACGGCATCGACCTGTGGACCACGGTGCTCGAGATCAGCGTCCTGATGGCGGCCTACCCCAGCGAGCGGGTCGCCGAGCTCTCGTACCGGTACCGCACACTCGGGCTGGGGTTTGCGAACCTCGGCGCGATGGCGATGCAGGCGGGCGTGCCTTACGACTCGGACGAAGCGCGGGCGCTGTGTGGATGCTTGAGCGCGATCCTGACCGGGCGGAGCTACCGCCAGTCGGCGATCATGGCCGGCGAGCACGGGCCGTTCCCGGGGTTCGAGGCCGACCGCGAGGGCATGTTGCGGGTGATCCGCAACCACCGCCGCGCGGCGCACGGCATCTCGCGTGATGCGGAAGAATGGGAAGACCTGCGGGTCCGCCCGGTGCCGATCGATCATGATTTGTGCGCGAGCGAATCGGTCCACATCGTGAACACGAAAGTGCTCGCCGAGCGGGCGGCGCGGGCGTGGGACGACGCGCTGGCGTTCGGCGAACGCCACGGCTACCGCAACGCACAGACCACGGTGATCGCCCCGACCGGGACGATCGGATTGTTGATGGACTGCGACACGACGGGCGTCGAGCCCGACTTCGCGTTGGTCAAGTTCAAGAAGCTCGCCGGCGGCGGGTATTTCAAGATCGTCAACGACTCGGTGCAGCCGGCGCTGCAGGCGCTGGGCTATTCAGCCGAGCAGGTCCGGGACGTGTTGACGTCGATCCTGGGCACGCTGCACCTCGAGGTGCCGCTGCCCGAGGGTGTCAAAGGCGCTCAGCCCGGGCAGACGTTCGCCCAGTGGCTCCGCGGCAAGGGGCTGAACGAGGCCGAGCTGAAGACGGTGTCCGACTCGCTGCGCAGCGTGTTCGAGATCTCGTTCGCGTTCGCGGTCTGGTCGCTGGGTGACGACACCATGCAGCGGCTGGGGATCGACCCGGACCACGCCAAAGCCGACCCGGGCTTTAGCGTCCTCCGCACACTCGGACTCACCGACGCGCAGATCGAATCGCTCAACCAGACCATCTGCGGCACGCAGACCATCGAGGGCTCGCCGCACATCAAGGACGAGCACCTGCCGGTGTTTGATTGTGCCAACGCCTGCGGGCAGACCGGCGTGCGGTTTATCGCGGCCGACGGGCATATTCGGATGATGGCAGCCGCCCAGCCGTTCATCTCCGGAGCCATCAGCAAAACGATCAACCTGCCCAACAGCTCGACCACCGAAGACATCGCGGCCTGCTACCGCCTGAGCTGGGAGCTGGGGCTCAAAGCCAACGCGCTCTATCGTGACGGGTGCAAGCTCTCGCAGCCGTTGAGCACCAAGTCCGACTCGAAAATCGAGGCTGTCGATCTCGAGAACGAGGTGGACGAGTTGGGGGAGTCCGACGCGCGGGACGAGGTCGCTTCGGCGGTGGTGGACCTTGCAGCAACGATCGCTGCGGGTGGTGAGAACGCAGCCAAACCCGTCGAACAGAAGGCGGCACAGATCATCCACCGGCCGATGCGAAGACGGCTGCCCGATACTCGCGAGTCGATCACGCACAAGTTCAACGTTGCCGGGCACGAGGGGTATCTCACCGTCGGGCTCTACGAAGACGGCAAGCCGGGTGAGCTGTTCATCACCATGGCAAAGGAAGGCTCGACCATCGGCGGGCTCATGGATTCGCTCGGGACCGCGACCAGCGTCGCGCTGCAGTACGGCGTGCCCATCGAGAGCCTGGTCAACAAGTTCACCCACCAGAGGTTCGAGCCGGCGGGCATGACCACCAACAAGGACATCCCCATCGCCAAGAGCCTCGTCGATTACATCTTCCGCTGGGTGGGGATGGAGTTCATCCCCGGCTACCGCGAGGCAAACGCGCCCAAACGCCCGGGCGAACCGGTGCCGGTCCCCAACGATCGCCTCACCAGACGGACAGCCCGGCTCGGTGCAGACGACCGCGGGATCACCACCGACGCGCAAGCGGCCAACCCGCAACCGGCCGACACCCGGCGCGGCCCGGTCGTGACGTCCTCGACGTCCATCACCGAACGGGTCGAGACCGAAGGGGTGACCTACCAGACCACGCAGGCCGCGACGCTCTCGGTCGCGCTCGACAACGTGAGTGACTCGCCGCCGTGCGATGTGTGCGGCACAATCACCGTCCGCAGCGGCACGTGTTACAAGTGCCTGAACTGCGGCAACAGTATGGGGTGCAGTTGATTCGTTCAGTGTGTGAAGGAAACGCAATCGGCCGACGCCCGGCGTTCGGGAGGGTCGGCAAGACAACGGAATGAAGCCGGGGTGACTGGGACGGAATACCCGATCACCCGTCACACCCGCTCAGACGGGACCAAGCGGCGAAGACAGACCCAGGGGTAAGGCACCCGCCAACCCCCAGGGGCAAGAAAGCCAAGGAGGAAACCCGCTCGCGAGCACGCGAGCACCAGCGCCGGCCGAGAGTACCGCTTCGCACACACAACAACTGCCCCACCAACCGGGGTCTGTCGAGTCGGCGTCTCACGCCGGTTCCGGGCCCCGGGCCTCCCAGCCCCCGAGCGACCCACCGACGCTCGGGGGCCTTTTTTGCGCACACAGAGAGCATCTTGCGTCATTGAGTTTCTTCGGGTTGCTCTGTCGTTGTTGTCCCCTCGCTTGCGCGAGGGGCTCTACCGCGTTCCTTGTTTCTCCTGGAGGCCTACCGCGTTCTTTGTCCTGCATAGAGCCCCTCGCGCAAGCAAGGGGACAACCGCGAGGCACGAAAAACTCAAGAACACAAGATGCCTGTAGAACACCAGCCCTTGGAACAACAAACCGCTTCAGCAGCCCTCGTTCCACAAGTTCAAGAACACCAGCACATCGCGGGTGTCAACCGTCCCGTTCCCATCTATGTCGGCAGCACCGTCGCCGGCGGCCCAGGCGTTGAGGAACGCGACGACATCGAGCGTGTTGGCAACGCCGTCGGCGTTGAAATCGGCGGGGCAGACCGAGGCCTCGATCGCGTCGCCGAGGAGCTTGGCG
>JAUZRR010000050.1 GCA_030950285.1 Planctomycetota bacterium | reverse complement strand
TAGCCGAGAAGCTGCGGGTCCATCGGGTTGTCGGCGTGGGGGCCGTAGGCGCGGACAAACTCGACCCACTGGTTCAGCGAGAGCTCGGTCTCGGCCATGCGGTACTGATAGTCGACCCGCCCCCGGCCGTTGAACTTCAGGAAGGGATACCGGTCGTCCTGCCACGCCTCGTTGCCCGGGTCGCCGATGTCGCGAAAGACAAGCGAAGAAGCCTGCCCGAGAGCCGCGCTCGCAGCAATCCCCAGCCCGGCGAGAAGCCCGAACGTGCGAGTGGACGAGATGGTGGAGATTCTCTGTGCCATGTGTCAACCTCCTTGTTCTTGCAGCCAGCATCCGTGCCGGTTGTGGAAGGTTACACGGCTTTCCTTCCATTCGCGAACAAAGACCCGGCCACCCACGCTGGCCGTCATGGCGTACCCGTGCTCGACTGTCTCGGGCGGGTTTGACCAATAGCGAAAGGCACCCCTCCCCCCAGCCCCCCTCCCCCCAGCCCCCTCCCGCGGTGTGCGGGAGGGGGAGCAGGAGCAGCGCCCTCTTGCGTGAGGAGGAATGTCCTCTCGCTCACCGCTGGCTTCTGCGTGTCAGGCGAGAGGCCGCGAGCGATTGCGGCGAGCGATGGAACGAGCAGCAGTTTGGAGCTTCATCGTGAAACCCTTACTGGCGCGAATACAGTGACGCCGTTCGATGCCCGCCCGAGGAGATGACGTGCCGACTACCGCCGCACAGCCCGCGCATGATCCCGCCCCGGGCGATGACCCCGGAGCAGTGTGCACCCCTGCCCGTTCCTCTACCCGCCTCCGCATCCACGGCATGCACTGCGCCGGCTGTACCGGCAAGGTCGAAGCGGCGCTGCGGCGGGTGGAGGGGGTCGCGGTCGCCGAGGTGAGCCTCGCCGGGGCGATGGCGCTGGTGCGCAGCGACAGCGACACCCCGCCCGACCCGGCCGCGCTGGTCGAGGCGGTCCGCTCGACCGGTTTTACCGCCGAGCCGATGGAGCGGCGGGAGTCGCTCGCCGAACGCCGCGACGCGATGGAGCGCCGTCGCCTCGCGGCAGTCAAACGCTGGAAGTCCCGCGTCATCGTCGGCGGGACGGTCTGGCTGCCCCTCGAAACACTGCACTGGTTCGGCGGGGCGATCGGCATCCACATCCACCGCCCGGCCGACGGCGTCGGGTTCTGGATCGGCGTGGTCGCGTCGCTGGCGATGTTCGCGTTTGTCGGCAGCGCGTTCTTCGCGTCGGCCTTCCGGGCGGCAAAGGCCCGCACGACCAACATGGACACGCTCGTCTCGATCGGGGCGACCGCCGCGATCGGGCTCTCGATCTACAACCTCACGCAGATTCTCGGCAGTAGTGGCGGCGGCGGCGGCGGCGGGGCGGAACACCTGCCGCTCTACTTCACCGAGGCCGCCGGGCTGCTCACGCTGATCGCCCTCGGCCACTGGCTCGAATCGCACATGACCGCCCGCGCCGGGTCGGCGCTCCGCGAGCTGCTCTCGCTCCAGCCCGACGAGGTCACTCGCCTGGCGTCGCTCGACGACCAGACCGGCCAGACCGTCCCCACCGACGGCGTGCTGCCGGGTGATCTGGTGCTCGTCCGCCCGGGCGAGCGCGTCGCGATCGACGGCGAGATCGAGCGCGGCAGCTCGTCGCTCGATGAGTCCGTCGTCACCGGCGAGTCCATCCCCGTGGACCGGGCGCCGGGCGAGCCGGTCGTCGCCGGGGCGATGAACCTCACCGGGCGGCTGGTCGTGCGGGCGAGCTCCGACGGCACCGAAACAACGCTCGCCCGCATCGCCGAGATCGTGCTGAGCGCCCAGTCCGGGCGCACGCAGATCCAACGCCTCGCCGACCGCGTCTCGGCGGTGTTCGTCCCGGCGGTGCTGGCCCTGGCGGGCATCACGCTGCTGGGCTGGGGGCTCATCGTCGGCGACTGGGCGACCGGGCTGGTCAGCGCGACGACGGTGCTGGTGATCTCGTGCCCGTGCGCGCTGGGGCTGGCGACACCGACCGCGGTGATGGTTGCGTCGGGTGCCGCCAGTCGCAAGGGGATCCTCGTCCGCTCGCCGGAGGCTTTCGAGCGTGTGTCGGCGGTGCGGATTGTGGCGTTTGACAAGACCGGGACGCTGACACAAGGGCGGCCGCGGGTTGTGGAGGTCGCCGACGACACGCTGATGCTGGCGTCGGCGCTGGCCGCCGGAAGTCAGCACCCGCTCTCGAAAGCGGTTGTCGAAGCGGCGCACGAGCGGCGGCTCACGATTGCCTCGGCCGGCGAGATCACCGAGACCCCGGGCGTCGGGCTCGCGGGGGTGGTCGGAGGGCAGCGGGTCGAGATCATCTCGACGCGCGTCGCCGAGGAACGCGGGATCGCCCTGCCCGAGAGCGCAGCAGACGTGAGCGTCAGCGCGGTGGTGGCCGACGGGGTGCTCGTCGGCGTCATCGCGTTCCGGGACGAACCGCGCGCCGAGGCGCGGGAGTTGATCGCCACGCTGCGCGAGCGCAGCATCGAGGTCCACCTGCTCTCGGGCGATCGGCCCGTCGTCGCCGAAGCAATCGCCCGAGACCTGGGCATCGACCCGGCGCGTGCGATGGGCGGGCTCTCGCCCGAGGACAAGGTCGAGCACGTGCGCGCACTCGCGGCCGCGGCCTCTGCGTCCAGGGGCTCGATCGCGATGGTCGGCGACGGCATCAACGACGCCGCGGCGCTCGCCGAAGCCGGCGCACACGGCGGGATCGGCATCGCGCTGGGCACCGGGACCAACATCGCGATCGAGAGCGCCGATGTCGTCATCCCCGGCGAACGCCTCGACGCGCTTGCCGACGTGTTCGGGATCGGCCGCCTTACCTTCCGCACCGTCAAGCAGAATCTTACGTTGGCGTTTGTCTACAACAGCCTGGCGATGCCGGCGGCAGCATTCGGGTTGCTCGGCGTCCACGGCCCGATCATCGCGGCGCTGGCGATGGCGGTGAGTGATATCTCCGTGCTGGGCAACTCGCTCCGCCTCGCGGCAAGGCTGCGCAGGCGTGAACACCAAGACAGCAAACACCGCGACCGCGCACACCGCGAACGCGCATAAAGGCAACCGCCCGGGCTCTGGGCCCGGGCGGTCTTCTGTGTTCGGTGGTGGTGGTGGTGGTGGGGCGCTCGCGCCGTTCTCTTACGCGGCCAGCCCCATCGAGCCGGACGATTCGCCGGTGTCGCCGAGGCCGCCACCGCTCCCACTCCCAATCCCGCCGCCGACGCCGAGGTTCACGGTGACATGCTCGGACTGGCCGCTGTTCTGGTTGTCACGGTGGGTAATGAGGTAGTAGGTGGCCCTGGGGGTGCCGGCGGGGATGGTCGCGTCGGTAAACTCCCGGTCCGAGGCGTTGCCGATGAGGGAGAAGTCGGTCTCGGTATCGAGCTTGCGGTGGATGGTGTAGTAGGTGCCGTTGGCGGTGGTGCCCTTCCAGGCGATCTCGATGGCGCCGGAGTTCTTCAGCGATGTAATAAAGTCTGTCGCGACGACGGGCGGGTCGGTCGGGGCGGGGGTGTTGGCCGGGTCGATCTGGGCGGCGGCAAAGACGGCGGGCCCGTTGCCGCTGGCATCGGCAAACGCCTTGATGGTGGCGATGAGGGCGGTGCCGAGGCCCAGCATCGAGCCGAGCGCCTCGCGTTGGAGGACCGTCTTGCTCTTGCTGTCGGCGCGGGCGGCCTGCGCGTTGTTATAGGAGATGCGCATGGCCCCGGTAAGCGATGTTATATCGGCAATCTGCGCGGCGGTAAGCCCGATGGCGGCGGGATCGGCCGCCCAGATGGGGATGTGCTGCTCGAAGTATTCGAGCTTGCCGAGGATGTCGTTTGGCAGTTCTGCCATTGTTATTACTCCATATCTAAGGTTCGGCCGCGACGGCCACTCGACCGACCCGGGGAACCGTGCCCCCGCGGCCGGTGTTTCTTGGTGCGTGTGCTATCGGGGGGCTCTTGGGGTGGCTTGAGTGGTGGCGGGGAAAAAGGCAGAAAGGCAGTTTCACCACTGAGAACACAGAGTGACACAGAGTTAAGGCAGGAGGGCAGAGGGGAAAGGAAGAAAGGCAAAGAAAGAAAGGCAGTTTCAACGCGAAGATCGCGGAGTGACGCGAAGGAAAGGCAGGAAGGCAAGGGATCAAGGGACCAAGGCAGCGAGGCAGCGAGGAAAGGTGGGGTGCCTTTGGGGAGTTCGTCCCTCCGGGACGAACTTTTTGTGCCCGTGAAAGAGGGTGAGCCGGACGGGTGTGTCTTTCTCCCTCTCTCTGGCCATCCTCGCCATCTCCCCCTGCTCTACCGCGTTCTCCTCCTGCTCTTCGGCTCTCTGCCTTTGCTCCCTCCCCAGCCCTCCCCCTGCAAAGGGCTCGCGTGGGGGCTTTGCAGCCACGGGCTGGAGTACCAAGGAGGGGGTGCCTTCCTCCCTCTCCCTCTGGGAGAGGGTTGGGGTGAGGGTGCCTTTCTCGGCTCATCCCGCCCGGATGCAGTCGTCGGTGACAAGCTCGGCCGGATCGCCAAACGAGGCGGGCACCCCCGGCGGGGTGACTGGTTCGCCTTGGGTGATTGCCCCGGCGACTTCGAGATTGAGCGCGAGCAACCGGCCGAGCACATCACTGCCGCCCGCGCTCTTTTTGAAGCCATACGCCGCCGCCACCGCCGCATCGAGCGCGGCGTGGGCGTCTTTGAGCGGGTGTCTGCCGGGCAGTTCGAGCGAGCGGTAGAGGGCGCGGAGGCCGCCGGTTGTGGTGGGGAGGATCTCGTCGCGCAGGCGGCGGACCTCCCGCGAGGCTTCGGCCACCGCGCGGACCTGCCCCTTGCTCGGCGACTGCGGCCAGGGGAAGGTGTCGAAGACAGAGCGCGGCGTGTAGCGGAACCTCTCGGTGAGCTTCGAGCACTTGGCGACGAACCATTGCCAGTGGGTGTCGGACTGGAGGATGCCGAAGGAGTAGTCGTCGTCGAAAGCGAAGGACTGAAGGAGATTGCTTGGCAGTGTCTCTGAAGACTGGAACACGAAGATCGGGCGCTTCGTCACAAGTGAACAGACGATGTACCTGTCGAGCGTCCTGAGCATATCGGCTGTGTCCGAGACGCACCGCCGGAGATGCCACCAAGTATCCAGCCTTGCGACAAGACCTCTCTTTCGAGCACGGTCACTGAACTCTTGACCTCCAGCCGAAGCGCGTGCCCTCTTGCTCTCCAGTGCCTCCATCTGCGGGAGTACATGCGCCTGAACATGGGCGAAGGCACCCTTGTACCGCTGCGCTTCAGGCATGGTCAACCGCTGAAAGTCAATCAGAAACCGCGAAGGCTTGCCGTCACTGACCATCTCTCGCCCGGTGAGATACGGGAAGATCACGGGGCTGGAGCCGGGGTCTTTCTTCAACAACAGACGCGCTTCATGCGGTTCGAGGAGAAAGCCCATGTTCCCCGGCTCGAATCCACGAAATATGCGTTGGGGCTCGGTATTGCATTGGAGCCTCACCGCCCCGCTGACATCCGTCTTGTCGCTCAGCGCCGAGTTGATACACCCCACCTCGCGCAGCCGCAGCTCGAAGCTCTTGTCCGCCCGGGTCTTGCCCCGCTTGCCGGTCACCCGCGTCGTCTTCCGCGTCTTCCCCTCGCCCTCCGCATCGTCAAAGAGGGCGAGCCTCGGGTCCACCTTGGTCCACAGCCGCCGCACCTTGGGGATATCCAGCCCGGCCATTTGCTCGGCGGTCAGGCTCTCGGGCGTGGCCCCCGCCGGCAGCCGCACCCAGTTGGCGATCGAGACATGCACATTGGCCTCGCCCGACCAGGGCTGGTTCTCGACGGCCTCGACGATGACGCCCGACTCGGCGATCGGGTCGAGCCCGCCCACCCGGCTCTTGTTGTTGCGGATGTTTTGTGTGCCGACCAGCCCGGCCCGGCCCGCGAACGGATCGGCGGTGCTGCACGCGGGCAGGTGGCCCTCGCTGCGGGCAAACCAATAGACGCAGTAGTCGGCCATGCCGGGCACCTTCGGATAGGCCTTCCGTACGGCATTCACATAGTCGGCCCCGAAGTCGGGCTTGAGCTTCTTGGCCCCGTTGAAGGGCGGGTTGCCGATGATGACATCCGCCCTGGGCCACTCGGTGCGGACCGGCTTGCCCTCGGCATCGAGCAGCGGCGTCCGCCACGCCTTCTGGTCGTCGCCGTCGAGCCCCGCCGGTTCTGACGCGATCAAACCATCGACACAGACGATATTGGCGTCGAGGTTATCAAGCGGCAGGGCGCTCTCCTCGACATGCAGCTCGTCGATCGAGAGCTTGTGGGCGAGCGTCATCGTGACCTTGGCCAGCTCGACCGCAAAGGGGATGATGTCCATGCCGAAGAACTGCTTGCTGGTGACAAAGCCGAACTCGCGCTGGGTCTTGTCCTTTTTCGTCGAAACCTCGTCCATCCGCGCCAGCAGGTCGGCCTCAAGCCGCTTGAGCTCGCGGTAGGCGATGTAGAGAAAGTTGCCCGAGCCGCAGGCGGGGTCGAGCACGCGGAAGGTGAACATCCGCTGGCGGAGCGCGGCAAGCTCGCGCAGGGTCGTCGCCCGTTCGATCGCCCCGCGCCACGGCCGGACGATCGTGGGGGTGACGATCTTCATGATGTCGGCGGGGGTCGTGTAGTGGGCCCCCAGCGCGTGGCGCTCCTCGGCGTCCATCGAGTGCTGGAAGATCGTGCCGAAGACATCGGGGCTGATGTGCGACCAGTCGAACTCGGCCGCCCGCAAGAGCCGGGCCCGCTCGTCGGCCCCGAGCTCGACCGGGGCCGGGTGCGCAAAGAGCCCCCCGTTGAAGTAGGCGATCTCCTTGAAGCGCCCCCCACGGGCCTCGTCTTTGGTCGCCATCGCCCGGAACAATCCCCCGAGCAGGTCGAACGCCTTGGGCGGGTCGGTGCAGTCCTTGAGCAGCTTGGTCACGAAGTACTTGGGCAAGAGCCCGATGTCCTCGCTGAAGAGGGCGACGAGCATCTGCAGGATAAACCGCTGGGCTGTCTCCCGACCCACATCCTCGCGGGCCGACAGCCGCGAGAAACAGGCCGCGAGCAGGTCGGCCGCCTCACGGGTGACCCTGAGCCTGTCAACCTTGAAGACCGGCTCCTCGTTGGTCGGAAAGAGGAAGGCCAGCGGACCGTAACGGTCGGGCAGCTCGGTCAGCTTGACCGTGTCCAGCGGCTCGTGGATATCGACATC
>JAUZRR010000005.1 GCA_030950285.1 Planctomycetota bacterium | reverse complement strand
ACTATTCCCCGGCCGGTTGCAAACGCGATCGGCCCCACGGTTCACGGTGAACGCCGATGCCCCCAAGCGTCGGCGTTCTCGCGTTGCAGGCCAAGGAACGGCAAGGGCTTGGCGATCCGGCGATCGCGGGCCCAGTCGCTGATCCCGATGAGCCGAGATAACCGGTGGGCGCGACCCATGGCCCGCATCGGCATGGTTTCGGCCAAAGTCAGTCTCTCCAGGTCTCTCCAAGACACCCGCCGGGGTTATCAGAGGTTTGTCTCTGCTTGGATGTCGCAACCGGGGTGGTTGGGAGCGCGATGCGGGCGCAACAGTGCTCAGGATGGCTGTGTCGCGAGGATCAGAGATCGGAAACGCCCGCTCGATCCGCCAACATCTGAGTAGTCCATCCAACGAACCGCGTAGGCACTGCTGAGAATGATGGGATCATCTCGCCCCCTCGTCGTTCCTGGAGAGGCGTGGTCCTTCCAAGACAAGGTGCCGCTCAGCACTGCCCCTTCATGCAAGCGGAAGTTGGCATCGACGGTTCCGTCGCGACTGCTGCGGTGCCAGTATCCGGGGTCGTTCGTCAGGAAAACAACGCACCCGATGACACCCGGATAACTCGGCGAGAGCGACTCAACACGGCTGACATCTTTGCAGACATCGTATCTAGCACAGTCGTGAGCACTTTGGTTAAGCAGATCGAACGACTCGCCGTGAACGAATGTGGAGAGCCGCCGGGTTTTGTACTTCAATTCAATCGCATAGAGACCCCCCTCGCGTTCAAGCCAGATGTCGATATAGACCTTGCGATCAATCCTTGCAGGTCGGTACTCAAGCCGCACCTTCAACTCGGGATGCCGGTTGTGAATGTGCCAGGCCAGGGCGTGCTGGAAGTCTGCTTCCGAGTGAAAGACGGGTCTGGTCGGCGCCAGCGTGCGAAGTGTCTCATTCACATCGATCATCTGCTTGCACAATTCCTCATGCAGGAACACATGCCGGGTCACCTTCAACGTGGGCATCATAGCTGCGCACGGCATAGGGAACCCAAGGCGGCGATGCGGTTATCGCGTGCCGTCCATCGAGCCACCCCGATGCCGGAGCACGCTGCGGACACTACCCGCAACCCCGTAACCATGACCGTTGATGAGCGCCGCGACAAGGTCGCACCGCATGAAGCGGGCCACTGGCTCGCTTCATGCATTTCAACTGATGTCATCAACCCCCGTGCCGTTCACCCGCACGAACCGCAACCACCAACCTGTTGCCCTCCGGCGGCAGCGGGCACGTCGCGAACGCGCTCATCGAACAGACCGGGTTGTACGCACGGTTGAAGTCGAGAGTCACACGCCCGTCCGCCCCAACCGCGTCCGCTTCGAGGAATCGGCCTGCGCCGTACGTCTCCTTGCCGTTGGTCGTGTCGGCGAAGACGAAGAACAGCGAGCCGTCGGCTTGCTGGGTCGGGCGGAGTCGGTGCGTCTTCCCTTCGAGGACAAACTCGACTGTGCCCGGGCACGGCGACGTCTCGACCTGGCCGAGGATGTTGGTGATCGCGATGGTTGCGCCCGGCTCGGGGATCAGCATCCCGGTCACACGCCACCGCGGGTTGACCGGGAACCGCTCGATGCCGGCAAAGTCGCGCAGCGTCGGGCTGTTGCGGTCGCGGACCCGGAGAAAGAGCTCGCCGCCGCGCTCGATGACGTGGAACAGCACCGCGCCGGAGGTCAGCACCGTGGGCGCGCCGTCCGCATCGGACACCAACGGCATCGTCGCGACTCCAACCGGCGGGCCGGCTTCAAAGACCTCCACCGTTGCAGCGCCCGCAGCGGTAAACACCACACTCCCATCGGTCACGACGATCGTCCCCAGCACCGGCGACGGTGCCGACGCGATGACGATATCGTTCTCCGACGCTGCCCCTATGGAGAGCGTGCCCGGCTCCAGCTTGTGCAACCCCGCGAGCGTGAGCCAGCCGGTCTCGGAGCGCAGACGTTCGACCCGTGCAGCGTGCCACGCGTCGGTTGCCGAGACATACGCTGTATCTGCTTTCCCGGCAGGGCCCTCGGACGCGCACCCCGACATCACCAGGGGCGCAAACAACACGGCTGCAAACTTTCTCATAGCAGACTGTAGCGGAACACCCACCACGATGCGGGATACCCACCCCGATCCTTCCATCACTTCAAGCGATCAGTCTGGACGCCATCGACCGCGCCATACGCCGCGCCGACACCATGAACGCCCTGTGCGCATCCGGGTGGATCACGTCGGTGACGGTCCGTTCCCAGAGAACGATCCACCGATCAAAGTGTGCCCGCGTGAGGTTGGGGAGCGCTTCGTGCACCTCGATCGGCCGCCCGGCGTACAGGCCGGTGCGGAGGACGATCGTCGACCAGAAACGGTACATCTTCGGCAGGTGCAGCGACCAGTCCTGCACATGCCGCTCGAAAATCGGGCCGAGCATATCGTCAGCCAGGATCGTGTCATAAAACGAATCCACCAGCACGCGGATATCGGCTTCGGAGACGACGTCACCCACAACCGATTCGCCGAGCGATTCAGCCAACGGCAGTCTTTGTAGCCGGTCCGCGGGCTTCTCGGGATGGGACATCGCGCTTCCTCCATGCAAAAACTCTTGCGGCGTTCGGTCTGGAGGCATCGCAAAGGTCACTGACGCCCAACCGTTTCTCTCTCCGGTCTTGATTCTTCCCGGAACACGACCACAATGACAACAATTCTCAATAACTATACCGCCACCCATGCGCTGAAAGGCACCAGTGGAAAGCCGCCGCACCAGACAGCAGGACGCCATCGAGGCGGTGCTCGCCGACGCCGGGCGTCCCATGTCCGTGCAAGAGGTGTTTAGCGCGGCGGCCGCGACCGTCCCCGGCATCGGTCTGAGCACCGTCTACAGGACGATTCGCAAGCTCGCCGAGCAGGGTGAAATCGCAGCAGTCGCGGTCCCCGGGCAGCCCGATCGCTACGAGCTTGCCCATGTCGCCGCGACCCATCACCATCACTTTCACTGCACCGCGTGCGATCGGGTCTTTGATATCCGAGGCTGTGTCGGCGGGCTCGACCGCCTCCTCCCCAGCGGGTTTGAGCTCCACGGGCACGAGCTGACCCTCGTCGGTGCCTGCGACCACTGCTCCGGGACATAGCCCGGCCGAGTCGGGCGTGAAGCCGGGGCCGGTGCCCTTTCCACGCGGCACCAAGCAGAAAAAAGAAAGACGCCCCGACCATGCGGGGCGTCTTGTGAGAAGCGGAGAGGATGGGATTCGAACCCACGATGCGGGTAATACCCACATAACGGTTTAGCAAACCGTCGCCTTCAGCCGCTCGGCCACCTCTCCAACTGTCGGCCCGATCCCGGGCCGGGTTGTGCGCGAAGCATATGCCCCGAGGAGCGACGGTGCAAAGGCTCGCGCAAACCGTTCGGACAAAGCCCGGATGGGGCTGCCCGGAATGATGGCGGCGAAGGAAAGCGGGTCGGATCAGTCGTCCTGCTCGTCGCGTTCGGTGTCGCCGTTGGCCTCGATGAGCCGGCGGAGGTACTGGTTCTCCCGCCGGGTGGCTTCCAGATCAAAAACCAGGTACTTGACACTGAGCCGGAGATGGTCGAGCGACTCCTGCAGCTCACCCAGCGTGGACCGCATCTTCTCGTGACGGTTGCGGGTGTCGTTGGCAAACCGCTCGATGCGTTCACGGTCTTCGGGAGTGAGGCCCTCAACATTGTCGAGAACCTTGGCGAGTTGGGCGTCCATGCTGTTGTCGTTCATCGGGGTCCTTCCAGGTATGTAGGCGTTGCCGCCGTGGTGTCTGAAAGGGAGAGATGCAACCGCAGGGCCGCGACACTGGCACGGCCTCGGGCCGCGGCATGGTCCGAGAAAATCGCTGTGTTTTTCGTGATTTTTGGTGTTTCGATCCCAACCCCCGCCCAGACCACCCAGCCGGTTGGCCGATTGTGCGGCCTGTTGCGTGAGGTCAACGCTCGGTGAGCATCCGCGTCAACATCTGCCGCACCGCCGGGGTGACTTTGTTCCCCAAGCCCGCAAGCGCCGCGGGCTCCTCCCGGCGGGCCTGATGGACGAGCGTGCGGAGGTGGGCATCGAGCCCGGCCTGAAACCGCTTGAACGCCTCTTCAAGGTCCGGCCGGGTAAACGTAGAAAGCGGATCGGCCAGCCCGGTCTGGGAAGCCGCCCAGTCGAGCAGAAGCCGGCCGGTAGGCTTGAATCGGTACAAGCCCGTCGTTGCCTCCAGCCTGGAAGCCAGCGGGCGGAAGGGGTCGGAGGCCGAGTCCGGAATCCGGACCATCCGTTTCAAGAGCTCCGCCCGGCTGGGGGCGGGTTCTGCATGTGCGGCTTTCGGGCGGCCGGGCGCGGCTTGGGGAGCCATGTCCGGCGGCGCGAGCGACGCGACCGCGGTCGAGATCGTCTTGGTCCCGGCTCGGTCAAACCGGATCGTGAGCCGCTGGGCGTCCTTGCCGTCCTGGCGCATGGACGTCGCCGCGAGCACCTGCCCGACCCCCCACTCGGGGCGCCCGGTGTGGACGAGCCGATCGCCCGAGTTCCAGTGCTGATCGGTCATGCCGGGTTCCTCCCCCGCCGAGTACACGCTGAACGCTGGCCGTAAGGGTCAGTGCGCCCAGAGCAGGCCCGGCGGCCGTTCCGGTTGGTGGTGGGTCTGTGCCGCCAACGCTGCCTACTATATCAGTTCATCGCCGCCCGGATGCCGGGTGGGGTGCAGTTCGGATAAAAGTAGGGTGCCCCATGATTCAAGCGCTCAAGAGCGACGATCTCATCACCAAGGCCGGTGGCCGGTTCAAGCTGTGCACACTGATCCAACGCCGGTTGGCTCAGTTGATGGACGGCGCCCGCCCGCTGGTCGAGCGTGACGGCCGGTCCGATCTGGAAATTGTGATGGAGGAGATTCTCCACGACAAGATCAGCATTGGCTGGTTGCAGGATTCCGAGTCGTCCCAGAACGAGAGCGTCGCGGCTGCCGATGCCCCGCTGCTCTGACGCCGGGCCCTGACGCCGGGATAACCAAGCACAACATCGAGGACGGTGACCAGTGGCGCTGACCGGAAAGCGTGTTCTTGTCGGTGTAACCGGCGGGATCGCCGCGTACAAGACCGCGACAGTTGTGAGCAGACTCGCCCAGGGTGGCGCGTCTGTCACAGTGGCGATGACGCCCGGCGCGACACGCTTTGTCACGCCGTTGACCTTTCAGGCGCTCTCGGGCAGGCCGGTCTATACCACTCCTTGGGAGCACCTCGAATCCCACGACCCGCAGCATATTTCTCTCGCTGAGGCCCTCGACGCGGCGGTCATCGCCCCCTGCACGATGGATTGCCTCGCACGGCTGGCAACCGGGCGGACCGAGGACGTCGTCTCGCTGATTCTCAGCGCGGTGGACCCGACCCGGACTCCGGTCCTGCTTGCCCCGGCGATGAACTCGACCATGTGGGCGCAAGCCTCCACGCAGCGGAATGTTGAGACCCTCCGGAACGACGGCTTCCGGTTCATCGGCCCAGGCGACGGCTGGCAGGCCTGCCGCCGGGTCGGCCCAGGCCGCATGAGCGAACCCGAGGATATCCTGAGCGCAGTGGCGGACTTGCTGACACAGGATTCGGATTGACCGTTGCCTCCCGGCTCGCCCCGGATGAGCACAGGGGTTACACTATCGACCATTCGGAGAGGTGCCAGAGCGGCTGAATGGGCCGGTTTCGAAAACCGGTGTGGCGCTTCGCGTCACCGGGGGTTCGAATCCCCCCCTCTCCGCTTTCGTTTGCTTGCGTCTTACTCGAGACCGATGACGATGTCCTCGTTTGCGTGCCCGGTGCCGGTCAGTTCGCGCCCGTCGGGCATGATCAGCCGAACCCGCACCGCCCGCGTCGGAGCGGTCCATCTTCCCTCGCGGTTGATTGCACGAACCACAACCGATGCGCCTTCCTTGACAGCGCTGAAGGTCGTCAGGCGGTACTCCCCGTCGCGGAACTCCCACCCATCGCCGAAGTCTTCGTAGAGCGTGCCGATCGCGGTGCCGTCCTCGTCGAGTGCGACAAGGAGTGTGAGCGGGTCGAGAAACTTCTCGCCGGTGTATTGCAACACCGGCCCGCTCGGGACGATCGACCCCGCCCGCAGGTACAACTCGGGCAGGTCCGGGTCGTCCAGGTCGCCAAACCCAAACGGTCGCCACGCCGTCGCAAAGTCCGCCGGCAACGCGGGCCGACGGTCGCGGTTAGGCGTCAACGCGGGCACCACCAGCAGGTCGCCGCCGAGCAGAAAGGCGTCGTCCTCAGACCGCAGCGCCGGGTCGGCGGGGTCCAGAAAGAACAGCGGTCGAATGATCGGCATGCCGCTCACGTGCGCCTCGTGAAACAGCGTGTAGAAATATGGCAGCAACCGGTACCGCCGCTCCAACGCCCGCCGGCAGGTCGCTTCAACCTCCGGCCCAAACGACCAGGGCTCTTTGTCGATATTGCCCTTGCCGGTGTGCCCTCGAGCGAAGGGCATCATTGCGCCCACGCCCATCCACCGGGCGAACATTTCCCCGTCGCCGTTGCCCGCAAACCCGCCGATATCCGGGCCGCTAAAGGGGTTGCCCGAGAGCCCGAGGTTGATCACCATGGGGACCGACGATTCGAGGTGGTACCAGTCCGCGGTGTTGTCGCCCGACCAGGTCGCGGCGTAGCGTTGCCCGCCGATGAAGTTGGCCCGACTCAAGACAAACGGGCGACGGTTCGGGTAGGCCGTCATGAATCCCTCGCGGGTCGCCCGCACCATCTGCATGCCGTAGATGTTGTGGTATTTCGCGTGCGGTCCCTGCCCGCCGAGGTCTTCGTCGGCGCGATGGACATTGTCCAGCGGCATGGTCTTGCTCTCGACGCCGAAGACCGCCGGCTCGTTCATGTCGTTCCACACGCCGTCGATCCCGAGCCGGACAAACCCGCGGACAAGCCCCCCCCACCACTGGCGCACGGTGCGGTTGGTAAAGTCGGGGAACACACAATCGCCCGGCCACACCTGCCCGACATAGTCGTCGTTGCTCGCGGCTTTCTTCACCCACACGTTTTTCTGCAGGCCGCTGGTGTAGATCGAATACTCGTCGTCCACCTTGATCCCCGGGTCGAGCATCCACACGTTGCGGAACCCGATTTCCGCGAGCTGCCCGATCAGGTAACGGGGTGACCGGAACCCGCTGGGGTCAAACGTGAAGACGCGGTAGCCGTCCATGTAGTCGATATCCATCCAGATCACGTCGGCGGGGATGCCCCGTTCGCGGAACCCCTTTGCGACTTCCATCACCCGGGAATCCGGGAAGTACGAGTACCGGCACTGGTGGTACCCGATCGCCCACTTGGGGGGCATCTCGATCGTGCCGGTCAGTTCGGCCAGCGCGATGACGACCTCTTGCGGCGAGTCCCGGTCGATCACGATCACGCTGAAGTCCGGCCCGTCGGAGATCATCTCGATCGCCGAGGCCAGGTCGACCCGTATCCGCCACGTCGTCTCGGCGAGCACGCCGAACGCGCTGCCGTCGGGCCGCACCGCGAGCACCCACGGGTGGCTCTGGTAGAGGTGCGGCGTCGAGTCCCCGTAGCCGTACGCGTCGTAGTTCCAGCAGTCGATCACCCGCCCGTTGCGCAGGAGCGGCCCGGCGACCTCCCCGGTGCCGTAGAGGCTGGTCCCCGGCTCGATCTCGATCACGAATCCTTCTTCGCCCTCGTCGGTCTCAAAGAAGATCGGCTCGAGAGGAAAGTCGGCCGGCGCGGGCGCGATCCCCGGGAACGGATGGACCAACGCCACCGACGGCTCGAGGTCGGTCGTCCGCACATCAATATCCCAAAACCGCACCACCCGATCGGCGATCAACTCCGCTTGGGGCTGCGCGTGCAGCGACACGACCGCCGCCTGGGCAACAAGCAGAACGCCAACCACAAACTGCAACAGACGACCTCGCATGAGTATCTCCCAGCTCGGCGCAGCACAGATGCTGCGCCGGCACCACTATATGTTTTCTCGCCGCGAACGCTCGTACACTGTGCTAGACCGACGCCATCGCCTGCGCGTCCTTGTCCCACAGCATCACCTGGTTGAGCCGCAGCCCCTCGGCCATCATCCGCGCCCCGAGCATCGCCGCGAACGCCAGGTCGATCCCGCAGTCGGGGTCGGCCTCGCCGCGCACCGATTCGATAAAGTTGTTGATCACGTCGGGGCGTTTCCCGATCTCGAGCTCATAGCCCACCTCGCCGGCGGGGGGTGTCGGGATCCACCGCCCCTTGGCGTCTCGGCTCATCCCCGCGTCGATCATGTCCTTGCTGCCTTTGCGGAACTCGGGGTAGAACGCCCCGTCCTCCTGCAGGCGGACAACGTCGTCGTTGACCGTCGCATAGCCGTGCCGCCCGCGGAACGTCATCTCGAGTCCCTTGCTGCTGGTGCCCGACGCCGCCATGACGATCGAGTGCTCGCCGGGAAAATCGAGCACGGCCATCAGCTGGTCGGGGGTCTCGCGTCCGTCGAAGAAGTTGTACAACCCTCCCCCGCTGACCACTCGCCTGGGTTGCTCCCCCCGCGCCCCCGCGATCGACAGCAACATCGGCGCGAGGACGCCAAAGAGCAGTTCCCCAGCCATCCCGTTGCTGTAGTCGTAGTACTTCTGGTATCGGAAGAACCTGTCCTCAGAGAGCGGCGTGTCCGGGGCCAGGTCCCACTCGGTCCCGAGCCACCGGTCCCACCACACAAACTCGTTGGCGCGGAGGTTCGGGGAGACGCCGCCCTCTTTGGGTCGGGCAAACATCGGGATCCGGCCGTTGATCGCAAACGACCCCTGGCTCCACGTCACCCGCCCGATCCGTTGCTCGGCGAGCGCCTGGCGGAGCTGCCAGAACCTGTCCTGGCTGCACCGCTGCGCCGCGACGGCAAACGTGCCGCCCGTCCGATCGACCGCGTCGCGGATGGCGACCGCCTGCTCGATCGTGTGTGAAAGAGGCGTCTCGACAAAGACCGCTTTGCCAGCCTCGAGCGCCTCGATCGACATCTTCGCGTGCCAGTGGTCAGGGGTCGCGATCACGACGGCATCGATATTCGGGTCGTCGATGATCTCGCGGTACTCCATCGTCCCCCCGGTCGCATCCAGGCCGAGCATCTCGGTCGCCGCCCGCAGCCGTGGGCGGTAGACGTCGCACACGCGGACCACCGAGACACTCTTGGCTTCGCCGCGCAGGCGGAACTGCCGCGCGAGTTGCTGCCCGCGCGGGCCGCACCCGATGACGCCGATGCTCATGACCTCGTTGGCGCCGGGTACTCTCGCCCACGCCGCCGCAGGCAGTGACGCGGCGAGCCCCCCCACAAGTCCGCCCGCGACCGCGGCCCGTTCAAGAAACTCGCGTCTGGGTATTGGTGTCGTTCCGGTCATCTTCGCTCTCCCTCAGTGGTTTTCGTGTGTTGATTCGATGCGGTGTGCTTCTGGTCCAAATCGGCTCTCGACGCCGTCCACCATCATTCGGACGCCGAGCCCGGGAATCTTCTCAAGCAGTTCGCGGGCCCGTTCAGAGCCGAGCACGCACGCCGCGGACGCCAGCGCGTCGGCCGTCGCCCCGTCGATGGCGACCACGGTCGCCGCGGTTCTGGTGGTCAGGCCGGCGCCCGTCCGGGGGTCCAGAATATGCGAGTATCTTACGCCCCCGAGCTCTATGTACTGCTCGGTGTCGCCCGAGGTTGCGACCCCGGCGTTGGCGACAAGCACAACCGGCCTCCCCCCCGCTCCGGCCCCCGACCCGTACCCGGTCTCGATCTCGATCCGCCACGCCGACTCACCGGGCGGCGGGTCGCCCACCGCCATATCGCCCCCGAGCTCGACCAAAGCTCGCTCGACGCCGAGCCCCCGCATTGCCCGCAACGCCTCGTCGGCACCGAACCCCTTGCCGATGGCGCCAAAGTCGATCCGCATCCCGTCCTGTTCCAGCATGACTTCGCCCCCCCCACGGCCCCGAGTTGGGTGCAGCCGGACCAGCCGCCACCCGACGCGCCGCATCGCGTCCTCCAGCTCTGACGCCGGAGGGAGGCTCCCGTTCCGCCTGGCTTCGCGCCACAACGCCGAGAGCGGGCCGACAGTATGGTCAAAGGCCCCCATGGTCAGCCCGGCGAGTTCGTCGGCACGGGCGAGCACACGGAACAGATCGTCGGAAACCGGCGTCCAAACACCCGCCCCCCCCACACCGCGCGCGCAAAGGCGGTTGATTTCGCTATCCTGTCTGTAGTCGCTGAGGGCGGCGTCGAGCTCGGCCAGGCGTGCAAACGCGGCACCCGCCGCGGCCCGGGCCTTTCTTTCGTCCTCGGCGTAGAGCACAATGCGAGCCTTTGAGCCCATATGGAGCTGGGCGTAGGTAAACCGTTCGAGAGACGCAGAGGACCCGCGCGCACAGCCGCCAAGCCCGGCCACCCCCACCACCCCCACCACAAGGCCCACCAGAAGAGGGAGCATCAGCACCACCATGTTCAACAGTTTGCCACATGAGAAACGCACGGCGGGACGGTATGCGGGCCCGGCACTGGCCGCGATCCTTGGGGCTCTCGCCGTGAGCGGCGGGGCGCTTGCCCAGTCCGAAGTGACGGCCGTCGAGACGGAAGCGGAGACGGCGGCGGGGGTGGGGGCGGAGACGGCGGCGGGGGTGGCGGCGGGGGTGGGGGCGGGGGTGGGGACGGCCGCGATCGTGGTCGAGATCCCCAAGACCACCCTCTCGATCGAGCTTGTCCCAGTCGAGATGCCCGACGGCACCACCCTCCTCGTGACCCGGCGGGAGATCGCCTGGCCGCTCTACGACACCTACGTCCACGGGCTCGATCAGGAGAACCCCGCAATGCCGGACGACGCGGGGATGGTGGGTGGCGTCACCCGTCCGACCAAGCCCTACATCAACATGGACCGGGGCTGGGGGCACACCAACTACCCGGCGATGGGGATGAGCCACCTCGCGGCCCAGGAGTTCTGCACCTGGCTGGGGCACAAGACCGGCCGCACCTTCCGCCTGCCCACCGAGGCCGAGTGGGAGGCGATCGCCGAGCAATCCGGGACCACACCCGACAACCTCGACGCCCGCGCCTGGCACTTGGGCAACACCGACGACACCACCCGTCCCCGGGCCACCAAAGATGCTGACGACCTTGGGCTTTACGACCTGCTCGGCAACGTGGGCGAGTGGTGTACGACCGACCCCCACGCCGACCCTGCTGTCCGGAGCGGGGCCGTCGCCCGGGGCGGGTCGTACATGGACGAGCCCGAGTTGCTTTCGCCGAAGGCCCGCCAGCGTCCTCACCGCAGCTGGAACTCGACTGATCCGCAGATCCCCAAGAGCATCTGGTGGCTGGCCGACTGCACCTGGGTGGGGATTCGCCCGGTGTGTGTGCCCGACGACCCCACAAACCCATCAGTTTCACCTGATGAAGCCCTTTCTCCGACCGACACGCCCTTCGATCCCGCCTCGGGTCGCTGAATCCGGGTTCCCCGGGGCGAATACTGGTCCAGATATGGAGTTTCTGGAACAACACTGCTGCGTTGGAGGGCACAACTGCTGTGATATGGAGCAAAGCTGTCGCTCCGGAGAGCAAAGCTGTCGCTCCGAAGGACAAAGCTGTCGCTCTGAAGAACAAAACTGTCGCTCCGGAGAGCAAATCTGTCGCTCCGGAGCACAAAACTGTCGCCTGGAAGACCAAAACAGGCGTTCGAGAAGCCACAACCGACAGGATTTCTTGTACAACACCTCTTCAAGAACCCGCCTCTCACCAAAGAGCACCACGCCCCCACCACGCCCCCACCACGCCCCCACCACGCTCCCACCACGCTCCCACCACGCAGGCACCACGCAGGCACCGATCGAAACGGAGTTTCCCATGCCCCCCACCCCCCCCACCCCCACCGAGTCCCCCCCCCACCATCGATTCCACCCTCAACCGCCGCAGCTTCGTCAAGACCACAGCCGCCGCGGTCGCGGGTGTTGGAGCGGCGTCGGCGGTGGCCAAGCCCCTGCTGGCTCACGCCGGGGGGTCCGACCAACTCAAGATCGGGTTCATCGGCTGCGGCGGACGCGGCACCGGGGCCGCGCTGCAGGCCCTCAAAGCCGACCCGGGCAACGTCCTCTGGTCCATGGGCGATATCTTCGCCGAGCGGGTCAACTCGTCCCAGCAGAGCCTAGAGCATGAGCTGGCGGGGATGGACGAGGACGACGGCACGGGGACGGCGTGGCGGGACAAGATGCAGGTCTCCGAAGAGCGCAAGTTCGTCGGGTTTGACAGCTACAAAGCCGTCATCGACAGCGGGGTCGACGCGGTGCTGCTGACCACCTGGCCGCAGTTCCGCCCGGTGCAGATCGCCGCGGCCGTCGCGGCGGGCAAGCACGTCTTTGCCGAGAAACCCGTCGCGGTCGACGCCCCGGGCATCCGGGCGGTGCTCGCCGCGTCCGAGCAGGCCAAAGCCAAGAACCTCGCGATGCAGATCGGGTTCTGCTGGCGCTACCACAACGCGATGCGGGCCGGGTTTGACCACGTGCTCAACGGGAGCATCGGCGAGGTCACCACCGTCCACACCACCTACAACACCGGCACGCTGCCCGTCCGCCCCCGCAAGGACGGCTGGTCGGACATGGAGTTCCAACTCCGCAACTGGTGGCACTTCAACTGGCTCAGCGGCGACCACATCGTCGAGCAGGCGATCCACTCGGTCGACCGCATGGCCTGGGCGATGGGCGATGAGCTGCCGACCAAGGTCACCTGCCACGGCGGCCGGGCCGCGCGGTTCGGCCCAGAACGCGGCGACGTCTACGACCACTTCGCGGCGGTCTATGAGTACGCCAGCGGCAAGCGCGCCTTCCACACCAGCCGCCAGATCGACGGCACCCCCAGCGACAACTCCGACTACGTCTACGGCACCAACGGCTCGGCGTACATCAACGGGTGGACCCCAAACAACATCGAGACCAAGAACCTCGCCGGCGAGCGGACCTGGCACTTCGAGGGACGCGCCAAAGACATGTACCAGAACGAGCACGACGAGCTGTGGGCCTCGGTGCGGTCGGGCGATCGGCTCAACGACGGGCAGCGCGGGTGCTACAGCACCCTGATGGCGATCATGGGACGCATGGCGGCCTACACCGGGCAGGTCATCACCTGGGAGCAGGCGATGAACTCGAAGCAGAAACTCGGGCCCGACAACTACGCGATGGACGCCCCCGCTCCTGAGGTCGAGGTCGCGATCCCCGGGCGCACCAAGTTCTTCTAACCCCACGCTCACCTCCCCCTGTGGCACCGGCTTCCAGCCGGTGTGCACCACCCCCACCACCCCCACCCGCTCACACGGAGCCGACCGATGACCACCGAGAAGAACGTCTCCCGCCGCCGCTTTGTCCAGAGTTCAAGCCTCTCCGCGGCCGCGGTTGTTGGCGGAGGGCTGACTGGCGTATCGCTTGCTTCGCCTCTCAATCGTGCCTGGGCCGGCGGCACCCGGCAAACAATCAAGGTCGGCGTCATCGGCTGCGGCGGCCGGGGCACCGGGGCGGCGTGGAACGCCCTCGAAGCCGACGACGACGTGGTCATTTCCCACTTTGCCGACCTCTTCCCCGACCGCATCGAGACCTCCCGGGCCTCGCTCAAAGCCGAGTGGGGCGACCGCATCACCGCGTCCGACCGCGACTGCTTCAAAGGCTGGGACGCCTACCTCCACCTCTGCGGCCAGGGCGTGGACTACGTCATCCTCGCCACCCCCCCCCACTTCCGCCCGCTGCACATCTCCACCGCCGTCGCGCTGGGCAAACACATCTTCGCCGAGAAACCCGTCGCGGTCGACCCCGCCGGCATCCGCGCCGTCTTCGCCGCCCACAAGGAAGCCGAACGCCGCAGCCTCTGCACCGTCGCCGGCACCCAGCGCCGCCACGAGCAGTGCTATCTCGAAGTGATCGAACGCATCACCGAGGGCGCGATCGGCCGCCCGATCTCGGGCTCCTGCTACTGGAACATGGGCGAGCTCTGGAGCAAAGACCGCACCCCCGAGATGAGCGATATGGAATGGCAACTCCGCAACTGGCTCTACTTCACCTGGCTCAGCGGCGACCACATCACCGAACAACACGTCCACAACCTCGACGTCATCAACTGGATCAACGGCGGCCCGCCCGTCCGCGCCATGGGCATGGGCGGAAGGCAGGTCCGCACCGATCCGCGGTTCGGCCACATCTTCGACCACTTCGCGGTCGAGTACGAATACGCCAACGGGTTTGTCCTCACCAGCATGTGCCGGCAGACCAACGGCTGCGCCAACCGCGTCGAAGAGCGAGTCCGCGGCACCGATGGCACGGCCAGGACCTCCTCTTCCTTTGCCGAGATCAAAGGCCCGAACGCCTGGAAGTTTGAGGGTCAGCAGACCAACCCCTACGTGCAGGAACACAAAGACCTCATCCACGCGATCCGCTCGGGCGAGCGCATCAACGAGCTGCGCCGCGTCGCCGAGAGCACGCTCACCGCGATCATGGGCCGCATGAGCGCCTACACCGGCAAAGAGGTCACCCTCGAGTTTGCCATCAACTCCAAGCTCGATCTCACGCCACCGGCGTATGAGTTCGGCCCGCTCGAGATGCCCCCGGTCCCGATGCCGGGCAGGACCGAACTGATCTGACCACCCACGCGCCACGACCAAAGCCACCCTGCCGCACGCACGCGGGCCCTTTGCTACGCTGGCGGCTCTGGCCTGTATCGCACGACGCGCGGCGATGAAGGCCCGAGAGTGGCGACACGAAAGGTATCCCGATGACATCACAGACGACTCGATCCGGGCCCATGCTCACCGCGAAGCTCTCGATGATGATGTTCCTGCAGTTCTTCCTGTGGGGGGCGTGGTACGTCACGATGGGGCCGTACATGAACGCCAGCGGGATGGCTCCGGAGACCATCGGCACCGCGTACGCACTCGGCCCGATCGCCGCGATCATCTCCCCGTTTTTCCTGGGGCTCATTGCCGACCGGTTCTTTCCGACACAGATCGTGCTCGGGGCCATGCACCTGATCGGCGGGGTACTGCTGCTGCTTGCGCCGCTCGCCGCCGGGCAATCGGCAAACCTCTTTCTCGCCGCGGTGCTTCTCCACATGCTCTGCTACATGCCGACACTCGGGCTGACCAACACGCTCAGCTTCCGCAACATGGCCAACCCCGAAAGGCAGTTCCCGCTCATCCGTGTCTGGGGCACGATCGGCTGGATCGTTGCGGGCTTTGTAATCTCCGGCCTCAAGTTCGACGTCTCGGCGAGCATGTTCTATGTCGCCGGTGCTTCTGGTATTGCGATGGGTGCGTTCAGCTTCTTGCTGCCGAGCACCCCTGCGCCCTCAAAGGGCAAGCCCTTCTCGGTGCGGGACGCGCTCGGGCTCGACACGCTCGCCATGATGAAAGACCGTTCGTTTGCGGTCTTTGTCATCTGTTCGCTGCTGGTCTGTATCCCGCTCGCCGCGTACTACAGTTTCGCGGGACAGTTCATCGGCGAGGTCGGCTTCAAGAGCATCGGGTCAACAATGAGCTTCGGGCAGATGTCCGAGATCGTCTTCATGCTTGTCATGCCGCTGTTCTTTGTCCGGCTCGGTGTCAAGTGGATGCTGCTCATCGGGATGGGCGCGTGGGTGCTCCGGTATCTGCTGTTCGCCCAGGCATGGGATTCCGGCGGCACCGAACACGTCAAGTGGATGGTCCTCAGCGGCATCATCCTTCACGGCATCTGCTACGACTTCTTCTTTGTCACCGGCTTTATTTACGCCGAAAAGAAAGCCAAACCCGAACACCGCGGAGCTGTGCAGGGCTTCCTCGTCCTGATCACCCAGGGCCTCGGCATGTTCATCGGGGCCAAAGCTGCCGGGCGGCTTGTAGGGCATTACACAACCACCGAGACGACCTCCGATGGCGTGCTGCTCAGCACCATCGCGTGGGACAAGGTCTGGCTCGCGCCCGCCCTCTTTGCTGCGGCGGTGATGGTCGTCTTCTTCCTCTTCTTCCATGACAAGGTCAAACCCTCCGTGACCGACGTGACCGAACACACGCCAGAAGGTGACACCACCGCCGAGGCGGAGACCGCGGTCTGATGCCCCGGCTCGCTGTCTGTTCATGGTCGCTGCAACCCACCGGGCCGGCCGATCTTGCTGCCAAGGTCGACGCTTGCGGCCTCGACGCGGTGCAGCTCGCGCTCGACCCGATCCGTCGGGGCGAGTGGGACGAAGCCCAGACCGTCAAAACGCTGGCCGACGCCGAAATCACCATACTCTCGGGCATGATCGAGATGGCCGGCGAAGACTACTCGACGCTCGACACCATCAAAGAAACCGGGGGCGTCCGCCCGGACTCGACGTGGGACACCAACCTCGCAGCGGCAAAAGACAATGCCGAACTCGCCGCCCGGCTAGGACTCGGGCTCGTCACCTTTCACATCGGATTCGTTCCCCACGACACCGCCGACCCGGAGCGCAACAAACTCATCGACCGCTGTCGGCAGATCGTGGCGTTCTTCGATGCGCACAACATTCAGATCGCCTTTGAGACCGGGCAGGAAGCCGCCGACACGCTGCTGCCCCTGCTTGCTGCGATGCCCGACTCGGTCGGGGTCAACTTCGACCCGGCGAACATGATCCTCTACGGCATGGGCGATCCGATCGACGCGATCCGCACGCTCGCGCCTCGCGTGAAGCAGATCCATATCAAGGACGCCTCACCCTCAAAGACACCCGGCACATGGGGTACCGAACAGCCCGCTGGCAGCGGCGCGGTCGATTGGGACGCGTTCTTTGGCGTCTACCGCGAGCTCGGTCTCGCGTGCGATCTCGTCGTCGAACGCGAAGGCGGCACGCAGCGGGTGGAAGACGTGCGCACGGGTGCGACGCTCGTGCGGGCGCAAGGACTGATCTGAACGCTGATACATATTCCGAAATATGCTCGCGCGTTGGTACCGTGCAGAGGACCACCGAGCCCGAAGCGCCAGCGAGGAGCCAACGTACCAATAGCAGAAAGGCACCCTCCCCCCAACCCCCTCCCGCGGGGCGCGGGAGGGGAAGCAGGAAACGGCAAGGCACAAGGTCTAAACGGAATCCGTATGTTTGACGTATTCCATCGATTCGGATGCCGAAGCAACGAGCGCTTCGAGCCGCTGCCAGCCGGGTTTGCCCGACAGATTTCCCGCTTCGGGCATCTCCATGGCGCGCCGGAGGGCCGACCTGCTCGCGAGCAGCGCCAGCGTCGGGATGCCAGTCGCCCGTTCCAACTCCGGCAGGAGATTCCGCGCCGCTCGGCCGAGCCGCAGCCCGCGGGCGAGCTTGCGCTCTGCGGATGCCTCGGCAGAAACCGCCCGGGTCGCGCGGCGGTTGATCCACCACGCCGTGATGCCGAGCACGATCGCTGCAACCAGCAACCAGACCACCAGCATCGTGGGGATCTCGGTGCGTTGCAGGGGCTCGACACCCGCCTCGCGGTTCTGGCGGATGATGGTGCGGATGGGCGATTCGCGTTGGATGCCGCTGCCCGCACCGCTTGTGCTTTGCAACGCAATGAGTTGATCAAGTGCAGTGTTCACGGCGTCATCGCTCCGGCCGAGTTTGGTCCCAGGCCGACCATCGCCGCATCGACGCGGTGGGTGATCACGCTCGCCCGCCGACGGATCGCAACATCGGCGTCCTCGTCGGCGAGCCACCGCACCCGCCCAACGAGCCGATCCCATCTGGTGCCGAACGCGCCTTCGCTGCCCGGCCCGAGCGACCGCTGCACCACCCACACACCCGCGAGCCTGTGCGCGGGTCGCGAGTCGGTCAGCATGTCGGTGACCACGTCGATCGCGTGGATGACCTGTTTGCTTCCAGCTTTCGGTTCGATCGCCATCGCGGCGCGCACGACGCTGCCGCGCACCCGGTGGTGTTCGTCGTCGAAGACCTTGCCCTCGAGCCGCGCGGCCGGGGGGAGACGACGCTGCCTTCCCAGCGCCTCAGCCGCGTTGCTCCGCACCCGCGGGTCGGCGTGGCGAAACATGCAGCCCTCGAGCAGCGAGACAACCCTCGCGGTCGAGAGCACGCCCAGGCACGCGACGGCGGTCGCGACAACCCTGGGGTCGCGCCCGCCCGGATCCGCCATCGAATCGCGCACGATCGAGAGCAACCTCGTCTCGACGCACGCGACAGCGCCGATGCTCCGAGCGGTCATGATCGCGTCCACAGCGCTCGCCACCGGCCCCTCGACCATCTCTCGCATCCACTCGGCAAACGCGGCCGGGTCGGCGTGCCAGAGTCGCCGGGCCGCGAGACGCGAGAGCGCCGACCTCTGCCCGACGCACACCCTGTCAAGTTCCTGCTGCGCGATCGCCCGGACCGCCGCGTGCGGCGAGCGACCAAGCGTGCGAGCATCGCGCCGCCGCGAGGCATCGCCCCCGCGCGACCGGGACGACTCGGCAATCCCGACCGAACACGCGCGGAGCGCCGCGTGCCTTGCGACGGGCGCAGCCGCATCAAAGCAGTAGTCTCGGACCCCCGACGCCGGCACCGCCCGAGCCGCAGCCAGCCGTGCGACCGGATCGCTGTCGGTCAGCAAGCCCTCGAACGCCAACGCTGTCGAAGCCCGGGTGCCTTCCATCGCCGAGACACACCTCGGCAACTGCCGACGGGCAACCACCGAGAGGCTGGCGAGCGCGGCACGATCCGGCAGCGGGCCTTCGGGGTGCAATCTGGTTCCGCCCGAGACGCCGGGCGGCGTTGTGCGAGCGGGCGCCGGGCGGGTGGCGATCGAGAGCAGCGAGAGCCGACGACGCCGCGCCGGTGCCAGCGAGAGATGTCCCAGTTCCAGCACGACCCCGTGGTCGGCACGAGTCTTTGCTCTGCCCAGGCGGTCCAGACACGCCGCGGCCAGCGAGTCTTCACGCAGCCAGACCCACGCCCGCTGTCTCGCCAGCGGCACCCTGCCCCGGCGGAACGCGGTCCGCAACGTCGCAAACGCAGCACGCTCGGGATCGCGGGCGATCGCGGCGAGAGGATCGGTCGGGGACAGGCGGCGACGGGGCCCTTCCAACAACACCAAGGCCGCCAGCAGCACCTCACGACGGCCGTGCGTCTCGAACGCGCTGACTCCCTCTGCCACCGCAACGAGCAAAGCCTGTACATCCGCGGGCACCCAGTCCCGTGGCTCTGGATCGAGCGGCGGCCGCAGCAACGCCGCGTCGCTCCCCAGGCCGAGCCACTCGGCGGGAATCGGCGACACCTGCCGCAGCGCCAACGCCAGGAGCGCCCGTGCCGACCAGTGCACGCTCTTGCTCTGGCCCTGCCGAAGCAACAGTCCGAGCGCCGGCAGAAACGCGGCATCGTCGGAATCCATCGCCAGTTCGCTCAGGGCTCGTCCGGCGGTGAGCACACGCTCCTCATCCAGCGTCCCGATCGCGCCCGTCCACCGGCCCCGCCCCACTGCGATCGCCAGCTTCTGCACATCGCTGCCGACCTCGGTCCATCCACTGGCGAGCAGACCCAGCGCTCGGTCGGCCACATCCTGCGTACGGGGACGCCACCGGTTCTGGGCCGCGCGGTCTTCCTTCTCTGCCAGTTCGAGCAGAAGCCACCCGAACGCACACCGCTCCTCCGCTGCCGCGTACAGCCAGGCCGAGGCAACCGCCGCGATCCGCTCGCCAGGAGCGAGTTTCGAGAGAATCCGGGTTGGCTGGCGTTTGGCGTCCATTGCGGAGTGGCTTCATCCTCGGCACGTCCCCCAGCTTATCCATTTTTCTGGCGGAGTATGCAAAATTCTCTGGACTTGCCCCCCTTTGATCTGATATGTTGTGCCTGCCGTGGTTCCCTACCCCAACAAGGTGTGGAGCCCACCTCTGGGGGTATCAGGGGGGTTGAGGCAAAAACTCGTTTGTAAGCGTCTGCAAACCTTTGTGGCGGAGCCACGCTGCAGCCTTGGCCTGACCGGTCAACTCATCCGACCCGAACGAATCGAGGGCACACATGGAAACGTCTGCTCGTATCAATAGCCTGCAAACCTACCAGATCATTCTGTACGATCGCGCTTTGCACCCCGAGTTTTTCGACCTCCAGGAGCGCCGCGTCGAGCGGCTCAACGGGTACGAGTTCGAGGCCTGGCTCATGGACGGCAGTCACGTTCTCCGCTTCGAGATCGGCAAGCTCTGTGCCTGCGAGTTGCTCACCGATCTCGACCGCGGCCTCCCGAACACGGGGGTCGTCACGGCGTTTCTGTGCGCCGGCGAACGCGACTACGACCACGCCTTCAAGGGCACGCCGCTCAACTACATCACCACGGTCCAGACCGAAACGCTCGCGGAAAACCTCTATATCTCGACGTTTGAAGAGCTCCTGGCCTTCGGCCGCGATTCCAAAGCGATGATCCGCCTCTGGGAGGATGACGCCGGGCGGTGCCTGTCCATGCTTGATATCCAGACGCACTGCGACGAGATCCATGTGCAGGCGTACCACCTGCGGGCCAACCAGGGGATCGTGCTGCGCTCGCAGACGATCTTTGAGCACAAGACTCAGCGGTAGCCGAGCTTCCGGGTGTTTGTGTGCGGCCGACCTGCAAAAAAACCCGGAGTTGCCCATGGACATGGATCGGTACGCCCGAAGAGCCGAGTATTCAGCCATGATCCGCAGACACGCCATGCAAACCCGCGACGGTGCTCCGATCGGCACGTGCCACGGGCTGGCGGTGCGTTTGCGCTGCGGCCGAATTCCCATGCCCCGCGGGGCGTGAGCTGGGATTTCCGCCCCGGCCACTCGCTGCGGGGCGGCATCGTGTACAGGGTGGCACCTCCGCCGGCCCTGTCCCCTACCCTTGACATCCAACCACCCGGCACACCTGCGACGCAGGTGAGATGCTGCGCATCGAGAACCCACCCATGAGCAACGCGCCCGTACAGAAGAAATCTGCCAAGCCCGAGAACAAATACCGCGGCACCCTCAACCTGCCCAAGACGAGCTTTCCCATGAAAGCCAACCTCGTGCAGAACGAGCCGAACAGCGTCAAACGCTGGAAAAAGATGAAGCTCTACGAACGGCTCCGCGAACTGGGCAAGGACCGCCCCCGGTTCACCTTCCACGACGGGCCGCCCTACGCCAACGGGTCGATCCATCTGGGACACGTCCTCAACAAAACGCTCAAGGACCTGGTCGTCCGCTCGCGCACCATGATGGGCTTTGACACGCCCTTTGTGCCCGGGTGGGACTGCCACGGCCTGCCGATCGAGCACCGCGTTGTCTCTGATCTTGTCGAGAGCGGCAAGATCGAGAAGATCAAATCGCTCGACGACGACGCGCGCAAGAGCGCGATCCGCAGCGAGTGCAAGCGGTACGCCCAGAAACAGGTCAAGCTCCAAGCGGGCGAACTCGAACGGCTGATGACCCTTGCCGACTACGACGCCCCGTACCTGACGATGGCCCCCCCGTTCGAGGGAGCGGTACTCGACGCGCTGGCGACACTCGTCGAGCAGGGGCTGGTGTTCCGTGCGCTCAAGCCTGTCCACTGGAGCATCGCCAACGAGACCGCGCTGGCCGAAGCCGAACTCGAGTATCAGGACCGTGAAGACTTGTCTGTCTACGTGGACTTTGAGGCGGTCGATGCCGCGGCCGTGTATGCGGCATTTGGCATCGACGAAGCTGCGCGCACGGATCGCGACCTCGGCCAAACGCCCAGCTTCATGATCTGGACGACCACGCCCTGGACGCTGCCGGCGAACCTGGCGATCGCGGTGAATACGCGGTTCGAGTATTCGCTCGTGCAGGTCGATGGCAATGTCACTGTGCTTGCGAGCGAGCTGCTCGAGAAGGTGACCAAAGCCGCGAAAGCCGAGCAGGTCGAGGTGCTCGCGACCGCCAAGGGCAGCGCCCTGGCCGGGCTGCACTACCGCCATCCGTTTGTGGAAGCTGCGCCCAAGCCCCTGGGTGAGCCCGACGCCGACACCTCGACGTGCTACACCGTAGTCGAGGCCGAGTACGTCACGCTTGAGGACGGCACGGGGCTTGTCCACACCGCGCCGGGGCATGGCGCCGACGACTTCCAGACCGGCGACCGTGTCGGGCTGCCGGTGTACTGCCCGGTGCGACACGACGGCACCTACGACGAAACCGTGCCCGAGTGGCTGCGCGGGCTCGACATCTGGGACGCCAACGAGCAGATCACCGATCGGCTCCGCTCCAGCGGCCACCTGTTCTACTCGCACCGGTTTATGCACAGCTACCCGCACGACTGGCGCAGCAAGACGCCGGTGATCTTCCGCTGCACCGAGCAGTGGTTCATCGGCGTGGACGTGCCGCTCGAACGTGCGGGCAAGAGTCTTCGTGATCTTGCGCTCGATGCTGTCGCGACCGGGGTCGGCTTTGTGCCCGAATGGGGGCGCAACCGCATGCGCGGCATGGTCGAAACGCGGCCCGACTGGTGCATCAGCCGCCAGCGCTCGTGGGGGCTGCCGATCCCGGCGTTCTTTCTGCCCGACGGGCAAACACTGATGACCGCGGCGGTTGTGCGCGCAGTCGGCACACTCATCCGCGAGCAAGGATCCGACGCCTGGTTCAAGGGAACGCCCGAAGAGCTGCTCGTCCATTACGACATGGACGACGACCCCGACATCGAGGATGGACTGCGCACCAGTCTGCGCGGGTCAGGGTTTGCCGTGCTCACCAAAGGCCCGGACATCCTCGACGTATGGTTCGAGTCGGGTTCCACGTGGAACGGGTGCATGCGTGAACGCATCGGCGACGACGGGGTTCCGGTCGAGCTCTATCTCGAAGGCTCCGATCAGCACCGCGGATGGTTCCAGTCGTCGCTTCTGATCTCGCTGGGCGTGACGGGTAAGCCGCCGTTCCGTGCGGTGCTCACGCACGGGTTTATGGTTGGGAAAGACGGCAAGAAACTCAGCAAGAGCGCCGGGCACACCGTGGGCGACCTGTTCAAGCTCTACGGCGCCGACGTCATCCGCTGGTGGGTCTGTTCGCTGAGCTACGAGAACGACATGAAGGTCGATGACGAGTTCTTCAAGCTCGCGGGGGAGAGCTACCGCAAGGTGCGGAACACGCTGCGGTTTATGCTCAGCAACCTCGCCGATTTCACTCCCGGTACGCCCGGGTGCGACGACGGGCACTGTGTCTCGACAGCCGACATGCCCGCGACTTCGATCGACAGCTGGGCGCTCGCAGCGTACGACGCTCTGGAAAAAGACGTGATCGGTGCTTACGAGCGGTACGATTTCCGCGCGGCGCATTCGTTGCTGTACGACTTCTGCAACGACACGCTTAGTTCGGTCTATCTCGCAGCGGTCAAGGACCGGCTCTACTGCGACAAGATCGACGCGCCGAGACGGCGGCGGACGCAGACGGTGCTCTGGGACATCACCGACGGGCTCTCGCGTCTGCTCGCGCCGATACTGCCGCACACCGCAGACGAAACGTGGCGGGCGCTGCACCGGGTTGATCCCAAAGACATCGAGCGTTCGGTCCATACCGAGACGTTCCTCTCGGCCGGGCGAGATCGGGCGTTTGACGCGACCGCCGACGAGCGGTGGGCGAAGATCATGCAACTCCGCGACGCGGGGCTGCTGGCGTTGGAGAAGGGCAAGTCCGAGCTCGGCGTTGAGAACCCGCTCGATGCGGGACTCACGCTGCCAAACCCCGATGGCCTGCTCGATGGCTTTGACGTGCTCGATCTTGCGGACCTGCACGGGGTGAGTCGGGTGGAACTCGACGCGACCGCCGCGGCTCCGGTGCTCATTGACCTCCGAAACGAGCCTCGGTGTGATCGCAGCTGGAAACGCGACGGGACGGTCAAAGCGCGTGCCGACGGCGGTATGCTGAGCGATCGTGATGCCGACGCTGTGGGGCAAACAGCGTAAGAGTGCTCTCATCCCGCTTGCCGGGCGTCGCGTTCGGGGTCGATATCGAGCAGCCGCATTTTTTTGTAGAGGGTCGTGCGGTTTATCGCGAGGTCGTCGGCGGTCATCTGCCGGTTCCAGTTGTTGCCGCGGAGCGCCTTGAGAATGATGAGCCGCTCGGGCTCACGGAGCGCATCGTCGAGCGGGATCGCTTCCCATGGCTCGTCGGGATCGAGCAGCGGCAGACTCGCCTGCGGCTTGGGGTTGCCTGACTGTCGCGTGAGTTGGGCGAGCGGGCCGGCCTGTTCGTCGTCGATCAGTTGTGGCGGCAGGTCTTCGAGTTGGATGGTCTGGCTGCGGGTCAGCACCACCGCGCGCTGCACGGTGTTTTCGAGTTCGCGGATATTGCCGGGGAAGGGGTAGCGGGCCATCGCGGCGAGAGCGTCGGCATGAAAGCCGACGACCTGCTTGCCGAGTTCCTGGCTGTAGCGTTCGAGGAAGTGGCTTGCGAGCAGGGGGATATCGCTCACCCGTTCGCGCAGCGGCGGCAGCTCGATGGTGACCACGTTGATGCGGTAGAAGAGGTCCTGACGAAACTCGCCGCGGGCGACGAGTTCTTCGAGGGGCTGGTTGCTCGCGAGGATCACGCGGACATCGACCTCGACGGTGGTGCTGCTGCCGACGGGCTCGAAGCGGCGTTCCTGCAGGACGCGGAGGAGTTTAAGCTGCATTGCGGGTGATGCGGAGTTGATCTCGTCGAGGAAGATTGTGCCGTTGTGTGCGGCGAGGAAGCGGCCCGGTTTGTCGGCGTGCGCGCCGGTGAAGGCCCCCTTGACGTGGCCGAACAGTTCGGATTCGAGCAACGTCTCGGGGATCGAGCCGCAGGAGAGCTCGACGAACGGCTCGTCGCGACGGGGCGAGCGGTGGTGGATGGCGCGGGCGATGAGGCTCTTGCCTGTGCCGCTTTCGCCGGACATCAGTACCGTGGTTCGACTCGGCGCGACGGCTTCGACCAGGTCGTAGGTGCGTAGCATCCGCGCATCGGCGCCGACGATGTTGTCGAGCGCGTAGCGCTCGTCGAGCTGTCGCCGCAGCTGGCAGTTCTCGGCCTTGATCGCCTGCTGCCGGAGCGCCCGTTCGAGCGCCAGCTGCAACTCATCGTCGACGACGGGTTTGGTGAGATAGTCCACCGCGCCGAGGCGGAGCGCCTCGACCGCGCCCTCGACATGCCCGTACCCGGTGAGCATGATGACCACGGTCGTGGGGTGGTGTTCGGTGGCGTGCCGGAGCAGGTCGATCCCGCTCTTGCCGGGCATCGCAACGTCTGAAAGCACCACTGCGAATGGGCAAGTCGGCTGGTCCGCGTGCTCGGCGACCGATGCGGTAAGCGTCTCGATGGCTTCTTCTGCGTTGTATGCCGTGACCACCTCGTAGCCGTCGGCACCGAGCAGGTGCGCGAGCGAGTCAGCGATGATCGGGTCGTCGTCCACGACCAGTATCCGGATCGCTGGTTTCTCGTTGGTGCCATGTTTTGCAGCGTTTTGGCGATTCATGCCGCACCCGCGGCGTCGCTCGCGTTGCCGCTCGCACACGGCCGATAGGTGATCTCAAACACCGCGCCCGGGCGTTCGGTATCGCCCCGGTCTGTTCGGTTGAACAGGCGGAGCGTGCCGGCGGGAAGCTCATCGACGATCGTGCGTGTGACGGAGAGCCCGAGCCCCGAGCCACGGGCTTTGGTCGAATATCCAAAGCGAAAGAGCGTGTCGGTTGGCGCGTTCGGCAGGCCGCAGCCGTCGTCCTGGATGGTGATCCTGATCTTTCCCTCCTCGGTCCATCCCGCCGAGATTTCGACGCAGCCGCCGTCGCCATCTGCTGCCGCGACGGCTTCGATGGCGTTGGTGAGCCCGTTGACGATCGCGGAATAGAGCGTCCCGGTCGGCAGCCCGGAGAGGCCGTTGGAGACGACTGTCGAGATGGTGACGCCCTGCGCGGTGGCGAGTGGTGTGAGCACGTCCACCGCGTGGAAGATCGCTTCTCCGAGTTCGATCGAGGTCGCCGGGAGCGGGAGCACCGAGCCTCGCGGGCCCGGCTGGCGCATCGCGGCATCGACGATCTCTGCCATGCGCAGCAGTGATTGCTGCACGATATCAAGGCGTTTGCGGCCGTCGTCGGTCGCCGCGCCGTCCGACTCGCCGGCATCGGGCAAAGATCGCTTTGCCAGACTGAGCGAGCGGAGCGAGCCGTCAAGAAGGTTGCCCAGTTCGTGGGCGAGCACCGTCAGGCGGTCGGCACCCTCGCCGGACGCTGCGGGCTCGGCCGGGTTTCCGCGGGCTGCTGCGCCCGGCTTTCGCTGCGCTCGGACGTCCGGCTTGTTATCGGGCGACGGGTTGGACGAAGGGGTTGGCTGATCCATGTTGCCATGAATCGACATAAGAACCTTCGGGCTGAAGTCCCGGCGTTGCCTGCGTGCAACATGGGCAGTCCTGCCCGGGGACAATCACACGTAATCAGCGATCGTGGTGACGTTCTCGGACACCCAAACAGCGTCCTGCACGCGGAAGAAGAGGCGGACCAGTTCGCCGGTGTCTGAGTCGGTGCCGAGGATGTTGAGTTCGCCACCAAAGAGCGAGTTGGTCTGGCTTTGCAACTGGGAGTCGGGCTTGGGGTCGCTTGGGTCAAAGGACGCGGTGAGATTGGCGACCTGCCAGGTCTTGCCGTCGTCCTCGAAACCGGGCGTCCACCAGTATGTCGCAACGTCGCCCGACGCGGTGAGGCCGGCGATATTGAGCGCGCCCCACGGCGCGATAAAGCTGGTCAGTGTCGAACCGGTGAGGGGCTCGCCCGCGGCGATGGTGGTGAGGTTGCTGACTGCCCAGTTGCCCTCAAAGGCCGGGACCCACCACGTCGCGAGCACGTTGCCGTCGGCGTCGAGCCCGACGATGTTGATCGCACTCCAGGTTGTGACAAACGCGGTGAGGCCGGAGGTCATCGGCGGCGCGCCGGTGATCGCGCTGAGGTTGCTGGCGTTCCACTCGACACCGCCGTTGCCGGTCCAGACCGCCTGGATGTTGCCCTCGGCGTCGAGCCCGGCGATATTCAGGGCGTTCCAGGGTGTGACAAAGCTCATCAGCGGCCCGACGAACACAGGCGTCTCCTGCCCGCGCGGGGTGAGGTGATCCTGCGAAATGTTGGCGTAGCTCCAGGCGTTCTCGCGGTCTGCGGGCGTGGGGTCGAACTTGTAGGTGACGACATCGCCGACGCCGGTAACGCCGGCGACATACGCAATGCCGTCCCGATCGGTAAAGATGGTGAGGCTGCTGGTGATTGGCTCTGCGGAAGTGAGCGAGCGGGTGAGGTCTTTGGCTTGCCAGAAGCCCTGGGTATCGCGTTCAAATGCGAGCAGGGTTGCGTCGGTGTTGACCACCGCCACCAGACGGCCGTCGGAGGTCTCGAAGGTGTCGATCGCGGTGGGGACGGTGTCGATCGTGCTGTTCGGGAAGTCGGGGTCGGGTGCCGCGTACCGGGAGAGATCGACGACACTCCACGTATCGTCCGGCTGGCGCAGGTCGAAGACGGTCGCGAAGCCGTCTGCGTCCAGCACCGAAGCGAAGAGCGAGGTCTCGATCGTGGTCCCCGAGGGAACGACGATTTTGGTCAGCAGCCCCATCGGCCGCTCGGGCGAAACGAGGGTTCCGACACGGATACCCGCGACGATCCCCGAGAGCCCGTTGTCGCTGATCGTGAGGGTGATCTCGGTCCCGACGCCGCTGGTGTCGGTGAGGGTGACCGCTCCGGCGTTGCCGGTCCACGTCCCCGAGAGTTGCGGCCCTTCGACCGCGCCGTTGTCCACTTCTGCAAGGTCGAATATCTCGAACGTGCCGTCCTCTGCGAGATCGATCCGCCACGCGGTGGTGAGGTCGCCCTCGGCCTCGTCGGACAACCGATCGCTCTCAAACAGCACGCCCGCGCGGTAAGAACCGGCGAGGTCTTGCGTGGAGAGGTCGGTGCCCGGGCGGATGCCGACACCCATCCAGGTGTCGGTATCGGCGGTGTCCAGATCAACAAACGCGATCACCGATTTGTCGGCGTTGAGATAGAGCGACCCGGTGTCGCCGTTTGCCATACGGATCTCGAAGCGGCCGTTGTCGGGCTCGCCGACAAACTCGAACCCCTGACCGGCGAAGACCGGGTCTCCTGCCGACCCGAACGCCAGCGCGAAGAACCCCCCCGAGGTGGTGATGCTCACGGTGCCGTTGCGGGTGAAGACCTGGCTGCCCAACACCTGTGTGAACTGGATCGTCCATGTGCCCACGAGGTCGGTGGTGGTTGCGTCGGGCGAGCGTTCGATGACGGCGCCGACGTTGGCGGTTCCCGCTGCGCCGTCCCCCTCGGCTGCGCCGAACCACCCCAGCGGATAGCCCGCGCCGGTGTCGAAGCGCGACGCCAGAATGCTCTCGGGCGCAAAGTCGCCCGCACTCTCCAGCCAGCGGACCGCGCCGGCGGGGGCGTTGATCAGGTCGGAGATGGTTGTCGGATTCGCGGGTCCGGAGTCGTCTGGCGTCAAGACCTCGCCGGTGATGCTGCGGTCCTCGGCCCAGAGGAGCTCCTGCACGTAGGGGACGTAGCCGTTGGTCGCGTCGTAGGAAAGCCCGACGATCGCGATGTCGGTCGGTGCGGACAGCACGATGCGGTCTTCGAGCCGTTCGAGGAGAAACTCGGGTTCAGAACGGGCGCGGCAGAACTCTTGGAAAGCCATCGGCGTGTGCTCCATGCTTTGGTGCGGCCCGGGCAGTCCTCCAGCGCCCGGTCGCGCGCGGCTTCGTTTCCGTCGGGGCCGCGTTCCTCTCCCTCCAGTAGTGTACACGGCGTCGGATTATTCTCCAAGTGGTTCTGAAAGTCGGATCGCGGCAAAAAAGAAACGGACCGGGGTCGGCCCCGGTCCGTCTGGGAGTGTGCATCCGGCATGGTCCTTGGGGACCAGCTTGTCCTACTTATCCTGCTCGGTGACCCCCATGCCGCTGCGGTCGGGGTCGGCCGGGCGGTTGGCGGGGTGGTAGCCTTTGGTTCGGATCTCGTTGAGCATGAGGTCGATCGCGGCGTCGAGCTGCGGGTCGGTGCCTCTTGCGAGGAGCGAGGGGTCGTCGATAATCTCGATATCGGGGTCGACGCCGTGGCCTTCGATGCCCCAGGTGCCGTCGGTTTCGTAGAAGCCGAAGGTGGGGACCGCGGTGTACCCGCCGTCGATGAGGCCGGGGACGCCGGAGATCCCGACGAGGCCGCCCCATGTGCGGGTGCCGATCAACTTGCCGACCCCATGGTGGCGGAAGAGCCACGGGAACATGTCGCCGCCCGAGCCGGCGAGCCCGTTGATGAGCATGCACTTTGGCCCCTGGTGGGAGTCGGGCGGCCACGGCCAGTCCTTGCCGTCCCGCCGCGCCCAGTAGTTGGTGCGCGGGCGGTTCAGGAGCTCGATGAACCGGTTGGGGATCTGCCCGCCACCGTTCCAGCGTTCGTCGATGACCAGGGCTTCCTTGCCGAGCTGGCCGTAGAACTGGCGGAACAGGTTGTTCTGCCCGTCGATTCCGGTGTTGGGGACGTAGATGTAGCCGACCTTGCCGTCGGTGGCGTCCTCGACGTACTTGCGGTTGTGCTCGATCCAGGCGCGGTATCGCAGGTTGGACTCTGAGCCGAGCGGCTTGAGGGTGATGTCGCGCTCGTTGCGGGTTTCGTCGTCACCGAGCAGCGCGTCGGCGAAGGTCAGCGTGGTCTGCTTGCCGGCGGTGCCGACAAACGCGGCCCAGGGGTCCTTGTCGGTGCCGACGGCTCGGCCGTTGACCGCGAGGAGGTAGACCCCCTCGCCGATATCCATGCCGTACTGCTTGAGCGGGTTGCGGGCGTCAGAATCCCACGCGGCCCCCTCGTAGAGCTTGGCGATTCTGTAGGCGCTGTGGACCTCGCCTTCCTCGTCGACCTCGGTGCCGACCTCGAAGTCTGCGCCGAGCATGCCGACGGACTTGGTCTCGGTGGTCTCGCCGTCGCCGCCGAAGTAGTAGGCGTGCCCGATGTTGAGCTCACCGATCATTTCGCCGATGATAAAGCTGACATCCTCACGGCTGGCGGCGTCCTTGAGCATGGCGTGGTACTGGTCGTAGACCTTGTCCCAGTCGACGCCGTGCATGTTTTTGACGTAGAAGAAATCGCGGTGGCGCCGCCAGGCATCGGTAAAGATCTCTTCCCATTCTTCGCGTGGGTTGACTGTCTTGGTCAGGTCCGAGACGTCGATCTTCTTGCTGATCGACTGGCCCGCCGCTGCGGAGATGATCGCGAAGCTGTCGTTGCCCTGGGCGACGAGCAGCTTCTTGCCGTCGCCGGAGATATCGACAAGCCCCGCTCCGCCGACGACTGTTTTCTCTTCCGGCTCGTCGTCGTGGACGTCGATCATCTTGACCGCGGGCAGGCCGTTGGAGATGCTCATGTAGATGAGTTGCCCCTTGTCGTTGGAGACCAGTCCCGTAAACCTGCCCGACTCCACCGGCAGCTCGAAGCCGCGTGCCTCGAAGCCCTCGAAGTCGATCTCGACGGGTTCGGCATCACCGGCGTCGTCGTCGAGTTCCGACCCGTCGGGCTCTTCGTCGGTTTTGGTGACCTCGAAGGTGCCGGCGATCTGCATCTCGACGATGGTCCACGTGCCGGTGATGGTGTCACCGCTGAGGGTGCCTTCCATTTTCTGGGTGATCGGCCCTTCGGCGCGGGTCGCGACAAACTTGCCCGAGCCCTCGTCAAAGGTGACCGAGTCGAACGACGAGGACTCGCCCATCGACTCACTCGAGCCGACAAACGACCCGTCCTCGTTGGCGATGATTGTGATCTTGATGTCGATGGAGTCCTCGGCCATCCCGGGGATCTGGCTGAGCCCGCTGGCGGCCCCCGCCCACACGCCGTGGATCGGGCTGGTGGGGACGTACGCGTCGGCGTCGGCGGCCTCGTCGTCGCTGTCACCCTCGGCGTCGTCTCCGGCGTCGTCGCCGTTCTCGTCGTCGCCGGTGTCGGCGTTGTCGTCGGCCTTGTCGGATTCGTCTTCCCAGGTCTCGTCGTCGGGCTCGATCAGCGACGGGTTCTCGACCTCGCTGTTGAGCGGGACGGCGATCAGTCTGCCGGTGTTGGCGTAGATGAAGCTCAGCCCCATGTCCTCGTAGTCCGGCGACGAGAAATCGCGGTTGGACGTGTAGAACAGGTAGTCGCCCTTGCGGCTGAACACGGGGCTCGAGTCGTTGAAGAACCCGCTGGTGACCTGATTGGCGACATCGTTCTCCATGTCGTAGATCCAGACCGCCGACGCCATGCCCATCGGCTCCTGCTTGCTGTAGGTGAAGAACCGGGAGTCGTGCGACCACGAAACGCCGGGCTGGTTGGCCCACTCGTCGCGATCGAGCACACGGCTGTCCCCGCTCTCGAGCTCGATCAGCGTCATCCTGCCCGCTTTGTCGACGACGATGAGCTTTTCAGAATCGGGCGCCCAGTAGGTGTCAAAGTAGAAGTTGCCGCTGCCTTGGGTGAGTTGGCGGGTCTCACCCTTGCCGTCGGACTGGGTGATGTAGACCTGGTACTCGCCGCTTTCGTCGGAGAAGTACGCGATCCATCGGCCGTCGGGGCTCCAGGCCGGGCTGCGCTCGGCGGCACCGGATGTATCGGTGATCTGCCGCGGCGCGCCGTGCTCGGCCGGGACGGTCCAGATATCGCCGCGGGCCCCGACGACGGCGCGTTTGCCGGTTGAGGAGATCCCGCCGGAGGTCAGGAAATCCACCGCGTTGACAGTGTGCGGCTTGAGCTTGGGCAGGTCGCCGGAGATCGTGACTTCGACCGGGTTGGCCCGCCCGGTGCCCAGGTCGAGCAGGTAGAGCTCGGCCCCGTTCTGGAAGACGACCTCGCCCTCGCCGTTGTCGCCGGGACCGATCGACGGGAACTTGCAGTCGTAGTCGGCAAAGTCGGTGAGTTGCTCGCGGTGCCCACCCTGCGTGTCGTAGCTCCAGATGTTGAGCCGGTGCTCGGCGCCGTTGTCGGAGAGGTAGTACACCTTTGAGCCGTGCCACATGGGGATGCTGTCGGTGCCTTCCCAGTCGGTGATCTTGCGGCTCTCGTAGGTTTCGAGATTGAACAGCCAGATGTCGGTCGCCATCCCGCCGCGGTACCGCTTCCAGGTGCGGGTGTCGCGGGTGTGCGGCGTGTAGGCGAGCCAGACGCCGTCGTCGCTGATCGACCCGTTCGCACCGTAAGGCACGGGCAGGCGCTCGGGCAGCCCGCCCTCAGGAGCGACCTTGAAGATGTCGGTCTGCCGTTGCAACCCGTTGAGCCCGTTCTGGAAGAAGAGCAACTCGCCCTGTGCGGTCCAGTCGGTGAGCCACTCGAGCGCCGGGTGGTGGGTGACCCGGCTGGGGATGCCGCCCATGACCGACATGGTGTAGAGGTCGCGTCCGCCGTCGTAGTTGGCGGTGAACGCGAGGGTCTGGCCGTCGGGGGCAAACTTCGCCAGCCCCTCGGCACCCGCGGGGCTCGACAGCCGCGTCGCCGCGCCGCCGGCTTTGGGCACGATCCAGAGATCGTTGGCGTAGCTGAAGACGATGTGCGTTCGACTGACGTCGGGGGTGCGGAGCATTCCGGCGTGGGGGGCGTGGGGGGCGTTTTCCTGAGCGCTGCCGACGGCACCCGCGAGGGCAACGATCGAGGCAACGAGCAAGCCGGTGTGTCTCGGCGGATTCAGACGCATCTGGTATATCTCCTTGGGTCAGTCGACACGAACAACTCCACAGCCGCAGAGCCGATGCTTATTCCGACGTGAGGGTAGGGGATTCCGGCTGAGTGGGAAGAATCCTGGCTGGTTGGGCAAAATTCCTCGCCCGTGTCGAGTTGCGAGGTTCGCTTGCCCATCGCGTTGCGTGCCGAAACCGCATCGAGCCCCGCGCGGCTCGTCTTGGTGGGCCTCGACCACGGCGGCGCCGTGGGGATTGGTTTCAGCCAGCACGCCGGGCAGGTCATCGTCGCCGGCGGCACGCCCGAGGCACGCCGAGGCTGCCGCGCGACTCGAGCGGATTCCTACAAACGCCCCGGCGATGGGCGTCATCCGGCATGTTGATGCGGGATATAAGGATGCCGCGCGGTGCGCAGACAAACGGAATCTCTGAACAATACCACACCCAACCCCAAATTATGGTATAAGTCTCTGACGGCGTATCTGCCGCAGGGAGCATGTCGATGGCGATCCGGAAGAACGAGGCTATGGGGTTTGTGGATGTGATGCTTGCCGGCGGGCCACGCTCGAGGGCGATGCTTGAAA
>JAUZRR010000049.1 GCA_030950285.1 Planctomycetota bacterium | reverse complement strand
CCCCCCCCCCCCCCCCCCCCCCCCCCCCCCCCCCCCCCCCCCCCCCCCCCCCCCCCCCGCGCGGCCGCGCGAATCCTTGTCGGGCTGTTGCGCAAGTATGGTTGTGGTGTCGTGAAACTTCGTCGCGTTGTTGCGCAGGATGGTCGCGCTGTCGTGAAATCTTTCATCGCCGACGCGCAAACTTTGCTGTGTGCGGCCCCGTCGTCCAGAACCGACGCCGAGCATCCTCTCCGAGCCGAGTTCGGTGGCCCCCACCCCCACCCCCACCCCCACCCGGCCCCCGCCCCCGCCCCCGCCCCCCGTAGACTCCCCCATGCCCATACCTCGTGGCAAAGTCTTGCTGGCGATGTCCGGCGGCGTGGACAGCTCGGTCGCGGCGGCGCTGCTGCTGCGCGAGGGGTACGAGGTGGTCGGGTGCTTTATGCGGCTGGGGACGGTGGGGGAGAGTCTGGGGGTGGTGGATGGAGGTGGGGGCGCGAACCCCCGGACTGAAGTCCGGGGCTCGGAGGCGGTGGGGGCGGTGGGGGTGGTGGGGGTGGTGGGGTCGGACGGTCCCCTCGCTTGCGCGAGGGGCTCTACAGCGGAGGTGGGATCAAACAAGCGCGGTGAGGTCTCGATCTCGCACCGGGGGTGTTGCTCGGTGTCGGACGCGGCCGACGCGCGGCTGGTCGCGGCGCAGCTGGGGATCCCCTTCTATGTCTGCAACTTCAAGAAAGACTTCGGGCGGATCATCGACTACTTCGTGGACGAGTACGCCGGCGGGCGGACGCCGAACCCGTGCGTGCGGTGCAACGACTGGCTGAAGTTCGGCAAGCTGCACGAGTATGCGCGCGAGCTGGGGTGCGACTTTGTGGCGTCGGGGCACTATGCGAGGATCGTGCGCGACGAGGATGGGGACGGCAAGGAGAATGGCGAGCCGATGTTGGCGCGGGGGATCGACGCGGACAAGGACCAGAGCTACGTGCTCTTCGGCGTGCCGCGGGCGCAGCTGGGGTCGATGCTGCTGCCGATCGGCGGGATGCACAAGGCCGACGTGCGGGCGATGGCCGAGGAGCTGGGGCTGCCGGTCTTTGACAAGCCGGACTCGCAGGAGATTTGTTTCGTGCCCGACGACGACTACGCGGGGCTGGTGGAGCGAAGGCGGCCGGGGCTGGCGGCGGCGAGCGGAGAGATCGTGGACACCGAGGGCACCGTGCTTGGCGAGCACGGCGGGCAGCACCGGTTCACCATCGGGCAGCGGCGGAAGATCGGGGTGGCGCTGGGGCACCCGATCTATGTCGTGGACCGCGATCCGGCGACCAACCGCGTGACGGTGGGCGGGGCCGAGGACTTGCTGGTGGGCTCGTGCGAGGTGGGTGAGGCGAACTGGCTGGCGGACGTGTGGGGGAACGGTGGGGGGAACGGTGGGGGGGAAGAGGTCGCGGTGACGGCGCAGTACCGGGCGCACGGCGATCCGGTGGGGGCGTGGGTGCGGCGGCTGCCGGATGCTGGGGAGCCGGGGGCTTCGGGGAGGGTCGGACGGTTTACGGTGCGGTTTGACGAGCCGCAGCGGGCGGTGGCGCCGGGGCAGGCGATCGTGCTGTACGACGCGCAAGGTGGGGGGGTGGTGATTGGAGGCGGCTGGATCGGCGTGACCAGGCCGCCCTCGGGGTCGTAGTGGGCCGGGAGCAGTGCATCCCGCCTTTGTCTTTCGTGGCCGGGGGCTCCGGTTTTGGCTTGTGTTCTGGCGAGCCCTTGCTATGGTGGAAAGCGAAGAGTTCGTTCGATCGCAGCGGCGATATTCGTCCGCGGCATCCTGCCGCCTGCTGTGTGGAGTCGGTAGTCGAAGGGGTATTCTGTGGATAAGTTGGTGTTCGCATATGACGTGGTGATTGTTGGAGGCGGGCCCGCGGGGACGACGGTCGCGTCGTTGCTGAAGAAGTACGACCCGGCGATCAGTGTGCTGATTGTCGAGAAGTCGAAGTTCCCGCGTGAGCACGTGGGGGAGAGTCAGCTGCCGGGCATCGGCGCGGTGCTCGACGAGATGGGCGTGTGGGACAAGGTCGAGGCGGCGAACTTCCCGATCAAGATCGGGGCGACGTACCGCTGGGGCAACTCGCCTGACCTGTGGGACTTCGAGTTCATCCCGCTGAATATTTACAAGGACGAGGGGCGGCCGGGCAAGTACGAAGGGCAACGGCGGATGACCGCGTGGCAGGTGGAACGCGCGGTGTACGACGACATTCTCTTGCGGCACGCCGAGTCTTTGGGTGTGGATGTGTGGGAAGAGACGGCGATGCGTTCGGCGGAGATGGACGGCGACCGGATCCGGTCGATCACGCTCGCCGACGGGCGGACGGTGACGGGCGAGTATGTGGTGGACGCGTCGGGGCATGTCGGGGCGGTGCGTCGGGCGGTTGGCGTGGGGACGTCCGAGCCGAGCCGCTTGCGCAACATGGCGGTGTGGGACTATTGGGACAACGCCGAGTGGGCGGTGGAGATCGGGACGGGTGCGACGCGGGTGCAGGTGCTGAGCCTCGCGGGGGGATGGGTGTGGTTTATTCCGCTTGGGCCGACGCGGACCAGCATCGGGTTTGTGTGCCCGGTGGAATATTATAAAGAGCGGGGGCTGAGCCCGGCCGAGCTCTACGCCGATGCAGTGAAGAACGAGCCCCGGGTTGCATCGCTGACAAAGAACGCCACGCGCGACAACGACGTGAAGACGACGAAGGACTGGTCGTTTGTCGCGGACCGTCTGGCGGGGGAGAACTGGTTTCTCGCGGGCGAATCGGCGGGGTTTGCCGATCCGATCCTGGCTGGGGGGTTGCTGCTCACGCACACCGGGGCGCGGGAGGTGGCGTACACGATCCTGGCGATGCGCAACAGTGACCACGACAAGGAATGGCTGCGCGGCATGTACGCCGAGCGGCAGAAGAAACGGGTCGAGCAGTACATCCGGTTTGCGGATTATTGGTACTGCGCCAACGGGCAGTTTACCGACCTCGAGGACCTGACCGCGGAGATCGCCAGGGACGCCGGGCTTGATATGTCGCCCAAGCAGGCGTTCCGCTGGCTGAGTTTGGGCGGGTTTGCCCACGAGGACTTTTCATTCCCCGGCCTGGGCGGGCTCGACCTGCTCGCGGTCAAGGAGATCACCAAAGTCTTTGCCGACGACGAGGAGGACCGCAGCGGGTGGGAGATCAACAAACATAACACGTTCCACATCGACCTCTCGGGCAGCAAGAAGCAGCCGATGCCGGTGTTCGCGCAGGGCAAGATCATGCAGGTCGAGTGCTTTGTCCGCGACGGACGATGGCTTCCGAACGTGGGTCTCTACGGCGTGCTGATCAACGTGCTCCGCAAGCACCACGACCTGCCGGCGATCCAGCGCGGGCTCGAATCTGTGGCGCAAAAACAGGCGGCCAGATCGGGCAACTCCGCGGGGTTCTATGTCACCCAGGGGGTGTCGACGCTGGAGACGATGCTGGTCGAAGGCTGGGTGAAAGGCTCGATGGACCCCAGGCGGAAGACGATGGTCTACACGCCGATGGTGAAGACGAACTTTCATAAGAATCAGGACGCGCTGCCCGAGGAGAGGGGGTAGGCCGCTCGGCGACGGGATACTTTCGAGGCTCGGCACGATTCGGGGTTGACAGGGCGATGGCTTCGGGTATTTTGGTGAAAGTAAAACAAGGCCGGTCTCCACAGGACCGGTCTCCACAGGGCCGGTCTCCAACCGAAAGGGAGGCAGGCATGGCGAGGAATACGCTTCGGACAGGGCGCATCATCGGAACCTTGATGGCGAGCATGTGTGTAGTGAGCGCGTCGAATGGGCAACCGCAGGGCGGTGGGGGGCAGTTGCCGCCGCCTGCCTTTGATCCGGCGTTGGTGTTTACGGTGGGTGTCGGCTTCCCGTACGGACTCGCGTCGGCGGACTTTCTTGACGCGGACGGCAATCCCGGGCAGGACGGGTATCCCGAGATCGCGGTGGCGGGAACCGGTGTCGATTTCTTCAACGAGTTCTTGCTATGCGATGCGGAGCCCATCGACAACTATGTCAAGGTGTTTCACAACAAAGGGGCGACCGTGGCGTGGGACGGCCCTACGCCGCACAATGCGCTCGGGTTCAAGCAGGCTATCTCTATCGGTGATGCCGCACCGGGGTTGTGGGCGACGGAGTTGGCGTTCGCCGATGTGACAGGTGACGGGCCGTGATCTGGTGCAGTGGTAACAAGCAACTGGCATCGAGGATCCGCGTAGCGGCGAGTGGGTGGCTCGTTCTGATCTGTTGGTATCCTTCTGTCACTACAGCCCAGCCGTTCTTTACTCTCATTGGAGATCTCGGAGGAGGTTCTACGGGGAGCACCCCGAGAGGTATTACTGCGAATGGGAAGATCGTGGTGGGAGCAGGCCACTGGCCCATCATCTATTCTGAGGTCATTCGTTGGACCGCTGAGGAAGGAATGATCTCTCTCACACCCGGCCGGGCGAGCAGCACGGGCGGCGGCGGCACGAACTGGAACGGGACGGTGATCCTTGGCGGGTATCCCGGCAACGGCACCTACGAGGCGTTTCGCTGGAGCCCGGAGGAAGGCGCGGTCCTTATCGGCGACCTTGACGGCGGCGAGTACCGGAGTTCTGCTGGCGGTGTTTCCCTCGACGGCCGCGTCATCGTCGGCGGGAGTTGGTCGGGCAACGGTGAGTGGGAGGCGTTCCGCTGGACGGCCGAGACGGGGATGGTGCCTCTCGGTGACCTGCCCGGCGGCCGATTCCAGAGCGGCGCGGCAAGGATTTCAGCAGATCGTCGCGTCATCGTGGGACAGGGAGCATCCGAGGATGGTTTGGAAGCGTTCCGTTGGACGGCCGAGGACGGGATGGTGGGGCTTGGTGATCTGGATGGGGGAACGGTTCGGAGTGTCGCGACGGGTGTTTCGGCAGATGGCACGGTGATCGTGGGGAACGGGTTCGACGCCGAGAGTGAACGCGCGTTTCGCTGGACAGAAGCGACGGGGATGGTTGTGTTGGACGACACACTGCCGCGGTTGAGTTGGCAGAAGGTGTACGGGGTGTCCTGGGATGGCCGCGTAGTGGTGGGGATGATGGACCTGTACAGTGGGCCGGCCAGCGCGTATTACTGGACAGAAGCCGAGGGGACGCGGTGGCTCGCGGACGTGTTCGTCGAGCACGGCGTGGAGGTGCCGGAGGGCTGGCGGCTGCAAGAGGCCTATGCCGTGTCGGCCGATGGGCGGACGATTGTGGGGCGGGCAATAACGCCGGAGGGCCAGTTTGAGGGCTGGATTGCCTACCTCGGCCCGACGTGCCGGGCTGATTATGACGACGACGGCTTGGTGACCACGACCGATGTTTCGGCGTATCTGCTTGCGTGGCAGCAGCGGAGCATCTTCGCCGACTGGAACTACGACGGGAACGTCAACACCATCGACATCATCGGATTCCTCAACGAGTGGGCGGCCGGGTGCGGGTGAGGGAGGCGGGCAGGAGTGCTACCTGCGGGGCGGCCGGGTGTCGCGTTGGGGGGCGTGTGGGGGGGCGTGTGGTTTGCGCATGATGAAGAGGTAGTTGAAGCCGCGTTCGAAGGTGTTTGCCTGGCGTACCTGTTCGCGGCGGTTGCTGTTGGCGAGCTTGGCGTTGCGGCGGACGACCGCGATGATGTCCACCGGCACGAACCGATCGCGGAGAATCGCGAAGAGCTCGAAGCCGATGGGCATGAACTCGGCGTGGTTCTGAATGGGGTTCCGGGTGTCTCGCTGGGCGGGGTGTTTGCCGGGCGCTCGTTGGTTGCGCGGGTCGGCTTCGTGGCGTGAATCGCTGACGTAGAGCGCCATGGAGCAGCCGGGCCTGAGCACGCGGTCGATCTCGGCGATGACGTTGACCATGGATCGGTAGTACGCCCTGCCGCCGTCGCGGCCGCCGGCGTCGAGTGCGCCGATGCAGGCCGGGTCGTCGGAATAGCGGACGTGCGTCGAGTAGGGCGGGTCGATGAACACGAAGTCGCAGGATCGGTCGGCGAGCGGGAGTTGCCTCGCGTCGGCGTGCTGAATGTCGGGGCGGGTGGGGTTGAGGTCGAGGCCGATGCCCTTGCGGCGGAGGTCTGTGCAGACGTCGAGTGTGGTGCCGCTGCCGCACATGGGGTCGAGGACGGTGTCGCCGGGCTTTGTGTAGCGTTGGAGGAGTTGCCAGATGATCCAGCTCGGGGTTGCGCCGACGTAGTTTGGATCGCCTTGGACAGTCGGGGCGTCGGGATTGGTGGGGAGGTAGTGCTGGCTTGGATATTCCCAGAGGGTGCTGGTGAAGAGCTCGAGGGGAGGTTTCTTGAAGGTGGTGCCTTTGGGTGTGTTGGGGCGGAACTTGGGGCGGTTGCCGCTGCGGCCTTGGTGGGGGTTGTCTGGTGTGCGGGGCATGGTGGGTGTGTTGTTTATGCCTCGGCGAGCGCGGTGAGGACGGCGTCGCGGGTCTCTGTGAGGGTCTTGTGGAGGCGCGCCCCGGCGGCCCGCGCGTGGCCGCCGCCGCCGAGGGTGCCGGCGACCTGGTTGACGTCGATCTCGTCTGGGCCGGGCTTGGATCGGAAGCTGATCTTGGTGATTGGCGCGCCGGTGTGGTCGGTTGATTCGGTGAGGACGACCGCGACCTGGACGGATTCGACCGCGAGCATGCGGTCTGCAAAGCCGCCGGTGTCTCCTGAGGTGCCGTGGCTTTCTTTGAAATCCTGGGCGTCGAGCATGACGAGTGCGATGGAGTTGTCGGCGTGCATTTCGAGCTTGCTGAGGGCGCGGCCGAAGAGGCGGAGTCGGCTGACGCGGTCGCGTTGTTCGATGAGGCGGAAGAGGTCGGCACTGGAGACGCCGGCTTCGAGAAGGTCAGCGACGAGGCGGAACATGGTGGGGGTGGTGTTTGAATGGCGGAACCAGCCGGTGTCGGTGGCGATACCGAGATAGAGCGGCGTGGCGACGTCGACGGGCAACTGCTTTGGAGGCACGGCGAGGAGTTCGCTGCATATGCCCGCGACGATCTGGGCCGCGGCGGGCGCGGTGGTTTCGACGATGCGGCGGTCGGCGATCTCGGCGTCGCCGCGGAGGTGGTGGTCGACGATGAGCGTGCGATCGCTGCGCCCTGTGGCGAACTCGCGTACAAACCCGAGCTGTGACCATGATCCGGTATCGACGATGACAAACGCGGCCGGGTCGTCGGCCTCGGTGGGTGGCGTGGTGTCGAGGTGCCGCAGCGGGGTGCCGCTTGCGATCTCGGCGAGAAAGTCGGGGAGGGCACCGGCGTACCAGAGTTCGACGGGCCGGTCTGGGTCGAGGTGTCGCAGGGTTCGGGCGAGGGCAAGGCTCGACCCGACCGCGTCGCCGTCGGGCTTGAAGTGGGTGGTGATGGCGACCGACGCGGCATCGGCAAGCCAGGCGGCGGCGTCGGTTGCCGAGATGTTCGAGGCGTAGTCGGTCATGGGGTGGTCCCGTGGTGATGTGTGGTTGCGGCGGGTTGGGTTGGGGGTGGGGGCGCGGTCGTGACGGTATCGACGATCCGTGAGACGCGGCCGCAGTCTCTGTGGATTTGTTCGAGCATGTGCTCGACGGTTGCGAAGCGCATCTGCTCGCGGACCCAGCCGACGAGATCGAGACAGATCGGCCAGCCGTATTCGGGGAGGCCGGGGAGGTTGGGCGCGTCGGGCTCGCCCTCGACGCCGAGGAGATGGACCTCGGCGGTGCGGGCGTGCGGGCCGAACTGGGGTTTGGTGCCGACCGAGAGGGCGCCCGGGGTTGTCGAACCATCGGGGAGTGTGGCGAGTGTGGCGTAGACGCCGTCGGCGGGGATGAGGTTGGGCGAGTCGATGTTGGCGGTAGGAAAGCCGAGGGTCCGGCCGCGACGGTCACCTCGGACAACCGCGCCTTCGATGCGGTATGGGCGGGCAAGGACGGCCCATGCGTCGCGGGCGCGGCCGCGCTCGAGCAGCCAGCGAGCGATGCTGCTCGACGCGGTGACGACGGTGTTGTCCGACAAGCCGGCAGCAACCGCGGGCACCGTCTCGACCACGATTCCTCGAGGCTGGCAGAGCGCGCGGAGGGTGTCGAGGCCGCCGGATCTGTCCTTGCCGAACCGGAAGTCGTGCCCCTCGACGAACGCGACCGGGTTGTGTTTGGCGATGACCCATTCGAGGAATGCGGCGGGGGTCAGGGCGAGGATGTCGTCGGTTGGTTCGAGGCGTTCGACGGTGGTTGCACCTGCCCGCGTGAGGAGTCGGGTGCGCTGGAGAAAGGTGGTGAGGCGGGCCGGGGCACGCTCGGGGGCTCGCCGGGTGAGCGGGTGGGGGTCAAAGGAGAGCACCGTCACGCCCCCGGTCGCGTTGTGGGCTTGAGCGAGTTCATGGGCGCGGCGCACGATGGCGGCGTGGCCGGCGTGGACGCCGTCGAAGGTGCCGATGGAAATGACAGTCGGGGGCGGCCGCATAAGAGTGGAGGGTAGTGCCTCCCGGGGCTCAGTGGGCGGGTGCGGCGAATCCTATAGTCGCTGCCCGCAGGGCGCGGCCGAACGAGCCCGCCCGCCCGCGGCCGAACCGAGAACGGAAGGACCCAGCGATGGCGATTTTTTCCCGCAAGCCACGACCCACGACCGCCTCGACCTCTGCGCCCGTCACGGGCGGGATTGAAGAACGTACGTTCGCTCTCGGGTTGGCCTTCTTGGAGCAGGCGCAGGGGCACAAAGCCGGGCTGCTCAGCGCCAAGTTCTATTCCGACAAACTTATGGACTGGTCGATGAAGGACCAGGGGTTTAAGGTGCAGCTCTTTCGCTTTGTCGATGCGTTTCCGATGTTGCGTACTTCAGAGGCGGTCCACGACCATCTGGTCGACTACCTCACCCAGCCCGACGTGCGGCTGCCGCCGGGCATGGAGATCGGACTCAAGGCGGGCGGTATGGCCAAGGGGCTGATGACCTCGACGATCACCAGCCAGATCAAGGGGATGGCGTCGAAGTTTATCGCGGGGACTGATGCCGAGAGCGCGCTGCCGGGGCTTGAGGATTTGTGGAAAGAGGGGATCGCGTTCAGCGTTGATCTGTTGGGCGAGGCGTGTGTTTCGGACGCCGAGGCCGATGAGTACCGGGACAAGTATCTCGATCTGGTGACCAACCTGCCGTCGAAGGTTTCGGCGTGGAAAGCGCAGCCTCGGCTTGAGTCGGACCACCTCGGGGCGATCCCGCGGACCAACGTGTCGATCAAGATCTCGTCGTTATCCGCCAAGTGCGATCCGATCGACACCGAAGGGGCGATCCGTGATCTTATGACGCGGATCGTGCCGATCCTGGAAACGGCCCGCGAGCACGGCGTGTTCATTAACTTTGATATCGAGCAGTTTTCGCTCAAGGACCTGACGCTTGAACTTTTCATGCGTTGCTGCGAGGAGGTGGACTTTCAGGCCGGGCTTGCGATGCAGGCGTATCTTAAGAGCGGCGTGGATGATGCGAGGTTGATTTGCGATTGGGCGAAGCGGACCGGACGCGTGGTGACGGTGAGGCTGGTCAAGGGGGCGTACTGGGATTACGAGACGATCCATGCTGAGGAGATGGGGTGGGCGTGTCCGGTGTGGAACGAGAAGTGGCAGAGCGATAAGTGCTTTGAGGACATGACGGATGTGTTCCTCGATTCGTGCCCACGAGCGCCCGGCGGCGGGAGCGATGCAGACACGAAAGGCCCGACGCGACTCGAGCCCGGCTCGGGTGGGGTGAAACTCGCGCTGGGCTCGCACAATGTGCGGTCGATCGCCCACGCGATCGCGGCGCTCGAGGAGCGGGGCCTGCCCCGAAATGCGCTGGAGCTCCAGATGCTGCACGGCATGGCCGACCAGCTCAAGCACGCCGCGAGCGATCTTGACCTGCGCATTCGCGAGTACATCCCGGTGGGCGAGATGATCCCCGGCATGGCGTACCTGGTTCGCCGGTTGCTTGAGAACACGTCGAACGAGTCGTGGCTGCGCGCGGGGTTTCTCGACAAGGCCGACAGCAAAGTGCTGCTCGCCCCGCCCGCGAGGCAGCCGGGCGCCGAAGCAAAGGCGGACCTGGTGCTCAGCGCCGCCGAGCGGCACAGTCTGTCGCGAGCGGATCCCGGCGTGGGCGATGGGCGCACGTTTGTGAACGAATCGCTCCGTGATTTTTCCCGCGCGTCGGTGCGGGAAACCTTTGCCGAAGCGGTGCGGAACGCCCGGGTGCCGTCGGTGTCGAGCGATCAGACTCCCGAGGCGGCGAGCCAGATGGTCGAGATCGCGCAGCGTGGTTTCTCGGGAAAGTGGAAGGAGGGCAGTCGGCACGAAGGCTGGCGCGATGTCGCGCCCGAGCGGCGGGCGCGGGTGCTGGTCAATGCAGCAGCGGCGATGCGGGCGCGGCGCGACGAGTTGTCGGGCATCATCATCAAAGAGAACGGCAAGTGCTGGGTCGACGCCGACGCGGATGTTGCCGAGGCGATTGACTTCTGCGAGTACTATGCGCGCGAGGCGGTCCACCTGTTCCGCCGCGAGCGGATCGGGCGGTTCATCGGCGAGCTTGACGAGCAGTTCTATCAGCCGCGCGGGGTCGCGGTGGTAATCTCGCCCTGGAACTTTCCGCTGGCGATCGCGTGCGGGATGTCGGCGGCGGCGCTGGTGACTGGGAACACCGTCATTCTCAAGCCCGCCGAGCAGACCGCCGGTATTGCGCGGGTGCTGTGCGATATTCTCGGCACGTGCTTGGCCGATGAGGTCGGTGCCGAGCTTGGTGCGTGTGTGATGCAGTTCTGCCCGGCACCGGGCGAGACAACCGGCGCGGCGCTCGTGCGTGACCCACGGGTGAGTTTGCTGGCGTTCACCGGATCAAAGGCGGTTGGACTTAACATTATCGAAGCGGCGGGCGTGACCGCAGCGGAACAGACGCAGGTCAAGAAGGTCGTCTGTGAGATGGGCGGCAAGAACGCGATCATCATCGACACCTCGGCCGACCTCGACGAGGCGGTCCTCGGCGTGCGGCACTCGACGTTCGGGTTTCAGGGGCAGAAGTGCTCGGCGTGCAGCCGGTGCATTGTGGTTGATCCCGACGGCCCCGACGGCGAGGCGACGAGGCTGTTTATCAAGCGGCTGGTGGAATCGACACGATCGCTGGTGGTGGGTGATCCGACGCGGCCGGGCACCGATGTCGGGCCGGTTGTTGATGAGGACGCGGCGAACAACATGCGGCGGTTGATCGAGGTGGCGCGAAGCGAGGGCTGCCGTGAGGAGCTGGCGATGGATGCGCCGCCGGCCGATCCTTCAACCGGGACCATCCCGGCACATTATGTCGGACCGCACATCTTTAGCGGCGTCGAGCCGGCGCACACGATCGCGCGCGAAGAGATCTTCGGCCCTGTGCTCGCGGTGATGCACGCCAGGAGCTTTGACGAAGCGCTCGATATCGCCAACGACCATCCTTACAAACTGACCGGCGGCGTGTTCAGCCGCAAGCCGTCGCATCTGGAGCAGGCCAAACGCGAGTTCCGAGTCGGAAACTTGTATCTCAACCGTGGGTGTACGGGCGCGCTCGTCGCACGCCAACCCTTCGGCGGCTTCGGCATGAGCGGCGTGGGCAGCAAGGCCGGCGGGCGGGATTATTTGTTGCAGTTTGTCGAGCCTCGCGCGATCTGTGAGAACACGATGCGGCGAGGGTTTGCGCCGGAGTTGTGATGCGGCAGAAAGTACGCTGTTTCAGAGTGATGTGAGCCACCGGCACCAAATACTCAGCACCACCAACATATACAGCCGCTGCGAGTGATCGCGGCCGTGCCATGGGTTGATGGAGCGTTCGCCAGCCGCGTCGTGCTCGCGGAGCATCTGTTGGACGAAACTCATGTTGATCTCGATGCCCGCCTCGGCAAGGCCCGGGAAGGGGTCGGCCGATTCGAGGTGGTCGTAGAGGAGTTGCCGCATGTTGCCGTAGTCGGAGCGGAACCACTCGCCGATGGGGATGGCGAAGCCCATCTTGGGGCGATCGACAATCTCGGCAGGGAGGTACTTTCGCGCGACGGCGCGGAGGAGACCTTTGCGTTGGCCGTTGGGCATGAGTTGGGATAGCGGTGCAGAGAGCCCACTGGCAATGCTCCTTGAAGAGAGCAGCGGGGAGCGAACCTCAAGCGCGACAGCCATCGAGGCGGTGTCAGTTTTTCGGAGGATATCACAAGGGAGATAGAGCTTGAAATCTTGTCGCGGTTGATCGAATCCAGCCCGAAGACCAGTTCGCGAGCGAGACTGCAATGGCTCATTGCTAATGGCGGCCCAGTCATTTGCATCGAAGAGAGCGTTCGATTGGCCGTACTTGCTCCACTCAATGAGACGGGAAGCTTTCGTCAGCGGCGACTTGGGATGCCGCTGTGGAAGTGCACCATGGGGGAGCATCCGCAGTATCTTTGACCAATGACCGAATCGCGACTCGACGCAATAGCGCTCATACCCACAGTAGAGTTCGTCACCACCATCCCCGCTCAGCGCGACGGTCGCGACTTGGCGCACTGCGCGACTCAGCCAGAAAGTTGGCAGCAATGAGCTGTCACCAAAGGGAAGGCCGAGTTGCTCGATGAGCGCGACAAGATCGTGTGCGGGATCTGATTCACAGTCCAGGGTGGTGTGGTCAAGACCCAAGTGTTTTGCAACGGCTTCGGCGTGGGGAGACTCATCAAAGACGCCGTCAGGCATTCTCACCGTAAACGTGCGGATATCGGGTCGGTGTCGCTTGGCGAATGTAGCGATGAGTGATGAGTCCACACCTCCCGAGAGGAAGCACCCGACGGGCACGTCCGCCTCAAGACGGAGCTTTGTTGACGCGTCGAGCAGCTGCTCTAGCTTGTCCTCGTTGAACAGTGGCTCGGAGGATCGCGGCATCACTGGGGCGAGCCATGGCCGGCCACCTGCACACTGCTCGAGCGGCAGCGCCCGCCATGCGGAGTCTGGAGGAATCTCCTCGCAATCTGGTATTGGCAGCTCAAAGTCGTAACCCGATGCAAGCCACATGGGTAGATGGTGTTCTGTGTGGTTTACGCTGTTGATGATCCCCGATTCCGCTGATTCATGAGCAATGGGCAACCAAGCGCGGAGTCTCATGAACCCCGTTGGAGCCGAGCCGAAGATATATCCGGTTCGGTCGGCTCTTATGGACCCGTAGAGCGGTTTCTCGCCAGCGCGGTCGCGCGCGATGATCACTCGCCCATCGGCCCCATCGAAGAGCGCGAGTGCGTACATCCCCTCAAGCCGCATGAACATGTCGCCGCCCCACTCCCGCCACCCGTGCAGCAGCACCTCCGTGTCGCTGTGGTCGCTGGCAAACACATGCCCCGCCGCTTCTAACTCTCGCCGGAGTTCGCGGTGGTTGTAGATGCAGCCGTTGAAGACGACGGCGAGGATGCCCGGCCCGCACTTGGGGCAGGTGTGGTGGTCTGTGGCGGTGGGGAGGGGGATGTAGGGGAAACCTTCGCGGGAGATGAGAGGGTGGTTTTCCGAGCCCCCGACTTCAGTCGGGGGATTGGTTGTTGCGCTCGCGGTGCTTGGCGGGTGTACCCCGGACTGAAGTCCGGGGCTCGGAGTTGTGCGTGGAGTGCAGGCGTTCTCCGTTGCACACCCGATCACCATGGGTTGCGCGCCGTCCGCGTGGTCGATGATGCTCAGTCGGCGATGGACAAGAGCGACATCGACGATGGTGCCGTCGGGCCGGGTGACGCGGTGGCGAAATCGGCCCTTGCCGTCGGGGCCGCGGTGCTTGATGGAGTCGTCGAGGATATCGAGCCACGCTTCGGGGATGGCGTCGAAGTTGGGGGGCGGGGTGTCGCCCGGTTGCCAGGTACGCAGGATGCCAGCGATGCCGCACATGGGGGGAGGGTAGTGCGCAGGATCGGGGGCCTATTCGCCGGTGCGTTCCCACTGCTGCTCATTGCCGAAGGAGTGGTTCCTGCGGCTGCCCGTGCCGCCACCAGCATCCTGCGGGGGGGCGAATCCGAACGCACCTCCGACGATTGCTCGGACCGCGAGAACCCCGCCGCCGATGTCGCAGAGTGTGGGGCGTTGCCGGGTGTTCCAGTCGGTGGCGCAGCCGGTGGTGGACTGCGCAAGGCATGCGAGCAGTTCGGCGGAAAGTCCACGGGCTGATCTGGCTCGAGAGAGTCGCATGCGCACAGCATACTGCCGACCTTTCAGCGATGCCAGGCCGGCTGCGGGCCCTTTGCCGAGGCGGGTGCCCGGCCTGCTCGGGCGTGGTAGTCTCTTGCCATGCACGATTCGAGCACGATTCCGTCCCGTCAGCACGCCCATCCCGGGCTCTCCGAGCTCGCCGAGGCGGTGCTCTACCGCCGTCGGGAGTCGGTCTTTCTCGTCCTCGCCGGGTTGTTTCTTGGCACGCTGGCGATGCTTAATATCCTCGGCATCACCCGGTTCATCAAGCTCTTCGAGATCGACTTTGACGGCGACCCGACAACGGCGGCGACGGTGTTCGCGGTGGCGGTGGGGGTGCTGCCCTATCCGGTGACGTTCTTATGTACCGATTTTATTAGTGAGCTCTACGGCCGCAAGCGTGCGAACATGGTGGTGTGGGTGGGGTTTGTGCTGAATCTTTGGGTGATGTTCATCCTCTGGGTCGGGGGGATGCTGCCGGGGTGGGAGCAGTTTGACCCCGCAACCGGCGAGATGGTGCGCGACGCGGCGGATCGCCTGCCGGTGTTTTATGAGGTGCGTACACTGGCGTTCGGCGCAGTGGCTGCCAGCATGATCGCCTATCTCTTCGCCCAGTTCGTCGATGTGTATGTGTTTCATTTTTGGAAGCGGCTGACCAAGGGCAAGCACCTCTGGCTGCGGAACAACGGTTCGACGCTGGTGAGCCAGCTCGTGGACACGGTCGCGGTGATTCTTATTACGCAGTTTTTCGCCGACGCGCTGCCCGAGCCGGCCGAGGGGACAAGCCTGACCCGTCACCTGCTGCTCTTTATCGTGACGGGGTATGTGTTCAAGGCGGTGTGCGCGATGATTGACACGGTGCCGTTTTATATCGGGGCGCGGTGGTTGTCGCGGTACCTTCGGCTGCCGCCGCCCGACGCGGTGCCCCACCCGCCGGCTGCCGCAGCGGTGGAGGCCGGGGTTGGGTAAAAAGAACGCCGAATCTGCCGGCCACTGCAGATAGGGCAGGTCGGAGAACGTGGTGACCGAATCGAACGCGACGCCGTTGAGGACCACGGTGCTGACCATGCGTTTGCTGCCGCTGTAGACGATCCCGTTGAGGGGCTGGGGGATGCCGTCGCCCGCGACCGCCGGAGCGCACAGTCTAAACAGACTGGCGCAGAGCGCAAGAAGATTCCGCCGCGCGTGGCGGGCCGACTTGGTGGGTACGTGTCTGGTGGGTTTGTGTATGGGCGTCAGTTGCCGTTGGCGCGGATCATGTTGCCCATGCGGTCGCGGCTGAGGGAGGTGTCGATGCGGAGCGACGCCCATCCCGGGACGCCCGCGACCGAGCCGTGAGCGAAATCGACGATGAGGTACTCGATCTCGCCGGTGTCCTGGATGCGATAGAGGCGGTTGCCGCCCGCGACGTACTGAAAAGGTGCAGCGGCGGTGCGATCGGCGTTCTGGGGCTGGGTGTTTGCCGATGGGGTGTCGCTGCCGAGCCCGAGGCCGACGACGAGCCCGAGCGTCCCGGCAAGGGCGGTGATGGCAAGACGCTGGCGGGCGATGGTGCGGGCGGGATGGGCCTCGGGTGTGTTGCGGGTGGCGTGCATGGCGTCTCCTTGGATTTGGTGTGGCAAGTCGGGGAATCTGTTGTAAGGTACAGCATGAAGCTGCGGCGGTTGCCCGATCTGGAGCCATGACCACGGCGGGCAGGGAGGAGATGCGATGCACGTTGCGCGATTGTCGTCAGTCCTGTCCGCGTTGGGGGTGCTTGTGGTCTGTGCCGGATATGTGCAGGCTCAGGACACGATCACCTATTACTGGGATATCAACGACACCGGCTCGGACACCTTCCTCTACAGCGGCGAAGAGGTTATCAACTTCAAAATGTATGCGCTGATGGAGCCCGGGCAGGTCGGGTTTGCGGGGAGTATCTACGAAATCCGGGGCGGGGGGGATTACGCCGATGCAGGTGAGGTTGTTGGCTACTACAACTATCTGAGTACCTATACGGACCACGGAGACCTTCAGGATAACAACGACATTCTGGATATCGAGTCGTTCCAGCTGCCACTGATGTTCGGTCTGTTTGATCCGAGCAATCCGATCCTGCTCTACGAGATCGAATGGGAAGTTACAGGATCGTTTACCATCGCCACGCTTACCTCCGCCAACCACCTCAACAACGATGTCTACACGGACATCTACGGCACATCAGAGAGCTACGACGCCGTCACCGCCACCGCGACCGTGCTCATCCCGAGCCCGGCGTCGGTGTTGCCGATGGTTGGGCTGCTGGCGTGGCGTCATCGGCGGTAGAGGCAGGAGCGCTCGGGATGATGCAGTCCTTTCGAAGGAGCGTGTACGGCTCATGCTCCTTGTCCCCTCGCTTGCGCGAGGGGCTCTGTGAAGAGAGGGACGTTCCGCGTAGCGCCTTTCGCGCGAGTCGTACCGCGTAGAGCCCCTCGCGCAAGCGAGGGGACAGCGTGCGTGTGACGGCATACGCCGATGCAGAATGTTCCGGTCTCGGTGAGGTCACCTTTTCGTATCGGCTCAACCACGACACGGCCCGGCTACCCTTTGTCGATCCTCCCGGCGCCGCGTGGTGTGCGCGGGGTGCGGAGTATTCGGAGACGGGCGTGCAACCATCGGATCGGCAGCAATGGAATGAGGGCTCGGCGCAGGGCTCTCCGGTCGGGGACGTGTTCGAGCTTGCTGCCGAGATTTCGCGTCGGCTCATCGAGCGGGACGACACGTCGCTCGCGTTGCCCGAGCCTCGGGAGCTTGCCGAATCGCTCGACCTGACCCTGCCCCGCGAGAGTCAGCCGCTCGAGACAGCAGCCGAGCGGATGTGGCGGCTGTTTGAGCACACGCCCAGCACGACGGGGCACCGTTTTTTCAACCAGCTCTTCGGCGGCCGAGACGACGCGGCGCTGCTCGGCGAGATCGTCGCAGCGGTCGCCAACACCTCGATGTACACCTACAAAGCCGCCGGGGCGCAGGTGCTTGCCGAGCAGGCGCTCATCCGCCACATGGGCAGTTTCGTGGGGTGGCCAGAGTGCGACGGGCTGTTCACGCCCGGCGGGTCGATGTCCAACTTTGCGGCGATGCTGATCGCGCGGAACGAGGCGATCGACGGCGCGCGGGACACCGGGTACGACAGCCGCCGGGTTGCGGTGTACACGTCGGTCGAAGCGCACTATTCGGTACGCAAGAACGTCGGCATGCTCGGCATGGGGCGCGACAACGTTCGCGCGATCGGGACAGATACCGAGGGGCGGATGTGTCCCAAGATGCTCGATGCCGCGATCCGCAAGGACATCGCGGCGGGAGTGACGCCGGTGATGGTCGTCGCGACTTCGGGGACGACGGTGCAGGGCGCGTTTGACCCGCTGCGCGAGATCGCGGCGGTGACGGGCGAGCACGGGGTGTGGCTGCACGTTGACGGCGCGTACGGCGGCTCGCTCCTGCTCTCAAAGCAGCGTCGCCACCTGCTCGACGGGTGCGAGTTGGCCGACTCGTTCACCTGGGATGCGCACAAGATGATGGGTGTGCCGTTGACTTCGTCGGTCGCGTTGTTTCGTGATTCGTCGTTGCCTCTCAAGCATCTGGACGAGTCGGCGACGTACCTGTTCCAGCGCGACGAGGCGACGTTCAACCCGGGCATGCGTTCGTTGCAGTGTGGCCGACGGAACGATTCGATCAAGCTCTGGGTCGCCTGGCAACACCACGGCGACGCGGGCTACGAGCGGCGTATCGAGCGGCTGTTTGCGCTCGCGGCACACGCGGTGGCAGCGGTCGAGGCCGAGCCTCGCTTCACGCTTGTCAAACAGCCCCAGTCGATCAACACCTGCTTCACGGTCGAGGGCGTGGACGCGACCGAAGTCTGCGACCTGCTCGATCGGGCGGGCCGGGCCAGGGTCAGCCACGGCACCGTGGACGGCGTGGCGACGGTCCGGCTGGTGTGTGTCAACCCCGACCTGACCGAAGCCGACCTTGATGCGTTCTTTGACCACGTCCGCTGGGCGGCGGATGAGCTGCTCGCGCGCGAACAGCCTTCGGGATAGATGGGGCGCTCTCGGTGGGGGTGGGGGGTGGGGGGTAGGAGGTGGGGGGGCTGCCTTGTGAAACTTCGCGTTGTCGATTCCGAACTACCTGTGTCAGGGTGAGGGCGGTGCTGTACCATGCGCACGCGGGGCGTGCCGAGCCGGCGCCCGGCAGCGGCATATTGCGGAGGATTCAACCGATGGCTGAGCAAACAGCAACCAGCGCGGGCAAGAGCTTTCTGATCTTTCTGGCGAGCCTGGTGGTGCTGGTGGGCACGGGGATCGGGCTTGGGTCGGTGTTCTTTGGGCCCAAAGCCAAGACCCTGTACGACCGCTCGACCCCCGACGCGGTGCTGGAAGCGGCCAGGCAGATGGTCCTCAACAACGAAGCGGAACGTCTCACCGAGTTGCTCTATGTTGACGAGCCGGAGATGGAAGGCGTGTACGCTCGATTCGGTTCGGTGCTGGGCCATCTGCAGGAACTCGCGATGACGATCAACGAGAGGTTCCCCGAAGAGGTCGAAGCGATGCGCGCCAAGGCCGAGGAGGAAGCCAGAGCCGGCCGGGGCGTCGGGCTGTTTCAGGAGTTGACTGCGAATGTGGGTCGCTCGCGGCGCGGGCCTCCGGCTGGGGACGAGGACCGCTGGAACGGGATATTGCAGACGATCGCGTCGGATCCTTACTCGTGGCTGACCGAAGCCGAGGGTCGGCTGAGTTATGTATGGATCGACGATGAGCGCGTCGCGGTCTTGTGGGACGAGAAGCCGATTTTTCCGCCGTTCGGGCTGGTGATGCAGCAGGACCGGGGGCAGTGGTCGGTGGTGGTTCCTTTCAAGAGCATCCCGATGTCGTCGCGGTTTTTGCCTCAGACCCCGGATGAGTACGCGATCTGGGGCGCTGTCTTTCAGGCGGTGGACAACGTGGTGATCGATCTGGAACGCGACGTGCGCGAGGGTCGGCTGACGTCACTCCGGTCGCTCAGCAAGGCGACCGGGCAGAAGGCCGCGCCGGTGATGGCCGGGTGCATGATCGCGTACAGCAAGGCGCTGCAGGAGCGTCGGCGGCGTGAGCGCGAGGCGAAAGAGGCGGCCAAAGCAGATTCCGGCGGGGGGTGATACGAATCCCGCAAAGTTCTTGTGTTCCATCAACTCGATGCCGTTTGAGAACGGGAGCAGCAAGAACAAAGGCGCCCACCCCCCAGCCCCCTCCCGCGGGGCGCGGGAGGGGGAGCAGGAGAAGACATCGCACGAATTCTCAATGGAGTTCGTATGAGGCGTGGCGTGGGGGGGGGTGTGGGTGGGGTGTGGGTGGGGTGTGGGTGGGACGCCTCAGCCGCCGAAGCTTGAGCTTCGGTTGCTTGGGCTGCTTCCGGTGTGGACACCCAGGCCGCCGGCGAGCCCGCGAGGCGAGAGGATAAACCCGATCGAGGACTCGTTGCTGATATTATTGAATGTGAACGCGACACCGACGGTGAGGTTGGGGTAAGAGCGGGTGAGCGACGCGCTGAACTTCTCGAAGTCGTCGAGTGCGGTGTCGTAGTTGGTCGCGAGAGTGGCTTGGTACTTGTCGGTAAAGGCGTACCGCATGTTGTAAAAGACGACGGTGGAGTCCAGGGCGTTGACGAACCGTTGGCCGACGCTGGACCGCAGCCCGTACCCGTGATCGACGAGCACGCCGAGGGTCGAGTAGGCCATCTGGTGCTTGCCTTCGAGGTCGTAGACCACCCGCCCGGTCACGCCGATGGGGTCGGACATCTGCCAGAGCAGCTCGGCGTCGAGAAACTCGCCGACGTTGGAGAGCTCGGGGCGGTCCTCGAAGAACCGGCCGATGGGGCTCTCGCGGTTGGCGTCTCCTGATGCCCAGACGTATTCGGTGCGGAGCTTGAGGACATCGACGTTGCGCCATCGGCCCGGGCCGCCGCGTTTGGTCTGCCAGGTCTGATCGACACCGACGCGGACGATGGTGCCGGCCGCGAGTGACTCGACCGATTCGTCGTAGACCGGGAGGTCGAGCTGGTCGACGGTCGTGCCGGCGTGCCAGATGGTGATGCCCGGCTCGATGATGTGGCGGACGCGGTGGAGGTCAAAGAGCGAGCTGTCCACCGAGTTGTCGATGCGGTGGAGGGTGGTCGAAAGCCGCACCCCGGCTGCGCCCCAGAGGCGGACCGAGTCGCTCTCTCGTGGAGAGAACTCCTCGAACGCGGTGTCGTAGGCGGTGGCGCGCCCGACGACGAACGGGTTGACGCGGATCGGGCCGACGTCGAGCAGCGCCGCGATCTCCTGGCGGGTGTCGAAGCGGGAGACGGTGCTTTCAGAGAGCCCGCGGGCGCGGAGGGCGTCGGCGATGGACTCGGCCGGATCGATCCCGAACGCCGCTTGGGAGACTCTCGAGAAGTTGAACCCCAGCTCGCGGGCTTTGGGGTCGTGAAAGTTGAACGCGAGCTGGCCGGCGCGGTACTCGCTGTTGAGGGTGATCGCGCCGGGGATCCACTCGGCAGCCAGGTCGTCGAGGGTGCGTGTGTAGGTGAGTTCGGGAAGCTTGTCGACGGAATAGCCGCGGCTTTCGAGCAGGTAGTAGTTGTCGATAAAGTCGTTGAGGTTGCTCTTGGCTTCGAGTGCGAGCTGGGAGTTGTGGTCGGTGCGTTCGAGGCGGGCGCGGGTGGTCAGCTCGCGGAAGTCTTCAGCGATATCCGGGAACAGCGCGGAGATGAGGCCGGGGTCCGAGGCATAGGCGAGCTCGGTGGTGAGCGACCAGAGCTCGTTGATCCGCCAGCGGTTGTCGGCCAGCAGCAGGCTTCGGGTTTCTCCCATGACGTCGATCTTTCGGCTGCCCGGGGTGAGGTCGGTGCCGTTGTCGTCGAACATGAGATAGCCGAACACGCCGCCGCGCGCGCGGTCGGTGCTCCACGAGGTATCGGTCCCGATCGCGAGCCCTCGGTCCTCGTAGTAGTCGAAGATGAACACACTGTCGAGCCCTTCGGGGCGTTCGATGCCGAGCACGGTGTAGACGTCCCACGCGGTTTTCCACGCCGGCCCGGTGCGGGTGCCGCTGGCGAACTGGAAGTCGCGAAGCGGGAATCGTTCGGGGTCGCCGACCCATCTGGGGAAGTAGAAGAAGGGGACCGACCCGGCCCGCATGGTGAGCCCCTGGGCATCGACGGAGCTGCCGGTCGAGCCGTCGTTGCGGGTGTAGCGGTTGATGGTGACCGACTTGGCGCCGATCGAGAGGTGGGGGCGTGCAAAGCGTGTGTTGGCGACGGTGGCGTGCTCTGCGACGAACTGGCGGTTGGATTCTTGCCGGAGCGCTTTGGCGCGGACGTAGAGGGGCATTTTCATCCGCTGGTCGTAGGTCCAGAAGACCGCGTCGACGATCATGGCGCGGTCGTTCTGGACGTCGTAGTAGATGCGCGGCCCGCGGATGGTGTAGTCGCCGTCGCTGGCGGTGACGCCGCCTTCGAGGTAGATGCCGCGGATGTCTTCGGTGGCAAAGCTGGCAAGCTCGCTGACGGTGCCGTCGGAGAGAAAGACCACCGCCCGCTCGGCCGACATCTGCAACCGGCGGCCGGATTTCATGTCGCGGTAGAGCACGCCCACGCCCTCGGTGAGCATGATCGAGCGCCCGGATTCGCCGGTGACCAGGGCGATCTGGCCGGCGTCGAAGGTGAGCAGCCCGTCTCTGGCGAAGATCTCGTCGCCCGCGTCAAGGAGTGTCGGCGGGCGTTCGAGGAGGTCGCGGTCGGACTCGGGCAGGGCGTAGCGGCCGGGTGTTCCGGTGCCGGTCTCGGGGGGCAGGGCCGGGGGCTCGACGTCATCGAGCGCGACCGGTGCGCCGAGCAGGAGTTCGCGGAGGTACCTTGTGAACTCGCGTTCGCTCTCGCGGACGAAGGCATCGCGGGGGCGACCCTGCTCGGTGAGGTCGGCTGCGAGGCGGACGGGGTTGGCCGACATGACCACGCCATCGACGCTGAGGCGGCGGGCCTGGAGGGACGACCCCGCGTCGGCGGCGATCGATCCGACGGTGTCGAAGTAGGCGTAGACCTGGTAGGTCCTGGCGTCGCCGGGGTTGGTCGAGGGGAGTTGCTCGAGCCAGACGACCGCGCGGTCGGCTTCGAGCCGGGTGCCGCCGAGGGTGACGGAGACATCACCGACGAGGAGCAGTCGCTGTGTCGTGTTGTGGTCGTCCTGTTCGATCCAGACGCGGGCTTTGTTGGCCGCAAACTCGACCACGCCGGGCACGGGGGCGAGGGGCAGGCGGAGGCCGGAGAAGGTGCGGCCGGTGATGTCGAGGGGGTCGAGTGGGTCGGTGGGGTCGGTGGGGTCGAGTGGGTCGGTTGGCTGGGCGATCGCGGCGGTGGCGATCGCGGCGCAGAGCGGCCGGGCGATCGCGGTGATGCCGGTCTGTGCCCCGGCCGCCGCGGCCGCCCCGGTCAACAGCGCCAGTGCAGCCACCGAGGAGACCCCGGGGCGGGTCCACGGGGCAAGGTGGCGAGAGTGGAGGAGCTGGCGGGGCGACATAGAGCAGCAGTGTACCGCGTCGTTTCGTCTGTGTCGGGCGGCTCAGGTCCAGGTGTTGACTGTTCCGTCTGTGTCGTCGTCCTGCGTGTCGGCCTTGCGGACCTCGCCGGGGGCGTGGTGGTCGCTCCGCCAGCTCTCTGGATACGCAACGTCGTCGATCTCCAGGGCAAACCTGGTCGGGAAGAGCGGGCGGAAGGTATCGCACATGACCGCCAGCTCGTTGGTGTGGGTCTTGCCCAGCGAGGCCTCGACGGTGCCCGGGTGCGGGCCGTGGGCGATGCCCTGAGGGTGCAGGCTGATCGACCCGGACTCGATGCCGCGGCGTGCTTTGTAGTTGCCCTCGACGTAGTAGAGCACCTCGTCAGAGTCGAGGTTGGAGTGGTTGTAAGGGACAGGGATGGCGTCTGGGTGGAAGTCGAGCAGCCGCGGGCAGAACGAGCAGATGACGAAGTTGTGTGCTTCGAAGGTCTGGTGGATGGGCGGCGGCATGTGGACTTTGCCGACGATGGGGGCGAAGTCGTCGATGTTGAAGCAGTATGGGTAGTAGCAGCCGTCCCATCCGATGACATCGAGCGGATGGTAGGGATAGATGTAGCTGTGGACGCTGTCGCGGGCTTTGATGCGGACCTCGAAGTCGCCCTTCTCGTCAAAGTGGAGGGGCATCTGGGGGATGCGGAAGTCGCGTTCGCAGAAGGGGGCGTGCTCGAGGTACTGGCCGTTGGCTTTGGAGACATACCGCGGCGGCGGGCCGTAGTGCGAGGTGTTCATGGTCTCAAAGCAGAGGAACTTGCCCAGGGGCATTTGTTCTTTGCTGACGCCCTCGGGCCGGTCGGCGTCGGCGAGGTCGTCGAACTCGATCTTGTAGATGATGCCTTTGGGGATGACGACGTAGTCTTTCTTGCCGAAGGTGAGCGTGCCGAACTGGGTGCGGATGGTGCCTGAGCCGTAGTGGAAGAAGAGCAGCTCGTCGCCCTGACCGTTCTTGTAGTGGTAGGTCATCTGCTCGGCGGGCTGGCAGATGGACATCTCGACGTCGCTGTTGCCGAGGATGACCTTGCGGCCTTTGACCGGGTCTCCCTGGGCCCGCAGCGGGGTGGTCTTGAGGTGTCGCATGCGCATGACGTCCTGCTCGACGTACTCGGTCTTGGTGGAGTAGAGGTTTTTCCAGCCGGTGACCTGGGTGGGCGGGTGGATGTGGTAGAGGGTGCTGGTGGGGCCGACGAAGCCTTCGGTGCCGAAGACTTCTTCTGAGTAGAGAGCTCCGTCGGGCCGGCGGAACTGGGTGTGGCGGGTGCGGGGGATCTCTCCAAGCGTGGTGTAGTACGGCATCTGTCGCGGTCCTCGTTCTTCCCCCGCGGCGATCGCGGGGGAGGGGGTGAGACGGATTGTACGGGTGTGCCGGTGTCCGGGCGGGGCGGGGCGTGGTTGGGGTTGGGGGTGTGGGTGTGGGTGTGGGTGGTGGGTGGTGGGGGGTGGGTGGCCGAGGGCCGGAGGCCAGTTGGTGCCGGCCGGAAGCGGATCGCCCGATTCCTTCACCCGGCGAGCAGGCCTTCGGCGCACTCGATCACCGTGTGCAGGATCAGCATGTGCAGCTCCTGGATGCGGTCGGCGGTGGTGCCGGGGACGATCCACTCGTGCTCGCAGGTGTTTGCGAGTGTGCCGCCGGGCGTTGTTCCTGTGTTGCCAAGCAGCGCGACGCGGGCGCAGCCGATCTCTCCGGCGGCTTCGGCTGCGCGCACGACGTTCGCCGAGTTGCCGCTGGTTGAGAGCAGGAAGACAACATCCCCCGGCTTGGCCAGGGCCCGGACCCAGCGCTCGAAGACCGCGTCGTAGCCGTAGTCGTTGGCGGTGCAGGTGATGTGCCCGGCGTCAACACACGCGATCGCGGGGAGCGGGTCGCGGTCGTCGCGGAAGCGGCCGGTCAGCTCTTCGCAGAAGTGCATCGCGTCGCACGCCGAGCCGCCGTTGCCGCAGGCGAGGACCTTGTTGCCCGCGCAGAAACAGTCGGCCATGAGGCGGGCGACGGTCTCGATCCGCTGCACCGCGGCGGCGTCGGCGAGGAGTGCGCCGAGCGCGGCGTGGGCGGTGGTCAGCGCGGCGCGGGCGCGGGCGGTGGTGGGGGTGGTGGGGGTGGTGGGGGTGGTGGGGGTTGTGGGGGTGGGTGGTGTGCTCACGGCGGATCGTAGGGTCTTGCGGTAGCATGCGTGCATGAGAACTCTGTGCATGGTTTGTGTGCTGCTCGTGTCGGCGGTTTCGGTGGGGTCTGCCGATGCGCAGGCTCAACGGCAGGCCCGCCCGCCCAACGTCGTCTTCATCATGGCCGACGACCTGGGGTACCGCGAGGTCGGGGCGTTCGGGCAGGAGAAGATCCGCACGCCGAACATCGACCGGCTGGCGGCCGAGGGGCTGCGTTTGACGCGGCACTACTCGGGCTCGGCGGTCTGCGCGCCGACGCGGTCGATCCTGATGACCGGGCTGCACGCCGGGCACGCGACGATCCGCGGCAACAAGCCGACGCCCGGGGGCACCTGGGACCCCGAGAGCCCCGAGGGGCAGTGGCCGATCCCCGACGAGGATTTCACGCTCGCCGAGATGTTCAAGGAGGCGGGGTATGTGACCGGGGCGTTCGGCAAGTGGGGGCTCGGCGGGCCGGGCTCGACGGGGCACCCGAACAACCAGGGCTTCGATCATTTCTATGGGTATTTGTGCCAGCGCGTCGCGCACAACTATTACCCGACCCACCTGTGGCGGAACCACGATGTCGATGTGCTCGACGGCAACGCCTACTTCCCGTCGCACCAGCGGATCACAGAGCCGCTGGCGAGCGAGGCGGCGTACGACGAGCGGTATCGCGGCCAGACCTATGCCCCGACTGAGATCGCCGCCGAGATGCTGGGTTGGGTGCGAGCGCAGCATGAGGAGCACCCCGACCAGCCGTTCTTTCTTTATTACCCGACGGTGATCCCGCACGTGGCGTTGCAGGCGCCCAAGGAGTTTGTCGATTCCTACCCCGACGGGTGGGACACCGAGCACTATCTGGGCAACCGGGGCTATCTGCCCAACGCCACGCCGCGCGCGACCTACGCGGCGATGATTACATACATGGACAGCAACATCGGGCGGCTGCTCGATCTGCTCGATGAGCTGGGGCTGGCAGACAACACGCTGGTGGTCTTCACCAGCGACAACGGCACAACCTATGTCAGCGGCGTGGACCGGGATTTCTTTGATTCGCTCGGCGAGCTGCGCGGGCACAAGGGCAACCTGTGGGAGGGGGGGATTCGGATGCCGACGGTGGTGCGGTGGCCGGGGGTGGTTGCGCCGGGGAGCGAGAGCGCGACGCCGAGCTACCACCCGGACTGGATGGCGACGCTGGCGGGTGTCGCGGGCTGGAACGCCCGCCCTCCTGTTGGTATGGGTGACGGCATTGACTTGCGCCCTGTGCTGCGGGGTGAGGCCGACACCATCGAACGCGACTTCATGTATTGGGAGTTCCCCGAAGGGCAGGGGCAGCAGGCGGTGATCTTCGGCGAAGGCGGCAGGTGGAAGGCGATCCGGCCGAGGCTCAAGAAGAACCCGGACGTGCTCGAGCTCTACGACCTGCGTGCCGATCCGGGAGAGCAGCACAACGTCGCCGCGGACCATCCCGATCTGGTCGCCCGGGCCGCGCGCATCATGCGTGAACAGCACACGCCGTCAAGACTCTTCCCGTTCAAGGCACTCGACTGACCGAGCCTCACGCCCGCCTGTATCACAGGTCGTGACACTGGGCACCAGTCGCGATCTCGGTCCTCATGGCGTCCGCCGCGGCCGGCGATCGGCGGGCGGCCGATGCGCTGTTGCCGTCGCTCTATGACGAACTCCGCAAGCTCGCCCGCGCCCGGCTTGCCCAGGAGCGGCCGGGCCAACACCGAAGGCCGGCCGCGAGCCGGGCCCGGGCCCGCCGGGGAGGGCAACGACCGGCCCTGTGGGCTCCTGCGGGCGGGTGTGGATGGGCCGGGGATCCTGAGTCGGCCGCCGGAGGGCCGGGGGCGAGCGCCGGGGTCGCGCGGGCGGGTGGCGAAGGTTTCCGGGCGGGTGCCTGGGCCGTCGGGGCGCGTGCCCGCGCGCCGCTGACACGCGCCCGGGCGGCGGTGCCCGGCGGCCCCGCTCGCATGACGTGCGCCCCCGCGGCCCGGTCGGACTCAAGTCGCGGTGCCGGGCGTCCGATGGAGGGTCGGGGGGGGGCGCGACCGGCCGGAGCTGTCGCGACCATCCGCCCGCGCGACGCAAGACGAAGAGAAGGCCCGCCATGCGCACCATCCCGCGAACCATAGAAAAGAGAATCGAGTTCTTCGAGCAGCACATCGACCAGTGGACGGCCAACGCGGCGGCGCTTGGCCTGAGCCCCGAAGCTCTCGAGCAGCTCGGCACGCGCCTTGTCGCGGCCCGCAGCGCTGCCGACACGGCCAGGACGCTCCGCCGGCAGGCGCAGAACGCCACCACCACCCAGAGCGCCGCCCTCGACTCCCTCATGGAACTTGGCAGCGCGGTCGTGGCGACCATCCGCGCCAAAGCCAAACTCAACGGCAACGATCCGGCGGTGTACGCCACCGCCCGGATCAGCCCCGCCAAAACGCCCGGGCCGCTCGCGCCCCCGGCGATCGCCACCGACCTGACCACAACACTCCGCAACACCGGGGCGATTGAACTTGCCTGGGAGGGCACGATCGCCAACGGCACCGTGTACACCATCTGGCGGAAGATCGGGACATCTTCCCCGGCCACGCT
>JAUZRR010000048.1 GCA_030950285.1 Planctomycetota bacterium | reverse complement strand
TTGAAGCTCCCCGAGTAGGGATCGAACCTACAACCTAGCGGTTAACAGCCGCTCGCTCTACCATTGAGCTATCGGGGATCACGAGTTGTCGGGGACCAAACCCCAAACCTCGGGCATCAGCGTCGAGGCGTTCGGCCTCTTGAGCCCGAGCCGCTCGGACCCCTCGGCCCGAGCCGTAAAGACTAGCACCCTCTCTCTGATCGTCAAGAGCAGCCGCTTGCATCAGCAGAACCCGAGGCTAGACTTCTCGCCCGGAGTGGCTGTGCCGCCTCTGGGTCAGCTCAGGAGTATCGACGATGAAGGACGGCATCCACCCCAAGCTCTACAACTGCAAAGTCTTCCACAACGGCGAGGTCGTCATGGAAGTCGGCTCCACCCAGCCCGAGATGCACGTCGAGGTCTGGTCCGGGTCCCACCCCTTCTTCACCGGCAAGCAGCAGTTTGTCGATGCGGCCGGGCGGGTTGAGAAATTCCAGAGGAAGTTCCAGGGCAACTACTTCAAGAACAAGAAAAAGTAGCCCGCACACCACAAATCCCCCAAATCCACACACCGACTCGGCCGGGCACCTCGCTCGGCCGATCATGTTTTTTGCTGCCTGAGCGAGCCGCTCAAATATTTCTCGTATTTGCTTCATCCATTCATCCGGATAAATGGCTACACTCTTCGGGCCGATAAGCTACACGGAGGTCCATGCCCATGCCAAGCCGATTTCTCGACGAGCTCGACCGCCGCGTCATTGTCATCGACGGGGCGATGGGCACCGCGACCCACAGCATCGACCTGGACGTCCAGACCGACTATCTCGGCTGCGAAAACTGCCCGGAGATCTTGCTCAAAAGCCGTCCCGAAATCGTGCAGGGCATCCACGAGTCGTTCTTTGAGGCCGGGGCGGACGCGGTCGAAACCGATTCCTTCGGCGGGGCACAACACGTGCTTGCCGAGTTTGACCTCGACGGCCAGACCTTCACCCTCAACAAGCTCGCAGGCGAGGTCGCGCGGGCTGCGGCTGAGAAATACATAACGCCCGATCGCCCGAGGTTCGTCCTCGGCTCGATGGGCCCGGGCACCAAGCTCATCACCCTCGGCCAGATCTCCTGGGCCGACATGCTCGCCAGCTACCGCGAGCAAGCGCGCGGCCTGATCGCCGGCGGCGTGGACGCCCTGCTGATCGAGACCTGCCAGGACCTGCTCCAGGTCAAGTGCGTCATCAACGCCTGCCTCGCTGCGCTCGAAGATGCTGGGCGCACGCACGAGGACATCCCGATTCTGGTGTCGATCACGATCGAGACCACCGGCACCATGCTCATGGGCAGCTCGATCGAGGCGACCCTTGCCGCCCTGCGCAGCTATCCCATCGCCTCGCTCGGGCTCAACTGCGCCACCGGGCCGGTCGAGATGGCAGAGCACGTGCAATACCTTGCTCGGCACTGGGATCGGCACGTCTCGGTCGTCCCCAACGCCGGGTTGCCGGTGCTGCTCGAAGGCAAGACCCACTTCCCGCTCGGGCCTGAAGCGTTCGCCGAGACGCTCACCAAATATGTTCGCGAGTACGGCGTCGGGCTCGTCGGCGGCTGCTGCGGCACGACCCCTGCGCACATCGAACACCTCGTGCGGGCGATTGCACAAACACCCCGGGCTGCGCGCACGATCGAGCCTCTCGGACAAGCCGCAACCAGCCTCTACTCCCCCACCGAGTTCCGGCAGGACACGTCGTTTCTGATCGTCGGCGAGCGAATGAACGCCTCGGGCAGCCGCAAGTTCAAGCGGCTGCTCGAAGAAGAAGACTGGGACGGCATTGTCGCACTGGCGCGCGCGCAGATGCGCGAGGGCAGCCACATCCTCGACCTCAACGTCGACTACGCCGGCCGCGACAACGCCAGCGATATCGGCGAGGTGGTCCACCGCGTTGCCCAGCAGGTCGACGCGCCGCTGATGATCGACTCGACGCAGATCAGGACGATCCAGGCGGCGCTCGAACGAGCGCCGGGCAAGTGCATCATCAACTCGGCAAACTTCGAGGACGGCGAGGAGAAGTTCGACACCATATGCCACCTTGCGCGCGCACACGGCGCGGCGCTCGTCATCGGTTCAATCGACGAGGACCAGGAAAACGCGATGGCGCGGACGGCCGAGCGCAAGCTCGAGATCGCGCAGCGCGCCCACCACCGCGCAACGACAGTGCATGGGCTCGACGAACGGGACCTGTTCTTTGACCCGCTGGTGCTGCCGGTCTCGACGGGGATGGAACCCGACCGCCGCAGCGGGCTGGCGACTATCGAGGGCACACGCCTGATCGCACAGACACTCCCCCACTGCCAACTGACATGCGGCGTGTCGAACATCTCGTTTGGGCTCAAGCCCGCAGCCCGGGTGGTGCTCAACTCGGTGTATCTGCACGAACTGGTCGAAGCGGGGATGACCAGCGCGATTGTGCATGCGTCGAAGATTCTGCCGCTCAACCGCATCCCCGAGGATCAGAAACTCGCGGCGATGAACCTGCTGCACGACCGCAGGCACGAATCCCTCGGCGGGACCGGCCTGCCCGAAGGCGTCACCGACAAAGACTTCGACCCGCTGCAGGCGTTCATTGCGCTCTTCAGGGATGTCGAATCCGCAGCCACGACGGCCGTCGAACGCAAGAATCTCTCGCTGGAGGAACAGCTCCGCGCGCACATCGTGGACGGCGACAAGGAAGGGCTCGCCGAATCGCTCGAAGCGGCGATGGAGAAGTACCCGCCGCTCGAGATCATCAACAACCACCTGCTCGACGGGATGAAGACGGTCGGCGAGCTGTTCGGGTCGGGGCAGATGCAGCTGCCGTTTGTGCTGCAATCGGCGCAGGTGATGAAGGCCGCGGTTGCGCACCTCGAGCCGCACATGGAGAAATGCGGCGGCAAACCCCGCGGGTCGATCGTGCTGGCGACGGTCAAGGGTGACGTTCACGACATCGGCAAGAATCTCGTGGACATCATCCTGAGCAACAACGGGTACGAGGTCCACAACATCGGGATCAAGCAGCCGCTCTCGAACATCCTCGACACGTGGCGCAAAACCAACGCCGACGCGATCGGGCTCTCGGGCTTGCTGGTCAAGAGTGTGCATGTGATGGAGGACAACCTCCGCGAGCTGCACACGCAGGGGATCCGGGTGCCGGTGATTCTGGGCGGCGCGGCGCTGAGCCGACACTACGCCGAGGGGCACCTGCGATCGGTCTACGAGGGTGCGCTCTACTACGGCAAGGACGCCTTCGAGGGGCTGCGGTTTATGGACATGCTCGCGGGCAAAACGCTCGGCACGCTCGATCAGGAGATCGCTGCACGGACCAAGAAGCGCGCGAGCGCCGAGCAAACCATTGAGGCGTCAAAGGCTCGAAAAGCAGCGGTTTCTGCGGCTGAGGAAGGAAGCGGCGTCGCGGTCAAGACCGCTCCTGCGCGCAGCAGCGTTGCGACAGACATCGACGTGCCGGCACCGCCATTCTGGGGCAGCCGCGTCGTCGAGCACATCGACCTGGACGAGATCTACCCGTTCATCAACACCGTCGCGTTGTTCCGAGGGCAGTGGCAGTTCAAGAAGGGCAAGCTCAGCAACGCCGAGTACCAGGCTGCGCTCGAAGAGACGATTGTGCCGGTGTTCGAGCGGCTCAAAGCCGAGTTCCGTGACGGGGAGATTCTCCGCCCGGCGGCGGTCTACGGCTATTGGCCGTGCGCGAGCGAGGGGAACGATCTTATCGTGTACGACCCGACCGAGCTGCAAGGCACGCCGCCCGACGACTTGCGCCCGAGCGACCTCCGCGAGTTGTTGCGATTCTCGTTCCCGCGTCAGGCCGGGCGACGGTCGCTGTGCATCAGCGATTTCTTCCGTTCGGTCGAAACAGGCTGCGCCGACGTGCTCGCGCTGCACTGTGTCACGATGGGGAGCAAGGTCAGCGAGCGGGCGAAGGTGCTCTTTGAGGGGGACGAGTACGCCGAGTATCTGTACACCCACGGCATGGGTGTCGAGACGGCCGAGGCGCTCGCCGAGGTGTGGCACAAGCGCATCCGGCAGGAGCTCGGGATCGGCGGGGACGACTCGCCGCGGATCCGCGAGCTGTTCACCCAGCACTACCGGGGCAGCCGCTACAGCCCGGGCTATCCGGCGTGCCCGGAGATGCGCGATCAGGACAAGATATGGTCATTGCTTGAACCCGAGCGGATCGGCTGCGTGCTGACGGAGAACTGGCAGATCGACCCCGAGCAGTCCACCAGCGCGTTTGTTGTGCACCATCCCGAAGCCAAGTACTTCAACGTGTGAGTCGGGATCGGGATCGCGTTTCCCGCCTATCCTGTCGCAGACGCGAGGGCGTGACGCCCGGGCAAAGACAACGCTTGGCGTGCGCCGAACCGGCAAGAACGAGGGAACTTTCTGATGACGCAATCGCTTCATGTGCCGACGACCGAGTTTGAGAAGAAGGACCGCAGCGAGGGGCTCGACCACCGGCCGCGCGTGCTGCTTGGGAAGATGGGGCTCGACGGGCACGACCGAGGCGTCAAGGTCATTGCGCGCGCGCTGCGCGACTCGGGGATTCACGTCATCTATTCCGGCTTGTGGCAGACACCCAAGAGCCTGGCGATCTCCGCCCGCGACGAGGACTGCGACGTCATCGCGGCGAGCATGATGAGCAACTCGCACCTGAAGCTCGGGCCGATGCTTGTGGACGCGCTGGTCGATCTCGGACGGCCGAACATCCCGGTCTACATGGGAGGAATCCTGCCGCAGGAGGACCTCGCCACACTCCGCGAAGCGGGCATCGCCAAGTGCTTTACCACCGCGACCGGGCTCGAAGACATCGCGATGGCGGTCGTTGAATCGGTCAAGCCGTACACAGCCATACTCAAAAGCGACAACCCGGTCGCGCAGCTTGCGCGGGATATCTCGATGGTCCACCTCGGCAGACCGGTGCGGGAGGGAGTGCTTCGTCAGCGGCCGCCGCGGGTCTTTGGGATCACCGGCTCGCCGGGCGCGGGCAAGTCGACACTGGTTGCGCAGCTTGTCAGCGAACTGACGCTGCGCCGGGAGAAGGACACGTCGCTCGGGCGGTGTGCGGTCATCGCGTTTGACCCGATGAGCCCGATCACCAGCGGGGCACTGCTGGGCGACCGGCTGCGCGTTGATTTCAACCGCCTCGGCGACGCGGTGTTCTACAGATCACTGGCGATCAGCGGCGAGGACTACAGCTCGCTCGACGCGATTATCGAACTCATCGGTGGCGTCCGCTTCCCCGACGGCGGCGGGTTCGACACGGTGTTTGTCGAGACCGTCGGCGCCGGTCAGAACGAGACCAAGATCCGCACGCATGTTGACCACACCGCGGTTGTGCTGACGCCGGGCATGGGCGATGCGGTGCAGATGGATAAGGCCGGAATCTTGGAGATTGCGGACCTTTTCGTGTGCAATAAGGCTGACCATCCGGGTGAGAACGAGCTGGTCCGCGACCTGCGCGACGTTGCCGGGCGGCGGCCGGTGCTCGAGACGGTCGCGACCCACGGCGCGGGCGTGCCCGAGTTGCTCGACACGCTGCTCGGCATGTCCGCGGGCTAGCATCCGCTCGCTGTGCGAAAGTTTCGATCCCGAATCCGACGCCGAATCCTTACTCTCGGCGACTGGCGCGGGCTCAGCGGCACGTTCACACCCAGGCCCGACGAGATGGCGCCGGGGCTCCGCGCCGACGGCACGCTCAAGACCGGCCGGCTTGCCGGGATGGGGATGGGGACTGCGATCTGGGTGCTGTGCTGGCCGATCCTGATCGAGTCGTTTCTCAACTCGTTTGTCGGGCTGGTGGACACGATGCTCTCGGCGCAGCTCGGCGTGCCCGAGACCGACGCGGTCGGGAGCGCGGCGTACATCCTCTGGTTTATGGGGCTGATCATGATGGCGATCAGCGTGGGCACGACCGCGCTGGTCAGCCGGAGCATCGGGCGGGGCAGGCTCGCGGTCGCGAATGCTGCGGTCGGGCAATCGCTGCTGCTCGCGGTGACACTCGGCACGATCGTCGCGGTGGTCTTTGCGGGTGTCGCGCCGCACATCGCCGGGGCGCTGACTAAGAGCCAGGCCGGGGCCGATGCGTTTACGGCGTACCTTCAGATTGTTGCGGCGGGCACACCCTTTATGGCAGTGCTGATGGCGGGGATCGCTTCGCTGCGGGGGGCGGGCGATTCGATCCGCCCGCTGTGGGCGATGGTGATCGTCAACGTGGTCAACATCGTCATCAGCTGGAGCCTCTGCGGCGAGGACCTCTCGCGGCTGGTGACCCATGACGGTGTCGGCACCACCGAGGTGCTGCTGCGCAACCCGTTCCCGTTTGATCTCGGGGTGCTGGGCATCGCGTGGGGCACGGTGATTGCCAACGCGGTCGGGTGTTTGATTGTGCTGGGGTTGCTGGTGCGCGGGGCTGGGGGGGTGCAACTCCGGCGGCGCAGGCTCCGCGCGCACTGGCACACGATGCGGCGGCTGGTCCGCGTGGGGTTGCCCAACTTCTTCGAGACCTTCGGGATGTGGGTCGGCAACTTCCTCGTCTTCGCGTTCGTGATCAACCTGAGCCAGACCGACGGCATCGCGGGCGCGCACATGCTGGCGATCCGCATCGAGGCGTTCAGCTTTATGCCGGGCTTTGCGATGAGCCTCGCCGCGGCAACCCTCGCGGGGCAGTATCTCGGCGCGGGCAGCCCGAGGATGGCGAGGCTCGCGGTGGTCTGGTGCGCGATGATCGCGGCGGTCGTCATGGGGTCGCTCGGGATCATGTTTATCACGATCCCCGAACAGCTTGTGGCGTTGCTCAGCTCACAGCCCGAGCACATGGAGGTGGTGCCGGGTGTGCTGCGGATCGCCGGCCTGGTGCAGGTCCCGTTCGCGTTGGCGATTGTTGTCCGCGGTGCCCTGCGGGGAGTCGGCGACATGAAAGTTGTGTTCGTCATCACCTGGGCGACGACCTACCTGCTCCGGCTGCCGCTGGCGTACGTCTTCTCCGGCGTGGACATGCCGCTGCCCGACGGCACGGTCCTTGAGAACCCGTTCCGCGACGAGCCGAGCCTTCGATGGCTGTGGGTCGGGCTGTCCATCGAGTTGCTCTTGCGGGGAGTGCTGTTTGTCAGCCGGTTTGTGCAGGGCGGATGGACGAAGAGCCGGGTGTGACAGGGCGCGCCGGTGCAGAACCCTCCGTCCCTCGGGCTGCCAACCTCAGTCGTCCTGACTTGAGCCGTCCTCGGTTGTTGCATCGCCCTCATTTGCGGGCGTCTCGTCGGCGTCGGCATCTGCATCGGCGGCTGCGTCCACTGTCGATGCGGCGTCTTCGTCGTCGCGGTCGTTCAGCGAGAACCCGTGCCTCCGCTTGAGGATGTCGTAGCGGTAGGGGATTGGCATCCCGGTCGGGAAGGTCTCGCGGATGTGCTCTTGCTGGGCGTACCGCACGAACACGGGCATGAGTTCCCTGGTCAGCGGCTCGATCCGCTGGATCTGGGTGACCAGCACCGTCAGCACCTCGGGCACCTGCACGTCGACGATCCGGTCGGGCAGCGGCACGTCCTCGATGGGCGAGAGCGGGTCGATGGTGGCGGTCCGGGCGAGCACCTCGCGGATGACTGTTTCGTTGTTGTCCAGCCCGCGCAGGCCGCTGGTGCCCTCGCTGGTGATACGGGCGCGCGTGCTCACTGTCACGCGGGGCTGCGGCTCGGGCTCGTAGCCCACGATGTTGCTCTTGGGGACATACTCCCCGAAGCTCTCGGCAAAGGCCGTCATGCCCTCGGCCTCGACCAGCGCCGCGAACTCGTCGGTCCGGTTGGTCAGCTCACGGTACCTCTGCAGCGCAAGCCAGTCGGCGGTGAGACGTTCGGGGTCGAGCAGGTCATCGGGCGAATCGGGGACCGACTCGGCCGCGGCGTCGAGGACGGTGAAGTAGTACCGGGAACGGTCCGGGCTCTCGAGCACGAGGTCCGTGGACGGGACACCGACCTGCAGGCCGAGAATCGAATCCCCCGCAAGCTCGCGTACCGCCATCACCAGCCCGGGAAACTCCGCGGTCTGGCGTCCGAACCGCACGGTCGCCGCGCCGATGCCCGGCTGTTTGCTGAGCATCCCGCCGTCGAGCCATGACCCGTCGCGGACATAGACCGCTGGGGTCGGGATGGTCAGGCCGTGGGCTTCTTGCACCGTCGCGACAACCTGATCTGCAATCTTGAGAAAGTCCGGCTTGCGTGACGCCCAGTCGTCGGGAAGCACGCGGTAGGTGCCGTCCCCCTCGATCTCGAGGGTTCGCACGGCCGAGAGGATCGCCGAGCGGATGACAGACTCGGCGGTGCCCATGACTTTGGCAAGCTCGGCGTTCTTGAGTTCGCTGTCGATCTTCTCACGCTCGGCGTCGAACTCGCCGGGGAACCTGTCGCGGTTCTGCTGCCAGAGTTTGGTCGCTTCGATGAGCGAGACCGTGAGCACGTTGCTGATCGCGCGGGGGCTGAGCTCGAGCCACTCGACCTTGACGCGGGGGGGCAGCTTGTACCCGATCCCGAACTCACCCTCCCCGATCCGCAGCTCGCGGAACCGGTCGAAGTGCTCGCGGAGTTGTTCGGGTGTGGGCTCGATCGTTTCGTCGATGAGCCGCCTGGCCGAGAGCATCGCCGCATCGACGATGACCGAATCGCCGAGCCGTTGTGCGATCAGCATGGTCTGGCTGTCGGAGAGTCGCTCGGCGTACCGGTAGGCGTTGAGCATGCGCAGCACGCCCTGGAGCTTGGCGAGGGTCTGGTCAAACTCGGTCTCCATCAGGCGGGCCTGGTTGGCGACCTGAAGCTTGATGCGGCCAAGAAACTGCAGCGCCTCTGCTTCGCGGGTGCGGACCTCTTCGGGGTTGGTCTGCATGTACCGGTTGGCCTGGCTGCCGAAGAGCTGTTGGAAGCTGTTCTGGACGATCTGCTGGGCAAAGAGCGGCAAGAGCTGTGCGCCCTCGTCGGCGCCGCCGACCATCCCGGCCTGCTCGGCTTCGTGGGTGAGCAGCATCCAGTGGGCGACTTTCTCGTCCCGGTTCAAGCCCCCGAGCGGGTACCCGACACCGAAGGCGCTCAGCTCGCTGTAGAAGTCCTCGACCGCTTTGAGTTCTCGCGTCGCCCGGTCGTGCTCGGCGAGGGTGATCTTGTGCCCGCCCATCGTGCCGACGGCCTTGCCCTTGGACGCCTGCCCGAGCTGCTGGATCGCCTGGGGCATGAGGAAGGCGATCAGCAGCAGAGTGCCGCCGACACCGAGAATGAGCTTGTTGTACTTACGAATCGCCTTCAGCATGGAAGATTCCGTGCGCGCACTGGGGGCGCGGTGGGGGGCGCGGTGGGGGACGCGGTGCGTGAGCCGCCCGGCCGCCCGCGATGGGTCCGGCCGAGAAGATTCATCAGCGGTAGAACTCGACGATGAGGTTGGTGTTCACGTCGAAGGGCGTCTGGTCCGAGGTGGGGCTGGCCCCGATCTTGATCGTGAGCTCCGACGGGTTGAACTCGATCCACCCGGGCACCTCGTGCCCCGCGAGCGTCTCCATGCTCTCGCGGGCGAGCTTGTGGATACCGGTCTTGAGGGTGATCGTGTCGCCCACGCCGACCTGGCAGCTCGGGCGGTCGGTCTTGCGACCGTTGAGGAGGACGTGCCCGTGGGCGACCATCTGCCGAGCGGCCCAGATGGTGCGGGCCAGACCGGCGCGACGGATCACGTTGTCGAGCCGTTGTTCGAGCAGCTGCAACAGGATCTCGCCGGTGTTGCCCGGACGCCGCGAGGCTTCGTCCACGGTGAGGCGGAACTGCTTTTCGAGCATCCCGTAGTGGTAGCGGAGTTTCTGTTTTTCGTTGAGGCGGATGCCGTAGGCCCGGAGCCGGCGGCCACGGTAGCCGTGGATGCCGTTGGGGTTGAGGGCACGCTTGGAGGTGTGCTTGGGGATGTCGGCGATCGGCACGCCGACGCGACGGGACAGCTTGACCTTGGGACCTGTGTAACGAGCCATGTGGATACTCCATCCGTCTGGGACCGCCGGGTCGGGCGGTCTGTGCCACGAAACTTGTACTGGTGCCGAGACATCTCGACATCCCCCCGGGTCTGTGGCGACCGGCCGACGACCGCGACTGCGGGCCGAGTACCGATCCGGGCATTGAGACACTGTGGACACACCGTGTCTTCCCGGGGACGGGATTGAAGGGCTCCCGGGCGTCCGGGTCAAGCCGGGGGGTGAGGGGGGTGAGGGGGGTGAGAGGGGTGAGAGGGGTGAGAGGGGTGAGGGGGGTGAGGGGGCGGGGTTGCACGGGCCGGGGAGGGCTGTTTCTCGATCCGGTGGGTCTCTCACTCGATCACTTTTGTCTGTTCCTCGGTCGAGTAGGTCTTCTCCTCGATCACTTTTGTCTGCTCCTCGATCGAGTAGGTCTTCTCCTCGATCACTTTTGTCTGCTCCTCGATCGAGTGGGTCTTCTCCTCGATCACTTTTGTCTGCTCAGCGATCACTTTTGTCGTCCACGCGACCGCCCGGCCCCTCAACCGGATGGCCGAAGCGGCCCAAACGGCCAAAAAAGGCTCTTCCTTCCACCACGGCTCAAGGTGTGCCCCGCCCGGGGTCCGGGATGCCCCACCCGGGAATCTGTGTGGTGTTCTTTGTTGCGCTTCGGCGGCTGTTCGGGGTGGAACACATGGCAAAGCCGGAGGCGTGACAGTCTTGATTTGCCATTTGCCATTTGCTCTTTGCCATTTGCCCCTCCTCCCCCCCGGCTAGACTCTGCCCGACCCCCTCAAACACAAGGCCTGCCAACCCCCACCCCCCAACCCACCCCCCACCCCCCACCCCTCCCCCCCCCATGCACCCCGACATCCACCTTCCAGTTGCCGAGGCCGGGCCGTGCTCTTCACGCCGTGGGTCGGAGCCGCGCGGCTTCCGCCCGGGCACCCGCGACCAGGGACCCAAAGAGAAGTGCGGCGTCTTCGGGCTGTGGGGACACCCAAACAGCGTCCACCTGTCCTACCTCGGGCTCTACGCCCAGCAGCACCGGGGGCAGGAATCGGCCGGGATCGCGGTCTCCGACGGCTCGACCCTCACCGCGACCGTCGGGATGGGGCTGGTCGCCGATGTCTTTGACGACGACACGCTGCAACGGTTGCAACGCGCAGGCCCGGCCGGGGCGATCGGGCACAACCGCTACTCGACCACCGGCGGGTCCAAAGCCTGCAACGCCCAGCCGCTGCTCCAGTCGTTTGTCGGCGGGCAGGTCGCGGTCGCCCACAACGGGAACCTCATCAACGCCGAGGCCCACCGCAAAGACTTCGAGCAGGCCGGGCACATCTTTCACACCACCAGCGACACCGAGGTCATCGTCCACCTGCTCGCCTCGCCCCAGCAGCAGTCGCAGGCCGACCCGCTCGCCGCGACGCTCCGCCGGTTGCAGGGGGCGTTCTCGCTGGTCTTCCTGTTCCCCGATCGGATCGAAGCGGCCCGCGACCCCTGGGGGTGGCGGCCGCTGGTGCTCGGCAAGATCGAAGAGGACGGCAAGACGTACCACGTCGTGGCGAGCGAGACCGTCGCGCTGCACGTGATCGGCGCGACGTTTGTCCGCGAGGTCGAGCCCGGCGAGATCATCACGATCGACAGCGAGGGGGTGCGGTCGCGCCGGTTTACCGACCACAGCGCCCAGCCGGCGCACTGCGCGTTCGAGCACGTCTACTTTGCCAGCCCGGCGAGCAACGTCTTCGGCCAGAACGTCCAGCGGGTCCGCGAGACACTCGGCGAACGCCTCGCCCGCGAGGCGCCGGTGGACGCCGACTTTATCATGCCGATGCCCGACTCGGGACGATCGGCCGCCAACGGCTACGCCCGGGCCAGCGGGCTGCCCTACCGCGAGGGGATCGTCCCCAACCGGTACGTCGGCCGCACGTTCATCAAACCGACGCCCGAGGCCCGGCGGGCTGCGGTGCGGCTCAAGCTCAACGTCGTCGAAGAGATCGTCCGCGGGCAACGCGTCATCGTCGTGGACGACTCGGTCGTCCGCGGCACGACGACGCAGGTCAAGATGGCCCAGATCCGCGACGCCGGGGCGAAAGAAATCCACCTGCGGATCTCCTGCCCGCCGATCCGCCACCCGTGCTACTTCGGCGTGGACTTTGCCAGCCGCGACCAGCTCATCGCCGCCCACCGTACCGTCGAAGAGATCCGCGAGTTCCTCGGCGTGGACAGCCTCCACTTCCTCTCACTCGACGGCATGCTCGCGTGCATGGACCACAAACCGGGCAACTACTGCTCGGCCTGCTGGACCGGGGAGTACCGGCTCGATCCGGACAACCCCGAGACCGGGCCGATCAGCGAGGCGGGGCAGTTGAAGATCTTTGCTGAGAAGTGAGCAGCCGCACGCCCGATCACTTCACCAAACGAGACGAGAATCAGCATGACTCCCACCACCAAGACGATCACGCTCGCCCATTCGCCCGATGCCGACGACCTGGTCATGTGGTGGCCGCTCGCGGGGATGCGCAACGCCGACGGCCAACCGCTCGACGGGAGCGACGGGCGCCCGACGCTCGACACGCAGGGGTACACCTTCGAGCCTGTCGCGGCTGACATTCAGGCGCTCAACGAGCGGGCCGTCAGCACGGGCGATCTCGACATCACCGCGATCAGCGCGTTCACCTATCCCTTTGTCCAGGACCGCTACCGGATCACCGCCTGCGGCGGCTCGTTCGGCGACGGGTACGGACCCAAGGTCGTGGTGCGGCAGGACTCGACCGTGATGTGCGACGGCTGCCTGCGGGGGCAGCGCCCGAAGTTCGCGGTGCCGGGCGATCGGACCACGGCGTTCTGCGTGCTCTCGGTGCTGATGGACGGCCCGTTCGAGTTTGAAGCGATGCCGTTCCACGAAATCGCGGGCGCCGTCGCCGAGGGTCGCGCCGACGCGGGGGTACTCATCCACGAGGCCCAGCTCACCCACGCCGAACTGGGGCTGCGCGAGGTCGCCGACCTTGGCGCGTGGTGGAAGCAGGAGACCGGGCTGCTGCTGCCGCTGGGGCTCAATGTCGTCCGCCGTGACCTCGACGAACGGTTTGGCAGCGGAGCCGGAGCGACAATCGCGAGCCTGCTCACCGAGTCGGTCGCGCACGCCCGGGCCAACCCCGACACGAACCGGCGGTTCCTGCTCGCCCGCGTCGGCGAACGCCCCGAGTGGAAGGACGATGCGCTCGTCGAGCGGTATCTCGGGATGTACGTCAACGACCTGACCACCGACATGGGCGAACGCGGCACAGCGGCGCTGGAGCGGCTGTTCGGTGAGGCGGCGTCGCGCGGGCTGTGCCCGCCGGTCGGCGTGCTCGACGTCGTCGGATAGAGCGTCTTGTGTTCTTATGTTTCTTTGCGCCGCTGGTTGTTGGTGTCCCCTCGCTTGCGCGAGGGGCTCTATGCTTGCGCGAGGGGCTCTATGAAGCACCATGTCATCCAAGCACTGTCTCATCGGGGCATAGGTCGTCGAACAAAAGAGCCCCTCGCGTAATCGAAGGGACAAGGTCGCACTCTTGCAAAGCCGAGTACGCAAAGACCAACTGCGATCCTCTCAAACCGCATCTCAGCGTCCCTCGGTCGGCAGCCGTTGCAGCGTGTAGTACGCCACGTCGTGCAGCAGCGGCTTGCCCTCGCTGTCGCGCAGGCCGGCGGCCCGCAGTTCGTGAACGTATCCCTCGCCACCGTCGCGGAGTCCGTCGATCGTGAGCCGCACCGTGCGCGCGTCGACGACTGTCGCAGCGGTGATCCGACAGCCTTGCGTCTCCATCTCGTCAGAGCCGTAGGTCTTGTGGTATTCGTAGGTGTAGCTGGTCATCGTGTAAGAGGCCGGATCGCCGGCGGTCTCGGGGTCAACATCGGTTGTAAATCGCAGCTCGAACCCGTCGTGCAGCACGCGCATCTCGTGGATCTCGAAGGGCACCACGCCGGTCCATGCGATCCGCTGGATGCCGTAACGGCGTCGGCCCATCGACCCCCACCCGCGGTCGGTCTGCCCGACGATCATCGCGTTGTTGGCGTCAAAGATGATTCGGTTGACGCCGCAGTCGCCGCCCTCGCGGAACGGGTAGCACGCGCCCTGCCATGCGCCGTCGATCCTTTCGAGGGTGACGCGGTAGACCGCGGCGTTCATCTGGTCGCCGACAAAGACCTGCCCGGCGAAGGGCCCGAACCCGCCCCCGGTTGTATCAACCGTGATGTCGGCAGTGGACTGCCCCATTTTGCGGTAAGGGAACCAGATCGTCGCAGGCTGCCGCTCTGGGTCGGGGTCGAAACCGGGCAGTTGTTCGCGCCAGTGCGTGCTCGAAGGGTGCCCCTGCCAGAGCCCGGTGTCGATGAGGCTCATACGGTTGGTCCCGACGTAATCGCCCTGATTATCGACATAAAACACTTCGCCGGTGGGCAGGATGCCGAGGCCGTTGGGCGAGCGCACGCCGTCGGAGACGGGGATGAGTTCGCCTTCGGGGGTGATTTTGGCGACCCACCCTCGCCACTTTGCGATGCTCTTGCCGAGCGAGCCGCAGAACCCGACGTTGAAGCTGACCCACGCGTTGCCCTCGGCGTCGAACTTGGGCCCGAAGCTGAACTCGTGGTAGTTGCCCGAGATGCCCCAGTCGTCGCAGAATGTTTCGTAGAGGTCGGCGCGGTCGTCGCCGTTGGTATCGACAAGGCGGGTCAACTCGCCGCGCTGCACGGCGTAGAGCACCTCGCGGCCGTCCTCGGTGCGCGACGCGAGCCCGAGCGCCTCGTGCAGCCCGCGGGCAAACCGCGTGTAGACCGGCGCGAATGCCGAACCGCCATTGACGCCGGTGTAGTCGACGAGGAACACGTCACCGCGGCGGGTCGAGACCGCGATGCGGCCGTCGGCCATCGCCGCCAGCCCGCCTACCTCGAGCACGACCTCATCGGGCACCGGGATAGTCTCGATCGTGTAGTACGGCTGCTCGGCGGAGGGAAAGTCGCGGTTGAGCGCCGCCTGGAGTTTCGCGTCGGTGTAAGGATCGAGCGGCCGGGAAGTAAGAAGCTGGTAGTCCCAGCCGCCCACGCCTTGGGTGACCTTGCAGAAAAGGTGATTTACGCCGGCTTGCAGATCGAATGTCACCTTGTGTGCGAACGGGTCGAGCCCGCGTTTGGCATCGGCGTCGACAAGCAGTTTGCCGTTGAGCCAGAACCGCAGCCCGTCGTCGGAGCCCATTGTTACGTCGATTCTGCCCGGCTTGGTCAGGGTGACGGTGCGGTAGAGATACGCGATGCCGTAGAGGTTGAGCTCATCGGAGCCGAAGACCTTGAGGTCGATCTTGCGGTCGAGCGGGATGTCGAGTTCCTTCCAGCCGATCTCGCCGCTGCCTTTGCCCGTGTAGGTCGCGGCGAGGTCCGGTCCTGCGCCGCCGGCGCGCATGCGCGGCAGTCCACTCTCGGGCGGCAACACACGGGCGATCTCGCCGGGCTCGTCGCTGCCGGCGAACGGGCCGAGGATGTACCACGGCCCCCACTCGGCCTGCATCTGCCGGGTGAGCGCCGCGGTCATGTACTGCTCGGTCTGCTCGCGGGTCTCGAGCTTGCGATACTCGACATCGCCAAAGTCGATGTCCTGGGCGAAGCCGGGCGTCGCGATCGAGAACGCCGTCATCGCCAACGGCACTGCGAATACCTTCATGAATCGGTTCACGGCAACACCTCCAGAACAAGGACCACCCGGTCACTCTCGGCGTCGATGCGCCACACACCGTCGGTCAGCTCGGCTGCCCCGCCGGTCACTGTGGACAACTCGGACCGCTCGCCCCCGCGCACCCAAACCGTCCGCCCGGGGGACAGCCCGGTGAGTTCGATCGTCCGCGCGAACAGCACCCCGGCGCGGGGGTACGGCCGCATCGTCTCGGCGATTGTGACGTCGCCGAGCGAGCTAAGAAACGTGGGGACACCCGCGGCGTCGAAGCGGTAGCCTCCGAAGCTCGGGATCGGCGTTTCGGCCCACGCGGTCGGACGATCGTTGATCGCGATGGCTGCGCCGTCGGGCGCGGTCCAGACCGTCGGGCCCTGCCCGCCGACGATCGACCCGCCCCGCCCGGCCCATGCGCCCGAGGCATCGACGAACGACCCGGTCCACGCGTACCGTAGCCGCGACGTGTTGGCGTCGTAGGCAAAGTGAACCCCGGCCGGGAAACCGACCGCGATGCCGCGGGCGCCGACGTCCTTGAGGAACGTCCGCATGACCACCGGCTCGTCACGGACCAGCACCTCCATACCGCCGGGCGTCGTGACCCCTTCGGGCGCGGGCATAAACAGCTCGCCCAGCGAGAAGTACGCCCACATCGCGTCGGCTTGCGCGTGCGGGTCTCCCTCGGCGATCGTCGTGATCGGGCTCGAACCTGTCACAAAATAGCTTGGCATCCGCGTGCCCGGCTTGAACCGGGGCGGCGAGAGCACGTACCGCTGCCACCAGTCGTAGCGGAGCCGCTCGCCGAACTGCGCGATGTCGGGACCGGGCAGCCCGACCGGCGGCCGATCGCCGAAGGTGTGACACGCGATGCAGTTGAGCCCGCCGGCGCCGATGAGTTTGAGCCCGCCCTGCACCATCGTGTCGGTGACCTCGGGCTCGCGCACGTCCTCGCCCGGCCACACGCCGTCGAGCTGGGCCAGCTCGTCGACGAGTGCGTGCGCATGCCTCGAATCAAACACCGGCATCCGCGCACGCATGTACGGCCGCGCCTGTGCGCCGCCCTCGATCACCTGCCCGAGCCACGTGTTGGTCAGCTTCCAGCCCGCACCTTCGAGCCGGGGGGGAAAGCGCCCCTCGTCGCCCAGATCGGCGTCCTCCTCAGCGGTAAAGAAGTCCCGTACCGGTTCGGGAACGCCTCCACGCCCGTGCCAATCGTGGCAGGCGAGACAGTTGAGCGTCTGTATCGTAAGGTGCGCATGATCCGTCGGAGCGTCGGCATCTGCCGCCCAGCCTTGCACCGCACGAACCGCTTCACGCAGGTCGGTCCGCTCCCGATCGCTCAGCACATAGCGCGGCGTTGCGAGATCGTCGGCGTTCAAACACCCCTTCGCGGGGTCAAGTTCGTTGAGCGGCGGCGCGCCAACCTGCGACTCCATCCCCACCACATCGTGGCACGACGCGCACCCGCTCATGGCAAAGAGATCCTCGCCGCGCGAGATCAACGCGGAGTCCGTTGCACGCTCGGTGCCCTCACCAGCGCCCCAGACACTTACGAGATATGTCGCGAGCAGGTCGGCCTCGCTCTCGGTGAGACCCATCGAAGCGCGGTGGTGCGAACCCCCGCCCGCACCTGCACCTGCATCTGGCGGTTGTAAATAGCTGGAGAGACCCGCCGGGTTCCATTTTTCCGTGAGATCGCCGAACGGGTAACTCGGCGACCATCCCGCGGGTTGATTGCTCGCCGCCGTACCGTGGCACGCGATACACCCGGCCGATTCGTACAATTCGCGCCCTGCCGTAATAACCTCCGGCTCGGTCGCGGCGGCCGGCCACTCAACCGGCGAAGACAGACTCTGCACATACGCCGCCAGTGCGTGCGCATCGTCGCTCGAACCCCGCACAACATCCGGCATCCCCGAACCCGGCTTGAGTTGCTGCGGCGATTCGATCCACCGCGCGAGCCAAGCCAGGTCGGCCCGCTGCCCGACATGCGAGAGTTCGGGCGCAGCCCGCGTTGCCGCGACAGCATCCTGCCCGCCGTGACACTGCACACAACCCAGATCGCCGAGCAGGACGCGCCCTCGCTCGACCGCGAGCCATTGCGCCGCTTCTGCTGCAACACCGGTCGAAACCCGCACAAAACGCGACGGAATCGGTTCATCCACAAACCCTTCGAGCCCGTCACGCTGCATTTGCCAGAGCGGACGGAGGCGTGCGCGCGAATCGCCATCGCGTGCAAACGCATACACGACCCGCACCGGTCCCGCGGCCAGGTCAACCCATGCGCCGAACGTCGCGTTCTTGCCTGCCTGAAGGTCTGTCGAGTACGACTGATCGCCGGGCGGCTGCACACGCACAGAGGCCTCCCCGCCCTCGACTTCTGCGCCGAAGCGGTACGTGCCCGGCCGGTCGATGGTCAGCACGCCCTCAAAGCTTGCTTCGAACGCCCGGGCTTCTATCGCCGGATGCACCGACTGCCCCGGCTCGAGCGCAAACGACGCGGTCGGCGTAAGCGTCGCGGCGTGCGTGCCGCTCTGGGCGGTGTATGTTGCTGCCCATCCTGACGGAAGCTCTGCGGCCGCTTCGATAACCGAACCGCCATCGCCGGTGCCCGCGCCGTTGGTCGCTGGGTGCTCCGGCGCTCTGGAACACCCGGCGAGCACCACAACCACCGCCACGAGGGCACCGCAACAAACCGTACCCACCGCGTGCGTTCTCGCACGGTGCCTCGGGATACTTAGAACGAAGTCCATTTCTGTGTGCTCCTGCTGCTCTCGACTGTGCGATGAATAAATCTCACGCCGCGGGCGCCGTCTTGCACGCCCGGGAAGCCGAACCGCTCGGGCGCGTCTGCTCCTGCACCGGCGTGGATCGCCTCGGCGACTGCCTTATATATGTTTGCGAACGCTTCGAGAAACGCCTCGGGGTGCCCGGCGGGGAGACGGGTGTTCGCGGTCGCGGCCTCGCCAAGATACCCGTTCCCGCGGCGGTACACCTGATCGGGCTGGTCGAGGCGATGGACGAGCAACCGGTTGGGCTCTTCCTGATGCCACACGAGGCCGCCCCTTGTGCCCCAGACGCGGATGCGGAGGTCGTTCTCGCCCCCGACGCAGATTTGCGAGGCAAACATGACACCCCGGGCGGGTGCTCCGCTGCCCGCGGGCTTGAATCGCAGGAGCAGGTTGGCATCGTCATCAAGCCGACGGCCTGGGACGAACGTCGTAAGATCGGCGCAGAGACTGTCGATCTCGAGGCCTGTAATATAACTTAGAAGTTGCTCGCAGTGGCTACCGATGTCGCCGATGCAGCCGCCGACACCGGAGCGGGTCGGGTCTGTGCGCCAGTCGGCCTGCTTCTGGCCTGTTTCTTCGAGCTTCTCGGCAAGCCAGCCCTGGTTGTATTCGACGACGACCTTGCGGACCTGCCCGATCTCGCCAGCCCGCACCATATCGCGGGCCTGCTGGACAAGCGGATAGCCCGAATAGTTGTAGGTGACCGCGAAGACGACATTGCGTTCTCGCACCGTCTTTGCCAGCCGTTCGGCCTGCTCGACGGTATGCACCATCGGCTTGTCGAGAATGACATTGAATCCCGCATCGGCAAATGCGTACGCCGGCTCAAAGTGGGCATGGTTGGGCGTGACGATGCTCACCGCCTTGATACGCTCGGCCTCAGGTCGGGCGAGTTCGCCATCGAGCATGGCCTGCCATGTCGGATAGCAGCGGTCTTCGGCCAGACCGAGTTCACGCCCGCTGGCGATCGACCTCTCGGGAGTTGACGACAAGGCACCTGCGGCGAGTTCGTACAAGCCGTCGAGCCGTGCAGCCATACGGTGGACACCGCCGATGAATGCGCCCTGACCGCCGCCGATCATGCCGAGTTTCAGTTGCTGATGCATTGCGAATCCTTGCTCAACTCTCGAACGCCGCATCAAACGCACACCCCGAAGGTGTGAAATCCACGCTTCGTACATACTCACAGCTCTCGGCAGCCCCGTGCTCGCGGTCCATACCGATGTCTTCCCACTCGACACTCAGCGGCCCGTCGTAGCCGCAGCGGTTGAGAGCGCGGATGATCTCCTCGAAGTTCACATCGCCGCGCCCGACGGAGCGGAAGTCCCACCCCCGGCGGCTGTCGCCGAACGCGAGGTGCGAGCCAAGAATGCCGCTGGTGCCGTCGAGCGTGACGGCTGTATCCTTCATGTGGACGTGGAAGATGCGGTCGGAGAAGCGGTCGATGAACTTTGCCGGGTCGATCCCCTGCCAGATGAGGTGGCTTGGGTCAAAGTTGAACCCGAACGCCGGGTGGTGGCCGACGGCGTCGAGCGCGCGCTCGGCGGTGTAGATGTCGTAGGCGATCTCGGATGGGTGGACTTCGAGCGCGAACTTCACGCCGACATCTTGGAACACATCAAGGATCGGCCCCCAGCGTGCTGCGAAATCGTCGAACCCGGCTTTGACGTCTTTCTCCCCGGTCGGCGGGAAGAAGTAGAGCTTGTGCCAGATCGCCGAGCCGGTGAAGCCGTTGACCACGGGGACCCCGAGATTTGCCGCGGCCCGCGCGGTGGCTTTCATTTCCTCCGCGGCGCGCACCTGTACGCCCTCGGGCTCGCCATCGCCCCAGACATGGACGGGCACGATCGACTTGTGCCTCTCGTCGATGGGGTCGCACACCGCCTGCCCGACAAGGTGGTTGGAGATCGCAAAGCACTTGAGCCCGTGCCCGGCGAGCAGCGTGTGCCGCTCGTCGCAGTAGGCTTGGTCGGCTGCGCCCTTGACCGGGTCGAAGTGGTCACCCCAGCACGCCAGCTCCAGTCCGTCGTAGCCGAAAGCGGCTGCCTTGGCAGCCATGGATTCCAGCGAGAGGTCGGCCCACTGGCCGGTAAAGAGTGTGACGGGTCGTGCCATCGAGATATCCTCAGTGATCGTGTGCAGCGTCGTGCGGTCTTGCGACGAGCAGAGTAGCAACAGGTCAAACATCGTGCACGCCCGGCTGCCCTTGCACGCATTATGTGCGTATTTCTCTTGCGCACCCGGCGTTGAGCCACTACGCTGTAGCCACCTGCTGGAGAAGTGCCCATGAAACTGCCTACCCGTGTGTCGCTGCTCGCCCTTGCCCTCTGCGCGCTGCCGCTCGGCCTCCCGAGCCGGTCATCGGGCCAAGACCTCCAGACCACCGCCGAGCGAACCGCGTTTTCCCAGACCGCGACGCATGAGCAAGTCATGGCGTTCTGCGAGACGTTGGCTGAGGAATCGCCGCTGGTCACGCTCGGCACGCTCGGCGAAACCAACGAGGGCCGCACGCTCCCGATGCTCATCGTCGCCGACCCGCCCGTCGCGTCGGCCGAGGAAGCACGGGCGTCGGGCAAGCTCGTCGCGTTGCTCCTCGGCAACATCCACGCCGGCGAGGTGTGCGGCAAAGAAGCCCTGCTCATGCTCGCCCGCGAGTTGGGTGCCGAGGGCGACCACCCGCTCCTCGAAGACTTTGTCATCTGCATCGTCCCGATCTACAACGCCGACGGCAACGAACGCATGGCCGAGGGCAACCGCCCCGGGCAGGTCGGCCCAGAACGCATGGGCGTCCGCCCCAACGCCCAAGGGCTCGACCTCAACCGTGACTTCATCAAAGCCGAAGCGCCCGAGACGCGGGCGCTGCTCCGGGCATTCCGAAACTGGGACCCGCACGTTTTCATCGACACCCACACCACCAACGGCTCGCACCACCGCTACGTCCTGACCTACTCCGGCCCCAAACACCCCGGCGGCGATGTCGAGCTGCTCGAGTACGTCCGCGACGCCATGCTGCCGCGCGTGGGCGATTCGCTCAGGGACGAGCACGGGCACGAGACATTCGCCTACGGCAACTTTGCCGACGACCACACCCGCTGGACCACCTTCCCCGCCGCGCCCAGGTACAGCACCAACTACGTCGGCATGCGCAACCGTATCGGGATTCTCAGCGAGGCGTACAGCTACGCGACGTTCGAGGAACGGGTCATCGCGACCCGCGACTTCTGCCGGGCGGTGCTTGAGGACGTCGCCGCACACCGCGACGAGATCACCGCGTTGCTCGACGCAGCCGACGAACGCGCTTCAAGCGGCTCGACGCGCACCGATCCGACGCCGATCCGTACCACGCCCGTCGCCCTCGACGAGCCCGCAACCGCGATGGGGTTTGTCGAGGTCGAAGAGGACGGCCGCATGATCTCGACCGATGCACCGAAGGACTATGAGGTCGAAGTCCTTGACAACTTCATCGCCCGCGACGAGGTGCAACGGCCGTGGGGCTACATCATCCCCAGCGAGCGCGAGGACATCGCCACCCTGCTCCAGACCCACGGCATCGAGGTCGAAGTCATCCGCGAAGACGTCGAACTCGACGCGGAAGTCTCGACCATCGAGAACGCCGAGCAAGCCCCCCGCGCGTTCCAGGGACACCGCATGGTGACGGTCGAGACGAGCGTGAACGCCGAGCCTCGAACGATCGAAGCCGGGGCGTACCTCGCCCGCGTGGATCAGGCGCTGGGCAACCTCGTCGTTGCGATGCTTGAGCCCCGGGCCGAGGACAGCCTTGTTACTTGGAACTTCTTTGACGAGCAACTGGAGGAAGGGACCGAGCACGCGGTGCTGCGCGTGCCCGAGCGCACGCCGCTGCTGACCGCCCCCCTGCCCACGCTCGAGGAGGACCGCGAGACGGGCAAGCGGATCACCTACGACGTGCTCAATGGGCGCGACCGCCCCCGACTCGGCGGGTCGCCCATGCGGAGCGTCGAGTGGCGCGATGACGAGCACTACATCGTCTCCCGCGGCGGCGAGCGGTGGCTCGTCGAGGCCGCGACCGGGCGGTACCTCGAGCAGGTCGAGGGCGAAGACCGCTCGGCGATCAACGCCGCGATCAAGACGCTGCCCGGGATCGACGCCAAGGCCGCCGGCCGCGCGCGCATCAGCAGCCGGCGGGGCGGGATCGGTCTGTTCTCACATGCCGAAGACATCTACGCCGTCGCGCTCGACGGCTCGTGGGCGCGACGCCTCACCGCGACGCCCGGGGCTGAAGAACTCGCCACCCTGAGCCCCGACGGCCAGTACGCCGCGTTTGTGCGCGAGCATGACCTCTACACCGTCGAGACCGCGACCGGGATCGAGATACGCCTCACAACCAACGGCTCAGAAAACATCCGCAACGGCAAGCACGCGTGGATCTACTACGAAGAGATCTACGGCCGCAACTGGCGGGCGTACTGGTGGTCGCCCGACAGCTCTTCGATCGCGTTCTACGAGACCGACTCGACCAAGGTTGACCGGTTCACGATTGTCGACGACGCCGTCGAGCCGCAGGAGGTCCGCGTGACCGAGTATCCCAAACCGGGCAGCCCAAACCCGGACGTGCGGCTCGGCATCGCGAACGCCTCGGGCGGCGAGCCGCGGTTTGTCGATCTCTCCGGCTATACCGATGGCTCGTTTATCGTCTCGAGCGTGCGTTGGTGGCCGGACTCCTCCAAGCTGTGTTACTCGGTGCAGGACCGATCCCAGACGTGGCTTGATCTTTGCACCACACCCCGCTCTGGCGGCGAGCCGCAGCGTCTGCTCCGCGATAGCACCGAAGCGTGGATCACCGCGCCCGCGTACTTCCAGCACCTCGACGACGGCACGTTCCTGCTCTCCAGCGAACGCTCCGGCTGGCAGCATCTCTACCGCTACAGCGGCGAGGGCGAACTGCTCAACCAAGTCACCGAAGGGGACTGGGAGTTTCGCGGCGTCGTTCGCCTCGACCAGGAACGCGGCGAGATCTTCTTCAACTGCACCGCCGACTCACCCATCGGGTCGAGCGTGTACGCGGTGAATCTCGACGGCTCAAACCTCCGCCGCATCACCAGCGAGCGCGGAACCCACCGCGTGAGCATCAGCACGGACGGCTCATACGTCGCCGACTTCTGGTCCAACGCCGACCAGCCCGACCGAGCTGTCCTCCGCGACCGCGACGGCAAAACCCTGCGCACGCTCGACACCAACCCGGTCTTCGAGCTTGACGAATGGGACCTCGGCCGCATGGAACTGCTGCGGGTGCCCGCATCCCGGTCGACAAAGGACGACCCGGTCGCGCTCGAGGTGCAGCTCATCTACCCGCCGGACTTTGACCCCGGCAAGGTCTATCCCGTCTGGTTCATGACCTACGCCGGCCCGCACGCCCCGACGGTCCGCGACACCTGGTCGGGCGGGCGCACGCAGGACCAGATGCTCGCCGCGTCGGGCTTTATCGTCTGTCGGAGCGAGCCCTACTCGGCCAGCGGCAAGGGCGCCCGCAGCGCGTGGGTTGCCTACCGCAAGCTCGGGACCGAAGAAATGAAGGATATCGACGATCTTATGAACTGGATCAAGGCCAAACCTTATGTTGACGCCTCGCGCATCGGGATGTCCGGGTTCAGCTACGGCGGGTTTATGACCGCGTTCGCGATGACCCATTCCGAGCACTTCGCCGCGGGGATCGCCGGCGGGTCGGTGACGTCCTGGAACGACTACGACACGATCTACACCGAAAGGTACATGGGCACGCCGCAGGACAACCCCGACGGGTACGCCGGGACCTCGGTCGTCGCGGCGGCAAAGAACCTGCACGGGAACCTGCTGCTCGTCCACGGCATGCTGGACGACAACGTCCACATGCAGAACTCGGTCAAGTTCATCCGTGCGCTGCAGGACGCCGACAAGGACTTCGAGGCGATGTTCTACCCGCGCTTCGCACACGGCATCTGGAGCAAACACTACCGAAGGTCGATGTACGAGTTTCAGATGCAGTTGATCGAGCAGGCCGCAGACTCCCAAGCCCCGAGCGAGGCCGACGAAGCGACCGAGCCCGCCCGTCGCGACCGGGCCCGCGGCCGCCGCCGTAACAGTCGGGACGAGCAAGCCCCGGCGACCGCGCCGTCCTCTCGACCATAGTTCCAGTGCATCAGAGCTCGATCAGCGCGAGCATCACATCGTTGATGTTGGTGCCCGTCGGACCGGTACGGATGAGCGCGCCTGCCGCTTCGAGCGCGGCGTGGCTGTCGTGTCGGCGCATCGCGTCGATCGGATCCATCCCGGCGGCCCTGATGCGCGCGCAGGTTTGTTCGTCCACGACTGCCCCCGCCGCGTCGGTGGGGCCGTCACGGCCGTCGGTTGCGAGGCTCATGATGGTGATGCCCGGGGCGTGGGCGGTTTCCGCGCGAGGCAACCCACTCGCCGCAAGCTCGATCGCCGCCGCCAGCGCGAGTTCTTGATTCCGGCCGCCGGTGCCCGAGGAGTCACCGACGGTCACCGTGGTCTCGCCACCCCAGACGATCGCGGCATTTGTCCTTGCACCCTCCGCCGCACACTCAAGAGCTTTCGCGGCAAGTTTTTTGCCGATCTCGGCTGCCTCTCTTTCGACACTATCTTGCCGATCGACAACCCGATAGCCAGCTCGGCGGCACACCCTTACCGCCGCATCCACCGCGAGCCGGTTGTTCCCGACGATACGGTGCTCGACGCGCTCCCAGAGTTTGTCGCCCGGCTTGACCGTCTCCGGCTGTTCTCCCGCACAGCCCTTCTGCAACAGCCCGGTGACCGCTGAAGAAACGTCGAGCAGGTCGCGCCGTTCCAGCACCGCCAACGCCTCGGCAAAGGTCGTCGGGTCCGGCGCGGTCGGCCCCGAGCCAATCACGTCCAACCGATCTCCAAGCACGTCTGACAGCACCAGCGTCAACACCCGCCCCGCGCCGGACGCCGCGGCCAGCCCGCCACCTTTGAGTACCTCGCAGTGTTTGCGTACCGCGTTGAGTTCCTCGATCCGTGCCCCGGCCCGCAGCAACGCATCTGTCACGGCTGCAATGTCTGCCAAGCCCACCCCTTCGCGCGGCAGGCACAACATCGCCGACGCGCCGCCGGAGAGCAGGACGAGGAGCGTCTCATCCGCGGGCACCGTCGCGACAAACTCCCGCACTCGCGCCGCCGCCAGGACGTTCCGCGCACTGGGCACCGGGTGGTCCGCTCGCCAGACTTCGGCTCGGCATAGAGCCCCTCGCGCAAGCGAGGGGGCACGCCCACCTGCCGTGTCCGGATCATCGCCTTCTCCGACCTCCCCCGGGCCGACACCCAACACCCCCCGCACCTGATCACGCAAGACCGCCACCGCGGGCTCCGTCATCGCCGCCGAGGCCTTCCCCACCGCCAGGACCCGGCACGCCGAAGTCCCGATCGACCGCTCCGCCAGGGCCCGCCGCACCAGCGGCCCGGGATCCGCCGCACGCAGGACTTCTGTTATGATGCTGTTGATCGTTGTGTTTCCATCGGCTCCCACCATGCAACGAGTCTACCAATCCGACACAGCAGCGGGTCGAGCGTGCTGCCGAAGCCAAGGACACATCCATGAGCGACATACCACCGACCACACCCCAGCCACAGAGCTTCGTTGTCCCTCATCGAGGTGTTCTCATTCTCGTCCTCGGGATTATCAGCCTGACCGTCTGCGCCCCGCTCGGTCTTGCAGCATGGGTCATGGGCAATGGCGACCTCAAGAAAATGAAGGCGGGGGTCATGGACGCCGAAGGAAAGGGCCTCACCACAGGGGGAATGATCTGCGGCATCATCTCCTCGGCGCTTCTCGTGCTGGGCGTCGTGTTCTATGTTGTCATCCTGGCGGTGTTCGCGATGAGTGCCGCGGCCGGCGCGGCGGGCGGCCCCTGACCCTACAACACCACAAGCCACAGCATCATCCACGCCCCCGCCACCACCATCACCATCACCAGCGCGGTGTACCCGACGATGTCTCGCGCCTTCACCCCCGTGATCGCCAAGAGCGGCAGCGCCCAGAACGGCTGGAGCATGTTGGTGAGTTGGTCGCCGTACGCGGCCGCCATCACCATCTTCGCCGGGCTCACCCCCGCGTCCACCGCGGCCTGCATCGCGATCGGCCCCTGCACCGCCCACTGCCCGCCGCCCGAAGGCACAAACAGATTGACCGCACCGGCGTTCAGAAACGTCAGCACCGGCAGCATCTCCGGCGTCGAACGCGCCGCGAGCGACTCGGCAAAGAGCACCGTCAGCAACACCGCGAGCACGAACGGGTCGGGCGCGAGGGCGCGACAGGCAGCACTGATCCGGAGACCGAGTTTGCCAGTCATGCCGTGAATATAGCGGGAACGCAGCCATCGCAAGTCTCGACCGACTCGCAGAGGATTACCCATCCACAACCTTGTTCTTGAGCGTCCCGATCTTCTCGATCTCGACCTCGACCGAATCGCCCGCTTTGAGCCAGACCGGCGGCGTCCGCGCCATGCCCACGCCGCTGGGCGTCCCGGTCATGATGAGCGTCCCCGGCAGGAGCGTCGTCCCCCGCGAGAGCTCCGCGATCAACACCGCGACCGGGTGGATCATGCTCGCGGTCGACGCCTGCTGCATCACTGTGCCGTTGACACGGCAGACCAGCCGGAGGCGCTGGACATCGTCGATCTCGGCTGCGGGGACGAGCCTCGGGCCAACCGGGCAGAACGTATCAAAGCTCTTGCCGCGACAGAACTGCCCGCCCGCGCCCTTCTTTTGCCACCACCGCGCCGAGACATCGTTGACGCAGGTATAACCGAGCACGTGCGAGAGCGCGTTCTCCTCGGCGACATTCAACGCCGCCGAACCGATCACGACGCCGAGTTCCGCTTCGTAGTCCACCTGCTCTGGGCCGCCGGTTTCCGCGTCGCGGCAAAGCTCGGGAATCGTGATCTCGTCACCATCAAGACAGCACGCCGCGGGGTTTTTCGTGAACACCATGGGGCGGTCGGGCACGCTCTCCCCCTGCTCTGCCGCGTGCTCGGCATAGTTTCGGCCGATGCCCATGACATGGATGATGGGCAGGGTCGAGCCGTCGGGCATCGCAACCCCGACACCGTGGGTGAGTCGTGTGAGTTTCATGCGCGAGCGTAGGCGTGCGTGACCGAGCCGGACACTTCACCCGCCCGCCACGCCGTCCGGCGGTGGCCTGCGCCGCCACAAGCCACTCCGGGGCCTGGGCGCTCGGCATCGGCTACCGCACCACGGCGTCGGCCGGGACAGTCAGCCGCAGAGGACCGGCGAAAGTGCCCCAGCCGCCCTGCAAAAACAGGTCGTAGTGCGAGAAGGAGACCGCGATGGGCAGCGGGCCGGGACATCGAGAATGATCGGCGATTCCAACTCCGAGCCGGTGATGCGGAGGCGGGCGTGTTCGCCCGAGGAGTTGAGCAGCGCGATGCGGGTGTCGGTGCCCGCGTCGGTTGCGATACCGGCAAACGCCCCGGCAAGAGCGCCGGCGGCGGGCTGCCCGAGGTTGCCGTCGCCGCGCTGGTTGGTGATGTCGTAGGTGGTCTGCGCCGCAACGATGGGCGTGTCGCTGTCGATCCACAGCGTGTCCCCCCCGTCGCCGGGGATCATGTTGTCGGTGTCAAAGTTGATCCCCCCGCGGCTGTTGGCCGCGAGCGTGCCGGGGAGTGCGCCGGTGCTGACCGCCCGTGTCGCGCCCGAGCTGTCGATCACCGTGATTCCAGCTGCAAACGGCGTGTCCGGTGCGCTCGCACCGGCATCGCCCGAGAACGGCAACAGCTGTATCCGCATCGGCCCGTCACCCGGCACGCGGAGTGTAAATGCGTCCGAGTCGGTCGGGTGCTGCAACCCCGCGTCGAGAGAAACGTCGGCGTCGAGAGGGTTGGGGAACAACGGGAAGGGTGCATCGCTCCGGTCGGCGTAGTCGTCGCTGAGCAGCACCCGGAGAGGAACTCGCGAAAAATAATCCCTGCCTCAGCCCAGCCGCGTCTTGGTCGCCTCCAGCGCCTGCCTGACCCGGCCCGGCCCGGTCCCTCCCACCACCCCCCGCTTGGCGAGCGTGGCGTCGAGCGTCAGCCGGGCGAAGACCTCTTCACCGGCTTTGGGCGCGCGAGCGCGGATCTCCTCGAGCGTCAGGTCTTCGAGCGTCACGCCGCGCTCCAGTGCCACCCGCACCAGCGCTCCGACCTGCTCATGGGCATCACGGAACGGCACGCCCCGCTCGACGAGATAATCGGCCAGCTCCGTCGCGTTGGCAAAGCCCGCGAGTGCCGCACGTCGACAGGCGTCGCGGTCGAACGTGCATCCATCGATCACCCGCGCCGCGATCCGCAGACACAGCCCGAGCTGATCGAGCCCCTCAAACAGCGGCTCCTTGTCCTCCTGCAAGTCCTTGTTGTACGCGAAAGGCAGCCCCTTGAGCGTAATCAACAGCCCGGTGTGGGCCGCGATGATCCGCCCGGCCTTGCCGCGCAGCAGCTCGCAGGCGTCGGGGTTCTTTTTCTGAGGCATGATCGACGACCCGCTCGTCACGGCGTCCTCCATCTCGACCATCCCGAACTCGCGTGTCGAATAGACAATCAGCTCTTCGCCCAGCCGCGAGAGGTGCGTGGCGCACAACGCCGCGGCCGCGAGGGTCTCGACGGCGAAATCACGGTCGGCCACGCCGTCCATGCTGTTGGCGGTGGGCGCGTCAAACCCGAGGTCGCGTGCGATCGCGTCGCGGTCGATCGGATAGGCCGTGCCCGCGAGTGCTGCCGACCCGAGCGGGCAGCGGTTGAGCCGCGCCCGCGCGTCGGTCAGCCGGTCGGCATCGCGCGCAAACGCCTCGACGTGCGCCAGCGCCCAGTGCGCAAGCAGCACCGGCTGGGCGGGCTGGAGGTGGGTGTAGCCGGGGAAGGGGGTGGGGTTGTCCGCGTCGCCCTCGGGCGCCAGCTCCCGTTCGGCAAGCCGCGCGAGGGCGCGTTGCAACTCGACGAGTTCGCCGATGCGCTCGTCGATCGCTGCCCGGGTCCACAGCCGCAGGTCGGTCGCGACCTGGTCGTTGCGGCTGCGCCCGGTGTGCAGTTTCTTGCCGAGCGGCCCCAACGCCGCGATCAGTTTCTGCTCGACCCATGTGTGGACATCCTCGGCTTCCGACTCGACCGGCGGCCCGGGCAACGCGGCCGCCTCGGCGTCAAGCGCGACCAGCGCGGCGTCAAGCTCGGCCACCTCGGCAGCAGTCAGCACCCCCGCCCCGCCCAGTGCCGCCGCCCACGCCCGAGAGCCGGCGATGTCCTGCCGCACCAAGCGCCAGTCGAAAGGCAGCGAGTCGTTGATCGCGCGGAACACCGCGTCGGGACCACTCGCAAAGCGGCCGCCCCAGAGCGCATGAGGTTTCGTGGAAGCCGACGGGGACGTTGTGGGTGTGGGGCTCGTCATGACCAATCCTAGTCGGGAACGCCGGGCGTTCGGGAAGCCGCCCGCCGCCCCTCACGCTCACACCTTCACCCTCGGCACCACCCGCTCGGCATCGCTCGAAAGCTCGAAGAACGACTCGGGCCCGAACCCGAACGTCGACCCGATGAGGTTGGTCGGGAACATCCCCGCGAGCTGGTTCATCTCGCGGACGTTGGCGTTGAAGAACCGTCGGGTTGCCGCGATGCGGTCTTCGGTGTTGCTCAGCTCTTCCTGCAGCGCCAAAAAGTTCTTGTCGGCCTTGAGCTCCGGGTACCCCTCAGCGAGCGCGAACAGCTTGCCCACCGAGCGCATCAGTTCGGTCTCGTCGGCCGCCTGCTCGCTCGCCGAGGTGTGCGCCGCGGCCGAGCGGTTGCGCAGCTCGATCACCCGCTCGAGCGTCTCCCGCTCGTGGGCGGCGTAGCCCTTGACCGTCTCGACGAGGTTGGGGATCAGGTCGTGCCGGCGCTTGAGTTCGACGTCGATCCCCGACCAGCTCTCGCGGATGTGCTGGCGAAGGCCGACGAACCGGTTGTACGTCGCGACCGCCCAGACCAGCGGCACCAGGAGCACCACCCCCACCACAACCAACACCACGACGGTCCCGTTCATAGGTTGCCTCTCTCCGGTCGTTCAAGCCGGCGTCTCGGCCAGGTCCTTCATCAGGTGCTCGGGCCAGTGCTCGAAAAACCTGCCCAGCCACGCCAGGTTGGTCTCGAACTCTTCGGGTGTCCATCGCCGCCCGCCCTGACTGAGCAGACACCATCCCTTGTCATACTCGACCAGTTGTGGCGAAGACCGCAGCATGAACTCCATCATCCGCGGCGTGATCACGTCGTACGCCAGCCGCTTGTCGTCGCACTTGACGTGAAACTTGCGGCTGAACTCGGCCGACTCGAAATCGATGTCGTCGAACCCGATCATCCCGGCGATCTTGTCGAAGAGGTGCTCGGGCCGGATCCGCAGCTCGCCCCGCCAGACCAGCGGCGGCCGCAGCAGCAGGTAACTGACTCGGTACGTCGTGGTGCTGGTGCTCTTGCCGTTGGATTGCGTCTGCTTGTAGGTGTAGTCGCCCATCTGCCCCTTGTACACCCGGCCGTCGATGGTGATTTCGCCGCCGAGCGTGTTGTACGCCGCGCGGCTGTGGCCTTGCCCGAACAGCTCGAACTGCGCGAAGCGTTCGTCGTGGCTGCGATCGTTGCTCGGGTCAAAGCGCCATCCGAGCTTCCGGGCGAGGGCTGCAAGTGCGTCGAGGCGTTTCTGGTGCTGCTTGCTGCCAAACACCACCGCCACCACGATGCCCACCAGCGCGGCCACCACCACCACGAAGATCAGAGGCCCATTGTCCATAGCGTCCAAGCCTACCATCCATCCCCGCACCGCACCGAGCCCGCGTTCCCTTTGCACCACCGGTCCGTCTTTGCCATGGCTTCCAAAAAGAAGAAATCCAACCCCGCGCCGACGATCGACAACCGCCGTGCGCGGTTTGACTACGAGATTCTCGACACGCTCGAGTGCGGCATCATGCTGCTGGGGTCGGAGGTCAAGAGCGTCCGCGACGGCAAGGTCTCGCTCGGCGAGGGGTACGTCCGCGTGCAGGCCGAGCCGCCCTGTTTTTTCCTGCATTCGGTGAATATCGCCGAGTACGGCCCCGCCGGCCCGAGCGCCCACCAGCCCACGCGGACCCGCCGGTTGCTGGCCCACAAGCGTGAGGTGCTCAAGTTCCTGCGGCTGGTCGATCAGAAGGGCGTGACGCTGGTCCCGCTCAAGCTCTACTTCAAGGACGGGCGGGCCAAGGTCTTGATTGGTGTCGGTCGCGGCCGCCGGTCGCACGACAAGCGGCAGGCGATCGCCGACCGCCAGTCAAAGCGCGAGCTTGACCGGGTGATGTCCAAGCGGATGCGTTGAGGGCTGTCGGGGCCACGCCCGGCGCGGCCGATTCATGCACTGTCAGATGCCCGCGGCCTGCACGCCGTTGGCCATCCGCACCTTCAGCTGCGCCCGCTCGCGGTCACGCCGGACGGCCGTCTGCTGCGCCGTCTTGTCCGGGGCGTCGTCTGGGACACTCCGGGCTTCGGCTTCGGCGAGTTCGGCTTTGGCGTCGGTGAGCGAGATCTGCTCGGCGGGGATTGCCCGCTCGGCGAGGATGGTCAGGCTGTTCTCTGCCATCTTGACAAACCCGCCATCGACGAGGAACGAGCGGTCGCCGCCTTTGCTTCCGTCTTCTGCGGCGTGGGTGATCTTGAGCTCGCCGAGCCCGAGCCGCGCCAGCAAGGGCGCGCGTCCGGGCAGGACCCCAAAGAGCCCGTCCCAGCCGGGCACGCTGGCGTAGGTCAGTTCCCCGTCGAGGAGTTTCTCGGTCGGGGTCACGATGCGGCAGTGGAAGCTGTTGGAGGGCAAGGCGAATCTCCGTCTCTCGGGTCGTGGTGCCCGGTGCCGGGGCGGTCGCGGCACGGGGTCAGGATGATAGCCCTTCCTCCCACCAGCGGCACCGGCTTCCGGCCGGTGTGCTCCCCCACCCTGACCAACAAAGCCCGCCCCCCGGCCGATCGGTCGCCCGTCCGCCTCTTGCTCCGGGCGGATAGCCTGCTCTTGCTCATGCCCCGCCGCACTGTTGCCATTCTCGTCCTGCTTTTGCTCGCGCTGGTGGCGGTTGCCTTGGCCCATCTCCTGACCGGCGACGCCGGTGGCGGGCTTCACTGGCCCGAGTCGCCCGCGGTCTTTGCCTTGCGGCTGCGTCGGTTGTTGATTGCCGGGGTGGTCGGGGGTTCGTTGGCGCTTGCCGGGGTGTTGTTGCAGGCGATGCTGCGGAATCCGCTGGCGTCGCCTGATTTGCTCGGGGTGACGTCCGGCGCGGGGCTGGGTGTGGCGGTGATGGCGTTTCTTGCTTCCGGTACCTCGGCGGGTTGGGTTGGAGCGTTCGTCGCTTCCCCGCTCGCCCAGACGCTCGGGGCCGGGCTCGGGGCGGCGCTGACGCTCAAGCTGGTACTCGCCTGGACGGCCCGCCGCGGCGGGATTGACGTGGTCTCGCTGGTGCTGGTGGGCGTGGTGATCGGGATGACCTGCGCCGGGCTGACGTTGCTCTTGCACCATCTTTTGCCGGATCGCGGGGTGAGTGCCCGGGCGTGGTTCTTCGGTTCGGTCAACGAGAGCACGCCCGACGGGCTGCTGGTGCTGGCGGCGGCGGCGCTCCTGGTGTGTCTGGCGGGTTCGTGGCGGCTGGGCGGGGCGATTGACGCGGCGTGTCTGGGCGAGGACGAGGCTCGCTCGGTGGGGGTCCGGCTGGGGCGGCTTCGGCTCTTGCTCTTTGCGGCGTCGGGGGTGCTTGCGACGTTTGCGGTCGTGCTTGCCGGGCCGATCGGGTTTGTCGGGTTGATTGTGCCTCACGCGGTACGGCTGGTGCTGGGTCCTCGGCACCGTCCTCTGCTGCTTGGGGCGACGCTCGCCGGCGCGGCGGTGCTGATCCTGGCCGACGGATCGGTCTCGGCGTGGCCTCTTTCGCGTGGCGGACGGCTCCCGGTGGGCGTGGTGATGGCGATTGTGGGCGGGCCCTGCTTTTTGGTGTTGCTGCGGTCCACGCTGCGTCGTGGCGGGCTGGGCTGACCCTCCGAGCCCGACGCTCCAGCGGGGAGCCTCTGGCGGCAGACACAGGAACCCTCGGCGTGATCGACGGTTTCGTCCGTGGCGACGCCGGGGCGGGGCGTGCTTGCCGGCGGCGTGATGGTTTGGTTCTTGCTTTGGCTGCTTTGGGTGTTGGTTTGCCTGTTTCGGTTCTTGTTTTACCTGTTTCGGTCGTTGCTCTGCCTGTTTCAGCTCTTGCATCCCTTGATTCGGTCGTTGAAGCGGCTGATGCAGTCGTTGAAGCAGCTGACGCAACGACTGAAACGGCGTTTCAATCGTTGTTTCTCGAGGTTCGATCGTTAAAACTCGTCCTATAAGGCCGGACACAACGCAGAAGGTGCGTAAAATAGAACATAAGAACCCGAGATCCCCACGCGCAACTGCCGCGCCCGCCACGGGCGGAACCGTTGTCGCCAACGTCCCTCCCGCGTTCTTACGTTGAACATGCAATGTTCTGCGTCGAACGCGCGGGCTTCCTCGGCCGAGGCGTGCAGGCGGGCGTTCCCGGCGCGCACACGGGCGTTGTTGGTTCCCGGCCCCAAGCCCGCGCCGGCCGGTCGGGCCTCTTGCTCTGCCTTTGCCTTCTTCTGCTCCCCCCTCTGTGGACTCTGTGCCTTTGTGGTGCAAACGCCTTTCTACCTTTCCCGCAGCACACCGGCTGGAAGCCGGCCCCACCTTCCAGAACCCAAGCCCGCGCCGGCGGGTTCGTCGGCAAGCCGATACCGCCCGCCAATCAAACCCGGACACGCCGGAAACCACTCTGCACCACCACGCGGGGCCGTTCGGCCCCGTGTTGCTTTGGAGAGGGAGAGCAAGTTCAGGACCGAAAGCCGCCGCCTGGATCATCCGCCGCCGAGCTCCGCGCCGATGATCGCCAAACGCCCCTCGGGCATCGGGCAAAGAAGAGGACGCATCGGCGGATGGCCGGGGGGGGCGGTGGCTCGGGCGTCCGAAGGAAACCGCGCGGGAAAGAACAGTCGAGCGGGTATGCTCCGGTGCCCGCGACACGATCCCGCCGATCGGACTCCTCATGCCCGACCCACACGACCCAGACCAGAACGAAGCCACCCCCAAAGAGACGCCGGAACACCCCGACGATCCGGCGATGGATGACCCCCGGCTGCGGATCCCCGAAGTGCTCCGCGCCCGGCCCGGGGACCTGAAAGACCCGGATTCCCCCTGGCAAGCATCGGAAAGCCGGCAAAACCGCCGGCAATCGGCCCGGTCCGGGATGGCCGAGACCGCGCGGGCGTGGGGCATGGCGCTCGATCTGGTGTTCACCGCGGTCGGGGCGTTCGTGCTTGGGTATCTCTTCGACCTCTGGCGAGGCACCGGGCCGTGGGGAGCGCTGGTCGGGCTGGGGCTCGGGTTTGTCACCGCGACGGTGCGGATGATCCAAACGGCGCTGAAGCAGGAAGCCCGGGAAAAGGCCCAACGACGAGAAAAGAGGCCCTGAGCGTTGCCGCACCGGCAGCCGGCGTCGGGGGCCGAGCCGCAGCCACCGGCCCGATCACACACGCCCCCCCAATCCCTTGCCGTCTATCTCTCGGATGTCTATGGTTTGCCCCTCTATCCGGGGCCGGTTCGGGCATCCGAGGCCCGGCCCCTGGCAGACCTCTGTTTTGGAGCCAGATTTCCCGTGTCCGCGGCGATTGACCTGCAACCCTACCGCCCGCTCTACGCGGGGATCATGCTCGGCGTGACCGTGGTCACCAGCGCGTGCGCCTTCGCTGTGGCGAGGGTGACCGGCGGCCCGGACGCCCCGGCGGTTGTCGCGGCGGGGCTGGTCGGCACTGTCTCCCTGGTCGGCCTGCTGCCGGCGTTGGTCCGGACGGCCGAGCACTTCGGGCTTGTGGTGCTCGGGGCAAGCATGGCCCGCCTCCTGCTGGCGTTGCTGGGGGCGGTGATCCTGACCGAACTGGGCGGCGTTGAGAACCGCCCGCTGTGGCTGGCGGTTGTTGCCGGGGCGGGGATCGCGCTCTTTGCCGAGTCGATCGCCGCGATCGTGATCCTGTCCTCGGTCGAACGCAAGAAAGCGGCCATCCGCACACTCAATCCCCCCCTCGGACCGGAGTCGACGACGACATGCTGAACACCTTTTCCTCGATGCTTGCCGAGACCGATCCATCCCAGCATGTGTGGAACCACGTGTTCTGGAAAACCGACAGCGGCTTCTGGCTGTGGTCGGGCAACCAGGGCAATCTGGTCCTCAGCGCGATCATCCTGATCTTCGGGATGATGTGGGTCGCCAAACACGTCTCGACCGGCGACGAATCCACAGAGGGCGCCGAGGCATACATCACCAAAAACCGTTTCGCGCACATGATCGAGGTCATCTGCCTCTACCTGCGTGAGGAGGTCGCCCGCCCGCTGCTGGGTGACCGCACCGAGAAGCTCATGCCCTTCCTGTGGGCGATCTTCTTCTTCATCCTCGTCAACAACCTGCTCGGGCTCGTGCCGATCATGGACACCATCCACCTGCTGGTTCCCTCCTGGCGCGCCGAGCACCGGACACCATTCGGCGGCACCGCGACGCAGAACTTCTGGGTCACCGGGCTGCTGGCGGTGATCGCCGGCGTGGTCTTCAACGTCGCGGCGATCTCGCGTCTGGGTGTCAGGGGCTACTTCTCGCACATGACCGGCGGGGCCCCGTGGTACGTCGCCCCGATGATCTTCCTCCTCGAGTTTCTCGGGCAGATCGTTGTCAAGCCGATCGCGCTGGCGATTCGTCTCTTTGCGAACATGACCGCCGGGCACATCCTGCTTGCGACGCTGCTCGGCTTTGTCGGCGCGGTGCTGGGCAAGGGGCTGCTCCTGCAAGCGCCGGTCACGATCATCTCGGTGGTGGGCGCCTTTGCGATCATGCTCCTCGAGCTGTTTGTCGCCTTCCTGCAGGCGTTCATCTTTATGTTCCTCATCTCTGTGTTTATCTCCCTCATGGATCACCACGAAGAGCATGGTCACGAGCACGAGCACGACCATGCCGACGGCCACGAGCACGCCCCCGCAGCGGTGTGAATAACGGGCCGGCCCCATCCGGGCCACACTGACTCCTCGTGCAACACTGACCTCTCGAAAGGAAAGCAGCAGTATGAACCTCAAGAGCATCACCAAATCCGTCGTCCTCGCAGCACTTGCGACGGCCGTCCTCGCCCCCGCCTCGGCGTACGCCCAGGGCGGCGGCGCCGCAGCAGTCGCCGCGGGCGCGAGCGTCGGCAAGGGTCTTGCCGTCCTCGGCTGCGGCTTGGCTGTCATCGGCGGCGGGGTGGGTATCGGCCTGGTCGGCAAGGGCGCGGTCGAGTCGATCGCCCGTCAGCCCGAGGCAGCCGCCAAGGTCCAGATCAACATGATCCTCGCGGCGGCCCTGATCGAAGGCGCGACCCTGTTCGCGGTCGCGGTCGGGTTCCTCGCCAAATAAGGCTTCACCGCCCCGCGCCCCAACCGGCGCGGGTCGGCTTTGTTCCCTGTTTCCTGTTTCCACCCGGGCGCTTTCGCCCGCTCACGCTCTGGAGATACCCACATGGGCCGTGACGCGCTCCTCCGATGCTCTGCCGGCTTTGCTCTTGCCGCCCCGGCGCACCTTGTGTTTGCCCAGGAAGGGCACGACAAAGCCGCCGCCCGGCCTGCCGACGAACACGCGACCGAGATTGCCCACGACGGCGGGCACGCAAAGGAAGTCGTGGGCGCGATCCCCACCGCCGCCCAGGGCATCGCGACGGGGATCACCGCGCTCCTCGTCTTCGCGTTGGTGTTCATCGTGCTGCGGATCAAGGTCTGGCCGGCGATCAGCCAGGGGCTGGACGAGCGGGCGGCGAAGATTACCAGCGAGATCGAGGCCGCAGCCGCCGCCCGCAAGCAGGCCGCCGAGGCGCTCGAGAGCTATCAGGAGAATCTCGCCGAGGCCCGCGCCGAAGCGCAGAAGATGCTCGACGACACCCGCGCCCAGCAGCAGAAAATGGCTGCCGATCTCAAAGCCAAAGCCGACATCGAGCTCAACGACATGCGCGACAAGGCGCGGCGTGACATCGAGTCCGCCAAGCGTGCCGCGCTCAACGAGATCTACGCCGAATCGACCGCGACCGCGACAATGCTGGCGAGCAAGATTCTCGCCCGCGAGGTCAACGCCAGCGACCACCAGCGGCTGATCGACGAATCACTCGCCGAGTTGCAGACCGCCTCCTCGAACTGACGTTCCCTGCCGAAACCGCCGCGTCTCTCCAAAGACGCAGGCACGCCCCGCGGAGCCGCACCATGCCTCTCATCGAATCGCCACCTGACGCCCTCGCGAACATCTACGCCCGGAGCATCCTCGAACTCGCCGAAGCCGACGGCGGCCGCGAGCGCATGGAGTTGGTGATGGCTCAGCTCGAGGACATCCTCGACCTCGCCCGCGCCGACCGCCGCTTTGGGGAGTTTTTCGCGTCCCAGGTGCTCTCGACCGCCGAACGCCGCAAGTCGATCCGGGCGATCTTTACCGACCGCTGCGACGACCTGGTGATGCGGTTCCTGCTCGTGCTCAACGAGAAGGGGCGGCTGGGCCACCTGCCCGCGATCGTCGCCGCCTACGACGCGATGGTGCAGGAACAGTTCGGGCGCATCGAGGTTGACGTCTTTACCGCCGCCCCACTGGATGTCACCGAGATCGACAAGGTCAAGGACCGGCTCAGCGCAATCCTCAAGAAGGACGTCGTGGTCCACCCCTATACCGACGAGTCCATGCTCGGCGGCGTGAAGTTCCGCATCGGTGACCAGCTCGTCGACGCCTCACTGGCCTCCCGTCTTCGGCGAATGCGCGACCGGATTCAAGACGCCGGCGGGGCCACGCTCCGCGCCAACGCGAAGCGCATCCTCAACGAAAGCAACGAATAGTTATCCACCATACACACCGGGCACGGGCCGCTCGTGCCACGACTTGAAAACGGGGCACCCGCCATGGCCAAGAAGACCATTGAATCCGTCGACGTTGCCGGCAAGCGCGTGCTCGTTCGAGTCGATTTCAACGTCCCCCTCGACGGCGGGGCGATCAGCGACGACCGACGCATCCGCAGCGCCCTGCCCACCATCAAGAGCATCATCGACCGCGGCGGCCGCGTGATCCTCATGTCCCACCTCGGCCGACCCGAAGGCACAGGGCACGAGCCGCAGCTCTGCCTGCGCCCGGTCGCCAACCGCTTGAGCGAACTGCTCGGCAAGCCCGTCGCGTTCCCCTCCGACGACTGCACCGACGACGCCGCGCGAGATGCCGTTGCAAATCTGACCGACGGCGAGGTACTCCTGCTCGAGAACCTCCGTTTCCACAAGGGCGAGAAGGACGGCGACGCCGCGTTTGCCACCACCCTCGCAAGCTACGGCGACGTCTACGTCAACGACGCCTTCGGCACCTGCCACCGCGCCGACGCCTCGATGGTCGCGGTCCCCGAAGCGATGCAGGGCAAGCCCCGCGTCATCGGATCGCTGGTCGAGAAAGAAATCCGCTTCCTGCAAGGGACGCTCGAAAGCCCCGCAAAGCCCTTCGTCGTCGTGCTGGGCGGGGCCAAGGTCTCAGACAAGATCGGCGCGATCGCCCGCTTGTTGCCCAAAGCCGACCACGTCATCGTCGGCGGCGCGATGGCGTACACGTTCCTCAAAGCCCTCGGCCAGGATGTCGGTGAGAGCCGTGTCGAGAAAGATCGCCTCGGCGACGCCAAGAAGATGATCGAGCAGGCCGCCGATCTGGGTGTGCAGCTGCACCTCCCGGTCGACCACGTCTGCAGCACCCAATTTGCCGCCCACACCGGGGATATCGAGGTCTTCGGCGACAAGATCAAGCCCGGCTTTATGGGGCTCGACATCGGCCCACGCACGCAGAGCGCCTTCGCCGCGGTGCTCCGCGACGCCGGGTGTGTGGTCTGGAACGGGCCCATGGGCGTGTTCGAGTGGACCGCGTTCAACGTCGGGACCAAGCAGATCGCCAAAGCAGTCGCAGAGGCAACCAGCAAGGGCGCAACGACCATCGTCGGCGGGGGCGATACCGCTGCTGCGGTCGAGAAGTTCGGCCTGGCCGATCAGGTCAGCCACGTCTCGACCGGGGGCGGGGCGAGCCTCGCGATGCTCGAAGGCAACGCCCTCAAAGCGATCGATATCCTCGACAACGCCTGAGATTTCCGGTAGGCTCGGTTCCCGAAGGGTGGTCCGGTCGCTTGGCGCGGCTTCTCTCTCTTATGCCCCAACCCGCCGCACAGCCAATCAAGCCGTCACGCCCGGGCAGCCCCGTCGGCGTTTCGGTCATCATCCCGATGTACCGCGAAGCCGCCCGCATCAACCAAACATTGCGCGACGCCATCCCGCTCCTTGCCGCGGCCGAGCAGTTTGCCGAGATCGTCCTCGTCGACGACGGCTCCCCCGACGACACCGTCGCCCGCGTCACCCCTGCGCTCACCGACACGCCCGAGGGCTCGCTCCGCGCGGTGCGGCTGATCCGCCACGAGCACAACCGCGGCAAGGGGGCGGCGGTCCGCACGGGCCTTGCCGCGGCGGTCGGCACGTGGCGTCTCATCATGGACGCCGACAACGCCGCGACCGTCCGCGAGTTGCCCAAGCTCCTCGCGACTGCTAAGCCGGGCGTCGGGCTCGTCGCCGGGTCTCGGGTTGCGCAAGGGGCGCTCGTCGACGCGGTCCCCGGCCGCCGGTTCGCCGGTTCGGTCTTCAAGCTCGCACTCCACCTGCTCGGACTCGATCTTCTCGCCGATACACAGTGCGGGTTCAAACTCTACCGGGCTGACCTGGCAGAACAGGTTGCCGCCCACGGGTGTGAAGACGGATACGCGTTCGACCTCGAACACCTGCTCATCACCCAGGCCGCCGGACTGCGTGCGGTCGAGGTTGGGATCGCGTGGACCCACAAAGCAGGCGGACAGGTGAGCCCGGTGATCGACGGCCTCAGGATGCTCCGCCGCGCCGCCGCAATCCGCGCGCGCCGCAGCGAGATCAAGAGCTCGACAACTCCGCTGCCGAGCACCCTCCCCGAGCGCGACGAGCCGCCGGTTGTTGTCACCGTGCCCGAAGCATTCCCCTCATCTCAACCTCGCAAAGCCCGACAGCCCGCGAGCTAGCAGGCTGCTGCAAAACGATCTTTCAGGAGGCGCAACCAGTGGCGTGCCGGGGTTGTATTTTGTGGTATGCGAGGAAAACAACCATCCACGGCCGCCATGTTCTACGCGATTGACCTCGAAGACCGGATCCGGGCCGATCACCCGCTGCGGCCGATCAAGGCCGCCGTCGATGCGATCCTCATCGAGCTCGGCCCGCTCTTGGACCGGGCGTACAGCAAGATCGGTCGGCCGGGTGTGCCGCCAGAGACGCTGCTCAAGGCGTTGGTCTTGCAGTGCCTCTACTCGATCCGCAGCGAGCGGCAGATCGTCGAACGCCTCGACACGGACCTGCTCTTCCGCTGGTTCTGCGGGATCGACCCCGCCGAGGATCTGTTCGACGCCACGGCGTTCACACACAACCGCCCGCGGCTCGATGCACACGGGATCACCGGCGCCTTCTTCGACGCGGTGGCGTGCCGCGCGATCCGGGCGGGCCTGACCAGCGACGATCACTTCAGTGTCGATGGAACACTGATCGAGAGCGACGCATCGATCAAGAGCTTCAAGCCCATCGAGGCCGGGGCCGACGATGGCTCCGATGACGGCAATGTCTTCAAGTCGCGCAACGCCGAGGTCGGCTTCCACGGCCAGAGGCGGTCCAACGCCACACACCGATCGACGACGGACCCCGAAGCGCGTCTGTATCGCAAGAGCAAGGGACAGGAAGCCAAACTCAGCCACCTGGCGCACGCGATCAGTGAGAACCGCCACGGGCTGATCATGGCCGTGA
>JAUZRR010000047.1 GCA_030950285.1 Planctomycetota bacterium | reverse complement strand
CCGCCACACCACAAACCCCACCTGCACAAGCACCCCCACCACCGCCAGCACCACCGCCCGCCGTCCCCACTTCCCGATGTGCTCGCGTCTGCCCGCCATACCGCCGAGTCTACATCAACCACTCCCCCCCCGGGGCGGGACACTCCGGGTCCCGACGCACCCCGTACGCTCTCCCCCATGCCCGACACCCCCCCACACCCCCCAGCCACGCCCCCGAGCCCCGAGCCCTTCTTCCTCTGCGGCTTTGGCAAGTCCGGGACCAACCGGGTCGGCAACCTGCTCAACCTCCACCCCGAAATCCGCTGCGACGGCGAGTGGCACTTTCAGCACTTCTTCCGGGCGTGGGACGAGTTCAGCAAGTATCCCTGGCAGCTGGGCAGCAGACAACCCGCCCGGGCCATCGCCCGCGCCGGCGTCGAACGACTCATCGGCGACTGCCTGGCCACACTCGCCGAGGGCAGGCCGGGCGTCCGCCTCGTCGGCGACCGATCGCCCCGCCCGCTGCGCGAACTTGTCCGCGGCAGCAAAACCATCTACGTCCTCCGCGACGGCCGCGACGTCGTGGTCAGCTACACCTTCCACCACCTCCGCGCAGGCGAGGCCCACCACTTCCCCAAACACCTCCGCGAATCGTTCACCCGCCACCAACGGGCCTTCCGCGCCGACCCGGGCGCCATGAGCCCCCAACACCCCGGCCTGCTCGGCGACGAGGCGTGGGTCCGCGAGACCGCCCGCTTCTGGGCCGGGCGCGTGCTCGAAGACCGCACCCGCGGGGCAGGCACCGACCCCGACGCGGGGAGCGATTCCCCCGCCGCGGGGAGCGATTCCCCCGCCGCGCTCCTGACTATCCGCTACGAACGCCTCCACGCCGATGTCGCCGCCGAGTGCCGACGGATGTACACCTTCCTGGGCGTCGACCCCGCCCGCGCCACCCCCCCCGACCAGAGCCGCCGTACCGCCCCCGGCTTTGGCAAGACCGACCCCGCCAGCGAAAACCGCAAGAGCCTCTACCGCAAAGGGGCGGTCGGCGACTGGAAACGCTTCGCCACGCCCGAGTTCACCCGCTGGCTGCAAGAAGAAGCCGGCGAAGCCCTCGAACAACTCGGCTACCGCTGGTAACGCGGCGGCCCGCCCTCCCCCGCCGCCGCGTACCATCCCCCGATGCCCGCCCCGCCGCAGACACCCCCCAAGGTCTGGACCACCCGCACCCTCCTGGCCTGGATGAAAGACGCCTTCATCAAAGCCGAACTCGACTCGCCCCAGCTCTGCGCCGAGATGCTGCTGGCCCACGTGCTCGGCTGCGAACGCCTCAGGCTCTACACCGAGCCCGACCGCCCCGCGGCCCCGCTGGAACGCCAACGCCTCCGCGAACTCACCGCCCGCGCGCTCAAAAACGAACCCGTCCAGTACCTCGTCGGCGAGGCGTGGTTCTTCAGCATGGCGTTCACCGTGGACCGCCGCGTCCTCATCCCCCGCCCGGCGACCGCGACGATCGTCGAGCACGTCCTCCAGCACGCCCGCGCCACCCCCGGCTTCGGCGGCGACGAGGGCGAAGGGATCCTCCTCGCCGACCTCTGCACCGGGTCCGGCTGCGTCGCGGTTGCGCTGGCCAAGCACATGCCCGCCGCCCACGTCATCGCAACCGACATCTCGCAAGACGCCCTCGACGTCGCCTCAACCAACGCCGAGCGGCACGGGGTCAGCGACCGCCTCGACCTCATGCAAGGCAACCTGCTCGACCCCCTCGACACCCACCCGGTCGCCAACGCCAAAGGGTCGCTGCACTACCTCACCGCCAACCCGCCCTACATCCCCGACGCCGAGTGGGACTCGACCGACCCGGAAACAGGCGTGCAGGCCAACGTCAAGGCGTACGAACCCACCATCGCCCTGCGCGGCGGTGCCGACGGGATGGACCTGGTCCGCCCGATCCTCGCGGGCGGCCCGGCACACCTCCGCCCCGGCGGGCTGCTGCTGGTCGAGGTCGCCGCCTCATGCGCCGCCGAAGCAAAGGCCCTCGCCGAAGCCAACCCGCTGCTCGAAGCGGTGCTGGTGCTCAAAGATATCGAAGGCCACCCCCGCACGATCGTCGCGCGGCGGAAATAATGAGGCAGGCTGTGACTACTCCGCCGACAGCGCCTTGCGCGCCTCGTCGATCAGCCGCTCGATCTGGAACGGCTTGAACAGCACGCTCTGCAACCCCTCCTGGCTTGCGCGCACGATCGAGTGGTGCGGGTCGTACCCGAACCCGGTCATCAGGATCACCGGCAGCTTGCCGCCCAACGCCCGGACCGCACTGAACACCTCGTACCCGTTGCGGTCGGGCATCTTGATATCCGAGATCACCAGGTCAAAGCCGGGCAGGTCCGTCGCGTGCAGCCGATCGATCGCCACCGCGCCGTTCTCGCACACCTCGACCTCACACCCGCGGCTCCGCAGCACGTCGCGGATGATCCGCCGAATCTTCGATTCATCATCCGCAACCAGCACCCGCCGCCCCTTGAGCACCGGGTCCTCGGTCCGCTGCCCAAGCGCCCGGTCCACACCAAGCAACGTCTGCGGCCCATCGGCCATGTTGCGAACCCGGGCGCGGATGCTCTCGACATCGGCGCGGATCCGCGCGATGTGCCTGGCGGTCTCCGAATCGTTGGTCGGCACGCCGGTCAGCCAGTCGGCCTGGCTCAGGATGTCCTCAAGGCAGTCCTTGAGCTCGCCCTCGACCCGCCCACTGACGCTCAGGTTGGTCGAACTCCGCTCGACGACGAGCAGGTCGAGCATGTGCAGCGCGATCGAGATGTACCGCGCAAAGACCTCACAGAACCGCCGGTCGGACTCGCCGAAGGCGTCCATCTGCCGGCTCTCGATGTTGAGCACCCCGATCACCTTGTCGCGCAGCCTCAGGGGAACTGTCAGCGAGCTGCCCGCATTGTCCACCCCGGGCATGAACCGCTCGTCGTTCTGCACGTCCGGGCTGATGACACTCCGCCCGGTTGCCGCGACATACCCGCTCAGCCCGTTGCCCTCTTCCTTGGCAAACAGCACAAGATCGAGCGCCTCCTGTGGCAGCCCGACCGCCATCACCGGCTCGAGCCGACCGGTCTTGCTGTCGATGATCCGCACCACAAAGTGGTCAAAGCGGAGCAGGCCGCGGGCGACCCCCGCGATGCGGCCTTCCAGCGTCTTGAGCCGTTCGGCCGAGTGCTGGGCGCGGATGATCTCGGGGTCGATATCGACCAGCTCGGCGCCGGCCCGCTCGATCGCCGCCAGCCGATGCTCCAGCCGTCGATCGGTTGAGACATCCCGCACCACCACCGCCAGCCGCGGCTCGCACGCCGGGGCCCCTTCATCGGACGCCGGCGTTCCGCCGGACCGCTCGGCCGCGAAAATGTACACCTCGTGGGCCGAGTCCTCTTCTGGATCGGTCAGCTCAAACTTGCACGCCGCCCCGGCTGTCCGCGAGAGCAGCCCCCTCGGGCCGGCGAGCGTCGCGACCGCCTCGGCGTAGCACCCGCGGACCCGCTCGAGCACCGCCTCGGGCAGTTCGGCAAAGCGTGCGCTGGCCCAGACCTCGACCCCCGCCGTGTCGATAAGGCACACCGCGTCGCTGATCGCGTTGAGAAGCAGCTCCGCCGGATGTCCAGACGACACCATGACCTCCGGCTCATGCCCCGCACCCAAAGCTGCGCCGGATCGGGAGCCCGGGCCCGCGACCACGATCTCGAACTGATCACCCAGCCTCTTGCGGAGATCTTCCGCAGAGATTGAGGGTGGACCGACGATGAGAAGTTTCGGTTTCGGCTGCGACATCACACCCGCCACACCCGTGGCGTCCTCCGCGAGGTACTCTACCCCAAACCCACGACTGGCTGGTGGACCAAATCCGAAAACCTGCTCCGAACCCAAACGTTGCTTTCCGACCATTCTTGACATCGGCTCCACCCATGCTCGTACTGTGAACCATTCATGATCCTGGTCCGAGAAATATCCAAGTCCTACGCCCGCATCCGGGCTGTCCGGGGCATCAGCTTCGCGGTCGAGCCCGGCGAGATCGTCGGCCTGCTCGGCCCAAACGGAGCCGGCAAAAGCACCACCATGCGGATCATCACCGGCTTTCTCCGCCCAGACCAGGGCTCCGTCGAGATTGACGGCTTTGACACACACGCCGATTCGCTCGCCGCACGCCAACGGATCGGGTATCTCCCAGAATCCGCCCCTCTCTACCCAGAAATGTCCGTCCGGGGCTATCTCGACCACCGCGCACGTCTCTTTTCTCTCGACCGAACCCAACGCATCAAGGCAATCAACACCGCACTGGACCGCTGCAACATCACCGATGTCGCCCGCCGACGCATCGGGCAGCTCTCCAAGGGCTACCGCCAAAGGGTCGGCCTGGCCGCGGCGATGCTCCACGATCCCAAGGTCCTCATCCTCGATGAGCCCTCCAACGGGCTCGACCCGTCGCAGATCCGCCAGACCCGGTCGCTGGTCCGGGAACTCGCCGAGAGCCGGACCATGATCGTCAGCTCCCACATCCTTCCCGAGGTCGAACGCCTCGCCACCAGGCTGGTCGTCATCGCCGGCGGGCAGGTCCGGGCTGACGACCAGCTCGACACCCTCCTCACCACCCGAGGCACCCGCCAGATCCTCGCCGAGATCAAACCGCCGACCACCACCACCACCACCACCACCCAGAGCGCGAGCAAGCTGCTGGCGGCGATCCGGGGCATCACCGCTATCGTCCACGCCGACACCCCCGACGGCTGGCTTGCCCTCACGCTCTCGGTCGATCCGAGCGCCCCCGACCCCCGCCCCGAGATCGCCCGCAGGCTCACCGCCTCGGGCTTTACCCTCCGCGAACTCCGCGAGGTGCGCCCCACCCTCGAACGTGTGTTCGCCGACCTGATCGAATCTCCCGCAACCCCCACCCCCACCCCCTCCCCCACCACTGCATGACCACCACCCCATGACCGCCACGCTCATCCCCACCCTCACCATCGCCCGCCGCGAGCTTGCCTCGATGTTCCGCCTCCCGGTGGGGTGGGTGGTGATCGCGCTGTTTCTGGTGCTCACCGCGTCGGTGGTTGCGCTCTCGATTCAGCCCGGCGCCCCGGCCAGCCTCCGCGGGTTCTTCACCCTCTCGGCGTGGCTGCTGATGCCCGTCGCCCCGGCCGTCTCGATGCGGCTGCTGGCTGAGGAACGCCGCACCGGGACCGACGAGATGCTGCTGACCAGCCCGGTCTCCGTGCTCGGCGTGGTGGTCGGCAAGTTCCTCGGCGCGTGGTTCTTTCTGCTCTGCATGCTTGTGCCGACGCTGGTCTACCCCGTGTTGCTCGTGGCGATCTCCGACCCCCGCCCGGACCTTGGGCCGATGGTCTCGGGCTATATCCTGCTGCTGTTGCAGGGGACGCTCTACCTGGCGATCGGGACGGCTGTCAGCAGCATGACCAGCAACCAGACCCTCGCCTATCTCGCCACACTCTTCCCGATCCTGGCGTTGCTCCTGGCCGGGTCTTTGGCGTCTGAGTCGCTGCCCGAGGTCCTGCGTCCGATCCACGACGCCCTCCAGATCAGCCGTCGGGCGGGCGACTTTGCCCGGGGCATCATCGACACCGGGCACGTGGTGTTCTTCCTTGCCGCCAGCGCGTGGTGCCTCGCCCTCGCCCACGCCGGGCTGGAATGGAGGAAGTGGCGATGACCACCACCACTCCCCCCCACCGCTCCCCTCACCGCTCCCACCGCCGCCTGGCCGAGACCGCAGCGAGTTTCGCGGTCCTCCTGCTCGCGCTGGTCGCCGCCGGCGTGGTCGTTGCGGTCGGTGACCGCTTCCACGCCCGCGCCGACGTCACCACCACCGGCGAGCAACAGCTCGCCCCGCGCACCCTCGCGGTCCTCGATCAGGTCGCGGCCCTCGGCGAGATCGAGATCGTCGTCGCGGTGGACAGCTCGGCGGTCGAGCCCTGGTCCCGCCAGACCGTCCTCGACGTGCTCGATCTCTTCGGCAACGCTGGCAACGTCCGGGCCGCCGAGATCGACATCGGTTCGGCCGACGGGCAGGCCCGCTACACCCGCCTGCTCCAGCGGCTCGTCGATCGCGAGCAGGCCGGGATCGACCAGCACGTCGAGACCATCGCGGCTGCCTCGGCGCTCACCGCCGAGACCGCCCGCGCCCTCGAGCAGCAGCTCGCGCCCGCGCTCAACGCGCTGGGCACCGCCCTGCCCGGGACCGACGCCAACACCCGGGCTGCGCGCTCGGGGCTCGACCAGTGGGCGGCACTCTTCCGCGTCGGCAGCCGCCAGCTCGCCGAGGCTGCGGCCCGCGCCGGGCGAGCCCTCACCGAGCCCGACCCGTCCTTCCCGATCCCGCCGCTCGATGACGTCGAAACGGCGCTCCGCAACGCGATGCTCCAGCGGACCACCGAACTCGAAGCGCTCGCCGGCGATCTCGACGAGGTTGCAGCGCTCGAGGGGGCGGCCGCGGCGTCCGCGCTTGCCGACCGGGCCCGCACCCTCCGCGATCAACTCGCCCGCGAGGCCGACGCCCTCACGCGCCTGCCCCGCCTCGACGTCCTCCGTGTTGCCAAAGCCCTGGGCGCAGCCGAGGTCGCGCTGGTCATCGGGCCGCCCGGTACCGGGGTCACCGGCATCGACATCCGCACGCTGTATGAGCCCACCATCGTCGCGGCCGACGGCACCCGCACGATGGGCGATGTCCGTCTGCGGGCCGAGGAGCTGCTCGCCAGCGCCGTCTCGTCGGTGGGGTCGACCGCCCGGCCGATCGTCGTCCTGACCCACGGCGAGAGCCGCCCGATCCTCGAGGCCGCGTCGTTCTTCTCGGGCATCCGCAACCGTCTCAGCCAGCGCGGCATCGACGTCGCCGAGTGGGCCGCCTCGCGCGACGCCGAGCCTCCCACCCTCACCGACCTCGACCCCGACGGCCTCCGTCCGGTCGTCTATCTCGTGCTCAGCCCGGACTCCTCGGCCTCGGCACGCAACGAGGACGACTTGCCCGGCCCCGAACGCGCCAACGCTCTCGGCCGCGCGGTCTCGCTGCTGCTGGCCCGCCGCGAGCCGGTGCTCATCAGCCTCAACCCCTCGGTGCTGCCCAGCTACGGCGAGCGCGACCCCATCGCCGCCCCGCTGGCTGATCTTGGGATCATCGCCGGCACCGCGACCCCGCTGCTGCGTCGCGTCGCTGACACGCGGTCGTCGCGCGTGCTGACCGAGTTTGCCCTCCGCGCCCCGGCCCCCGGCGACGCCCCCCACGCCCCCCACGCCCCCCACTCCGCCCACGCGATCCTCGAGGCAACGCGCAACCTGCCGACCGCGCTCTCCTGGCCGATCCCGCTGACCACCGCGCCCGACGCCACAGTCACGACCACCCCCCTGCTCACGATCGACGCCGACCCCCACGTGGGGAACGACACCGACACCCACGCCGGGAGTGACGTGGGGGGCGACCCCGCGATCTGGGGCGAGTCGCAGTGGCTCCGGCTCTGGCAGACCCCGGCCGAGCAGCGCCAGTTGCTGCCCGACCCGCCGCGCTTTGACGAGGGTGTGGACCGCCGCGTCCCGGCTGACGGCGGGCCTTGGGTCGTCGCGCTGGCCGCGACCCGGCCCGACCAGGCTGAGAACGCCCGCTCGGGCCGCATCGTTGTGGTGGGGTCGAACGCGTGGTTCGCCGATCCGCTGGCGTTTGCCTACGAAACAACCGACGGCCGCGTCGCGCTGCGCACGCCGGGCAACGCCGAGCTGTTCGAGGCCGCGATCCTCTGGCTCGCCGGGCAGGACGAGCTGATCGCCGCCTCGGCCAGCGCCCGGGCCCGCCCGCTGATCAAGCCCCTCGACCCGGGGACGCTCACGGCGTTGCGGTGGGCGCTGGTGGCGGGGCTGCCCCTGCTGACGCTCGGCCTGGGGATCGTCTGGCGGATCGTGCGGGGTTGAGGCGGCCCCGCCAGAACGATCGCGGACGCTCCGCGGGGGACGCGATCCGGTCGTGCGCAGGTCCGAGAGCTCGGGAATAAGGGCTTCAGGAGCGGTGCTCAAGGCTTCAGGATCGCCCCGGAAGGCTTCCATCGCGCGTCCGAAAGGCCCACGAACGGCCTCGAAGCCGCCGGGAACGCGGTGGCGAGGTCCCTCTCGTGCCACCGAGGCGCGGTCGCTCCGGGCCGTGGCTCGCTGCTTGTGGACAGGCACGGGCGCGGCGCCCCGCACGCCCTACAACACCCCTAACAACCCCACCCGCTGCAGCGCCTCGGCGAACTGCCCCCACCGCTGCTCGAGCGTCCCGGTGTACCCGATACTGAACCGCACCAGCCCGGGCCGAATCCCCGCTTCGGCCAGCTCTTCGTCGCTCAACTCGCTCGAGGTCGAGCTGGCCGAGCAGGACATCAGCGTGTCGAAATAGCCCAGGCTCACCGCGAGGTATCCAAAGCGGTAGTCGTTCTGGAGGATGTTCATCAGCTCGAACGCTTTGTCGGCGGACCCGGCATCCAACGCGAACACGCCGCCGAAGCCGTAGCCCTCGTTGCCCAGCCGGCGCAGCAGCCCGTGCTGGGGGTGGTCGGGCAATCCCGGATAAACCACCGGCAACCCGCGCTCGGCCATACGTTCGGCAAAGGCCAGCGCCCGTCTCGAGTGCTCGGTCATCCGCAGCCCCAGGTGCGGCAATCGCAGTGAAAGCTCGGAGGCGACCTTGGGGTCCATGGTCGGCCCGAGCAGCATGAGCGCCCCGGTGTGCAGGTCCATGAGCTCCGTGATCAGGTCCGCGCTGCCGCACACCGCCCCGGCGATGATGTCCGACGCCCCGCCGATGAACTTGGTCATGCTGTGCACGACGACGTCGGCGCCCAGCTTTGCCGGGGAGAGCAGCATCGGGCTAAAGGTGTTGTCGACCACAAACTGCGCCCCGCCCGTATGGGCGATCTCGGCGATCGCGGGGATGTCGGCCACCACCAGCGTCGGGTTGGCGATGCTCTCGCAGAACACCACCCTGGTGCGCGGCGTCATCGCCGCGGCCACCGCGCCGTGGTCGTGCATATCGACGAAGGTTACCTCGATCCCGGTCTTCATCGGGAGAAACTCTTTGAGCAGGGCGTAGGTGCCGCCGTAGATCGTGTTGGACGCGACGATGTGGTCCCCCGGGCCGCACAACTGCATAATGACCGCCGAGATCGCACTGATCCCGCTGGCGGTGCAGTAGGCGGCCTCGGTGCCCTCCATCGCCGCGAGGGAGCGACCCAGCACATACACCGTGGGGTTGAAGTGCCGCCCGTAGAGGTAGCACCCGCCCTCGGGGCCCAGCCGCCCCTGGAATATCTCGGGCATGCTCTCGGCCAGGAGGACCGTAAAGGTCGTCGAGGCCTCAATAGACATGTTTACACCGCCGTGCTCGCCAAACTCTCTGCGAACCTCGGCCAGCGACCGCTGTGGATCAAACGTCATGGCATGCTCCTGATTCGACCAGCCCCAACCGTCCCCCCGCCAACCGCCTCCCCGAATGCTACGCCCGGGCCGTTTCCCTGCCGAACAACGTTGATGTTTGGGAACCCGTGGCCGGTGGTATGCTTCTATTCCACAGAGAGACCCCACCCCCCAACGCCTCACGCCCACAGAAAGGAACACCACCATGCGCTCAATCCGTACCGCCTCACTCGCCCTGGCCGCCGGGGCCGTCCTGGTACTGCCCAGCACACTCTTTGCCCAGGCCCCCGCCCCCGCCGAGCTGCCCCAGGCCCGCGACGACTCGGGCAACGCCGTCGAGACCTACGCGATCGTCAACGGCGAGATGGTCACGCCCCCGGCCATCCCGATGGGTAACCCCGCAACCATCGCCGCGATCTTTGACGAGGGGGTCAACAACTCCCAGGTGATGGACATCCTCACCCACCTCTCCGAAGAAATCGGCCCGCGCCTCACCGGCTCGACCAACCTCCAGCTCGCCAACGAATGGACCCGCGAACAGTTCGAGAGCTGGGGGCTCGACAACGCCCACCTCTCGGAGTGGGGCACCGTGGCGATGCGCTTTGACCGCGGCCCGACCTGGGGCAAGGCCTACCAGGGACGCACCGAGCACGACATCAAGGCCCTCACCACCCTCGCGTGGGTGCCGGGCACAGACGGCCCGGTCCGCGGCGACGCGGTCCGCCTGCCCCGGACGCTCGAAGAGTTCGAGGCGGTCAAAGACCGACTCGCCGGCGCGTGGGTCATCATCCCCACCGACTACGCCGGCCGGCGCGGCATCCGTGGCGTCACCGGCAGCGTCCGCGCCCGCTACCAGGCCCGCGCCGACATCCGCGAGAACGGCGCCACGCCGTCAGAGCCCGTCGTCACGAGCATCCCCAACGACCCCTTCGCCGGGCCGTGGGATGGGGCGCTCTCCGGCGGGGTGCTCGGGGACATGCGCTACCCGATGACGCTCACCATCAACCGCGATGGCGACACCGCCAAAGGCAAGATGAGCGTTGGAGAATCCGCGTCCATCGCGATCGACAACGGCGCAATCTACGACGGCGTGCTCACCTTCGAGTGGGAAAGCCCACGCGGACGATCGACCTTCCAGATCACCAATGTCGACGGCAAACTCACCGGCACCGGCCACCGCGTCGAAAACCCCGACATCCACTACAACGTGGACTTCACCCGCCCGGACCTCCCCGAACCACAACCCCAGCCCGCCGCCGGCCTCAACGCCGAAGAGATACTCGCCATGGTCCTCCACGAAGCCCCCGCCGGCTTTGTCTCAAGCTCCAAAGACGAGCGGGTCTGGACCACCTCGGCCACCGGCTGGCGCGAGATGACCCCCGAGAATCTCGCCAAAGACCTCGAAGTCATCGTCAGCGGCCCGGACTACGACTGGATCAACAGCCGCCTGGCTGACGGCGCGGCAGTCGAGCTCGAGTTCGACATGAACAACACCCTGACCGAAGGACCCATCCCCGTCTACAACACCATCGCCCAGATCACCGGCACCGAGTTCCCAGACGAGGTCGTCGTCGTCAGCGCACACCTGGACAGCTGGGACGGCCCGGGGGCGCAGGGCACCACCGACAACGGCACCGGGTCATCGGTCACCCTCGAAGCCGCACGCATTCTCATGGCTGTCGGCGCCAAGCCCAAACGCACCATCCGCTTCATCCTCTGGACGGGCGAAGAGCAAGGACTCCTCGGCTCGGCCGCGTACGTCGAGAGCCTCTCAGAAGAGGAGCGGGCGAAGATCGTCTGCTGCATGGTCGACGACGGCGGGACCAACACCCAGGGCGGGATCAACGGGCTCGAGTCCATGCGCGACTACCTTGCGGCGGCCACCGCGCCGATCAACGGCCGCATCTGGGACGAGACCGACGGCAAGTACCTCAACGTCAACGTCAAAACCATGGACGCGATGCCCCAGGGCGGCGGCTCGGACCACGCCAGCTTCAACCGCGTCGGCATCCCCGGGTTCTTCTGGGACGAGGTCGGCCGTTCGGTCTATGGCTACGGCTGGCACACCCAGCACGACACCCTCGACCTGGCGATCCCCAACTACCTCCGCCAGAGCGCGACCAACACCGCGATCACCGCGTACAACCTCGCGTGTGCGCCCGAGATGCTCTCACGCAAGGTGCCCGTCGAAACCGAGACGGAGATCGAGACCGAGACGGATTCCGAAGGCTGAGCCAGACGCCCCCGGGGCCGGACACGCCGGACGGGGGGGGGGACACGCCGGGTCCCGCGAGCCTTGATTTCACCAAGTGCGCCAACCCGCGAACGCCCACGCCCTCGCGTGGGCGTTCTTTTTGTTCGCGGTTCTGAGCACCCGCCCGGAGTCTCAGCCCCCGCGCCCCCGCCGCACCTTCCGCGCCAAGAGCCACGAGCACGCGAGCCCCACCGGGACCGCCAGCACCGTCTCGGCGGCACGGTTGAGCAGGTCGGCGGCGAGCCCGATCGCTGCGGCCTGTTCGCGCACGTCAATCGTCGCGGCGCTCCCGGCGAGTGCGGCGAGGGTCAGCCCCACCGCCCACTCGCGCAGGCCGATGCCGTTGCCGGTCAGCGGCACCAGCATCGCGACCTGGCACACCGCCGCCACGATCACCAGCCGTTCGACCGAGACATCCTGCCCGACCAGCGCAAAGACGATCGCGTACCGCCCGACCCACGCGAGCATGTCGAGGCTCCGCACGCCCAGGGCTGCGACCTCGCGCCACCACGATGCGCCCACCGCGCGCGCAAACAGCGCCACCGCCCCGACCCCGACCGTCGGCCCGGCGAGGCACGCCGCGGTCCACAGGGTGCTTTCCACCCGGGAGACCCCGACCGCCGCGACCAGCAGCAAGCCGAGCGACACGCCGCTGCACACCATTGCGGCGACCATCACCCGGATGCTGTCGCCGACCGCCATGCCGTGATATTTTTTGTGGAACGCGACGCGTCCGACCATGCCCGGGCGCAGCGGCAGGTGGTTGAGCAACCACGCCGCGCCGATGAGTTGCACCATGTCCGACGCCGGCACCCGCGCGTATCGGCGGGTGAGCAACCAGAACGCCGCGGCGGTCAGCAGCCAACTCGCCAGCGGCAGCACCAGCGCCCCGCCAACCAGCCACGCCGGGGCCTCGCGCATGGTGTTCCATGCGTCCTCGACCACCGACCCGCGCGACCAGACCGCCCAGACCGCCGCGGTCAGGAGCAACACCCCGACCGCTGCGCCGATCACCCGTCGCCACGAGTCGAACGAGCCTGGGCGTCCCCAGGGCGCGCGCCGCCGCCGCCGCCGCGGGCTGGTGCTCATCGCCCGGAACCGGCCGCCGCCTTTTCTGCGGGTGGCAGGATCGGCCCGAGCACCGAAGCGGGGAGCCTCGAATAGGTCACTTGTCGGGATGCCAACCTCGTCTGCAGCGCGCGGGCGAAGTCGCCGAGCCCGTCGGCCTCGCTGTCGAGCAACGCGGCGAGCGTCGGGTCGTCGGCGGTGACCACCCGCGTCCCCAGGACCAAAGGCACGAGCACGGGGTCGAGCTCCTGCATCGCGACCCGGTCGAAGGCTTCCATCGCCGGGACTGCGGAGCGGGTCGGCAGCACCGCCAGCATCATCGCCCGGCCGAGCTGCGGCTGGCTTTCGTAGCGGGAAGCCGCGATCGACGCGAGGCGCCGGACCTCGTCGTCGGTCAAGGAGTACTCGGATGCTGCGGGCGCGAGCACCCTCGCGCGTACCGCCGCGAGGACGTCGACGAGTTGGAAGAGCCCGGCCGATTCGAGCGCATCAGCGAGTTCGAGCCCGGTGGCGCGAGCGAGCGGGAGCGGCGCGCGCACGAGCCGGTCTGTTTCGGTTTCGAGGCACAATACTCCGACTTCGGGGACGCCCTCGCTGTCGAGCCGGTAGCCCTGGAGCACGCGCCACATCTGCCGGACTGCCTCGGTCGCGCTGACCTCGGCGAGCCAGCCGGTCATGCCCTGGTCGGGCCAGATTTCGGCGACAAGTGTCTCTCCGGGCATGAGCCGGAGCCGGCGATCGAGTTCGACGACCTCGGCGCTGGCCCGCGCGTACTCCTCGAGCATCCCGGCCTGCAGGCGGGGCGAGAGCATCAGCCGGCTGTTGATCGGGCGGTCGCCGCCGACGCCCAGGGGGATCGGCGCGAGGTTGGTCAGCTTGATCGTGAGCACCGTCTGATCGGTCGGCCCGATCGAGGTGTCGTTGAGCTCGACCGAGATCGCCATGAAGAGTCGGGCGTCTGAGACCATCCGGTCCACCCATCCGGGCACGTCCGATGCCAACGCCACCATCGCCTCGCGGGTCGGGGTCGCGAGCGGGTCGTTGCCGGTCGCGTCGCGCACCTGGGCTCGCGCCCACACGCCCGAGAGCGACAGCGGCAGGTCCCGGGCGAGCTGCGTGAAGACCTCGATCGCGTCGTCGGCTCGGCCTGCTTCTTGCATCGCGATGCCGAGCCCGACACGGTTGAGCGGGCTCGACGCGTCGAGCGCTTCGAACAGCCCGACCGCGGCCGCCGGCTCACCCATGCGCAGCTCGGTCCAGGCTTCGAGTACTTTGGTCGGCCCGCCGCCCCTGGGGAACGAGATTGCCGCCTGCTCGGCCCATGTCGCGAACGAATCATCCTGCGCATTTGCCCACGCCACCGCGATGAGCTGCTGGGAGAGGCTCTGCCAGAGTTGGACACCACCTCGCTGGAGCTCCTCTTCTGTCGAGAGGCCGGCCCGCTGCTGGAATGTCTCGACCATGGCTTCGTATGCGCTCTGCATGTCCACCAGGCACGCCTGGATCGTCTCCTGGTCTTCTGCCATCAGCGCCGCGACCAGCCTCATCTGGTTGTACTGGGGCGCGAGCATGATCTCGTGGGGCTGGGGCAGCGACTCGGTCGGCATCCGAGCCTCTTGAAACTGTTGAATCCGCATCACCGCCTGCTGACGCATGATGCCCAACTGGTTGTTGAGCGTCTCGACCACGACGCCGGGGCCTTCGATCTGCCACCGCAGCACCGCCGACTCGAGCACGAGCTGGTCGGCGACCGCAGAATCGGCCTGGGTGAACAGTGTCAACGCCATGTTGTGGAACCGCTGGGCCTGCTCGAACCCGCCGGCGAGCGCGAGCTCGGTCGCGATCGAGCGGTGCACGTTCGGGTCGGTCGGGTCGGCCATGAGCAGGTTGAGCAGGAGCTCGAACCGCTCGCCGGGCGTTTCCATCATCGGCCCGAACATCTGCCACGCCAGCGAGGCGGCGTCTTTGTTGGTCGAGTCAAGCTGGAGCGCCATCGCGAGACGATCGGCAAAGCCCGCGAAGTTGTTGTTCTCCCGGCACAGGAGCGCGGCGTCCAGCGCCAGCCGACTCCGCACCGAGGGATCAATCGCGGCCCCGGCCGAGCCGATCAGCCGGTCGTACATCGCGAGCCGACCCTCGACGGTCTGGACCGACCGTACCCTCGACGAAGCCAGCCGGAGCTGGGCCACCGTGTCGGAAGGGTCGAGCCGCACCAGCTCCCGGGTGAGCGATCCGAGCGCCTCCTGTTGCCCGGCCGACCACGCCGCCCTGATCCGCCCGCGCAGCAGCTCGGCGTCCTGCGGTGCAAACACGCGGGCAACGTCCAGCAGCTTCCCGGTCACGACATAGTCATCGGGCGTGGGATGCACCCTCGACCGCAGATCAAGCAACGCGACCCGCGCGATGGATCGGGCGGTGTACTCCTCGGGAGAGACGACCCCCTCGGCGGCTTGCGACTCGGCTTGCCCTGAAGCGGTCGGCACCAAGCCGGCCCCGAACGCCAGCCCGATCAGCATGACGGCCGCACTTGCCACCGCGCTGGTCGGCCGCCGCCTCACGCCGCGCCCAGCCGCACCGGGCCGATGGTCAACACAATCCACAGCAGACCTCCGATCAAGACAAGCGTTGCCGCCAGTTCCAGCGGCCAGGTGACGCCCCGGTCCGCACGTGGGAACCATCGGTCCGCCACGAGGTACATAAAGAGAAACTGTCCGGCGCAGAACAAGACCGCGCCCCCGACCCGAGGTCCGACCGGCGCAACCAGAGGCCAGCGGGCCGGGCCGTCCACCGCGAGCCACACCCCACCGACCGACAGCACGCCCGCCCACAGCGTGGCGGCAACCGATAATAGCATCAGGCTCGTCCGTCTGGTCATCGCCACGCGGGCACACTCCACGATTCAAGGGCCGCCAAAGCCCGCCGAGAGTGTACCGCCACGACCTGTCAACTGTTCGCCGAACCCCGACACAACCCCTCGCGACACCCGTCTGGAGCCAGCCTCATCGATCGCGGCCCCGGATACCCCCGATGGTGTGTGCTGTGAACGGGTAATCAAAGGGGTGCGAATACCCACCCTGGAATACTCCATCCCCCGTCTCGTATCCCGGGTTGATCGACGCGATGGGGAAGAGCTCTGCCGAGCCATCAACAAAGCACATTTCGGTCGTGAGAGGGATCGCGGCCAGCGGTGGTAGAGGATTGTACTCGCGCTCGATCTTCTTCAGCATCGGCCAATCCGAGATCAAGAGAGTCTTCGCTGCCGGATACACAACTTCACTCGCACGGGTATACCCCCACTGATTCGGACCCGTGCGGGATTCAGGACGCCAGTATTCCGGGCGAGCGATAAACGCACATCCATACGCATATGGAGTTGGACCGCCCCGAAAGCCGAATGTCGCTTCACCCTCGGGCATCCCCGGCGGATAAAACGATTCATCGTCAAAGTTCCCCTCGTAGTACCCGTCGGCCAACGCATAGTTCCAGGTGTTGCCCGATTGGAAATACCATATCTCGATACTCGTCTCCCGCTCTTGACAGCGAATAACCGTTTTCGTCGCCTTCGGGTCGGCAAACCATGGCCATGCATCATCCCAGTCCCCGGCATACATATGCATGATCTGTCCGTGGCCCCGAAGTTGAGACACCGACATGATCGCCTGAGCATGATCGCGAGTCCTCCCCAATGCAGGGAGCAGCAGCGACATGAGAATGCCGACAAGCAGAACGACCAACACCATCTCAATCATCGTGAATCCGGCGGCACACGTGCCGCGCCTGCCCGGAGCCAATACAAACACCCGATCGTGAGTATGAAGAGAACGGTATTTCGGAATAACAGCCACGGGACACCCCCCAAACTTGTAAAATAACGATCGGCTACGCCGAAACAGCCGCAATCTGGCGGCTTCCCCCAGAATACCTGGACACCCAGCGCCATCGAGAACAGGACAAGGCAGAAAGCCCAAGCCTGCAAAGCACGACGCCTCGACAAACCAAGATACCACACCAACCCAATCGTCAGTTCTGTCAGCGGAACAACGAACATGGCCGCATTGAGTACGGCATCTGGAAAGACAGTCCAAGTCTGTAAAACAGCCTGAAACGAAGAGAGGTCGGCAAGTTTGAGCAAACCCGACACAAAGGGGACGAACATAATCGCACAACCAAGCCACGAGGGGAGTGCCAGAACCACACGGGAACCAAGATGGGAGCATGCTTGAATGCGTGTACGCTCAGAAGCCATCATCAGATGGTGCCATTCAACTAGAGGTGCCAGTGCATTCCTCGCCAGCAACATTGGCATCAATACACAAAACTCCATATGGATCACCCTCGTCACATTCCCCCTCGATGTCACTGCAAGTGACCGGTGTTCGTACACAGCTGTCAATGTTGAGAATGACGAAAGTATCGCGCCCTTCTTCTCCCGGATTCGCATACCTGTAGACGCTGACATAGTATGGGCCTTCATTCGCAAAGCTGGCGCACGCCCATACTCCGCCCTCTCCCGTGCAGATAGTCAAGTGCGTGTCACAGCAAGCCGCATGGTGAGAGAATACGAAGCAACCGTGTGTGAAAGCTGCCGCAGAGCTTGCTGCCAGCGCGATGACCGAGACCCACGGAGCGCTCTTCACTAGCTTTCTTCGCCAGATGGCTCTCGTGTCATTACATTGGTTATTTCTCATTATAGCACGCCTTCCTGCAAAATTGCACTCTTCCACGATCGCAATAAACTTACGACATTCGACGCCTTAGCCGTAGGGCTACAAGGGCAGCGGTAAGCACGCCAGCCGAACCCCATCCAATCCACTTGAATGCTTCGCTAGACTTTGAACTGACTGGTTCCAACTGGAACGCCATGGTGTCACCGCTCGCCACATCCTCAATCTGATTCTTCCGAAAATCCACAATCCTTTCATACGTTACGGCCCCCCGCACAGCATCTACCGAGTCGGATTCCGGCATTTGCACAGCATCGGCAAAACTCGGCCCATCATCCCTGACCGATTCAAAGACCAGTTGTCGATCGGGTCTCCCGTCCGGGCGAATAGTCCGCGCAGTACCACACACCCACGCACCAAGTTCCTTTTGCCACGACCAATCTGAAAAGAGTGTGACCTTCCCGACAGACTCGGGTTTGTGGCTGTGCGCCACGATCTCCATCGAGATCACGAGTAGTGATTGCGCTGATGAGTCATATGTCCCGACATACTTTATCTTGACACCCCGATCAGGGGTCTCAGGCTTGACGGTGGACGCAATAAATTCCCAATTACCATCCTCGTCCACACTCGGTGTTTCGGGGATGAACCCCGCCCGAACTCCCGAGGAAAAGCCGCCGGTGAGCAAGCGTCCAAGCTCGGGCCAAAAAATATTGTACTCGACCGCAGGATCTCGACCATCATCGCCCGCACCGGCTCTCGGGAAAATGCGAAGCACTTTCGGTGTCATTTGCCACCGATTCTTTCCCGAAACGACAGTATCGATATACGTATCGGGTTTCAGTTCCCGCCCCCATCGCCACTTATCTGCCGAGCGGATTAACAACTGCCGTGGCATAGATGTGGGATTGCCTTGCAACCGTTCCTCATACGCAGCCAACTGATGCTTCATCGGATGGTCGGGACGGCCCGGCACCGACCGTCGAAGCTCCTCAAGCTCCTTCATTGGCGGAACATAGAGCAACTCCAGCCGCCAGCGGATCGTCTTGTCCCCAAGGTCGGGCGGCTCTCTGGCATTGTCCCATGCCTCTGCAATGGCGGCAGCGACCTCAGAAGCCCGGACCTCCTGCGCCGCAGCAGGCCGCGAGAATGCGCCCCAAAACAAAACCCCCACCAACACAAGCCAGTATCGCTGTGTCTTCATGCCAAGAGCATACCACAGGGGGGAGGGGGGGGGGGCAAGCCCCAAAGTGTGATTTTCAGCAAAAAGTATAGAATCCACCAATCTGTGGCTTATGCCACACAATAGCGTGGAGAGATCTACCCGTCACTCCATCACCCCATCGCCATCGTCACCAGGAACTCGGCGTTGGTCTTGACCTTCTTCATTCGGCTCTTGAGCAGTTCCATCGCCTCGACGACGTTCATGTCACTGAGCACCTTGCGGAGTCGATAGACAAGCTCGAGCTCTTTGGGGTCCATCAGCAGCTCTTCGCGCCGGGTGCCGCTGGCCGCGACGTCGATCGCGGGATAGATGCGTTTCTCGACGAGGCGACGGTCCAGGTGCAGTTCGCTGTTGCCGGTGCCTTTGAACTCCTCGAAGATCACCTCGTCCATCTTTGATCCGGTATCGACCAGTGCAGTCCCGATGATGGTGAGCGAGCCGCCGCCCTCGATGGCGCGGGCCGAGCCGAAGAACTTTTTCGGCCGTTGCAGCGCGTTAGAATCGAGGCCACCGGTCATGATTTTGCCCGAGTGAGGCATCTCTGTGTTGTAAGCGCGGGCGAGGCGTGTGATCGAATCGAGGAGGATGACGACATCCTTGCCGTACTCGACCATGCGGCGGGCTTTTTCGATGACCATCTCGGCGACCGCGACGTGGCGCGACGATTGTTCGTCGAAGGTGCTGGCGACGACCTCGACCGAGGGGTCGGTGTGCCGTTTGAAGTCGGTGACCTCTTCGGGGCGTTCGTCGACGAGCAGCACGATGATGTTCACGTCGGGGTTGTTCTTGGTGATCGCCTGGGTCATTTTCTGGAGGAGCACGGTTTTGCCGGTGCGGGGCGGGGCGACGATCAGCGCCCGTTGCCCTTTGCCGATCGGGGCAACCAGGTCGATCACCCGCGTCTCGATCTGATCGGGCGTGGTTTCGAGGATGAACCGTTCCTCGGGGTGGAGGGGGGTGAGGTCCTCGAAGTTGACCAGGTCGTGGATTTTGCCCGGGTCGCGGCCGTTGACCTCGTCGACGCGGAGCAGCGCGAAGTAGCGTTCGCTCTCCTTGGGCGGGCGGATCGCGCCGCGGATGACCATGCCCCGGCGCAGGCCGAACCTGCGGATCTGACTCGGCGAGACATAGATATCGTCCGGCCCGGGGAGGTAGCTCTGGTCGGGGCTGCGGAGGAACCCGAACCCGTCCTGCATGACTTCGAGCGAGCCTTCGCCGAACATGAGCCCGAGGCGGGTTGCGCGTGCTTTGAGGATTTTGAAGACCAGGTCCTGCCTGGGGATTGACTGCGGCTCTTCGATGCCCTCGCGGCCGGCAAACTCGATGAGCTCATCGAGTTCCATCCGCTGGAGTTCGCCGATGGTGATCTGGTCCTTGAGCGCCTCGGGGCTTGCTTTGGCAGCGATGCGTTCGAGCTCGGCTGCTTCGCGTTCGAGTTCTTCGTCGCTGGGCAGGATGTGGTCGGGGTACATGTTGCGTTGGTGGTGGTGTGACCCGCCGCCCCCGCCACCGCCGCCTTGGTGCCCGCCGGGGCCGCCTTGCCCGCCCTTGCGTTTTTTCCGTTTGCGTCGCTTGCTCTGTCCGTCGCCACCGGGTTGTCCGCCGCTGCTTTGCCCACCGCCCTGTCCGCCGCTTTGTCCACCCTGCGAGCGTTGTTGCCCGCCGGACGGCGAGCCGCCGCCGGAGCCCGCGCCCCCGCCACCACCAGCGCCAGCGCCAGCGCCGCTCGAAGCGCCCGAGCCCCCGCCGCCGTTGCTCCCGGACCCGGCGTTGCTGGCTGTGCCGCCGCTGTTTCCTGCTGAGGAGCTGCTCTTGCTTCGCTCTCCGCCCGCCTGGTTGGGCTGGCTGGGCTTTGTCTCGGCTGCCTTGGGCTTTGAGCCTTCGGCTCTGGGTTCACTCTTTGCGGGCTTGGGGTCTGGGCTCGAGGCTTTGCGCGCGGGCTTGGTGGCGCTGCCGCTCTGGGCTTTGGTCGCGGCGGCCTTGGTCGTCGCGGGTTTGGTCGTCGCGGGTTTGGTCGCGGCGGGTTTGGTCGTCGACGAGGCTTTCTTTGCCCGGCGCTTGGGTGCAGGAGCTTCTTCGACCACGTTGGTTGCTTTCGCCATGTTTGGTTCTCTTCGGTATTTCAACAGCGTCGGGAGATTTCCCGAAACGCTTCCCCCGGCACCGGCAAAGACCAGCCGGCCCGGATCCCTCGCCCATCCGTGGACGCTCCCCGCGCACGACATCACGCGCGGGCACTTCTTCGTCAGCGGTTGTCACAACGCGGAGAAAGGCAAACTCTGCGAACCCGGTCAGCAAGCGAAAATCAGGCCCCACACGGTGCGCATCAATCGGAACCCAGCCGTGATCGGCTTGGCACATTCCCTCGCTGCTGATCCAGGATCTGATTGAGAAGCCGCCGAACACGCAGCCGAAGCTGCTCAGGGTCGACGTTATTCACTACTTCATAATCTGACCGATGCCGCTTGGCATCAAGCGGCATCTGGACTTTTTCTCGACGTTCCAACTCGCCGCCCCCCCACCCTCGTGTTTCCCGAACACGTTCCCGGCGGATTTCAAGAGGGGCCTCCACAAACACTATCGCGTCGCATTCGGTGTCCAAACCGGCCTCAAACAGCAGTGGAGCGTCGATTATCACCCCCACAGCCCCCGCCCGGCGCGCCATTTCCAGCAGCTCCACCCTCCCCTTTCGGACGATCGGATGCACCAGTTCCTCAAGCCGTTCACGTTCCCTGGCATCCCCAAAAACAATCGCTCCCACCCGCTTGCGGTCGATCCGGCCGTCGGTGCCGAGCACCCCATCGCCCCACCACCCGACCAGCGTCTCCCGGACATCCGGCCGATCCAGCGCCTCGCGGGCGGCTTTGTCTGAATCCGCGACCACGCATCCGAACTCCTCGAACGCCCGCGCCACCTCGCTCTTGCCGGCCCCGATCCCGCCCGCAAGCCCGATCACCACGGGTTCACTACCCCGCCCCTGCTCTTGCGAGCCGGTCCTTGTGGGGCCGGTCCTCTTGGATTGCCCACCATCGCCCGACATCATCCGCCCCTCCTCGCCCCGCTTTCCTTGCTCGATCACCCGCCGCACCTCTTCCGCCCAGCGTACCGGATCGCCCACCGTCACCCACGCGATCTCGACGCTGCCGGTGCCCGCGGTTGCAAACCCGAGCGTCCCGGTCCCGGTCAGCCGTTCGAGCAAGGTCCGCACCAGCACGACGTGCTGCACCCGCTCCACCGGCAGGGTCGCGGCACTGCGGTTGAACACGCCGTTGACACGCAGCACATACTTCCCGGTCAGCACATACCGCCGACACGCGACCACCACCGCCTGCCAGAGCACGCGCAACGCTGCCATGAGCGCAGCAACCGGAAACACCCACGTCCACAGCAGCCCGGAGCGCCCCCACGCCAGAGCCGCGACCGTCACCAGAGACACCGCAAGCACCAGCAGCACGATCGAGCCGAGCGATTCGAGCACCACCGCCCACGCGCTCGGCCGCATCGACACCCGCACCACGTCGGCGCGGTCCACCCAGGGTCGGAGCTCACGCGGCACCCCCGCCGAACCGGTGCCTGACGCGGGCGGCTCGCTCAAAGCGCATCCTTTCGCAGCGTGGCGATCTCCGGGTAGTTGCGGTAATACCCGTTGTAATCGAGCCCGTACCCGACGACAAACTCGTCTGGGATATCAAACCCGACGTACTCGGCCAGCTCGTCGTCGGGCATCGTCGCGGTGCGGGGAACATTCTTCCGCAAGAGGACACACGCCCGGATTGATGCCGGCTGCTGCGCGCCGATGATCTTGCGCACCAGCTCGATGGTCTGTCCGGAGTCGAGGATGTCGTCGACGATCACCACGTGCTTGCCCGCCAGGTCTGCTGGCAGCTCGCTCGAAATCACCGCGCCCTTGCTCGCGAGGCTCTTGCCGGGATAGCTGCTGACCGCGACCAGCCCGAGCCCGAGCTTGACCGGCATCTCCCGGACGAGATCGGACGCGAAGATCATCGCGCCGGACATGATCGGGACCATGACGATCTGCCCGGCGACGCTGTCCTTGCCGCTCTGGCCCCCCTCGTCACCGTCGCCATCGAGCGCGCGCAGGTCGTCGCAGAGCCTGGTTGCCAGCTCGTGGACGCGCTCGGCGATCCGCTCGCGGCTGATGAGTGTCCGCTCGATCTCCGGGAACGCGCCGGCCTGCCCCGCAGCCGGGCTCACAGCACCAGCCCTCGGGCGCCGCCGGTCCGCCGCGCTCTGGCGTAGCGTTCGAGCGAATCTTCGATCACCGCGTGGGCTGCTTCGGCGGGCATGATGTCGTCGACCTCGACGTCTTTGTTCTCGAGCTGCTTGTAGTCCTCGAAGAACCGCCGCAGCATCTTGAAGGTGTGCCTGGGGAAGTGGCTCGCGGCCTCGAACTCGCTGTAGATCGGGTCCTGACAGAGCACCGCGATGATCTTGTGGTCTGGGTCTCCGGCGTCCACCATCGTCATCAGTCCGACCGCTCGTGCCTCGCAGACGGTCATCGGCGGAATATCCTCCGTGCAGTAGACCAGCACGTCGAGCGGGTCGTCGTCCTCGGCGAGGGTCTGGGGGATAAAGCCGTAGTTGGCGGGGTAGTGGACCGCCGAGGAGAGCACCCGGTCGAGCTTGAGCATGCCGGAGCCTTTGTCGAGCTCGTACTTGTTGCTCGAGCCCTTGGGGATTTCGATGATTGCCTTGAAGACCGCCGGGAGGTCGGTGCCCTCAACCGCGGGGGTGACGTCGTGCCATGGGTGGATCATGCAGGGAGGGTAGCGAACCCGCTGCCGTGGGACCGGCTTCCAGCCGGTGCCCGGGCTCTTTGATCATCCGCATCATTCCAAAGCTGCGAAGCCGCACCGGCTGGAAGCCGGTCCCACTTCGGGAATCGCTCGCTATCCTCTCCCCATGCTCACACTCGACTACGCCAACTGTCTTTCCTCCCGCGTCGGCCAGCACGGGCTTGACCCCGCCCGCCTGGACCGGGGTTCCGACTTTGCCAAAGCGGCGGCCCACCTGACCGAACGCCTCGCCACGTCGCGGGGCACGGGATGGGAGAAGTGGCGTGACCTCGCCAAGGACCCCGCGAGGGCCGAATACACCGGAGCGGTCCGCAAGGTCGTTGCCGAATGCCAGGGTCGTTTCGACAACCTCGTCGTCCTCGGCATCGGCGGCTCGGCGTTGGGCAACATCGCCCTCCAGGCCGCCCTCAACCCCGCGTCGTACAACCTGTGCGACCCCCGGGGCGGGGCATTTCAGGCCCCATCGGGTGCTGCCAACTCACCCGGCCGCTCCACCCCTCGGGTCTTCGTCGTCGATAATGTCGATCCGGCCTACCTCGGGTCCATCCTCGACACCTGCCGTCAGCTCGGCGGGCTTGAACGCACGCTCTTCAACATCGTCAGCAAGTCGGGCGAGACCGCCGAGACCGCCAGCCAGTTCATGATCGTCCGCGCCATGCTCAAGGACGCCCTCGGCGACCACTTCCACCGCAACATCGTCGCCATCACCGACCCGGCCAAAGGCACGATGCGCACCATCTGCGACGCCGACGGCTACGCGACGCTGCCCGTCCCCGAGGGTGTCGGCGGGCGGTTCAGTGTGCTCAGCCCCGTCGGGCTTTTCAGTGCTGCGATGGCGGGGATCGATATCGACGGGCTGCTCGACGGGGCCGAGGCGATGGACCAGCGCTGCACCAACCCGGATATCACAAAGAACCCGGCCGCGATGCTCGCCACGCTGCTGGTTGATCTTGGGTTGCGCAAGGGCAAGACCAACCATGTTCTCATGCCCTACTGCAACGGGCTGTACCTGCTGGCCGACTGGTTCCGGCAGCTCTGGGCGGAAAGTCTCGGCAAGCGGGTCAATCTCGACGGCGAGACGGTGTACGCCGGGTTCACGCCGATCAAGGCCCTCGGCACGACCGACCAACACTCGCAAGTCCAACTCTACCGCGAAGGCCCCAATGACAAAGTCTTCGGCCTCATCGAGGTCGCCGACTTTGGCGAAGCCGATATCACGATCCCGACGGGGCTTGTAGGCGAGCTCGGCGTCGAGGCGCTTTCGTATCTCGAAGGCACCACCCTCGCCACGCTGCTGGCAGCGGAGAAGCGGGCGACCGAGTTCGCCCTGCTCGAGAGCCAGCGTCCCAACTTCACGCTCAGCTTCCCCACGCTCGATGCCCACCATGTCGGCGAGTTCCTGATGCTCTGGCAGATCGTCACCGCGTACGCCGGGCTCATGCTCAACATCGACGCCTACGACCAGCCGGCGGTTGAGACGGGCAAGCAGGCGACCTTCGGCCTGATGGGCCGGGCGGGGTTTGGCGAGTGGAAAGCCAAGGTCGATACGGCTCTTGCCGAGACACCCTACCGAATGTGATCGCCCCGCGCCCCCGACCTGCTGCGCTGCCGTTGCTCCTCGGATTGCTGCCGTTGCTTCCTGGCCTTCTGCCTTTGCACCCTCCCCCGCGCCCCGTGGGGGAGGGCTGGGGTGGGGGTGTCTTCCTAGCTTGACGCACCACAACAAGGCACCCGCCCCCCCACCCCCCCCCCCCCCCCCCCCCCCCCCCCCCCCCGCCCCCCCCCCCCCCCCCCCCCCCCCCCCTTCCCCCCCCCCCCCCCGCCCCCCCCGGGGCTCGGGAGGTGATTGTGCGCGGGCCTGCGCCGGGTTATGCTGAGGTTGCTGCGGTGGTGAATGCGCGGGCGGCTGCGCTGAAGAGGATTTACGCGTTTGCGACGCTGCACGTCTGGTATCTCGATGAGGATGGTGACGAGGAGGAGGAGCAGTTCGAGGTGCGGATCATGCTCGATCAGCCCGAGCGGGTGTTCATGCGGTTTCAGTTGGCGACGGTGGAGTTGGCGGTGTTGGGGTCTGACGAGAAGGAATACTGGTGGATCAATCTGCGCGACGAGCGTCGGGCGTGGCTTGGGACGCATGTGCGGGCGACGCCTGAACTTGTTGCTCGATTTGCGCTGCCGGTGCATCCGCAGGACTTTGTTTTGTTGATGGGGATGACGGGGATCCCGGCTGAGCAGGGCGATGCGACGGTGGCGTGGTCGGCGGATGGGCATGAGTTGGTGGTCGAGACGGGGGCGCGGCTGGGGCGGCGGCGGACGATGCTTGCGCCGACCGAGGGTGGGTATGACCCGGTGCGGATCGAACTGCTCGACGATCGCGGGCGCGTGACGGTCTCGGCGGATCTGGCGAAATACGAGTGGCAGCGGTTGACGCGGGGCGAGCCGATGCAGCGGATGGCGAAGGAGATTCACTTTGATCTGGCGGCGAACGGGGCGCGGGGGCGGTTGAGGCCTCAGTACGACGGGCGACAAATGGTCAAGGATCGGGCGTTTGATCGCGGGCGGCTTTTCAAGGCGTACAAGATCGGGCCCGAGGACGTCGAACTGCTCGACGAGATGGAAGGGCGTGGTGGTTAGCGTGCTTTGCGTCAGCATGTTTCATGGGCATGCTGCCCATGCGGTGCCTTTTGTGCGATGGCGAGTGCTTGAATGAGAGATGTTTCTGTAGGACATTTTCGCCTCGTGCTGAGCGTGCTGGTGTTCGTGTGGGGGGTGTGTTCTGCGCGTGCGCAGGTCGATGATTCAGTCGTCGACCCGGTGGCTGATGGGGGTGTCGAGCGGCATGGGTGGGCGGTGTTGCCGATGGGCGAGGGGTTTGCGCTTGTCCATTTTCCGCCTCGGGCGAGGGTGACGACGGGCGAGGGCTTTTGGGCGCAGGCGGACGACGGGGAGATGGTGCTCGCCAAGGAACTGCGCGAGATGCCCGAGCGTGTGGTCGGGTCTGGGCGGACGGCGTTTTTAGTCTTTGCGCCCGAAGAGGGACGCGATGGGGTGCCGATGCGCACGGTGCTGAGTGTCACGGCGCACCCGGCCCCGATGGGCGGGCGATGGGTGACGGATTCTGCCAAGCGGTTGCGCGCTCGCGGGGCGATCATGGGGGCGGGGATGGGGGCGGGGATGGGGACGATCGTTGATGCGGTCGGGTTTCGGTTTGAGGGGCGTGATGAGGATGGGTGCGCGGTGCTGCTGGGGGGCGAGGGGCAAGCGCCGATCGATCTGCGTGTGCTGGACAGCGGGGTGTGGGCGAGTGTTTCGCTTCCGACGGGGTTGGCTGGGACGGATCGTGTGCGGCTTGTGGCGGGTGAGCGGGGGTTGTTGCTGGTTGCTCGGGCGAGCGATGGATCGGGGTGGCGTGGTTGGCGCGGTGCGGTGTCGCCGGGCGTGGTTGTGCTGGGCGAGTCGATGGATGAGGGGGCACCCGTGCTGCCGATGCTGCCGACGCGGTCGGCACCGAGGGTCGAGTGGACAGCAATGGGTGTCCAGGGGGGGCTTGTGATTGAGGATGATGCGTCGGTGCTCGAGATCGAGGGGCGGCTTGTGACGT
>JAUZRR010000046.1 GCA_030950285.1 Planctomycetota bacterium | reverse complement strand
TCGGCCTTCGCCGGGTGCGCTACCGGGGTCGATGTCGCAACGAGTTCGACTTCGCGATCACCATGACAGCGTGCAATCTGAAGAAGAGCCTGAGCCTGGGATAGACGCGAGGCAGCGAGAAACCCCCCGCACACGCCGCATACGCCGAACACGCCGAGCACGCCGAGCACCGGCGGCAGTCTGAATCCATCACACCACCATCCCGCGGCCCACAGTTGAGCCGAGTACGAGAAAGTCAAAGATCGGAGGTTTCTATTTACACCCTTTCTTTCAACGCCCTTATGTCCGCCCGCCCACCATCCGCCCTCTTGTCGAGAAGCCGAAGCGTGGGGCTCCAGAACAACGCCCCCCCACCCCATCCCGCGCAGGATGCTTCAAAGCAATCACCCGTGCTCTGCAACACAACACCCGGACACAACGGAGTACAGAACTATGGCCGTGTTACCCGGTTCCCTTCTCGCCCAGATCGAGTTCTTGGAGCAATGCATCGCCACTTGGGCTGCCGAAGTCGGCGCCGCCCGTGTCGCCTGCAACGCTTCACTGGTCGCACGCATCTCCTCCCGCGACTCCACCGTTCGCTTTTACAACGCCACAAGCACCATGGCCGCCACCGGGCGTGGGCTGATCAAAGAGATCAAGGCATTCGCCCAGTCCACCGGCGACGACGATGTCTACGCCGACGCCAGCATCCCGCCCCACACACCTATCCCCTCCGCTCGGTCGCGACGTGGTAGTGTGGGTCTTCGCTGATATTCACCTCGACCAGCTCGCCGGCCTTATCTAATAACCGGCGGCAGTCTTCGCTCAAATGCCGCAGGTGCAGCCGCTTGCCCAGCTTCTGGTACCGCTCGGCCAGCATGTTGATCGCCTCGAGCCCGGACTGGTCGTAGACGCGGCTGAAGTAGAAGTCGATCACCACGTCGTCGGGGTCGTCCTGCGGCGTGAACAGGTCGCGGAAGCGAGTGGCGCTGCCAAAGAACAGCACCCCGTGGAGTTGGTAGATCTTGCTGCCGTGCTCGTCGATCTGCACGTCCGCGATAAGGTGCTTGCTCTTGTTCCACACAAAGACCATCGCCGAAAGGGCAACCCCCAGCAGCACGGCAGTCGCCAGGTCGTGCATGAATACGGTGTAGGTCGCGACGACCAACATAATAAAGACATCAGCGCGGGGGACCTTCCGCCAGGTCTGAAGCGTCGTCCACTCGAAGGTGCCGATCACGACCATCAGCATCACCCCGACCAGCGCCGCCATCGGGACCGCTTCGATCAGCGGGGCAAGAAACAGGATGAACGCCAGGAGCGCCAGCGCCGCGGTGATTCCCGAGAGCCGTCGCCGCCCGCCGGCTTTGACGTTGATGAGCGACTGCCCGATCATCGCGCACCCGCCCATGCCTCCGAAGATGCCGCACGCGACATTGGCGACACCCTGCCCGACGCACTCGCGGTTGCTGCGGCCGCGGGTCTCGGTCAGCTCGTCGATCAGCGTCAGCGTCATGAGCGACTCGATCAGCCCGACCCCGGCGAGGATCACCGCGTAGGGCAGGATGATCCAGAGCGTCGCGAGGGTCGCCGGGGGCATCGTGTAATCCCACCACGCCGGACGGGGCAGCCCGCCGGAGATGCCCACCTCGCCGGGGTCGACTGACGCGAGCGCGGCGGCGGTCTCTTCGGGGGAGAGCGGCGCGATCGGCCCGGGCCCGGCCGGCGTCGCGGCGACGCCCTCGGGGAGCGACGCGCCGGCGGCTTCGAGAAACGCGGCGTCCTTGTCGCGCTGCGCCGACTTGACCGCCGCGGCCCGGGTGCTGTCGAGGATCATGTCCCCGACGGTCAGCAGCGGCCGCGCGGACGCGTCGGCACCGGCGTCCACAGGCTTTGCCGTCGAGGCGTTGATCGCAACCGCCGCGATCGACACCAGCACGATCGCCGCAAGCGAGGCGGGCACGACCCGGGTGAGCCGGGGCAGAAACGCGATGATCGCCATCGTCAGGGCGACGAGCCCGAGCATGAGCCACAGCCGCGAGCCGGAGAGGAACGTCATCATGCCGCTGGTGTCGAGCGTCTTGAAACTGCCGAGCTGGGCGAGCAGGATCACCACCGCCAGGCCGTTGACAAACCCGAGCATCACCGGGTGAGGCACGATGCGGATAAACCGTCCGAGCTTGAAGAGCCCGACCGTCACCTGGATGAGCCCGCACAGGACGACCGCCGGGAAGAGGTACCCGATGCCGTGCTCGGCGACCAGCGACACAATCACCACGCCCATCGCCCCGGTCGCGCCCGAGATCATGCCGGGACGCCCGCCGAGGATCGAGGTGAGCAGGCAGATAATGAACGCGGCGTAGAGCCCGACCAAGGGCGGCACGCCCGCGAGGAACGCGAACGCGACGGCCTCGGGGACCAGCGCCAGAGCGACAGTCAGCCCCGACAGGATGTCAGCCCGCGGGGAACCGCTGCGACCCGACCGCAGGTCGATCACCGGGTTGCCGATGGAGATGAACTTGGGAAGACGGATCGTGATCGCGGGCATGCGGGTCTCAAGAGCAGAAGCCGTCGTGACAGGGCACCGAATCGGCGGGACAGGATAAGGGGCCGGGGACCGCACGCGGTCAGCGAAGGGGGCGAGTGTAGGCGATTCGGCGGCGGCGATGTGAGGCCCGGCCGCCGCCGCGCTGATACCCTCTGCCATGCGTCTTGTCTTTCTCGGCTCTGGGGCCTTTGGCCTGCCCACGCTCGAAGCGTTGGCCCGCGATCACGACGTCGCGATGGTCGTCACCCAGCCCGACCGCAAAGCCGGACGGGGAGGCAAGCTCACCCCCACGCCCGTCGGTGCGTGGGCGGCCGAGCATCTGTCCGGTGTCCCGCTTCTCAAGCCCGAGCGTGTCAACGAGCCCGGTGTGGTCGCCGAGGTGTGCAGCATCGATGCTGACGCCTGGGTCGTCATCGCGTTCGGCCAGAAGCTGGGCAAGCCGCTGCTCGAGGGGCGCTTTGCGATCAACCTGCACGCCTCGGTCCTGCCGCGCTGGCGCGGGGCTGCGCCGATCAACGCGGCGATCCTCGCGGGCGATACCGCGACGGGCAACTCGGTCATCACGCTCGCCGACCGGATGGACGCGGGGCTCATCCTCGGGCAGAGCGAGCGGGCGATCGGCCCGACGGTGACCGCCGGCGAGCTGCACGACCTGCTCGCTGGCGACGGCCCGGAACTGGTCGAGCACGTGCTCGCCGAACACACCGCCCGCACGCTTGATCCGTTCAAGCAGGACGAGGCAGCCGTGACGCTGGCGGGCAAGTTGTCGCGGGCGGACGCGTGGATCGACCTTGCCGACTCGGCCGAGGTCTGCCGCCGGCGCATCAACGGCCTGAGCCCGTGGCCTGGCGTGCAGGCGGTGCTCGATGGGCAGCCGCTCAAGCTGTTGCGGGCGTGCGAACTCACGCCAGGCGATGTCGGATCTGCAAGCGAAACAGAGACCCCCGACGTACGCACCGGCTCGGCACACGACGCCACACCGGGCACACTGCTCGACCCCGCCACGGGAACCTTCGCCACCGGCGACGGCGTGCTGCAACTGCTGGAGGTCCAGCCCGCGGGCAAACGAGCGATGTCTTGGGACGCTTACGCCCGAGGGCGTAAGCCGGCTGAAGGCGAGCTGCTGTCATCGGCGGAAGTCAGCAGGCCTTGCTAGCGCGCAGTTTGCGTTCTTGTGTTTCTGTTGCTCTGTCGCGTTTGTCCTCTCGCTTGCGCGAGGGGCTCTATAAGGGATACGATCATCGGGCAAAAGAGCCCCTTGCGCAAGCAAGGGGACAAGCATCAACCACGCCCTACACAAAACATCATGACGTCAATCGCTCCACCACGCCCTCGCTGAATGCCCCGCAACAAAGCCCTTCGCATCTATGTCAGGTCCCCGAGGTCAGTCCGATTCAACCGACACGTCAAAGAGCGCGTCGATAAACGCCGCCGGGTCGAACGGCTGCACGTCGTCGGGGGTTTCGCCCACGCCGATGAACTTGACGGGAAGCCCGAGCTGATCGCGGATCGCAACGACCACGCCGCCCTTGGCTGTGCCGTCGAGCTTGGCAAGGAAGATCCCCGTGACCCTTGCCGCGGCGGTGAACTGCTCGGCCTGGCGCAGCGCGTTCTGTCCGCTGGTGGCGTCGAGCACCAGCAGCACCTCGTGCGGCCCGCCCTCGATCTGCTTGCCGACGACCTTGTAAATCTTCTCGAGCTGCCGCATGAGCGGGTCCTGGGTGTGCAGCCGCCCGGCGGTGTCGAGGATCACCACGTCCACCCCGCGTGACTTGGCTGCGGCGCAGGCGTCGAACGCGACGGCCGCGGGGTCTCCCCCCTCCTGCCCCTTGACGATCTCGACGCCGAGGCGTTCGGCCCAGATCTCGAGCTGCCGCACCGCGCCGGCGCGGAACGTGTCGCACGCCCCGACCAGCACGCGGTGCCCGTCGTCGGTGAGCATCTTGCAGAGCTTGGCGATGCTGGTGGTCTTGCCCGCGCCGTTGACGCCGGTCACAAGAATCACCGTCGGCCCTGCGCCGTCGGGCGCCATGTTCAGCGAGCGGTCCGCCTCCGGCCAGAGTGATTTGAGCTCGGCGCGGAGGACTTCGATCACGTCGTCGCCGCGTGTGAGCGTGCCGTCCTTATGCCCCTCGCGGACCCTGGCGATCAGACGGGTGGTGGTCTGCACGCCCACATCGCTGCCGATCAGCGTGGCTTCGAGTTCGCGGATGAGCCCCTCGTCGAGCGCCCTGCCCATCAGCACCGAACGCAGCTTGCCCGCGAACACTTTGCGCGTTCTGCTCAGCCCGCTCCGCAGCTTTCCCAGTGCGCCAGAAACCAGCCCCATGTGTGTCTACTCCTCCGCCTGCGCGAGGTCTTCGGCCTGCGGCAGAGCCTCGGACTGGATCGTTTCGTCGGGTCGGTCCGAGACATCCGGCTCAGCAGCTTGCTCGATCTGCCCAGCGGCGTTCAGCTTCTTCATGATCTTGTCGAGCAGCGCGTTGACAAACGAGGGCGACCGCTCGGTGCTGAAACTCTTCGCGAGATTCACCGCTTCGTTGATGACCATCTTTGGCGCGGCGCCGCCCCGGGTCATTTCGTAGTAGGCAAGCCGCAGGATCGTGCGATCCACCGCCGGCTGCCGGTGCGTCGGCCAGTCCGGCGCGAGCTCGAGCATCGCCGCGTCGGCCTCTTGACGGTACTCCCACGCGCCGGTGGCGAGGGCGAACACCCGCTCCTGCTCGGCGGGCTTGAGGCTCTCGTTCTCGTTGAGCCCGGTGCGGATTTCTTCGATGTCAAAGCCATTGCGTGCGTCGATCTCGTACAAAATCTGAAACGCCAGTCTGCGGATTTCGCGGGGGAGCGCCATATCAGCGGCCCACCGTTGTTGCCGCGGTCGTCTTGTCGGGCTTGGTCGCTGTACATCGCGCCGATGATTCGCCCCGGGCGATCGCCGCCGAAGCCGCGAGTGTTTCGAGCAATGCCTCCATCGCGTCGGTTCCCTTGTTGCCCTTGCTGCCGCCTGCCCGGGCGTGGGCTTGGTCAGAGGTCTCCACAGTCAGCACGCCGAACGTCACCGGCACGCCCGTCTGCAAGCCCACCTGCACGAGCCCGTTGGCGACGGCGTTCCCGATGTGCTGGGCGTGCGAGGTCTCGCCTTCGATCAGACAGCCCAGCGCCACCACCCCGGCCCAGCGTCCCGACCTCGCGGCCGCGGCAGAGAGCACCGGAAGCTCAAACGCCCCCGGTGCCTCGACGATCAGCAGCGTGTTGGTGTCGCCCCCCGCCTGGGCATAGGCCGCGATCGCCCCGTCCCGCAGGGCGTGCGTCACCGAAGCGTTGTATTGAGCGACCACCAAAGCAACAGGCGGCACACCGGCGGGGTTCGTCGTCATCGTGCCCCATCGTATCCCGCCTCTCAGGCAGAGGGATTCAAGTGCGAGAGGGGGGACAAACACGGAACGCGCGAGCCCGCCGGGGGTGGGTTCTTGAAAATCTGCTAGAATCTCCCGCCGAGACATCAAAGCAACGCGCACACCGAACGCGCACACCGATTGAAACCAGGAGGTCGCTCATGACACGGAAAAGCATATCGTTCTTTTTCACGTTTGGGATCCTTGCGAGCGTCACGACCGTGCTTGCGCTGGCCCAGCATGAGCCGCCCGCCGTGGTGCAGAGTGAGCAGCCCGAGCAGAACGGCCTGGCGGTGGCGCAGGCGTACCTCGCGGGAATGGAGGCCGGCGATCTTGACGCGCTCACCGCGCTCTTCATCGCTGGCGACCGGAGTTCCATCCTCGAGAACGCCTCTGACGAAGGCAGTTGGGAGCACTACCGGGATCACCATCTCGCGCCGGAGATGGACGTCGCCGAGAACTTCCGGTTTACGATTGCTGACGAAGCCGAGGAACACTTCGGCGACACCATCCTCGTGAAACAGACCGGGACATTCTCGGTGGATATCCGGGACGAAACACGCCAGTACCGGGTCGCGGTCAGCTACCTCATGGTTGCTGAGGAGCACGCGCTCCGCATCGCCCACCTGCACTGGTCGTCGCGGCCGGTCAGGCAGGCAGTTCCGCAGACGGAGTAGACGCCGCGTGTGACCGAGGTGCGGCGGCCGCTCCTCGACGCCTCTCGCATGGGGATCAGTGCCACCCCGCCGATATAGGGCTCACCAAAAAGCAGGCGGGCGGACAAGCTGTACCGTAGTACCAGCTGGGCCGCCCGCCGTCGATTTGCTTGGACAAGAACTGGCAAGCCCGCGTTACTCGACGCAAAGATCGTCGTCAGACAGTTGCCCTAAAATCATGGAGTGAATGCCCTCCGGTATTTCAGACGCAGGGATGTGCCCCTTGCCACGTCCTCCCATGCGAACGGAGAGCATTCCCGGATGGCATGTTTCATCTATCCCGAGCTGTGCGACACCGCAACGAAGAGCATCAATAGCCGTCTGGTTCTTGGCTGCATACTCCGACTCTGATACAGAATATTCGAGATCGTTTCCTAGCCGTCGTTTCGCAACAAAATTGCAAGAAACATACCGGGCCTCGTAATACGCGGCTAACGCTTCCCCCCTCGATCTTCCATCCAGTGCAAACAGTTCATGTACCATTTCTATTACTCCAATCTGAAACCGGTGATTCCGGCTTCTCGGTGACTTGCAAACCGTGCCATGTGGACCGTCCAGACGACCTGATTCGCGGCTAAGTTCACGCCGGCAGTGCCCGGCGATTCGTATTGCTGTTACGGATGACACAATCGACCTCCTCAACTCGCGCGACCCTGAAACGGCCCCGCGTGTGGCACAATGATAACCCGTGCGGAGCGAACGGGTGGCTTGGCCACAGCTCTGGGTGGCCATGATCTGAACCGCATCGATCCTGCCCGCGCCAAGCCGTCGGCACCCCCACCCGGCACACGGCGACCGAAAGATGATTCCTCTGTGCCTCTGCCTCCGGCCCCAGCGGGGGCCATGATCGATCGTTGCCCCGGGCGCAGCCTGGGGGGAAGGGGCAGTGCCCCCTCCGGGGGCGGCAGGATGGAAAGCCGGGGCAGCGGGATGGAAAGCCCGGACCCGGCTCCGGGTCTTTCGTCGAATGCTCAGGCTTGCGCCTTGAGCCTCTTGCCCCGCCTCTGCGTTCTGCCTTGCGATTCATCCTTCAACCGGCATCGTTCCCCTACCCTCCTTCCATGGAACGCTTCCTCGGCCGGGTCAGCCCGATCCTTCAGCTCACGCGAGTCACGACCGCGTTCGCTGCGGTTGCGAACGTGTGGTTTGTGATCCTCTGGTCGTCGCGGGTCGCTGAAGAGGCCCCCATCCCCCACCTCGACTCCAAGCCGATGTGGGCGTTGCTGCTGGGGGGGGCGGCGTCTGCCCTCGGGCTCTATTCCTACGGCACCTGCCTCAATGACCTGCTGGATGTCCGCCGCGATCGGGCCCTGCGCCCCGAGCGTCCGCTCGCGTCGGGCCGGGTCTCGATCGAGACTGCCGCGGTGACGGTCGCCCTCACGCTGATCATCGCGATCCTCGGGGCGACGGTCTTTGGGACCGCCTCGGTGCTGCTCACGCTGGCCCTGGCGGTCGGCATCCTGTTCTTCAACACCGCCGCCCGGTTTGTGCCGGCGGTGGGGCTGGTCGCGCTCGGGCTGCTCTACGCCGGGCACATCATGGTTCCAAACCCCGGGCTGCGGTTCATGTGGCCGGTCTGGCTGGTGATGACCCACGCCCTCGTCGTCGCCGCGGCAACGCACGTTCTTGCCCGCAAGGTGCCGCCCATCTCGACACGCGCCGCGTTTCTCGCAGCACTGGGCTGGGTGGCGTGGTCGGGGCTGATTCTCTGGCTCGGATGGGCACGGTCGGCCCCCCTCGAGGGCACAACTCGCGCGGTCTGGCCGTCGTGGGTGCCACTCACCGCCGCGATCGGCCCGGCGATGCTCGGCGTCGGGTTTATTGTGCTCGCGATCCGCCGGACCCGGCAGTACGGCTTCGGCCCGCGTGCCGCCGACAAGATCTACCGCTACGGCTCTCTGTGGCTCACGCTCTACGCGGTTGCCTGGATGCTCGGGGCGGGCTTCTTCTTGGAGGCTGCCGTCCTGGGCGGGCTCGCGCTGGTCGCGTTCTTTACCATGACCACCCTCCGCGAGCTCTACGGCCTGGCCGAGCAACCGGTGGGGTATCGGCGGTAGGCCGAGGCACAGGTTCGCACAGAGCCCGCGGGAGTGGCGTTCCGGCGCTGCCCGGTGGCATGGTCACGCCGTTGAAGTCGGCGACGCAAGGAGGTGCGATCTGGGCGACCGGCCAGAACCCCCCGGCCAGTTCAAAGTCTCCACCGGCGAGTGTACCGGCATCGTACTGGCCGATGGTGCCGGAGAGCTCGAAGTTGCCTCCGAAGGTGAACATCTCGCCGCCCGCGTCGATGGTGTACCAGTTGATCTCGTAGGTTTGGGCGTGGGCATACCCGGCAAGCAGTACAGGCGCAAGCGAGAGGATCAACCGCACACGGCGGAACGCGTCCGGAGTGTGTACCTGCTTACTCATTGTCCGGCTCCCTGTGACATGGTGTTGAGAAGGAGAAGTGCTTCGAGGCGATCGAGACGATCCTGCAAGGCCTGGTTTTGTGTGCGCAGCGTGGCAAGGTCCTGGTGGAGTGTTTCAATCTCCGCGTCCTTCTCGGCGCGAAGGGCGTTGACCGCTTCGACCAGCAGGGGCGTCATCTTGGAGTAGTCGATGCTGATGGCGTCGATGCCGTTCTCTTCGTAGTTGACGATCTCGGGGAGGACTTCGCCGACTTCCTCAGCGATAAAGCCAAGGTCGTGGTGGCCGCCGTGCTCCTTGTCCCATGTGTAATAGACACCGCGCAGACGGGCGATCTTGTTGAGGGGGTGGTCGATGTTGCGGATGTCGGACTTCCAGCGGCGTGAGGAAGACGAGCCGTAGTTGGCGCCTGCGCCGTTGGCGTAGAAATCGAAGCCGCTGGTGGAGTCGCTTCGGCCCAGCACGCCGAAGGTGACGCCCGAGGTTGCGGTGGCCCGACGGTAGACGCCAATGCCGGAGGTGGAGGAGCTCTCACCAAACACCCCGCGGGTGGTGCCGTTGTTGGCGCTGGCCAGGCCGTAGATGCCCCGGCCGCTGGTGGAGAAGCTCTGGCCCCCCACGCCGTAGGCTGGGCCGACGGCCGCGGTGGCGAAGCCGAGGACACCCCGGCCGTCGGTGGAGTTGCGCAGGCCATACACGCCATATGCGGTGTGGCGGGCAAAGATGGTTCTGGATTCATTGCTGACCACTTCCAGTCGGTAGTTCGGCGTGGTGGTTCCGATACCGATGTTGCCGCCGCTGTAGAACATGGCCGAGCCGGAGACCTGCCACAGTGCGTCACTGCCGTCGGCACCGGGAGGGCCTTGCGGGCCGGTGTTGCCCTGCGGCCCCTGCGGCCCGGTCGGTCCGTCCGGGCCTTGGGGGCCGGTCGGGCCATCTGGCCCCTCCGGACCAGTGGGGCCGGTGTCACCTTGCGGGCCTTGGGGACCTTGCGGGCCCTGATCGCCCTGAGGCCCGGGAGGCCCTTCGGGGCCGGGGTTGCCATCCAGGGCGTAGAGCGCAACCGGAGCGGCTGTCACCGGCTGACGAGTCGCGAGCGTCGTAAACGAGCCCGACCCGGCTGGCGAGCGAATGTCGATCTCGATGAAGCGGGCCTCGGCGTTGAAGGCACCGGGGCCAAAGTTTAAGCTGGGCGGTGAAGCGGCCGTCAAGAACCGGGAGGTTGTTCACAAACACCGCCGTACCGACCTGGACTCCACCGGTCGGAGCGTCATAAAGCCGGAAGACAAGATCGGCCGTGTCGTTGAGCGGCTGACCGCTCTGAAGCACCTCGCCCTGATAGGTGATCTCGTCGGTCACCTGGGCAAGGGATGTCTGGCAAGAGAGGGAAGCAAGAATCAAGGCGACGACCAACGCGGTGAGTCTCATGGGACCGTTCTCCAGCAAGAAATATCGACAAACAGATGAGCCGCAAAGCCCTACCACAAGAGCGCAATAGAAACGCCCGGTTCGATCAAGAAGGTGCTCAATCAGGTTGCCGCCCTCAGCGCCCCGCATCGTGTCGCAGCCCGATCGCCACGGGTCCACGCGGTGCGCGGCCCTTGCTGTGGACAAAGGGCTTGGCAAGAGGCGATTCATCGTCCGCCTCGGGGTCCCGCTCGACCAGACCACCGGCACCCCGGACAAGACCGGCATCGGCCTGGCCGCGCAGGTGCCCGGTGCGGCGTGCGCAAGCAGGGCGCACACTCCCGCCCAGCCCCGGAGCCCGTGTTCTTATTGGACGGCGAGGGGTTCTGTACGCCGGGCTGGGCTGACGGGTGGTTTCTCGATACAATCCATCAGTATGGGTATTGGAAACGCACTTGTTGAACAGGGGTTGCTCTCGGCCGAGCAACTCGACGACGCGCTGGCCGAGTCGCGAACCTCGGGCGAACGGCTCGACCGCGTGCTCGTTCGCCGGGGGCTTGTCTCCCGCGACCGGGTGCTCGAGACGCTCGGCGATCACTTCCACATGGCGGTCATTGACCTCGCCGGGGTCGAGGTCGAGGCCAAGGTGCTCGAGACCCTCCCCGCCAAGCTCGTGTACCGCCAGAGTTGCGTCCCGGTCGCCCGGGCCGACGATCGGCTGACCGTCGCGACCAGCGACCCGTTCAATCTCGACGCGCTCGACGAGCTGCGGCTGGTCACCGGCTGCGCGATCGACATGGTGCTCGCCGACGAAGACGACCTCCGCAAGTTCATCCGCACCCACTACGGCGTGGGCAGCGACACGCTCGACCAGATGTCGGCCGACGCCGACGCCAACGCCACCGAAGTCGCCGACGCCTCGACCGCCGGCGAGATCGAACAGGCGCAAGAGGCGTCGGTCATCAAGCTCGTCAACGACCTGCTCATCGAGGCGGTCAACGAGCGAGCGACCGACGTCCACATCGAGCCCTACGAGCACGAGCTGCTGGTGCGCTACCGCATCGACGGCGTGCTGCAACGGGCCAACGTCCCCCCCACGATCCACCGATTTTCCGCCGCGATCATCAGCCGCCTCAAGATCATGGCGAACCTCAACATCGCCGAGAAACGGCTGCCTCAGGACGGGCGGATCACTTTCCGTTACCGCGGCGAGCGCGGCGGGATGCAGGAGTTCGACCTGCGCGTGAGTGTGATCCCCATGCTCTTCGGCGAGGGTGTCGTGCTGCGGCTGCTCAGCAAGACCGCGGTGCTCATGAGCCTCAACGAGCTGGGCATGCCCGACAACGTGCTCACCCGATGGAACAAACTCATTCAGCGGCCGCATGGGATTCTGCTCGTCACCGGGCCGACGGGCTCGGGCAAATCAACCACGCTCTATGGCTCGCTCAACCAGATCGTCAGCGACGAGATCAAAGTCATCACCGTCGAAGACCCGGTCGAGTACCACGTCGCCGGCGTCAACCAGATTCAGGTCCACACCCGGGTCGGGCTGACCTTCTCGGCGGGGCTGCGGTCAATCCTGCGTCACGATCCCGACGTGGTGATGATTGGTGAGATCCGCGACCGCGAGACCGCCGAGATCGCGGTGCAGGCCTCGCTGACCGGGCACCTGGTGTTCTCCACGCTGCACACCAACGACGCGGCTGGCTCGATGACGAGGCTGCTCGACATGGGCGTCGAGCCGTTCCTTGTCGCGTCTTCGATCGAGGGCGTGCTCGCCCAGCGGCTGGTGCGGCGGGTGTGCGAAAGCTGCGGCGAGTCGTACACGCCCGAAAACGCCGACATCCCGGCTGACTTTGACATGGCAGAGGACGCGACGCTTACTCGGGGCGTCGGCTGCCGCGCGTGCCGCGGGACCGGGTTCCGCGGGCGGCTGGGCATCTACGAGATGCTCTCGCTCGATGACACACTCCGCGAGATGGTGATGGAGCGGGTCAACGCCCCGCGGATCAAAGCGGCGGCTCTCAAGTCCGGGGTGCTGCAACCACTCCGGCAGGATGGGTACGCCAAAGCCCGCGCCGGGCTGACTTCGATCACCGAGGTCATGCGCGCACTCGCGGTGTAGGGCGGTCTTGTTTCACGAAAGTGCCAGGCTTCGCTGTCCCCTCGCTTGCGCGGGGGGCTCTACCGGTGAAGCGTGCTCACGAAGAGGAACATGTTCATGAAGAGGAGCATGTTCATGAAGAGGAGCATGTTCACGAAGAACAGAGCCCCTCGCGCGAGCGAGGGGAATGCAACACCCCAGTCGCCGACACCCTGTTCACCCCGGCGGGATTTCGGCGAGCGTCTTCGTCGACTTGCCGAGGTCTGCCGCGTCTGTTGCAACCACCAGCGTCGAACGTCCCAGAATCTCGATAAACCGCATCGATACCGTGCGGTCTGTAGCCGCGGGCGGGGTGTTCTCGCGCTTGAACGCCAGTGTTGCGGTGGCGCGGCCGTCGGCGCCTCTGCTCCAGACCAGGCGGCGGCCGAAGAGCACCCCGAGCGCACGGGCCACATCACGATCGCCCGATGCCCTCGTGAGTGGGACCGCGGCAACGATCGCGGTGTCGCTTGCTCCGCCGCTCCATATCCACACCCGCCCATCGAGCAGCCCGGCGAGCCGCTGCACCGCTGAAGACTTGGTCAGCCCCCACGCCTCGAAGCGTTCGCTACGCGATATCGAATCGGTCTCGGGATCGAGAGCCAGGACGAGATCGGCGAGCACCATCGCAACACCCACACGCCGGTTTCCGAAGTTGAGTTCGAGAGGGCGGGGACGCCCGGTGGGGTCGGGCTTGCGCGTCGGCGCGAGCGCGAGCTGCGCAATCGGCTGGGCGTGCCATTGCCCGGGCTTCTCGCCGCGCGACTGGGCGAAGAGCACCAGCGTGAACCCGCCCGACTGTTCGGCGTCGTCGGCATCCTCGGCGTCCGCGGCCGGCACGAGGGAGAGCCTCGCGGTGCGGGCGTTGTCGATCGTCAGGGCGTCGAGCACACGCCCCCTCGGCGTCCGGCTGAATGGCTGCGGCGACGCTTGCCGGAACGTGTTGCAGTTGAGCGAGAGATCGAGCGGGAAGACGCCGCTCGAGCCGCGCTCGGTCTTGACCGGTCGGAGCGTGAGGCCGGTTTCGTTATCGAACATCGCCGACCAGGTTCCGGCTTGATCGGTCGAGAGGGTGGAGGCCACTCCCGCCCAGGTGTCTGAGTCCCCCGGGCCGAGCCACACGATGAGCCGTGCGCCGATGTCCCGGAGCTGGGCGCGCACTCCCGGAGACGATTCTCCCAACGTCACCATGCCGACCGGCTGCGGCGGATCGGGTTCCTCCTGGGCCGCGACCACGCTGCACGACTGGAGGACACAGAAAAAGGCGAGCGCAACCCGCGTTGCGCTCGCCCGTCTGGAAACACCTGTTGTGAGTACACGCTGCATACCGCGAGCGTAGCAGTGTTATCGCAGGGGAAGAATCCGGGCCTCGGCCGGGGTCAACAGATCGGTTCCCGTGCCGAGCTGCGGGCCAAACTGCTGCATCGCCCCGAGCACCGCGGTCATCTCAGCGATCGGATCGACAAAGAACGACCGCCGTGCCATCTCGACCAGCGCCATCGGCTGGTCCTGCCAGTCACCCATGCCCAGGTTCATCTCATTTCCCGCGACCGCGGCGACCCCGACCCCCACCGCCAGCAGCGGCAGGGCCGCGGACGCCACGCCCGCCGCGCCGCCGGTCTGCACCCACAGGCTGCGGTCGGCAAACGAAGTGGTCACGAGGTCGTCGCCCTCCCAGCGGGTGATCTTCATCGTGGGCACGGTGTCGGCGTTTGCCAGATCGTGGTAGAGCGGCAGGATCATGCCCGGGTTGCGGCGGTCCGAATCATGCGGCGAGCGGACGAGATTGGAAAGCCCCGACCCGATGAGCGTCAGCACCGGGTAGCCGGCACGGATGGTGCGGGGGGTGTCGATGAACTGAAAGCTCGTCGCGCCCTCGCCGTACTCCTTGTACATCGAGGCAAAGCGGGGGTTGGAGGTCAGCCCGTCGTCGCCCTTGCCCATCGCCTGCCGCGCTGCGGCGACGGCGGCCTGCGGCGTCGGGGCCGCGATGAACCAGTCGTCGGTAAACGCCATGCTCAACTCGAGCGGCACGGGAAGGCCCGGGAAACGGAGCGTGATGAGCTCGGCGCCGGACGTGTCCGTCCAGCTGTCGAACCGGACGTACTCGGCGGGCATGTCGGCTTCTTCGGCGATGATGTCGTTGGCGATGTTGGTCAGCCGGTGCATCGCGCCGCCGAACGCCTTCTGATCCTCGATGGTCATCATGACGACCGACGAGAGGAGCGACCCGCCGCCGGTTGCTTCGGCGTTGTAGAACGCGAAGGTGCCGCCGAGGGAGTGCAGAATATCGTCGACCAGGTCAACACCGGTCATATCCTCGAACTCATCGAGCGCGTCCTCGACCGGCACGCCGTACTCGGCCATCTCGGCGAGCGCGTTGTCGATCGAACTGAAGTTGGCCCGCCCGATGGTGAGGCCGAAAACGTCCGAGGGGATCGCGTCGAGCTCGCTCGACTTCAGCGCATCCGTGGGCAACGACCACAGGTCGGCCCGCTCGGCAACGTCGTGCATCACCATGCGGGTCATCGCCATCTTCCGGGTCGTGCCGCTCTGGAAACCGATGCGCAGCGCGTCGTCGCCAAGCAAGCCCATCTCTTCGAGCTTCGCGGTGATCTCGCGGACCTGCGGCGACCCATCCCCGGCCATGTTGGTCACGATACGGCTCAGCGGCGTCATCGCCGAGAAGTCCATCTGCATGCTCATCGTGCTCTCAAACCCGCCGGCGTCGACCAGATCGAGCGGCTCGGCGAAAACCTGGTCGGGGTCGTTGACGGTGCCGACCACGATCTCGTACCGCCACCCGTTGTCCGTCTCGCGCGGCCCGAAGCTGAGCAGCCCGACGGGCAGCATCATCTCCTGCATGTTGTCAAAGCGGGTGCTGTCTTCGAGCGGGATCTCCATGCCGTTCTCGTGCTCGATCATGCTGACGATCCCGAGCACCGCGTCGCGCAGCTCTTCGACCTCGGCTTCGTTGGCGCACTCGACGCTGGCGACAAACCCGTACCCGAAGAACCCGCCGGTGGGGTTCTCGCCGTCGTAGATCAACGCCACCCGTGCAGGCTTGGCGATGGTGCGGAGAAACAGTTGCATGAGCCCGGCGACCTCGGGCGGCATGTCGTCGATCTCGGACGGCAGCTCGCCGATCCGGTCGGGGAGCATCGCGAGGGCGCGGCGGAGCCCCTGGTCGCGTGAATCGACGATCATGCTGTCGAGCCCCTTGTGCTCGAAGACAAGAAAGGGCTGGGCGACGGTCTGGGCAGCAGCGGGCGCAGCAAACGCGCCCGAAAGCAGCATTGCACATCCGGCACTCGCGGGAATCAAGCGTTGCATGGGGTCTCCTTCTGAGTTCTGCGGCTGGTGTGTGGTGCCCGATAGACCGGGCCCGATCGTGGAAACGAAGGGAGCTCAACCACACCCCTCTTTGCTACTTTATTCGGACCCGAGCGTCCCGGCTTTCATATCGGCGGTTTGGACATACGATCTTGTCCCCGTGGAGCATCCAGCACGCATTCTGCTCATTCGACCCAGCGCTCTGGGCGATGTCTGCCGGTCGGTCCCGGTGCTGGCGAGCCTCAAGCACGCCTGGCCCGACGCCGCGATCGACTGGCTGGTGCAGGACAGCTTTGTGGACGCGGTCCGCGCCCACCCGATGCTCCGCCGGGCGGTGCCTTTCCCGAGACGGGAACTCGGGCAAACCATGAAAAAGGGTCGATTCGGAGAGCTGCGAAGGTGGCTCGGCGAAATCCGGAAGGAGCGGTACGACCTGGTGATCGACGCCCAGGGGCTGTTAAGGTCGGGGTTTATCGCCCGGGCCTGTGGTGCGCCCAGGCGGGTCGGCCACCGGGCTGCGCGGGAGTTGGCGTGGCTGTTCTACACCGATCGGGAGCGAGGGTCAGAAGCCGCGCACACGGTTGATCGGATGCTCGCGCTGGTGGCTGCTCTGGGGGTCGAGCCTGTGCAAGACACGCGGCTGTTCGCCCCAGCCGAGGACCGCAAGGCCGTGGCTGCGGACGAACGCTTTCGCGGGCGGTCTGCGGTGTTTGCGCCGACGAGCCGCTGGGCGGGCAAGCAGTGGCCCGCCGAACGGTTTGACGCTGTTGCCGAACGGCTGCTCGCTGAACGTGTTGTGGACCGGGTGCTCGTCGTGGGCGGCCCCGGCGAACGCGGGCAGTGCGAGCCGTTGCTTGCACGCGCCGAGCGAGACCCCCGCGTGGTCGATCTGGTCGGCACCACCTCGATCGGCCGACTCATGGCGATCGTCGAACACGGAACGGTCGTGCTGGCGAACGATTCGGCCGCGTTGCACATGGCGGTCGGATTCGACCGGCCGCTCGTCGCGCTCTTCGGGCCGACCCGGGTCGATCTTGTCGGCCCGTATGGAAGAGCCCGCGACGTGCTTCAGGTCATCGAGCCGGGCGATCGATTTGACCACAAGGACGCCGCAAACGGACGGACGATGATGGAGCGGATCTCGACCGATTCGGTTGTCGAGGCGTGCCTGAAACGCCTGGCAGATTGATCATCACGCGCTGGCCCAGAGTCTGATTGCGAACACGAAAAACCCCCCGCGTGCACAGGGGGCTCTGAGAAACATGGATACCTGTCGCGGTCAGGCGAAGTGCGAGAACGCGCGGTTTGCTTCGGCCATGCGGTGAATCTGCTCGCGGGTGTTCATCGCGCGACCCTCGCCACGGGCAGCGGCGAGCAGCTCTTCTGCGAGGCGCTGCGCCATCGGACGGCCCTTGTCTTTGCGGGCTTCGGTGATGATCCACCGGAACGCCAGCGACTGCTGCCGGCGTCGGCTCACCTGCATCGGGACCTGATAGTTCGCACCACCGACCCGCTTGGACCGCACCTCGATGTGCGGCTTGACATTCTCGATCGCCCGCTGAAAGCACTCGATCGAGGTCTTGGGCGCTTCGGGGATGTCGATCTTGTCGAGCTTGCTCTGGATGAGGTCCATCGCGTCGTAGACGACACGCTGGGCGACGGTCTTTTTGCCGTCGTGCATGATGCAGTTAATGAATCGTGCGAGCACCTTGTCGCCAAACCTTGGGTCAGGACGGAGCTGCTGTTCTGCTTTGGTGATACGACCGGCCATATAGAAACCTCCCTGGGCTCATCCGCTGCACTGATGCACAGCCATGTTCACCGTGTCGCGGGCCACGCGGCACGATTACTTGCCAAAGCCGCGGACGCGCGTCCGCGGCATCGATTTACTTCTTCTTGCCCTTCGCGCCGCTCTTGGCACCGTACTTGGACCGGCCTTGCTTGCGGCCTTCCACGCCGAGTGTGTCGAGCGAACCGCGGACGACGTGGTACCGCACGCCGGGCAGGTCACGCACACGCCCACCACGCACGAGCACGATGGAGTGCTCCTGGAGGTTGTGCCCCTCGCCGCCGATGTAGGCGGTGATCTCGTTACCGTTGCTCAGTCGCACACGGGCGACCTTTCGGAGCGCCGAGTTGGGCTTCTTGGGCGTCTGCGTCTTGACGTTGAGGCACACGCCGCGCCGCTGCGGGCACGCGTTGAGATCGCGCACCTTCGACTTGGCTTTGGGTGAGCGGCGGGGCTTCCGAACGAGCTGGTTAATCGTGGGCATACCTGTGCGATTCCTGTCTGGGTCTTTTCGGGCTCCAATGTTAGGCACCAAGCTGCCCCCGGCAAGCCCGCTACCCTCTTGACATGCCAGACAATCCAAACTCTTTGCCGTTGACCGTCGCCGATTTTCAGCAACTGATCCGTGATCGGTACTTCAAAACCGACGCCGAACGCGGCGTTTCCGGGACATTCATGTGGCTCATCGAGGAGGTCGGCGAGCTGGCGACCGCGCTCCAGGAAAATGCACCCGAACGAAATCCTACAGCCGATCAACGGGCAAATCTGGCCGAGGAGTTCGCCGATGTGCTCGCCTGGCTCGCCACGCTGGCGAATATCTCGGGGGTTGACCTGGCTGAGGCGTTGACCAAATACACCGAAAAAGGGCGGGTCGAGGGTGTCAAGTCCTGACACTCTCGGGGGTGTCGGCGTTGTCCGAAGCCTTGCCTCGGGAGGCGTGCCCGACCGAGTGGTGCAGCGCCAGGATCAGCGTGTCGTCCTCGGGAGGGGCGCCGCCTCGGAACCCGATCACCTCGTCCTTGAAGATGCCCGGCCAGGTGTTGGGCCTGCGGCTGTCGGCCGAGGCAACCATCCGGCGGATGCCGTCAATCCGGAGCATCTTCCCCGAATCGTTCCGAGCCTCGATCGCGCCGTCGGTATACGCAAGAATCGTGTCGCCCGGCCCGAACGCGAGTGTGCGAGGCCCGGAATCGAACGCTTCATCCGGGCACGCCCCGAGCACAAACGACGTGCTCGGCAGCTCTTCGATGGTGCCATCGACGGCGCGCAGGAACGCCGGCGGGTGCCCGCCCGACGCGTACTCGACTTCGCCGGCTTCGCAGTCCATGCGCAGGCACATGCCGGTGACATAGATCGAATGGGTCGCGAGCGTCAGGTGGACGTAGCGATTGAGCAGCCGCAGCACTTCGCCCGGACCGATATCGGGCATCTCGGCAAAGATCCGCTCGAGCTCGCCGTGCAGTCGGTTGACGGTCAACGCTGCGGGGATGCCATGCCCGGTCACGTCGAGCAGCACGATGCTGAGCGGGCTGTGCTCTGCCCCGTCGTCACTCGTGCGGCGGTGCGAATAGAGAAAGTCACCACCGATCTGCCGCATGGGTTCGTACTCAAACGAAAAACGGACCGGCCCGCTGTCGATGGTCTCGGGAAAGAGCGATTCGTGGATCCGGCGGGCGTCGACGAGCTCACGCCGCATCTCGGAATATTTCGAGTTGACGAACTTGAACCGGAAGTCTTTGACCCGTTTGGAGTGGCGGGTCCAGCACCAGAGCGTTCCCGGCACCGCCAGCAGGGGCGACGAGATCAACCCGGCCCAGCTTGCGGGTGTCATCTCACCCTTCCACACCGGATGGAGAATGAACAGCACGACCAACGCATTGACCGAGAGCACCGCGATCATCGGTCGAAGCGCCTGCCACGCGCTCCAAGGCATGAACAGGCACGCCAGCATGTGCGTAATGAAAAACCCGCCGAGGCCCATCGTGCCCTGGACACCGATCGCGGTGATCACCAGATTCATGAGCCCGTCAAAGGTCACGATCCAGAACGAGAGCCGCAGCACGACCGCCTCGGCCGGTTTGACCCGCCAGGCGTACCCGAACGCGGCCGCGTAGACCGCGAGCCAGATCCCGGAGAATATCCAAGGCAAGGGACCACGCAGCGATGCGACCGGGTCGGACTCGCCCGTCGCCGCGCTCGGCTCTATTTGCATCGTGGCGATCGGACCGGCCACCAGCGACACCAGCCCAAACACCGCGACCACAGCCGTGAACCACAAAAACCGGCGCAACAAAAGTCGGCTGGTCTCGACGCGGAACTCGTGGTGGAACTCCGTCGTGTAGGCCGCGGAGGTGTTGGCCTGCCTCGCCACCGGCGTTCTCACTTGTTTCTTTCTCGCCATCTTCCTCGCCACACTGTCAGTGGTTTCGCGTCATCCTGTGCCCGGAGGGTATCGCGGATATTTTCACGCCTGCTCGCGATTGGCTCCGGGAATCCACAGCACGTCGCCCGGCCCGGCATGGTTGACCGCACGCCCGAGCACAAACAACAAGTCGCTCAGACGGTTGAGATACCGCACGACCTCCGGGCTGGTCGCGTCGGGCTCCTCGTTTCGCAGCGCAACCGCCGCCCGCTCGGCCCGCCTGGAGACCGTCCTCGCAACGTGCAGCCCAGCGGCGGTCTCACTTCCACCCGGCAGCACAAAGCTGGTGAGCGGCTCCAAGGGCTCGTTCCACTCGTCGATCAGTCGCTCGAGCCTCACTGTCTGCGCCGCGGTGATCCGCAGCGCCGCCCCGGGCGCTTCGTCAGCCGCGATCGGGGTCGCCAGGTCGGCCCCGGCGTCAAAGAGGTCCTGCTGGAGCGAGCGAAGCACCACGACGAGCCGCTCAGCGCCTGCGAGCCCCTCCCGCTCGGCGACCGCGACAACCACGCCGACCGAGGCGTTTGCCTCGTCGGTCGTGCCATACGCCTCGACCCGGGCCGAGGATTTGGAGACCCGAATCCCAGAGACCAGCCCGGTCGACCCATCATCGCCCGACTTGGTGTATATCTTGTTGAGCTTGACCATCCGGCCCTTCTCCTTGGCACAAAGGCGTACGACATTGCAGCCTGATCCGGCCCCCACGAGTGTAACCGACGCCCCAAGCCCTGTGGCCGACCGGGGTATCACCGCCCGCTGGGTCCGCCGTGCACCGGAGCCGACCGTGACTCCCGAGGGCCTGAGCACCGACCTTCTCACCGCCCGCGTGCTCGCGTCGCGGGGCATCGCCGACGCAGCAGAAGCCGAGGCGTTTCTGCACCCCTCACTGCTCGGGCTGCACGATCCATCGCTCTTGCCCGACGCCGACCGCGCCGCCCAGCGGATCGTCAAGGCGCTCCAGTCCGGCGAACCGATCGTCATCTACGGCGACTACGACGTGGACGGCATCACCGCCACCGCAATCCTCTGGCACACCTGCAAAGCACTCGCCCCCGACGCCGAGATCCGGACCTACATCCCCCACCGCCTCGACGAGGGGTACGGACTCAACACCGAGGCGCTCCGGTCGCTCGCAGCAAACGGCGCGAGCGTGATCGTCAGCGTGGACTGCGGCATCACCGCCCAGGAGCCCGCCAAACTCTGCCAAGACCTCGGCGTTGATCTCATCATCACCGACCACCACAACCCACCCGCGACCACTGCCGAGATGCCGGACGCCTACGCGGTGGTCCACCCCCGCGTGCCGGGGAGTGCGTACCCGTTCGGCGAGCTGTGCGGCGCGGGCGTGGCGTACAAACTCGCGTGGCGGATGGTCACCCTCTCGCAGGGGTCGGATCGTGTCTCACCCAGGCTGCGCGAGTTGCTGCTGCACCTGCTGTCGTTCGCAGCACTGGGCTCGATCGCCGACGTTGTGCCGTTGCAGGATGAGAACCGGATCATCGCGAGGTTCGGGCTCGGGCGGATCAAGCGGTCGCCGTTTGCCGGCCTGCGTGCACTGGTCGATGCGTCGAGCCTGGACAAGGAAGACATCGACGCCGAGCGGGTGGCGTTCACACTCGCCCCGCGGCTCAACGCCTGCGGGCGTCTCGGGCACGCCCGCGAGGCGGTCCGCATGTTCACCGGAGCGTCCTACGAAGAGGCGTTCTCGATCGCCGACGAACTCAACGGCCAGAACGCTGCGAGGCGGAAGATCGAGGACGCGATCGTCGAGCAGGCGGTCGAGATGGCCGAGGCCGCCGGGATGACCGGAGAGGACCAGCGCGCGATTGTGCTCGCGCACCCCGGCTGGCACCCGGGCGTTGTGGGGATTGCGTGTTCTCGTCTCGCCGAGCGGTTCTGCCGGCCGACGGTGCTGCTCGCCGACGACGGGGCGCACTGCCGGGGCTCTGGGCGTTCGGTCACGGGCGTCAGCCTCCACGCAGCACTGCAACGCTGCGACCACCTGCTGGAACGTTGGGGCGGGCACGACATGGCCGCCGGGATAACGGTACAGCGAGATTCATTCGATGAGTTCGCACGGGCGCTGGTCGAGGAAGTCAACGCGGTGCATCCTGTCGAAGACCTCGTCCGCACACTGCGGTACGACTGCGAAGCCTCGCTCGCTGAGCTCACCGTGGTGTCGGTCGGCGAACTGACGGGGATGGGGCCGTTCGGCGCGGGCAACCCGTCGGTCCGCCTGCGACTGCGCGGCCTGACCATCGCCGAGCAACCGCGACAGGTGGGTCGCGAGGGCAAACACCTGCAGCTGCGCTTTCGCGGGGACGGCCGGTATGTGAAGAGCATCGCGTGGCGCTGGGGTGAACACGCCGCCGATCTCGCGGCCGGGATGACTGTTGACGTGCTTGCGAAGCCGATGCTCTCGCACTGGGGTGGATCGACCACCGTCGAGCTCGAACTTCAGGACCTGCAAAAACAACAGCCCACCCGCTAGGGGTGGGCTGCCGCACATAAGGAGACACACTCTCTCACAAGCCAGCGGGGCTTGTACTTTGCTGTTCAATGCGAGGTCAGTTGTCTGTGATACTGTTGCTTTCGTCTACGCCCGCGACCGCACCGTTCCGGGCAGACTCGGGGAACACCGCCGAGAACACCTTGCGAGCGTCGTCGTCGCGGCCCATGTCGGCGAGCACAAGACCCGCCATGGTAAAGATCGCCTGCGACTGGCCCGCGCGCTCCGACGCGACCTCGAGCCAGTTGAGCGCCTCGGCACTCTCGCCACGGCGGCGGTGCCAGATCGACCGGAGCAGGTAGCCCTCCTCACGGTCCGGGGCAAGCGCCATCACCCGGTTTGCCGCCGAACGGAGGCGGTACGAATCCTTGATGATGCACGAGATGTTGCCAAGCCCGATCCACGCGTCAAGATCCGATTCACCCTGGTCCTCCTTGGTCAGTGCCAGGTAAACGTTGCGGGCGTCGATGTACCTGCCCAGCTCGATAAGACACCGGCCGTAGACGTGCCGGAGGTCCCGGCGCTGCGCGGCAAAGTCCTCATCCTTGAGAAGCTTGGCGAGATTCCCCGCGGCTTCCCCATACCGACCAAGCCCGACCTGAGTCTGGGCGAGGTCTTCAAGAATCTCCATGTCTTCGGGCGCGAGAATCCGTGCCTCTGAGAACATCTTCAACGCGCGGGTGGGGTCGCCCTGAATGAGCGCGATGTGCCCCTGCGTCTGCCGCACTCCGGCGTTGTGTGCAAAGCGGGTGCGACGGCTGAGGATGTACTCCTCAGCGTCATCGACCCGGCCCGCATCAATCATCACCTCGGCGGTCGCGACAACGAACTGCGCCTTCTCGGGCTCCAGATCGGCAGCGGCCTGGTAGTGCTCGATCGCGCTCTCGTGCTCACTGAGCCGCTCGTAGGAAAGCCCGAGGTAGTACTGCGCATCCACGTTCTCCGGCGCGAGCGCCTCTGCGGTGTGCAGCGCATCAAGCGCGCCATCGAGCTCGGACAGCTCAAGCAGAATCCGCCCGCGGAGTACGTGACTCTTTGCGACCTGATCGTTGATCGCGATCGAACGCTCGACACGCTCGAGCGCCTTGCTGAGGTTCCCCGAGTAGTACGCCTGCCGGGACATGTCGTACTCGGTGGCGCTCTTCATCACGTCCATCTTCGACTGATGGTCGAGAGAGGTCTGGCGGGTGTACGCCCCCCCACCGCCGCAGCCCAGGGAGCTTACAGCAAATCCGGCAGCAAGGACCGAGAACAAGAGGCGGCGAACCGTTGCGGAACCATTCATTTCTGTGCTCCTCTGCATCGTGTGTGGGCCAATGAAAGCGGGCCCGCCCGTTGATCGGGCGGGCCCGTGCCCCTCTTATCGGCGTATGAGAGTCCGAGTTGAGTCAGTCTTCGCTATCGGTCGGAACTTCTGTGTAGGTGGACCCCACCGGCGAGTTCAGCGTGTCGAACTCCCCGTTGGCGTGAGCCTCGCTCACCGCCGAGTCAAAGCTCTGCATGAAGGAGCGGAAGTTGTCGTTGCCGTACCACTCGTCAAAGTCAGGTGCCGGGCGACCCTGTTCGCGGGCGGCTTCGGTGCTCCACACCTTGAGGAACTCCTTGAACTCGGCTGTCGCCCACCACTCGCTATCGCTGCGGACCCCGGCGGGAGACCCGACCGCGATCGCAAAGCTCTTGAACTGGTCTTCCTGCCACCAGTTGTTGCTCGGGTCGTACCGCTCGCCGTTCTCAGAAGCGAGCCCTTTGGCCCAGGTCGTCATAAAGGTGTCAAAGTCCGAGCTGTTCAACCACGCCGTGCCATTCTCCGCCGGCTGATTCGAATCGAACGTCTCGGCATACGCGAGGAACTGAGGCAGCACCCACCAGCGGTCGCTTGCTTCAAACTCACGGTTCTCCTCGACCGCCTTGGCGACCGCCCAGTAGGTCATAAAGACATCAAACTCCGGGCTCGTCCACCAGGTGCCCATGTCAGGAGCCGCGACGAACGCAGGCGAATCGCCGAACGAGTTACGACTCGTTGAGGCCGAGCGGTTGGTCTTGCCCGCGATCGCGCCGCGGCGGTTTCCCCTAAAGTTTGAGGCCCGGTCGCGGTGCTGAGCACCATTCCGGGCGCGGTTCTGCCCGCCTGCCCGAGCGTAAGTCTGACCGGAGTCCGACTCGACTTCCCGCTGGGAGATATCGCCCTTCCAGCCGTGCTGGAAGATGTTGTGGCGGGTCTCTTCGGCGTCGCTCTCGATGATGCTCTCGAGCACGCTGTGGCTCGGCCAGATATCACGCTCGTTGACGAGCTGTTCACGCAACCCGATCGCGTCCTCGTTGAAGGGGACGTGGTGCAGCGCCCGACGAACAGCGTGCAACGCCGCATCGGTCTTGCCCTCAGCCGCGAGGTGTTCGGCCTCGACGATCAACTGCGCCGCCTGGCGGACCTGCGAGAAGGGCAGCGTGCCCTCACGAGCACCGGCGCGGACGCGCTCGACGGTTTCTTCCCCGCGCAGGCCTTGGTCGACCAGCACCTGATCGCTGACGATCGAAGGCGTGATCATGAAGATGATCTCCTGCCGCTGCACATCGTCGTCGTGCCCACGGAACGCGTTCCCCAGGATCGGGATATCGCCGAGAATGGGCACCTGCCGGCGGGACGTGGTCGTCGCTTCACGGAACAGCCCGCCGAGCACGATCGTGTGCCCGTCGGGCACCATCACGTTGGCAACGAGTTCGTTGGTGATCTCGTCGGGGATCGTCACCGCCGCACCGACCGCGTCGGTCGAGGAACGGAGGACCGCCTCAGAAACCTGCGGCTTGAGCTCCATCCGGATGATGCCGTCGCCGGTCACAAACGGGCGGAAGTTGAGTTGGGTACCAGTATCAAGGAACTTCACGCTCTGGGTGCTGGAGGTCTGCGTCGAGGTGGTCTGAAGGTAGCCGACCTTGCGCCCAACAAGCACCCGACCGGGCTGACGGTTGAGCGTCACGACCTTGGGATTGGAGATGATCGTTGTGCTGGTGATCTCGTTGAGGAGTCTGAGGAACACGGTCACGTCGTTGCTGACGATGCCCGCCTTGAATGTGGCCGGACCGCTGGTGCTGCCGGGCGTGCCGACGATCGCGCTCGCGCCCCCGTCGGCGGGCACACGGGCCGAGCCGTCGCTGCCGTCGAGCAACGCACCAACCGCGCCGAGCGGATCAACAAAGTCGGCGTAGTCAAAGTCCGCGATGATCGAGAAATCCACACCGAAGGCGTTGGCCTCGTTGATTGAGGTCTGGACGATGGTTGCCTCGACCAGGATCTGTGCCGGGCGTGTGTCGAGCGACGCGAGCATGCGCTCGATGCTCTCGATGTTCTCCGGGAAGTCGTAAACGATCAGCGTCGAGAGCGACGCGAAGTCGTCGCTGCCGGTGGGAGATGTCGGGTCTGCCCACGCCGAGGTCTTGCCGTTGGTCTTGATCTCGCCGGACTCGCTCAGGAGCGGTGTGACAAAGTCGGCAGCATCGACCGCGCTGATGAAGTTCAGATTGAAGGCTCTCCCCTCGATCTGCCGCGAGGCCTGCTCGATCTGCTCGAGCACCCCGGCGGGATAGACGTAGATGAAGTTGCCCTTCTCGATATAGCCGTACCCGTTCACGTGCAGGATCGCGTCGAGCGCCTCGTGGAAGGTCACGCCGTAGAGGTTGGCGGTGACCCGAGCCGACACGTCGTTGCTCGCCACGATGTTGCGTTCGCTCTGCAGCGAGAGCATCTGCAGCACGTTGGTGAGTTCCTCGTCCTGGACGTGGAGCTCGACGGTCATGTTTTCATCGAAATACAAGCCATCGGTGCGGAACTCGTCGGCCGCGGCTGGCTGCTCTGCACCGGGCTGGCTTGCACCGTCCTGGCCGGAGCCGGACAAGAAGGACATGAGTGAGCCGAGGCCCCCCGAGTTCTCCTCCGCGTCGACGCTCGACTGGGCAAACCCGGCGGGGGTGCCCGCCAAGAGTGCCAGTGCCGCCGCCGTGAGAGCGATTCTCGTGGTGTGGATACCCCGGATGTTCGGACGATCGTTCTTCATTTTCATTGCTCGTCTTCCCCGCCGTTTTTGATCGCGATCGGGAAACCAACCGACACCGTGTCGGCCCGAGCGCGCGGATTGCCCTGCTCTTTTCGTCCGGTTATGGGGAGGACTTGGGGGCACTCTTCGGTTTGTGAGTATTGGGAACCGTCACAACCGGTACCAGCTTGCACCGAGTCCCGCTGGAAGGGTGGCACGCGCCGAGCCAGATCCGCCCGCGCCGTGCTTATCGGTCGCGCTATTCGCGCAACGCGCCATTCGTGCGCGTGGGTTCGGTGTCCGGGTAGGGCGTGGCGTCGTGGGCAAGCTCTGGTCTGCTCTGCGGCTCGCCACCGGTTGTCTCGGCCGATTTGGGATCCGCATACACCATCCGAGGCGTGTCGGTCACCATCTTCAGCCGCGACCACATCAACAGACTGAACACCGACGCGAGCGTGATGCCCGCAGCCCGGAACGACCGCCGACGGAACGAACCCGAACCCTGCTGTGCCTGACCCATACCCACCCTTTCGTCAATCGCGTGCGTTGGACGATCACCCTGACTCAGGGCAGCGCATCGACCTCTTGCACCACAACCTGCCCGGTGTAGGGCGTCACGTCGATCCGGAAGATCGACATCGGGCCTTCGATGTACAACGTCCCGAGCGAAGCGGCCGCATCGGTCGCGGCATCCAGGACCGGCGCGCCGATTTCGTCAAAGATCAAGACTCCATCGCCGTCGAAATCAACCGCACGGATGTGGGCGCCGTCGAAGGATCCCGAGTTGAAGTCCACGACGTGCTGCCCGCTCGGCCCCCCGGCATAGAACAACGGCGTGTAGGTCACGTCGCCGCCGGTGGATACCGTGATCTCGGCGACGGTGTAGGTGTTGGCGGCCTCATCAAAGATCAACGCGCGACGCTGCTGGTACGCCAGCGCGTCGGTCTGTGCGTAGGTGATATCCGAGACAAGCGTCCGGACCGCCGCGTGGATGCGCAAGACACGGGCCTGGCTCGTGTGCGGGATCACCAACGCCCCGGAGATCCCGAGGATCAGGATGACCAGCAGCATCTCGACGAGCGTGTACCCGTCGCGTCGGCTGAGCATGTTCGCTGCCTGGTCGTGCATCGTGCGGAACTCCTTGCCCTCTTCGCGGGCGGATCAGTTCTTGGGATAGGGGTTGTCGTTGGCGTCAAACCCGCCCGCCCAGATGTCCCCGGTATCCGGGTTGTAAATCCAGCCGTAGTCGGTCTGGTAGGCTTCATCGGGGCTGTCCCCGAGCACGATGTAGCCCGCGTTCTCACCCCCGACATACGGATTGACCGGAGCGTTCTTGAGGTAGTCGCCAACAGCGATGAGGCTTCCCCACGTCCGGTCCCCTTCCTCAACGTCGGGCAGCCCGTTGCCGTGACGGATCAGGTACACCTCGACCGCCTTGCGGAGCCGCTTCATCTCGTGGAACGCGGTCTTCTCGGTGGCGTCTTGCGTCGCCCCCAAGTACTGAGGCACGACGATCGCCGCAAGAATCCCGAGAATCACCACCACGATCAGAATCTCGACGAGTGTGAATCCCGCGTTTGTTGTCCGTCGCCGCATCGCTTCCTCCCTTGGGTCGTCCTTGCCGCGCATCCGCGACCTCTATCAGGAAACGGCCCGGCACCCCTTCGGGCGTCGGGCCGGTCTTGGATTCACTGGAACGACAACCGATCAGTCGGTCGCGGTCGTGGTAACGGCGCCGTTGACCTCGTCGTAATACGAGGCATAGATGGTGTTGGTCGTGGTGTTGAACACCCAGGCGGCATCGGCCGAGCCGAACACGGTCCCGGTGACGGTCTCGATCGTGTTGGCCAAAACACCCCCGTTGTCGGCGGGGTTCCACGCCGGGTTGTTCGGAGCGGTCTTGAGGTAGTCATCACCGATCAGGGTGCCGCTGGTGGCGTCATCGCCCCACCCATCGGTGTCAAAGTCGGGGTATTCGCCGTTGTTGCGGGCGGCGAAGAGCTCCGTCTGGTTGTTCAGCGTCTGCAGCTGCGTCGTCACGTTGCCACCACGGGCGTCGTTGGCAGCGTTCGTAAACTGCGGGACGACAATCGCCGCGAGGATGCCGAGGATGACCACGACGATGAGAATTTCGACCAGCGTAAACGCACGATTCCGACGATAGTTCCGAACTTGCATGTTGAGCACTCCTTCACACACAGAACACTTGCGACCGGCTAACCACCCGGTTGGCTATTGACTGTTTCGAGCAACCGCGGCAAACAGCACCGCCGTCGATGGGACAGACAGGACGTACTCCTCCGCACGACCGACCTTCCCTCACCGTGCTTCCATCGGTCGTCATCCCGCCGAGCTTGGGTGACACCCAAAGTGCTTCGCCTGCGGGGGTTTGGCTTGTACCACTTGTGCCAGACACTCCGCGCGATGAGGCAACACGCACCCCTGCGCACGCCGATAACGCCCCGAATCGTGGTCCGGGTAACAGAATGCACGACGGGCAAGCACTGGTCGAACTCGCGACTGGTCTACTCGATACCTCCGCGCGTGCAAAAAGAAACACGCGGCGGGCAAGTGCCCACCGCGTGCAAAGAACGCTTCCATATTCAGCAGAACATGCTCTACTGCCCAAGAAGCTGAGGCAGGAAGTCCTCGTTGGGCACACCCAGCGCCCCCAGCAACGCCGCCGCCGCGAGCGATTCCACCGCCGAGTCGCTCTTGGCGATCTCGATCACACGGCTGACCTGACGATCCTCAAGCCGATTACCAAACCGCTTGGCAGAGTCGGCTACAAGACGGAGCAGCGCCGCACGCTCGCCGCCCGAGGTCGCCATCGCGACATCGGCGACCTCGCGCTGGGCCCGCGCATCGTCGATCAGCGAGAGCACCTCGGCGATCGCCAGGCGACGGCCGCCCGAGGCATCCGCCACCGCACCGACCAGAGACGAAGTCGCGTCCCGGACGTCGAACACCTCACTGCCGCTGATCGCCAGATCACGCAGCACCGAAACCGCCCGCTCGGAATAGTCACGAGCCTCGGCCGAGGTAATCGGACCACCCGACGCATCCTCGACCAACGCCTTCACAGCACCGGCGATTGCCTCGGCGGGAAGGCCCACACGCCGGACCATCACCATCGGATCGCGCTCATACCTGGGCGAGAGCGCCGCCGCTTCGTCAGGAGGGAGCATCACCAGCATCGGCGTCACCGCCAGCTTGGCGCTGTACCTGATCTGATCCACCGAATCGAGCGAACGGGCACTCGGGAGCATGGTCACGATGACGTCGATCCCCGCCGCCTCGGCGATCGAGCCCTCGAGTTCACTCGCCGAGCCGCCCCGAGGCAGCACGGTGTAGCCCTGCCCGGTCAGGATCCCCCGCACCTGTTGATACGCCTCGACATCGTCGGTCAGCACAATCGCGTACCGCTCCGACGCGTCACGGATCGCGCTGGCAAGCAGCGGAACCACACGGGACGCACCCTCAAAGTCGTTGGTCGGCTGGGCGCTCCCGAACGCCAACGCCGCTTCGTACTGCACCCGACGGTTGGCATACCCCAGCGCCTCGACCAGCGGGCGGCGGTTGTCCATCCCCGACCACAGCTGCGACCCACCGGCGATCTCCTCGATCGCGGCGATCGCAGCCCGCGCCAGCGGCGTGTTGCGGGTGTCGATCCCCCGGGCAAGCACACGCTGATCGACCGGCATCCCCGCCGCGACCGCGAAGTACGCCGGCTCCCGGCGGTCCGAGCCATAGACCGGGTTCTCGTAGTCGGACGGTTGTTCGATATCCCGCTTGATGTTTGCCGCGACCCAAAGCGAGGCCGCGTCGATGTTCCGCCCCTCGTGGCTCAACGCACGCTCGGCCATCTGCATCGCCATCGCTTCGTGGTAGACCTCGGTCAGCACCGGGGTCGCGGTCAACGCAACCGAAGGCGCCGAGGGCGTGTACGACCAGACGAGCTGGTGATCCTCACCGGGGAAGCTGGTGACCTCGGGACGCTCGGCGTAGAACGCCTCACCCAACGCCAGGTACAACCCCGAAACCGAGTGCCCCGCCGTCCCTTGCAGGTTCGAGATCGCCCGAGAGCACGCCTCACGGACCTCCGGCTCGCTGGTCTTCTCCATGACCTCCGCAAGGAACGGCACCGCGGTCCGGTAGTTCTTGATCCCCAGCACCTCGGCGATGAGCTGCTGCCTCGGACCGCTCTCAGAGAGCAACGCCACACACAGCGGCATCACCGACTGCGAACCCATGTCCACAAGAATCTGCTGCGCGATCGCCTGAAGTTCCGGGTCGCTCGTATCCACCAACGCCTCGAACAGTTGCGGCACCGAATACTCCCCCGCAGCAAGCAGACGCTGCGTCGCGAGGTAACGCCCCTGCAACTGCCCGGTGAGCAGGTCGATGTTGCGATCGATCTCCACCGGCGAACGGGCCCGCTCGAGCTTGCCCCCCTCGTAGCGACGCTCGAGCGCCGCGGCGGTTGCTTCAAGCGAACCGCCGACGTCGCGACGCATCGCCTCGCCGATCGCCTGACGGAACCGTTGAAACTCTCCGGTGCTGTCGACGAGGTCGGCAAACGCCTGCGGCGGCAGGTCGCCGTCGAGCAACTGCTGCCCGATAAGCTCGGCCGCGTCGGGACGATCGATCAGGACATAGTGGATGAAGTCACGCAACTTCTGCTCCGGCGAGGCGGGATCATCCGCCTGGGCCAGCGTGGTGCCCGAGGCTGCCAGAAGCGTGAGCGTGGAAGCCACGACACAGAGAACACGACCACTCGGCGTTCGACGCACGGTTGACTCCTCAAGGCAGGGAAACGACGCAGGTTCTCCTGCGTTGAAAGGTTTCTGTTCGTTGCAAAACTGCGACACACAACTCCGGCCCCCTTCGGCCGAAGACTGGTTGCGACCAACGGTACGCCCAAAGGTCGCATAAAGATGCCTCTTCCGCCAAGGCAGGGGCGGCAATCTACACCCCCGGACGCCCATGTGTCAATCCACACCGGATTTCTTTGAGCCCTTCGGGACTGCGATACCCCCGTCAGAACCGCCAAATCATCGAGAATTCTCGTCCGGAAACCCCCAAATCCGCCTGTAACGCCTCCAACGGTCAAGACCGGCTCGCCCATCGCCGATCGCCAGAGAAGCCGGCTTTCGGTCGGCATGCCCGCTCAAGATGTTCGGAGAGGTGAGACGATGCCAATCGAGAAGGATGTCCTGACAACCGGAGAGGTCGCGAAGATTTGCAATGTCGCCCCTCGAACGGTTTCCAAATGGTTCGATTCCGGCTCGCTCAAGGGCTACCGAATCCCCGGCTCAAAAGACCGGAGGATTCCACTGGCTGAGCTGGTCAAATTCATGCGCTCACACGGGATACCCCTCGACGGGCTCAGCAGCGGCCGCACCCGCGTCCTCATCGTTGACGACGACGCCGAGGTCGTGGAAGTGCTCCGAAAGGTCCTCACCGAACAGACCAACTACGAGGTCACGACCGCCAACAGCGCCTTCGAAGCCGGCCTCGAATGCGAACGGGCCAAGCCCCACGTCCTGCTGCTCGATATCCACCTCGGGGATGACGAAGCCCACAAAGTCGCCCAACTCGTCCAAAGCTCCGACTCACTCCAAATGACCAAAATCATCGCGATGAGCGGCAAACTCACCGACACCCAGGCCCACGGCCTGCGCTCGCAAGGCTTCGAGGGGTTCCTCCGCAAGCCGTTCCAGGTCCGCCAGGTGGTCGAATCCATCGAAGCGGCAACCAACCTCGTCCACTGATTCTCTCGCCCGGATTCCGGGAACCAGACGCACGAAAGAGCCCCGGAGCGATTCGCCCCGGGGCCTTTCGTCTGGAAACGGTTTTGGACACCCTCAGAACAACGAGAGGGGGCGGGCTTACTTCGCCTCAGCGAGGAACCTCGCAAGGATGTCGCGTGCCGCACCCAAGTCCCCCTTGTCGATCATCTCCGTCACCGTATGGATGTACCGCGTGCCAACGGTGATCCCGATCGCTTTGGCCCCGGCTGCCGCTTGTTGTGCCGCTGCGCCGTCCTGCCCGCCCGCGCCGAGGATCGTCCGCTGATACGCGATGTTGCGTTTGGTCGCCAGTGCCTCGACCCGATCGATCAGCTCGTGGTCAGCGATAAACGACCCGTCCTTGACGTGCAGCCCGAACCCCTTGCCCTGATGGGTGACCGCCTCGCTGGCAGGAACACCCGGCGTATCGCACGAAAGAGTCACGTCGATCCCAAAGCCGATGTCGGGACGGACCGCGAAGCTCGCGGTCTTGGCCCCGCGCAGCCCGACCTCTTCCTGCGTCGTAAACGCCACGACGACCTCGCATTTGTTCGACCCCCCGAGCCGTACCAGCTCCCGGATCGCCTCGATCCCCAGCCAGCAGGCAACGCGGTTGTCGAGCGCTTTGGAGACGAACTTGTCCCCCATCTCCCGCGCCGGTTCGTCCATCACGATGTAGTCCCCGATCCTGACCTTCTTGCCGACCTGCGCAGCAGACATCCCGATATCAACAAAGAACTCCTTGACCGCGGGCACCTTCGTCCGTTCTTCCGGTGCAGAGATATGAATGGGTCGTCCCCCCGGGTTCATCACGCCGTGGTAGTCGCCGTTGTTGGTGCAGACCAGCACCCGGCGGGAGAACAGGTTCCGCGGGTCAAACCCCCCGGCCGGGTTGATCCAGATAAAGCCCTTGTCGTCGATATGCGAGACGTAAAACCCGATCTCGTCCATGTGGCAGAGCAGCATGACCCGCGTGGGATTCGCCCCCCGGCCGCGGGCGTTGCGGGTGCAGATCAGCGAGCCCATCACGTCGGTCTCGACCTTGTCAAACAGGCCGTCGATCTCGCTTTCGATCAGCGCCCGGACCCGTTCCTCGCGCCCGGGCACGCCGGGCGTTTCGCACAGGCGGGTCAGCAGGTCAAGGTTCAGCCCCCGCGAGCCCGAACTCTTCAAGGTGCCGGTCCCCGACTTCTTCGAGGCCTTCTTTTTCGCTGTTTTCTTCGTGCTGCGCTTTGCCAAGGTACATCTCCCGTATCGTGAACTCGAGTCCCCGCGTGCCCGCCGATTCAACCGGCAGCCCGCAACGATAGGGGAGCCCTCTACACTCCGCCATGACACGCCGAAGCCCGCTCTCAGCCCAGCACCTCGAACGCGACGCAAGCCTCACGGCCTATCCCGACCCCGCCGCACCCGCCGACCCCGCCAAGTCGTCCGATCTC
>JAUZRR010000045.1 GCA_030950285.1 Planctomycetota bacterium | reverse complement strand
AAATTCCGCTCCGGCGTGGTCTCGGGGGTGGCGTTGGGGGTGTAAGGCGCGGGGGCGTTGTTCCCCGCTGCGATCGCGGCGTTGTAGAACGGCACCAGCGCCAGGTTCAGCATCAGCACGATGCCCCAGATCGCCTTCAGTATGTTTGTGTGGTCGTGTTTCATTGTGGGCTCCTTTGATAGCCTGTCCTACCAGAGAGCCCTCGCCAGAGAGCCCTCGCCAGAGAGCTCTCACCAGAGAGTGTACCAGAAAACGAACCCGTGGTTGCACGACTTTCATTTTCTTGTGGCGACGACCGTTTCGCCCGTCGCGACCCGTTGAAGGGTCGGGGTTCACCGTCCGGCGCGGGGCTCTGTCTGATGGCACCCGATCGATAGGCAGGGCCGGGCGGGACGCGGCCAGAGGCGATACGCTGCCCTCTCCTATGCCGCCGCCGAATCCATCATCCAAGGCGTCCCAGCCTGAGACCGTCCCCGCGATGCGGGCCCCGGCTGTCGAGCGCGACAATCCGCTGACGCGGAGCTTTGCGGGGATGCTGGGGATCGGGTTTTTGGTGCTGATGATCTTCGCGTGCGTGTTGACGCTGCCTTGGACGCTCGGGGCGGCGGGCGGGCAGGAGGGGGCGGCGGTCCCCCGGTACAACGCCGGCGATCCCCGCGAGGGTCGGCTCCCCCCCTTCTGGTGGCCGGCCGACGAGACCCAGCAGGAACGCATTGACGCGATCGAGGTCGCGACCGGCGAGCGGCCCCGCTACTGGCTGGGGACCGACGTGCTCGGGCGGTCGCTCTTGATCCGTATCCTGACCGGGGGCGGCATCTCGCTGGGCATCGGGATCGCAGCGGCTGCAATCTCGGTCCTCATCGGGACGCTCTACGGCGGGCTGGCGGGCTATGTCGGGGGCAAGACCGACGCGGTCCTGATGCGGATCGTGGACGTGCTCTATGGGCTGCCCTACATCCTGCTGGTGGTGCTGCTGGCGGTGGCGAGCGAGGCGATCGTCGGGCGGTGGATCGCTCGAGGCAATGTCGAGCTCAAGGAATCGACCCGGCTGCTGATCGACGTGGGCACGCTGCTGGTCGCGATCGGGGGCGTGAGCTGGCTGACCATGGCGCGGGTGATCCGCGGGCAGGTGCTCAGCCTCAAGGAACAGCCGTTCATCGAGGCGGCCCGGGCGACGGGGGCGTCCCCGGTGCGGATCTTCGGCAAGCACCTGCTGCCCAACCTGCTCGGCCCGATCATTGTGTACGCGACGCTGACAGTGCCCCAGGCGATTCTGCAGGAATCGTTCCTGAGCTTTCTGGGGATCGGGGTCAAGCCGCCGCTCCCGAGCTGGGGGAACCTGGCGGCCGACGGGCTGTCGGAACTGAACACCTACCGCAGCCACTGGTGGCTGTTGCTGTTCCCGTGCCTGTTGCTCGGGGTGACGCTGGTGGCGTTGAACTTCGTAGGCGAAGGGCTCCGCGAGGCGTTCGACCCCAAGCGTCGGCGGCGATAATGTCCCGGTGAGGCCCGATGAGGCATAGTCTCCGGGGCACCATCGAGCCCGGGTTGGTCGGGCTGTTCCCCGTTTGGAGGATGATCGAATGACCGCGACCGCTGCCACCACCGAGACCCCGCCGCAACCGGGCACACCTGCGGCGACGCCCATTCTCCGGGTTGATCGGCTGGCGGTGTCGTTCGACAACGGGCGCGGGCCGCGCGTGCAGGCCGTCGACGGCGTCCGCATGACGATCTACCCCCGGCAGACCCTCGCGGTCGTCGGCGAGTCCGGCTGCGGCAAGAGTGTGACGGCGATGAGCATGCTCCAGCTCATCCCCCGCCCCCCGGGACGGTTCGACCGCGGCGAGATCATCTTCCAGACCGAACAAGGGCCGGTGGACCTGCTGACGCTCAACGCCAGGCATATCCGCGAGATCCGCGGCAACGACATCGCGATGATCTTTCAGGAGCCGATGACGAGCCTCAACCCGGTCTTCACCGTCGGCAACCAGATCATGGAAGCGATCCTGCTGCATCAGGACGTCTCGAAAGCACAGGCCCGCGAGATCGCGCTCAAGTCCATGCGCGACGTCGGCATCCCCGAGCCCGAGCGGCGGATCAACTCCTTCCCGCACGAGTTCTCGGGAGGGATGCGGCAACGCGTCATGATCGCGATGGCGCTGGCGTGCCAGCCCCGGCTGCTGCTGGCCGACGAGCCGACCACCGCGCTGGACGTCACGATCCAGGCCCAGATTCTCGAACTGATGACCGAACTCAAACGCACCAGAGGCATGGCGGTGATGCTCATCACCCACGACCTGGGTGTGGTCGCGGAAAACTCCGATGTCGTGTGCGTGATGTACGCCGGGCGTGTGGTTGAATACGCGAAGGTCTTCGACCTCTACGACAACCCGATGCACCCCTACACGCGGGGGTTGCTGGCGAGCATCCCCAAGATGCACGCCCGCCTGGACCGGCTCGTGACCATCCGCGAGATCGTCGAAAACGAGGACGAGTTCCGCAAGCTTCCCGGGGCAGATGAGGGTATCCGCCCGTGGTGGCCGTGGCACACACCGCCCGCGGACCTGACAGCCAAGGACGAGCCCGCGGGCGATTATTATCTGCAAGAGGTTGCGCCCGAGCACTGGGTCGGCGTGTGGCGGACCCACGCGGTGCGCGACCACGAGAGCCGTGCGCCCGACATCGACTACCGGGTTCCGCCGAAAGAGGCCTCGGTGTCTGCCTGAACTGGTCGGAGAGGCGAAGGGGCGTTGTTTCGTGCGCGGTATGCTCTTTCTGCCGGGGGGCTGGAGGTCCGATGCGGGTAGTGCTTCTCGCCGATCGCCGATTCGCAAGCCGCGAGCGGTCCATGCTTGCGCGGCTGCAGGTCGGGCTCGCCGACGAGGGCATCCGCGTGGTGTTGGCGTTGCCTCGGGGTTTCGAGCGGAGCGACGAGGGGCTGTTTGGGCAGACGGTGGACTTTGAGGAAACCGGGCTGCCGCTCTCGCTTTCCTGGCGCGCCAGCGAGGTCGCGACCAGGCTGCGGTCAACCGAGAAAACCGGCGAGGATCCGGCGCGGATCGTGCATGTCTTTGGAGGGTCGCTGTGGCCGTTCGGGCTCGCGCTCGCCGAAAGGCTCGACGCGGCGTTGATCCTGGAGGTCTGGCGATCCGGGCTCGTCCGCCAGGCCCAGCGGCTTGTGTCCAAGGCAAGCGGACGGGCCGGGACCCTGATCGTCTGCGCAGACTCGGCGATCGCAGCGCAGTGTGTGCATGACATCCCCGGCGTGCAGGTCAGGCACTCGCCGTGGGGTGTGTACGCCGACAAGCCGCTCGGTGAGGTGTTTCGGCCGGGTGCTGCGTGGTCGGTGATGATCGCCGGGGCGGGGTTTGACAAGGGGGCGTTCACCGCCTGCTTTGAGGCGATCGCCGACATCGTTCGTGAACACCCGGACATGCTGGTCTTTGCCGACGCGGTCGCGGCGCGGCGGGCCGACCTTTGGAAACTCGCCGAGAAACTCGGTGTGCGCTCGCAGGTCTCGCTCGTCGACGAGATGGACGCCAACCGCGACCTGGTGCTGCGGGGCGACGTGCTCGTGCTGCCCGAAGCACGCGGCGAACAGCGGACGCTCGTGCTCGAAGCGATGAGCGTGGGGATGCCGGTGGTCGCTGCCCGTGACGACTTCAACACTGCGCTGATCGACGAACGCTCGGCACTGCTCGTGACACCGGGCGATCGCCAGGGCTGGTCCAGGCAACTCCGCCGGCTCTTCGGCGAGGGCGGACGCAGGGCCGATTCGATCGAGGAGTTGATCGTCTCGGCCCACGAGTTTGTCGCGACCGAACACCGCCCGTCGCGACACGTCGGCGGCGTGATCGAGGCGTACGAAGCCGCGGTCGGAAAGCCCTCGATCCCGTTCCCGGGCGCCGACACACGCTGATTGCCGTCCGATAGGTCGCGGGTTTGAGGGTTCTCGGGCCGCGCATAGCGAGTACAACCGGAAAGCCCGGCAAAACCGCTTGATCCCGGCTCAAAATCGTGCATGCTATGTCAAGTCGGGGTGGTTGGCAGTGACCGGCGCGGAAGGACTCCGTGCCCAGACATCAGGAGATCGGATTATGAATACGCTCCTCGCAGCCGCGGCGCTGGCAGCGAGCCTCGCAGGCCCGCAACACGCCGTCCACGGCTCCGGCTACACCAACGCTCCGCGCTTTGCCCCCGCGATCCACAACGGGTTGCTCGTCACCGCGCCGCCGGAAGATCAGACGCGGGTGTACACGCCCGGTTACTCGTCGGTCCGCGGGCGTCTCTGGGTTGGCGATGATGTGAAAGACATCGCCAGCCGTCGCGCTTGGCGCGAGAACCCCGGCAACGTCGCCTACGGCGCAGCCGACGCGGGCAACCAGCAGGTCCATGTTCGCGTCAACACCCACGCGGTCTCGATTAGCGCATGGCAGCAGGTCGAGGGCGAGGGGTGGTCCAACCTTGAGCGCGGCCGCCAGCAGTGGCTGAATGAGCGGGGATACACCGGAGGCGTGCGCACGTTTGTGAGCCCCAAGCGGCTCCGCGCCATCCAGGCCGCCGGCGCAGCCCGCGCCGAAGCCGCGCACGGGAAGACCCACGAGCCGAGCGCAACGATTCGGCTCCGCAAGCCGCGCGAAGAGGGTGGCAGGTTCAAGCAGGTCGATGCGGGCGTGGCTGGTGGGGTCAGGATCGTTTCGAGCGGGCAACCGGTGCGGGTATCCTACCCGATGACGGTGCGGGCCGCCACGGTCGAGCGGTCGGTCGCCAGGGGCTGGACCGCTGACGAATCGGCGAAAACCCGGACCGCAAACGCGGAGAAGTAATCTTTCGCCCGATCGTGGGCGACACGACATCCAGGTTTCGGCAATAATCGGCCCACATGGGCCGATTGCCGTTTGATCCCGACCGCATGCGCCGCGCCAAGCAAAGGGCCGAGGGCGGTGCGACCACGCCGGGGTCGACGGGGAACGTGGGAGAGACTCCGCGCCACGCGGCAAAGCCCGGTGCGATCGACGGCGTGCTGACCGTCTCCCGCCTGGCGGCCCTGATCCGCGGCGTGCTGGAAGAGGGACTGCCGCGGAAGGTGCGGGTCGTGGGCGAAGTCACCGGCTCACGGCGGAGCACGCACCTGTACCTTGGGCTCAAAGACTCCGGCGCGGTCATCAACGCGGTGGTTTTTGCAAGTCAGTTGCGCAAGCTCGGGTTTGAGCCCCGCGATGGGCAGGAGGTCGTCGCGACCGGGCGGGTCGAGTTTTACGGGCCTCAGGGGCGGGTGAGCATGATCGTGGAGAAGCTCGAGCCCGTCGGCGAGGGGGCGGCCGAGGTCCGGTTCAGGCAGCTCTGCGATGAACTCCGCACGCTCGGTTGGTTTTCGACCGACCGCAAACGCACCCTTCCCGGCTTTCCCGGACGCGTCGCGGTGGTGACCAGCCCGACCGGCGCCGCGCTGCAGGACGTCCTGACGACGATGGCAAAGCGATGCCCGGCAGTCGCGGTCGCGGTGGTGCCGGTGCGGGTGCAAGGTGAGCACGCGGCGGGCGAGGTTGTGCGCGCGCTTGATTTTCTGTCCGCAGCCCACGAGCGGCTGGGGATTGATGCGGTCATCGTCACCCGAGGCGGCGGCTCGCCCGAAGACCTCGCGGCGTTCAACGACCGGGATGTCGCGAGGGCGATTGTCGAGAGCGCTATCCCCGTGGTCGCCGCGATCGGGCACGAGACGGACACGACGATTGCTGAGCTTGTCGCTGACGAACGCTGCGCAACCCCCACCCAGGCTGCGGTGCGATTGACGCCCGATCGCGACGCCCTGCACTTGCAGCTCGACGCGCTCGGCCGCCGATTCAAGACCGATCTTGCCCGGACGCTCCGGTTCGAGCGGCAACGGCTCGCGTCCGCAGCAAGGCACCCGGTGCTCGCCGATCCTCGGGGCGCAGTGCGGCGTGCCGAAGAACAACTCGCCACCGCCCGCGACGGCCTCGAAGACGCCGCCCGCGAGGCGATCACCGAGGCCGGCCGTCGGGTGCAACGGGCAAGCCTGAGGCTGCGGGCGCAAGACCCCGGGCGGTTGCTCACCATCGCAAGAGAGCGTGTCAACACACGAACCGAGCGGCTCGGGCGCAGCGTGGCACAGCAGGTGACGGGCAGCCGAACCGCCGTCCGTTCGCTGGCCGAGCGGCTCGAATCCATCGGCCCGGCGGCGGTGCTGCGGCGTGGGTATTCCTGCACCCTCCGGGCCGACGGGACCGCGGCGCGGGACGCTCGTGACCTCCGCCCGGGCGAACGCCTGACAACCTATCTGGCAAGCGGCTCGGTGCAATCCGACGTGGTCGAGGTCTCGGACGAGTCGCTGGAGGGCGGGCAGCTGGTGCCCAAGCCGAAGCCCACGCGACGCCCCCGCCGACCAAAGGGCGAGCGCGACGAGCGGGACCAGTTGGACCTCTTCAACTCCGGCGGGTAAGGTGACACCAGTGGCAAAGCGATCGAGCAAGACCGAGCCGGGTGGCCAAGCGTCGGGGGAGGCAGCGCAGGACGCGCCCCAGCCGACCTTCGAGGAGGCGGTATCGCGGGTCGAGTCGATCATCGAGCGGATCGAATCGGGCCAGATGGGGCTGGAAGACCAGATCGAGCAGTACGCCAGAGGCGCCGAGCTGCTCAAGCGTTGTCGGGACGTGCTGGATCGGTGCGAGCAGCGGGTCGAGGAGATCACCTCCGAGTTGGACGACGATGAGGCGGCTGGAGACGAGTAGGCGGCAACGGGGATCGGGCGCAAGGAGGCGTCGAATCACATGAGCCCACAGCTAACGATGGCGTTGTCCATCACGATCCAACTCGGCTTTGCGTTCGCGTTCGGCTCGTGCATCGGGTCGCTCATCAACGTGCTGGCCTACCGCATGCCGCTGGGGCTCAACGTGGTCACCCCGGCGTCGAAGTGCCCCAGTTGCAACCACGTGCTGACCTGGCGGGAGAACATCCCGGTGTTCGGGTGGTTGCTCCTGCGGGGGCGGTGCCGATTCTGCAAGGGCAGCATTTCGCCTGAATACCCGATTGTCGAGACGATTGTCGGGCTGGTGTTTGTGGGGCTTTACCTGCTGTGGTACATCGTGCCTGACCGGGGCGGCGTCTGGCTGGGGGTCGATTGGTCGGTGGTCAAGCCCGAGTGGGCGATGAACGGCTTTGCTCAGACGTGGCCGATCTTTATCACGCTCCTGGTGCTGGTCAGTTCGCTGATCGCGATGACGATCATCGACGCGAGGACGTTCACGATCCCGCTCGCGCTGGCGTGGACGCCGACGGTTGTGGCGTTGCTCGCTCATCCGCTGACCGCGGTCGTGATGGGGCTGCGGGGCAAGGGGTGGCGGTACACGGCTGCGGGCGAGTGGTGGGCGCTCCCGACGCCCGGGGTGTTTGGGTGGCCGATTTTGTGCGCCACGATCGGGGCGGTGGTCGGGCTGGTGATTGCCAACGGGTTGCTCGCGTTGGGGCTCATCAAGCGGAGCTTTGCCGACTACGACGAGTGGGAGAGCAAGGCGCTCGCCGAGGCGGGGATCACGCCGCCGGATGCTGAGAAAGACGCGGGCGGGGATGCCGCAGAACCGGAGAAGCCCGAGGCGAAGGAATCTCCGGATACTTCTCCTGATGGTGAGACTGAAAATTCGGGCAGGGCTGAGGGCTCCGAATCAGACGCGGCCTCGAGTCCCGCAGAACCACGGGCGCCGTTGCCCTGGAAGACGATCGCGGTGGTCCTGGCTGCCTCGGTCGTCTCCGGCGTGCTGGGGGCGGTGATGGCCGGGCTGTTCGGGTTCCCCGAGCCGCTTGGAGTCGCCGCGGGTGTGCTGGTCGGCGTGGTGGCGGTCGGGCCGATCGTCCGGCTGCTCTCGGGGTCGGACGGCCAGGCCGGGTCGGCGGACGACAGCCCCGCCGAGCTGTGGATTCAGTACCCCCACGCCCGCCGCGAGGTGATGCGGGAGGTGCTGTTCTTGGCACCCTGCCTGATTCTGGCGATCGTGGGGTGGTACGTCGGGCAGAAGATCGGCGAGCCTTGGGTGCTCAATCCGGTCACGCTTCAGCGGCAGGCGTCCGAGGGTATCCCCTTATGGTTCAGTGTCTTAGGCGGGGTGCTGCTGGGCTATCTGGTCGGCGGCGGGATCGTCTGGGCGATCCGGATCTTCGGCACCCTCGGCTTCGGCAAGGAGGCGATGGGCCTCGGTGACGTCCACCTGCTGGCCGCGGTGGGGGCGTGCCTGGGGTGGATTGATTCGGTGCTCGCGTTTTTCGTCGCGCCGTTTATCGCGCTCTACATGGTGCTGGTGCAGGCGACCTGGACCGGCGGTGGGCAGCGGGCGATGCCTTACGGGCCGTACCTCGCGGTCGCGACGGTCGCGGTGATTCTCGGCAAGTACGGCTTCGAGGCGGTCTTGACCGCGGTGTTCGGCTCGCCGGTGCGGCTCGATTTCCCGTAGCACGGGAGGGTGGGGGGGATGTGAAAACTGTTCACGAAAGCCGCTCCGCATACTCGAAGATGGAGCGCAGCGAGCCGACTACAAAGTCGCGTTATAGTCTTCGGACCCGGAACCACCCGGGAAGGCAAGGAAGGACCACGCAATGGACGGACAGATTATCAAGAAGCTCCTCGGTACAGCACTGGCAGCGGCGATCGCGGTCTCGGCTGTGGGGTGTACCAACAACAAGCGGACCGACTACGACGCGCTCCAGGTTGAGAACAACGAACTCCGCGGCCAGATCGCAGCCCTCGAAGGCGAGCGGGCGATGTGGCAGGACACCAAATCCAAGCTTGAGCAGGAAAATATCGAACTCGCCCAGGCGCTCGAAGCGATGCGGGCGGCCGGCACGGTGGACGATCAGGGCGGGCTTGTGAATGTCCCCGGGGCAACGGTCTCGATGCGGGGATCCGACCTGGTGGTCTCGGTTGCTGGAGACGTGCTGTTTGACTCCGGGCAGGTCTCGCTCAAGTCCGGCGCCAAGCAGACCCTCGACAGCGTGGCTCGGCTGCTCCAGTCCGACTTTGCCAGCAACGAGGTCCGTATCGAGGGGTACACCGACACCGACCCGATCCGCAAGAGCAAGTGGGCCAGCAACGACCACCTGAGCTTTGAGCGTGGGCACGCGGTGGAAAAATACCTCATCTCGCGTGGTGTGGACACCAAGCGGATGTACGTCGCGGCGTTCGGGATGGACCGGCCCAGGGGGAGCAAGGCCGAGAGCCGCCGGGTCGAGATCGTGATTCTCGGGGGCTGAATCTCTGGTGGGGCGGTCTCCGGCGATTTCGATCGCAAGTCTGGTCGCGGACTGATTGACCCTGCCGGACGGGCCGAGGTATACTTCAAGCCCCAAACGGGGAGTAATCGGGCGATTGGCGCAGTTGGCTAGCGCGCTTCCATGACACGGAAGAGGTCACAGGTTCGAGCCCTGTATCGCTCATTTGCTCGGCAGGATCGCAAACCTGCCGGGTGTTGACCGCCGCCATAGCTCAGTTGGTAGAGCAGTGCTTTTGTAAAGCACAGGTCCCCGGTTCGAGTCCGGGCGGCGGCTGTTCGGTGTGTCGGGCACGCCGGACAACAATCCGGTGTTCCTGCTCGCTCCCGCAGGCCAGGGGCGAGAGAAGAGTGAGAGGCGGGTCGAAGGCGCCCCGCGAGAGTCGGAGTTCGAGTTTCGGGCGTGTACCCAAGTGGCCAACGGGGGCAGACTGTAAATCTGCTGGCAATGCCTACGCAGGTTCGAATCCTGCCGCGCCCACTGCAATCAACGATGCCCGGTACTTTGTGTGCCGGGCATCGCTGTTTTTCGAGCACCGCTCCTTCGATCATGTTTCGCGGCTTCTCTTCTGCTGCGCCGACCCGAACAAGACGGCTGCCAGTGGAGCTACACTGGCAGCACGCCCGTGCCCCGATGGTGCGGGCAGAACCCCGGAGAACCCGATGCACCGAAACACCATGCTCGTTCTCGCGGCCGGCCTGACCGGCGCGATTTCCACGGCTGTCGCCAGCCACTTCTTCATGACCCCGGCTGTCGCCTCCCCCCCGATGTCGCCCTCTGCATCCGTGCTGACCGAAGCCCGCACCGCGACGGTTGACGTGCTGTATCTCCTCGAGCGGATGCTCGATACGGAGTCGTACGCGACTGAGCTTGCCAGCGAAACCCGGGTCTGGAATGACCAGGTGCAGACCATCGCCAACGAACGCGACGGCTTTCTCGCGGCCCTCCAGCAACTCGACCCGAGCGAGGCCGAATCGCCCGCGGCCCAGTCGCTGTATGCCCAGTACCAGAGCGCCCAGCAGCGATTCAACCAGGCGCGGCAGCAGGCGAGTGCCGCGATCGACACGCTGGCTGCCAGTCAGCTCTCGCGGGCGTACAAGGACATCCACGCGACGGTGCAGCGGGTCGCGACCGAGCAGGGCTACGACCGCGTGTTCTCCAGCCGCATGACTGTGGACACGCTCGACGCCGACAACACCAACGTGGTGGTGCAGGAGGTCCTGCTCCGCCCGGTGCTGTTTAGCTCGACGGGCGCGGACCTGACCCCGATCGTTCGCGAGGCGCTGGGTATCCCCGAAGAGGCCGACCCCGGTGTGGATGCCGAGGGGCCGGTCTCCGGCGACGGGGCACAGCCCGCAACCGACCCCACGACCGACCCCACGACCGACCCGGCGGCTGATCCCGCGACGCCGCCCGCCGGCGGAGGATAAGGGCAGGGCTGCGGCTGCTGTGGTTTTGCCGGCGCATGGTTCAACACCGATCGCGTCACGCGTGCGCTACTGCTCGGGCTCGTCGCCGACGAGGGGGATGTCGTCGAGAATCGGCGCGGGTTTGGGCTCGCGGTTGATGCGCAGGAACGCGGTCGAGTCGGCGTCCTGTTCGCGGCCGCACTCCGAGCAGGGCGACGTGGGCGGCAGCCCGGTGAGGTCATAGCCGCACCCGGCGCACGGGTCGAGCACGCCGTTGCCTCGCTTTGTGGCCATCTCGGCGAGGGGAGACCCCGCGACGGCCGTGCCGTGGAAGGTGCGTCGGGCTTTGCGTTCGAGGACGCGCTGGTCGCGGGCGATGGTGGCGGTCGCGTTGCGCACCGCCCAGTGGGTCATCTGCGCCATCTGCACCTGGGCGATGACAAAGACGATGAGCCCGCCCTCGTAGGCCAGCAGCGCGAGCCCGGTGAGGATGCTCAGGGGCGCAGCGAAGCGGGTGCCCGCGAGCGCGGCGGTCGCGACGAGCGACACCGTAAAGATTGCACCCCCGCCGCCGATGAGCACCGCCGAGACGCGCAGGCGTCCGGCGAGCCCGGTGTCCTGGGCCCAGTCGGCCAGGTGGGCGAGCCAGATGCACAGCGGGGCAAAGCCCAGCACGCCGATGAGTTGCAACGCGCTGGCGCCCAGCCGGAACGCCCCGGCCATCGGGGACGCCTGCGCGGCCGCGAGCAGCATCAGCAGGACGGCCACGCCCTGGAGCGGCCAGGCGATCTGCGTCAGGCGGGCGGCGGTCCGCAGCCCGCGCATCTCCCGCGCGGGGTTGACCCGCATGGTCCTTTGGAACGGCCGGGGCATGGTCGCAAAGACCACGGCCGCGGCCCACGCGGCACCGGCGAGGATGGTGACCCACGCCAGCGGCGGGTTCTTGACAAAGACGGTGAACGCCTGGAGGGCCCCGTTGCCGACCCCGAGCAGCGCGAGCCCGATGACCGTCCACCGCAGCCGGCGGAGGAAGGGCACCGGGGCGTCGGTGAGGTTGTCGCGTGCCTGGACGCCGGGGGTCTTGGGTCTGCGGATCGGGGTGCCGCATTCGGGGCATTTGCCGCCTTCGGAGAGCCCTTCGAGCGAGTAGTCGCATTTCGCGCAGCAGACACCGGGGCCGATGGGGTTGGCGTTGGCAGCGTTGTGGGGGGGCTGGAGCGATCTGGGATCAACCGGTGCCATGTGGAGAATGTACCGGCTGGGCGATTGCGGGGTGCATCCTTCCCGGACAGGGCTGGGAGCGGGGGCGGTGCCACCCGCCGGAAACGCGGCTCTGGAGGCCGAAAACGCGATCCGGAAGGGCAGAAGCCCGGCGGTGCGTGTCAGTATCGTCGTCGTGTCTGCCGTCGGGACGGTCGCGGATGGAGCCGCCGCCGCCCCGGATGGTGGCACGCCCACGCCGGATGGTGGCACGGCCACGCCGGATGGTGCCACGGCCACGCCGGATCGAGGTACGCCCGCCCCGGATCGAGCCGCGACGGTCGCGGATCGAGGAAATGTCATCGCGGCTGCCTCGGGGCTTTCCATCCCACCGCCCCGGCTTTCCATCTCGCCGCCCCCGGAGGGGGGGGGCACCGACCCTTGCCCCGGGCGCAGCCCGGGGACCCGGGCCGCGTTCGACAGGGGAGCCCCGGAGGAGCGAAGGTGCGGCGATGCCGTCGCCCCTCCGGGGCTCTCAAATGCAAGAACCCCCTTCACCCCGGGCTGCGCCCGGGGCAACGATCATGGCCCCCGCTGGGGGCCGGAGGCAGCGACACAGAGGCACCATCCTTTGGTCGCGGGGTGCC
>JAUZRR010000044.1 GCA_030950285.1 Planctomycetota bacterium | reverse complement strand
GGATGCTGATCTCTCTCCGCATCCGGCTTCCTCGTTCCGCATACAACTTCTCTCGTTGCTCGGTTTTGTATTGTTGTTTGTCCATATTCTGGTAGGCTCTCGGAGATGAGGAGTGGGGAAGGGGAGGGGGAGAAAGTCCGTGATGTCGCCGATGCTCCGCACGACCACAACCACGCTGCTGCTCGAGCGGCTGCATGATCCGCAGGAGGATTCGGTCTGGACCGAGTTTGACGCGCGGTATCGGCCCATCCTGATCGGGGTGAGTGTGAAGCTCGGGCTGAGCGAGGACCACGCTGCCGAGGCTGCCCAGGAGACGCTGGTGCAGTTCCTCACCGATTACCGCGAGGGGAAGTACTCCCGCGAGCAAGGTCGGCTGCGGGCGTGGCTGATCGGGATCTGCCGCCACCGGGTGATGGATGTCCACCGTCGACACGCCCGGGCAGCAGGGGGGCGGGGGGAATCGGTGCTCGCCCGGTTGCCCGACGCGCAGGCGATCTCGGCGACCTGGGATGTCGTGCAGGCTCGGGTGATCTTCGCGCGGGCGATGGAGGTGCTGCGTGAGGGCGGGCGGATCGCTGAGCAGACGGTCCGGGTCTTTGAGCTTGTGGCGCTCAAGGGTGTGCCGGCGACTTCGGTCGCGATGACGACGGGGATCGAGGTGGCTGAGGTGTATCGCATCAAGCACCGCGTGACCACCCGACTCCGCGAGATCGTCGAGCAACTCACCAAGGCGTACACAACCGAGGGGTGAGAGACCGCATGGATGCGCACGATTGTCCATCCCACGATCGGCTCGATGCGTTTGCGCGTGGGGAGCCTTTGGACGATCCTGCTGCGGCGCACATCGCGTCGTGTGAGACTTGTCAGCACGCGGTTGAAGAGATCCGCACCAACAACAGCTTTCTTGAGATATTCGCTGGCGTGCTGCCCGATGGTCGGAGCGGGGGGTCGGGATCGGGCGGGGGCCGCAACGACGAGCCCCCGCCGCCGGATGTCTTGCCCGGCTACCGGATCGAGGGCGAGATGTATCGCGGCGGGCAGGGGATCGTCTACCGCGCGACGCAGATCCGCACCAAACGCCCGGTCGCCTTCAAGATGCTGCTGCGGGGAAGCCTGGCGACGACGCGGCAACGGCTGCGCTTCGAGCGCGAGGCCGAGATCGTCGCGGCGCTGCGCCACCCGGGGATCGTCACCGTCTACGACGCGGGGTACCTCCCGGACGGGCGGTTCGGCTTTGCGATGGAGCTGATCGAGGGCGTCACGCTCGACCGTTGGGCGGGGGACGACGCGGTCACGAGCAAGGATGCACTCGTGCTCCGGCTCCGGCTCTTTACAGCGATTTGTGACGCGGCGAGCTTTGCCCACCAGCACGGCGTCATCCACCGTGATCTCAAGCCCGCCAACATTCTTGTTGATGCCGAGGGAAGGCCGCACATTCTCGACTTTGGGATCGCCAAGGCGTTCGAGTCGGATGCTGTTGCTCCGCTGATCTTTGGGGGCACAGAAGCGCAGGCTGCATCGGCCAAGGCGAGCGCCCACCAGACGCTCCCCGGCGAGTTTGCCGGCACGCCCGCCTACGCCTCGCCCGAGCAGGTCTCGGGCGACCCCCGCGCGATCGACACCCGGACCGATGTCTATTCCCTCGGCGTGATTCTGTATCAACTGATGACCGGGCGGCTGCCCTACTCGGTCGAGGGTTCGCTGCACGAGGTGGTCGAGCGGATCACGCGCCACAAGCCGACGCGCCCTTCGGCCGAGGTGCCGGCGCTCGATGACGACATCGACGCGATCGTGCTGCGGGCGTTGCACAAGGACAAGGCACGCCGGTACGCCTCGGTCGCCGACCTTGCGCGTGATATCGAGCTATTCCTCGACGGTCGTCCGATCGAGACCCGGCGGGACAGCGCGTGGTATGTCGTGCGCAAGACCGTCCGCCGGCACTGGGCTGTGACCTCGAGCGCAGCGGCTGCGGTGCTGGTGCTCGCGGTCTTTTCGATTGCGATGACCCTGCTCTACAGCCAGAAAACCACCGCCGAGATCGAGGCCCGCCAGCAGCTCCGATCGCGCACCATCCAGCACGGGCACACCGAAGGGCTCTCCGGCGACGGGGCGCTCGCGCTGGACCTGCTCTGGCGTGCCCAGCTCGAATCGGCACCCGGGACGCCTCCCCCTGAGGCTCTCCGGTTCGGGGGCGGGTTCGGGCCGCTCGATTCCTACTGGGCGCTGTGGGAGTTCTACTCGCGGAATCCAGGCCTGACGACCGTACCCTCCGGGCACGAGGGGCTGCCGACCTGCGGTGTCACCAATCCCGATGGCTCGATGCTTGCCACGGGCGGGGAAGACGGGGTGCGCATCTGGTCGCTGCCGGGGCTCGGGTTGCTCCACGCTATCCCGACCGAGGACCAGGTCACTGCTCTCTCCTTTGCCCCAGACAGCGGGTCGATCTTCCTCCTCACCGCCGGCGGCGATCGCGAGCGCTGGAACATCGAGCATGCCGAGGCAGCCACCCGGATCGGCGCGTGGCACGCATCGCTGTCGAATGTGCAGCGAGCCGACCTCTCGCCCGATGGTCTGGCGGCGGCCATTGTCGGCATGGAAGAGGGGAGGCTCCATCTCCTCCGACCAGCCGGCACGCCCCAAGTGCTCGAACTCGACACCGGGGGTGGGAATGCGCAGACCCCGGCGTTCAGCGCCGACGGCAGCCTGCTCGCGGCGATCTCGGTCGATCGCAGTGAAGACTACAACCGGCGCTCGATCATCAGTGTGTGGTCCATGCCCGAGGCTCGGCTGCTCGCCCGGACCGTCCGGGACGGGTCGGTTCTCGATGTGCTCTTCACGCCCGACAACCGCGCCCTCGTCTGGACAAAGTACACCCTTGAGATCGAACGCTGGGCGTTTGACACAGACAGAGACCCCGTCACCATCGGCACGCTGAGCAGCCCTTCCTACAACCTGGACTGGCTTGGCGAGCCCCCGCTGCTCGCCGCTGCAGGAACAGACAACACGATCCGGCTCTGGGATCTTGCACTCGGGCAGCAGGTCGAGACGCTCTCGGGTCATCCTTCCGCAATCAACGTGATCTCGGCACCGCCCGATCAGAACACACTCGTCTCGGTTGGGAACGATGGATCGATCAGGCTCTGGGAGCATGCACTCCAGCCATGGGAGACGCTCGGTCGGGGGGGCAAGTTCGGCAGTCAGTCCGTCGCGTTTCATCCAGACGGCCGAGCACTCGCCTGGGCAGACAACACCGATGAGAGCAATCATGTTGTTCTCAGGTACCTCGATGGCGAGAAACCCAACCTCAAGCTCGCCGGGCACGACCGCATCATCTCCTCGATCGCGTTCAACCACGACGGCCGACTGCTGGCCTCCGCGGGTCTCGACGGTGTTCTCAATGTGTGGCAGACAGACGGAGGCGCGCTCCTCCACCGGTTCGCCGCCCACGCGGGGGGGATCAACTCGATCGCCTTTGGCCCCAAGACCAACCGGCTCGCCTCGGGGACGCAGGACAGCACGGTCGTGCTCTGCGACCTGGACACCGGCCGGGTCCTGACCCTCGGCGGGCATACCGCTCGCGTCCCTTCGGTCGCGTTCAGCCCGGACGGCGCGCTGCTGGCCTCGTGCTCGATGGACGGCACGGTCCGGCTCTGGGACGCCGCGACCGGCGTGCTTGGCGACATCCTCGATCCTCACGACGGGGCGCCGATGCGAGTGGTCTGTTTCAGCCCCGACGGCTCCCTGCTCGCCACAGGCAGCAACACCCGCCAGATCGCCCTCACCGACCTCCGCACCGGCCGGACCTCCATCCTCCGTGGACATCCCGACGAGATCTTCGCCATGGCCTTCGGTCCCGACGGGCGCGTGCTGGTCTCGGGCGACCGCGCGGGCACCCTTCTCATGTGGGATGTCCAGAACCGATCCAAGCTCGCGACGCTGCCCAGGCACAGCGACATGGTGATGTCGATCGCGGTCAGCCCCGACGGGACGACGATGGCAACCTGCAGCGCGAGGTCAGACCCCGAGGTCCGGCTGTGGGATCTCGGGGCCTTCGCCCCGCACATCGCCGGCAACCTGGAGTATGAGGCCGACCGGCTCGGCAGCATCCTCGAGCGCAGCCCGACGAACCTCGCCCCCATGCGTCGATGGGCAAACGAGGCTCGCGGGCTGCGCTGAGGGCTCCCATACCCCGGGCCGTGTGACCCCCACAAGGACCCCCACAAGGACCCCCACACAGACCCCCACACAGACCCTTTACCGCCGCCGCCGCATCGCCACCACGGCGCCCAGCCCGAGCAGGGACGCGGTGCCGGGGGCGGGGATTGTCAGCTCGATCCAGTCCACGGCCGTGTCGTCTTGCACATACACATCAAGATACCCAACGGCGTTGATGTTCCCGATGATGTTCCCCCCGCCGGGCAGGTTGTCCAGCGGGATGTCGAAGACCGCAGTAGCTCCACCGTACCAAGCTCCTCCATAGAGCGTGTCGATGCTCGAACCCCAAAGCGAGCTGAATGAGGAACCGTTGCCGGTGTACTGGAGATGGATCGAGTCGTTGTATGAATCCCCCAAGCTCTTGAGGTGGATGCGGACCTTTGCGCCCGGGTGAAGCGTCGGGAGGTTCTCGAAGGTGTATCCGAATTCCCAGTTGGCAGGCCCGTCTGGCGGCCCCTCGTTGAACAGGTCTGCATCGAACGGCATGGGGTCGCCGTTGTGGTAGTAGTCGTTGTTGCCACCGGAGCCTGATCTGCTGAGCCAATCCGCCAACGGTTGTCGGATGACCAGTGTGTCGCCGGGGTCATTGGTGCCGCCAAAGTTGTCCATGTCTCCCGCGAGGATCGTCTGGGCCGCCGCCGACCCCGTCATGCACGCCGACAGGGCGCCGGCGAGGAGGAGGATGGACGAGGGGTTGGTGATGATTTGTGCCTGCTGCATGGTTCTTCTCCTTCGTGCTTCTTCGAGCAATGTTGGTGCCTGGAGGCGGGACACTCCCGCCTTCTCGCCATGGATGCGGAGAGGCCCGCCCGATCTCGCAGCGTGTCAAGAAAAAAAAGGGTTGATGCACCATGCACCCCGCTCAGGCGGCGGCGCGGCGCGGGGCGGTGGTGGCACCACCGCGCTGGGCGGGCCGTCGGTGCAGCGCACCTCTCGGCCGCCGGTGCAGAGCACCTATCGGCCGCCGCAGCACCCCACTTGACCCCGACCGCAAAGAACCGCGCCCCCGCACCACGTCACCGCGCCCGCGCACCAAGACAATGCGCCCGCGCACCACAACAATGCGCCCGCGCACCAAGACAATGCGCCCGCGCACCACAACAATGCGCCCGCGCACCACAACAATGCGCCCGCGCACCAAGACAATGCGCCCGCGCACCACAACAATGCGCCCGCGCACCACGACAATGCGCCCGCGCAAAAGAGCAATGCCCTGGCGCAGAAACCCCATGCGCCGGCACCAAAACCCACGGCCCGGCCGCCGAAACACCCCCTCACGCCCCTCACCCCCTCACGCCCCTCACCCTCTCACCCCCCTCACGCCCCTCACGCCCCTCACCCGCCCCCCGGCACCTCCACCCCCAGATGCCGCAGCAGGTGCGAATACGCCAGCACCGTCAGCAAGCCCAGCCCGACCACCACCAGCACCCGGTGCGTGAACCCGTGCCGGTGGTGCTTCGTGCGGGCCGCGTGGGTGGTCACGTCGAGCATCTCGTCGCCGAACCAGATCGAGAGCAGCGTCCCCGTCGCCGAGAGCACCACGATGCTCCAGTACGGCCACGGCGTCGTGAGGATCGTGTGCAGCAGCCGGGTCAGCGCGGTCTGCTCGTACTCCTGCGGGGCCACGCTGAGCGCCACCACATTGAGCCCGATCGCCACAACCCAGACCCCGATCTCGGTGAAGAGCATCCGCGTGCCAAAGAGCAGCCGGACCGGAAAGTCGATGATGAACCCGCCGTCGGCGACGGGCGTGCAAAGGACAAAGAAGCTCCAGCTCAGCGCCGCCAGCCACGCCCCCGTCGCGGCGTCGTACTTCCAGCTCATGAACCCAAAGTAGAGCACCAGCACCGCCGCCAGCGCCACGAACCGCCACAGGCTCTCGCGGTGGGTCGGCGACGCTCGGTGCTTTGCGGACGGCGTGGTGTGTCGCATGCCGGGCTTCCTCCTGACCGGGTGCCGGGGTGCCGGGGTGCCGGGGTGCCGGCCTCGGGTCTCTCGCAGCGCTGGGCTCTGCCGGGGTCCTGGAGTATTTATACGCCGGGGCGGTGGGCCGCCCGCCCGAACCCGCGTCGGGGTGCTGCCGTACCCGCCGCATGACCATCCCCGACCGTCTCGAGGCCCTCGGCGGCTTCGATCGGCTCGTCCAGATCGTCCACATGGACGGCATCCTCCGCACCACCCCCACCCCCATCCCCCATCCCCATCCTCGCCCCCGCCCCCGCCCCCGCCCCCGCCCCCGCCCCCGCCGGGCACACCCTCGAACGATTGTCGCTCCGGTCTGCATCCGGCCGATATCCCCCCCAAGGACACGCTGCGCCATCCCCTCCCCCCCACGCCCCGTCTGACGGGGGCCGGTGGGGGGGCCGGTGGGGGGCCGGTGGGGGGTGTCACTCTTGCAGGAGTTTGCCATGCCTTTCCCCACACCAAAGCCCGCCTCGGCAGACGTCGGCGTCGTCGGCCTGGCGGTCATGGGCCAGAACCTGGCCCTCAATATCGCCGACCACGGCTTTGCCACCGCGGTCTACAACCGCACCACCAGCGTCACCGACGAGATGCTCGCCGAGCATCCGCCCGGCTCGTTCGGCGACGGCTACCGAGGCAGAGGCCCGGGCTCGCTGGTGCCCGCCGCCGAGATGAAGGACTTCGTCAACAGCCTCAAACGACCCCGCGTCGCGGTCATGCTCATCAAAGCCGGCAAAGCCACCGACGCCGTCATCGACGCCCTCGCCGAACACATGGAACCCGGCGACGTCATCGTCGACGGCGGCAACGCCCACTGGGACGACACCGCCCGCCGCGAGAAAGACCTCAAAGCCAAGGGGCTGCTCTTTGTCGGGTCTGGGGTCTCGGGAGGAGAACTGGGCGCGCGCTTCGGCCCCAGCCTCATGCCCGGGGGCGATCCGGAAGCCTGGGCCGCACTCGAACCGGTCTGGACCGCGATCGCTGCCAAAGTGGACGCGACGACCGGCAAACCCATCGAAGGCGAAGCCCCGGGCAAACCCGTCGACGCGCCGGGCGCCGTGGCGTGTACCGCCCACATCGGCCCCGGGGCAGCCGGGCACTTTGTCAAGATGGTCCACAACGGGATCGAGTACGCCGACATGCAGATGATCGCCGAGGCGTGCGCCCTGCTGCGGGGCGTGCTCGGGCTCGACCCCGCGAAAATGGCCGAGGTCTTTGCCGCGTGGAACACCACCGAGCTCGACTCGTTCCTGATCGAGATCACCGCCGACATCCTCGGCCAAGCCGACCCGGTGACCGGGGCGCCGTTCGTGGACATCGTCCTCGACACCGCCGGGCAGAAGGGCACCGGCCGCTGGACCAGTGAGGCGGCCCTGCTGCTGGGCGTCCCCGCGCCGACGATTGCCGAAGCGGTCTTTGCCCGGGCGATCAGCGCGCAGAAAGACCTCCGTGTCGCGGCGTCGGGCGTGCTGCGGGGGCCGGTGGGTTCAGCGTTCAAAGGCAACCGCGACCGGTTCATCGAGGCGATCCGCCGGGCGCTCTACTGCTCGAAGGTCTGCGCCTACGCCCAGGGGTTCGCGATGATGGCCGAGGCCTCCGACGAGTGGGAGTGGGACCTCGACTTTGCCTCGATCGCCGGCATCTGGCGCGGCGGGTGCATCATCCGCGCCCGCCTGCTGCACACCATCACCCAGGCCTACACCGACACAGGGGGCGGGACCGGCAACATCCCCAACCTGTTGATGGCGCCGACGTTTGTCGAGCAGATCGGGCAGTGGCACGACGCGTGGCGCGAGGTCGTCGCCACCGCCGCCGCGATGGGCGTGCCGGTGCCGGCGTTCTCGAGCGCGCTGGCGTACTACGACGCCCTCCGCACCGCCAACGGCAGCGCCAACATCATCCAGGCCCAACGCGATTATTTCGGTGCCCACACCTACGAACGCACCGACACCGCGCGGGGCACGTTCTTCCACCTTGACTGGCCGCACCCGGAGCGGCCCCAGCACGAGGCCTGACCAATGCAGACCGACCGAGCCCCGCGTGCTCCGCGCACGCCCGCAGTGGTGACCCTGACCGACCGCACGCCGCTGACGCCGCCCCGTCCGGTCGAGGTGCTGCCGTCGGGCACGATCCGCACCGCCAGGCTGCTGCTCCGCCCGCTCATCGAGAACGACCGCCGCGCGTTTATCGAGGTGGTCCAGAAGAGCCGCCAGCACCTCGAGCGTTTCAGCCCGCTGCATATGCCAGACGAGACCGACGACCAGCTCTTCGACCGTCAACTCGCGCTCACCACCCAGGGCGAAGCGTCCGGAAAGGCCTGCCGCCGCATCATGATCGACCGCGCCGGCTCGATCGTCGGGGCGTGCAACCTCAACGCGATCCGCCGCGGGCTGGCGTGGGAGGGCGACGCCAACTGCTGGCTTGCCGCCAGCGCCGAGGGCAAGGGCTACGCGACCGAAGGGCTGATCGGCCTGTTCCGGTACGCCTTCGCCGACCTGCCCGACGGGCTCGGGCTGCACCGCGTGCTCGCGTGGATGCAGAGCGACAACACCCGCAGCGAACGCATGATCGAACGGGTCGGGTTCAAGCGCGGCGGCCCGGAAAAAACATTCCTCCACGCCGGGGGCAAATGGGCCCTGCACGAAGAGCTGGTGATGACCCCCGAGAGCTTTGCCGCAAGGCCCGCGCAGTAACGCTCCACGTCAGCACATGGTTGGCCCGCACGCGGCGGAAAACGAGTGACCCCGAGACGAGGCGTACACACACGCCCTGCCCCCTCGCGCAAGCGAGAGGACAACGAACCAGCATCTGCACAAGTCGGCACAAAGCCCTTCAGCCGCTCGCGACACGCCGCATCGCTTCGCGCAGCAGCAGGATCGCCCGCGCGGTCTCGGCGTGATCCGCAGCATCGGGCTCGGCCAGCGCGATCGCCCGCTCGCACCGGGCGAGGTGCTTGCGCTGCGTCTTCGCGCCGCCGTCGGGCCGGTACGCGATGTCGCAGAGGTTGTCATACGCATCGGCCAGCTTGACCAGCCGCGCCCGCCAGTCCGCCTCGCGGAGCCTCTGGTCGTACTCGGGCTCGCGGGCGTCCTCGCGCAGCAGCATGTTCTTCGTGAGCGCCGCGACGATCTCGGCGACCTGCGTCCCAAACCCGCTCTCGATGTCGTCGAAGTCCGTCGCGGTGTCCTCGATCGTGTCGTGCAGGATCGCCGCACACAGCGTCGCCTCGTCGGCGTGCTCGAACAGATCGCGCACCGTCATCGCGACCCGGAACGGGTGCGACGCGTAGGGCGTGCGCTTGTCCTTGCGCAGCTGCCCCTCGTGCCGCCGCGCAGCAAACGCCGCCGCCCGCTGCCACATCGGCCCGGGCAGATCGCGTGCTTTCTCGAGCCCGCTCATGCTCCATCCACCCTTCGCACCGCCAGCAGCTCGCACTTGCGCGGATCGCCGCCGTGCTCGTCAAAGAGCAGCAGCTCGTTGGGGCCGTCGTCCCGCAGCCACGACCGCGGCAGCAGGTACTCGTGCTGCGGCGGGACGGGCTTGCCCTCAGATGCGACAAAGTACCGCCCGACGTGCCGCCCGTTGACGTAAAACTGCCCCTTGCTGAGCCCCGCGAGAATCAGCGCGACGTTGCGATCGGCTTCGGGAGTCTCGAACTCGGTGCGGAACCACGTGGGCGCCTGCTGCGCGCTCTTCCCGAGCGGGTCGTAGGCGGTCGGGCCGGGCATCTCCCACTGGGCAAACGCCCACTCGACCTTGCCGCCGAGGGTCTCCTTGCCCTCAAAGAACGAGGTGTTCTTGCTCATCTCGGCGAGCAGGCTTGTCAGGTCGGCGTCGCTCACACTGTCGGCCGAGATCGCCAGCTCAAGCGTGTTGTTCCCCCGGTTGAGCGTCTCCTGGTCGAACACCAGGTCGTTGTCGGCACCGGGCTCGAAGAAGTGCACAGGCTCCTCGTTGAGCATCACCAGACCCCGCACCCCGATCTCGCCCATACGCACAAAGATCGGGCTCTTGCGGCGGTGGATGAACGACCACGACACCCGCTGCGGATGCGTCACATCACCACGCCGAACCTCCCACAACGGGACGCGGTAGGAGAGCAACTCAACCGGCAAGCCCTCGACAATCTTCGACCGACCGGCGCGGAACGCACTCAGCTCATACCACTCGTCGCACAGACCCTTGGCCGGCTTGAGGTCCTGCCCGCCCGAAGGACGCCCGAGGTTCTCAGCCAGCACGACCATCGTGTGGTCGGCCTTCTTGAGCTGCACCGTCAGCTCGCCCGACGCCCCCGGGCCGCGACCAAAGATCCCCGCGGGCTCGGCATCAAGAAACACCGAAAGCCGATCGGCCGACTTGGGAGACGCGACCTTGACCCGGCGTGCACCGGTCGAGCGGAACCGCATCCGGTACCACCCGTAGCCGTAGGGCGCACCGAGATCGCCGAGATCGGCCGGGCCGGCGATCACCGCGTACTTCGCGCTGCTCCCGTCCACATACTCGGTGGTCTCGGCGAACTCCCAGTCGGTCTCCAGCTTCCGCGCAGGTGTGGGCCGCCTGGCGTAGGTCCCGGCTTTGCGCACACTCACCTTGCCATCGGCCGCGACGAGAGTGTACTTTTTGTTCCCCGCGCTGGCGATCGGAGCGCCCTCCTCGTCGAACGCCGCCACGCCGACAAAGACGCCCTCGTCGGTCACCTGTACGTTGTCGAGTTGGTCCTCGCTCGCGACGATGACCTGCACGCCCTCGTGCTCGATGATGTCGGGACTCTTGCCCCCGGGCACGGTCACTTCGAACGGCGAGCCGTTGATGCTCACCAGCCCGACCGACCCGCTCGGCCCGAAGCAGACCAGCGTGCTGCCCACGGTTGCGAACGCGCTCAGCGAGCAGAAGTCCAGCGTCGCGCGGCCGCCGAGCAGCACGTCAAACACACACCACGACGTCCCGCAGGTGCCGATGGGCACGTCAAGCCCGGTGCCGTCGGGCAGAAGCAGGCTCGCGACCGGCGCGGCTCTGCCCCGCTTGCCCTTCTGGCCGAAGACGAACACGACCGACCCCTGGGTGCCCCGTGTGGGGACGACCGTGATCCCACTGCCTTCGAGCGAGGGGCTCAGCACCACCGGCCGGTCGTCGGGGTCCAGGTGGGCGAACACGCGCCCGAACCGGTTGGCGAACATGGTGAGCCGGCGGACCATGCTGTAAGCCGGGCTGCGCTCGCCGTCGGCTTTGACCAGCGCACCGAGGTCGTGCCTGGTGGTGATGTACCCATCCATGGAGTGGGGCATCCGTCCGCCCCCAAAGCCGAACGTCTGCCCGCCGGCGAAGGGGTTGAGCACAAACTGCGACGCCCCGGCCAGCGCCTCGGCCGCCGACCGCACGACCGCCTCGGCGTTCTGGGCGTCGGGCTCGTCCTGCCCCCAGACCATCGGGTCGCCCAGCCGAAGGTCTGCGATCAGCCGCGGCGCGCGGGGGTGGACCTCGGTCAGTTGCCGCGAGATCGCGAGCAGATCCTCAGCCCCCGACCAGCACTCGATCTCACCCTCGACCGACTGCCACAGCCCGTTGGCGTTGATGACCGGGACCTTGACCCCGGCTTCGCGGAGGTAGCGGAGGAGTTCCCCGAGATACGCCGCTGCCTGGACGTCGTCGCCGCAGGTCCACCCGTGCTCGTTCTGGACCAGCAGGATCGGGCCGCCCTTGCCCGGGCTCTCGACTTGGAGGTCCTTGACCTGCCCGATCAGCGCGGTCAGATAGCGCGAGCAGGCCTCGAGGAAGGGGCCGTTGCCGCGCCGGGGCTCGACCCCGGGCTTTGCCAAAAGCCACGCGGGAATCCCCCCCGCGTCGTACCCCGACCCGACGAAAGGCCCGGTCCGCAGGATGACGTGCATCCCCGCCTCCCCAGCCAGCTGGACAAAGTGCCGGAGGTCGTTGTCGCCCTCGAAGTCGAACTTCCCGGGTCTGGGCTCGTGCCGGCTCCAGATCGCGGGGGTCTCGATCGCGTTGATCCCCGCCTGCTTTGCCGCGGCGATCCGCCCGGCCCATTCAGACCGGGGCAGCCTCGCGTAATGAATAGATCCGCCCACAATCCACACGCGACGCCCGTCGAGCATGAAACTCCGGCCGTCATAGGTCACCTGTGCCATAGACACTCCGTAAGGTATTCGTTCGCCAAGTTGCCTGCGCTGCGAGCCTCCCAGCCCACAACCCCGGCGGGGAAAGTTGAACCTCAACAGTAGGAGCAACATGGTCCAACTGCAACGTCCCGGCACCAACAGCGGTACGCTCTTCACGCCGGCCGCTGCCGGACCCCCGTACCGGCCACCACCGGCCACCTCCCACCCCGACCCACCCACCCCGGACCGAGCGTCCCGGTCCTCCAAACACCAGCCCGATCTCGCCCCCGCGACATGGAGGTATGTTCGTTGAAGCCGTTCCCACGATCCCGTTCCACCCGCGTCCCAGCCGGGCTTTCGTTGCTTCGTTGCACCGCGATTATCGCGATCGGGGCCGCCCTCGCCGCCCCGACGGGCTGTTCGAGAAGCATGGAGCAGATCGACCGCCGTCTTTCCAAGGTGCTCGGCGAGTCGGCTGCGCAGACCAACCTCAACGCCGGCCCCCGGCTCGCCCCGCCCGGCACCAACCCGTCCCGGCGGAGCGGGCTCTACGAAGAGAACCCCTCCACCAACAACCCAGCACCCGACCAGCTCACCTACGAAGAGCTCGACCGCGGCGAGCCCGGGACCGACCAGATCGTCGAAGGGCTCAACACCCGCCTGCGCAACTTCGCCCTCGCGGCTGGGGGCATCGGGGCCGACAACGTCCTCACCATCACGCTCCGCGACGCCCTCAAACTCGCCCAAAGGCAGGGCCGCGAGTACCTCTCGGCCGAGGAGGAGTACATCCTCACCGCGATCCGCCTGCTCATCGAACGCCACCGCTGGGGGCCGCGGCTGTTCAACGACACCAGCGTCGGGTTCCAAGGCGTCGGCGACGAAGGCCGATTCAACAACAGCATGAACATCATCAACACGCTCCGCGCCACCCAGCGCCTGCCCTACGGCGGCAATCTCGAAGCCCGCTGGATATGGGACGCGACTGAGCAGCTCCGCTCAAGCGTCAGCGAGCAGTACCGACAGTCCTCAGCCCTCGTGCTCGACGCCAACATCCCGCTGCTCCGCGGCGCGGGGATGGTCGCCCGCGAATCCCGCATCCAGGCCGAACGCGAAGTGGTCTACGCCGCCCGGGATTTCGAGAACTTCCGCCGCGAGTATTTCGTCTCGATCGCGCAGGACTACTTTCGGCTGATCCAGACCGTCTACGAGCTGCAGAACCGGCTGGTGCAGCTCAAAAACCTCGAGCTGTTTGTCGCCCAGCAGCAAGCGCTCTACGAAGCAGGGCGCAGGACCGAGTTCAACGTCAACGAGGCCCGCAACGACCTCATCACCGCTCGCAGCTCGCTGGCCAGCTCGCGGGAGCAGTACACCCTCCAGCTCGACCGGTTCAAGATCAGGCTCAGCATCCCCGTCGAACAGCCCGTGCAGCTGGTTGCCGCGACCATCGAGGTCCCCGAGCCCTCGACCACGATCGAAGCAGCGACCGCTTCGGCGCTCGCCTACCGGCTCGACCTGCAGAACCGCCGCGACCGGTACGCCGATTCTGAACGCGGCGTGCTCAACGCGCGGAACCAACTGCTCCCCGACCTGGGTCTCTCGGGCGGGGTGCGCATCCCGACCGATCCACGCCAGCGCGAGGGGCGTTTCTCGATCGACCCCGACGAGACCTCGTGGGATGCGGCGATCACGCTGAGCCTGCCGCTCGATCGGCGCATCGAGAGGTTGCAGCTGCGCCAGGCGCTGGTGCTGCTCGAGCGCTCCCGCCGCAACCTCAACGAGTTTACCGACAACGTGGTGCTCGAAGCCCGCCGCCGGGTCCGCGAGATCGACCTGGCCCGCTTCCGACTCGAACTCGCCGAAGCCTCGGTCAAGATCAACCAGCGCCGCCTCAAAGAGCAACAGCTCAAGGCCGATGCGGTCGACACCCGGACCCGCCTCCGCACCGAGACCGACCTGCTCAACTCCAAGAACGCCCGCGACCAGGCGCTCACCGACCTCCGTATCGCGATCCTGAACTACCTCGAATCGATCGGCCAGCTGCGGGTGTCTGCCGAGGGCGTGATCGACCCCTTGCCCGGCATGCAGGTCATCATCGAGGACACGCCGATCGACTTCACCGCGCTCTTTGCCGACCAGATGACCGACGCCGACGTGCAGGAGATGTCCCCCGACGAGGGCGCAGCTCACGACGGCGCTGGGAAGGAATAGAGTACTTGTATGAATGTGTTTCTTTGCTCTGGATGCGGCCACGCTTGTCCCCTCGCTTGCGCGAGGGGCTCTACAAAGCCGCGAGGCGTCTCGACGAAAGTACTGTATACACAGCGAAAAGAGCCCCTCGCGCAAGCGAGGGGACAGGACAATCCCTCTCGATGAACCGAGCGGCAACCCCGAGCCCTTCAAGCAGGGTGAAAGACGATGCTGCAAAGGGTTCTGGAGCAAACGCAGGACCAACCGGTACTGCGAGGAGCAAACGATGCTGTGCTCGCGCACCGGGCTCGTGAAAACGCGCGACGTTGTCCTGATCCGCATCACACCCGGAAGATCGACCCCAGCTTCTTGCCAAGCAAGAGCGACGCCCCCATCAGCGTCACCGTCAGGAGCGCCATCCCCCACACCCCCATCGCGCTGGCGACGTACTGCCCCACACCCAGCATCTCGCTGAACGCGAAGATCTGTTTGGTGATCGGATAGTGCTCGGCTTTCTGCGCCAAAATCAACGAGTCCGAAACCTCCAGCATCGAGAAACTGAACACCAGCAGCCCGCCCGCGATCAGGTTCGCCATGATGAGCGGCACGATCACCTTGAGGACCGCCTTGGGACGCGAAGCCCCGAGATTCACGGCTGCCTCCTCGAGCTCGCCCGAGGTCTGCTCGAGCCCCGCGACCGTCGCCCGCACGATATAGGGAAGCCGGCGCACCGCGTACGCGATAATCAGCAGCGGGAACGGGTTGGGATCAGACCCGAACACCTCGAGCACGCCAGGAAACAACGCCGGGATGCGCAGCAACGGGTCGGCAACATCCCCCACCACCAAGTCACGCCCGAACGGCCAGGCCAGCGTCATCGCGACATAGCCGAACGCCATCACCAGCCCCGGCACCGCCAAGGGAAGCATGCACAGCGCGTCAAGCAGCCCGCGACCCCTGATCTTGGTCCGCACCAGCAGGTACGCGATCACCACCCCCACAAAAATATCAAGCACCATCGCCGCAAACGACAGCACCAGGCTGTTGCGGATCGCACTCGTCGCGGCCGGGTCACTCAGCGCAACCCCGAAGTGCGCGAGCGTCAACGCCTCGGGAAGCACCGAGCGGTACCACGTCCCCGGTGCAGTCAGACTCGTCAGAATCACTCCAAGATGCGGCAAAACCGCGAGGAAGCTCACCGCGATGAACCCGCTCGCCGCGAGCCAGCCGATCCATCCGGTCAGCGGCTTCTCCGCCGAGGCGCGGCTTGCCTTGGAATACATCGCGTGGGCCCGCCCGCCAAACATCATCTTCCCGACGGTATAGAGAAAGATCGAACACGCCAGCAGCACCACCGTCAGCGCGTAGGGCTCGACCGAGTTCTCCACCTCTTTGAGCCCGAAGAAAATCTGCACCGGGGTCACCGTGTAAAAATCGAACATCAACGGCGTGCCCAGCTCGGTGAACGACCAGATAAAGACGATCGTCCCCCCCGCAAACAGCCCGGGCCGAATCAGAGGCAGCGTGATCCGGAAAAACCGGCGCAGCGGCCCAGAGCCCAGATTCTCCGCACACTCATTCAGCGCCGGGTCCAGATTCGCCAGAGCCGCGGTCGCGTTCAGATAGATGATCGGGTAGAGGTGCAGCGCCTCGGCAACCACCACACCCCAGAACCGCGCCTCACCCAGCACGTCCCAGTCGGTGCCCAGGAGCGCGTTGAGCGCCCCCTGCCGACCCATGATCGCCCGGAGACCGATCGCCCCGACAAAGGGCGGCAAAATCAAAGGCACCAGCACCGCGGCGTTGAGCAGCTTTTTACCGGGAAAGTTGTACCCCGCGTTCAGCAACGCCAAAGGCAGCGCAAGCAGAATGCACAGCGCGGTCGTACACACCGCGATCATCCCCGAGTTCATCAACCCCTGAATCTTGAGCGGGTCGCGGAAGACCAGAAAGATGTGTTCGAGCGTGAACCCGGTCCCGGTCGCCGGGTCGGCCGCGAACCCGCCTCGAACGGTCAGCAGAATCGGAACCACCAGAAACCACCCCAGCAACACGAGGATGCCGCTGAGGAGCACATAGTGCCAGATATGGGGCTTGGCGCGCTGGAACATGCGGCCGCAGTGTAGCGAGCCGGTCCGAGACAAATCGTGCGGATGACGAACGGTCTGCGGGCGTTTCCACGAGCCCAGAGCACAAGCTCGGTTCCGCCGCGACCGGGGCGGCCTTCTCAACCAATCGACGAAGGAACAACCAACGCCTCCGGTCCGAGCGTCTGCACCGTCACCCGGCCCATCTTCCGCGTCGCGACATAGGCGTTGAGCTGCTCGAGCGACACCGCGTCAATCTCGGCCGCGATCTCAGCCAGCGAGCGGGGGCGCCCGAGCCGGAACAGATCACCCGCCAGCGCCGACGCCCGCGCCTCGGTCGATTCACCGCTGAAGATGACCCCGGACTTGAGCCCCGCCACCGCGCGGCCGAACTCTTCGGGGGTCACCTTGCCCTCGGGGGTGCCCAGGCGTTGCATCTCGGCAACGAGCACGTCGAGCGATTCCTGGGCCCGGTCGGGCTGGGTGCCGACAGCCGCGCTGACGAGCCCGAAGTCCCGGTCGGCGCTGTAGCGGGCGCCGACCGAATAGCAGAGCCCGCGCTTCTCACGCACCTCGGTGAACAGCCGCGACGACATCCCGCCGCTGAGCACCCGCACCGCGAGCCGTTCGAGCACCGCCTCCGCGCTGGGCGCCGCCGGCGCGTCGTGCATGAGCACGATCTGCACCTGATTGGTCTCGTCCTCGATATGGTCGTACCCGCGGGCCGGCTCGGCGGTCGGGGTCGGTTCCGCAGCCTCCCCCTGCCACGCCGCGAGCAACTCTTCCAGCCGTTCGATGAGCGCGGGCGGATCGACCAGCCCGGAGACCGTGATGATCGACCCCGAAGCCGTCGCAGCGCTCGGCCACTGTTGCCGAAGCTCGTCGGCGGTCAGCGCCTTGAGCCCCTCCATCTCGCCGAGCGTAGAGCGATTGAACGGCGAGGAAAGATGCCGCCCGCGAGCGCCCAGCGCCGCAAGATCGCCCGGCTCGTCCTGCAGCGCCTCGATCGCCTGGGTGCAGAGCTGACGCGTCGGCTCGATCGCGCTGTCGTCAAACCGCGGGCGGCACACCATGTCCGCCAGCAGCGGGATCGTCTCGAGCAACCGTGACCCGAGCACCGTCGCCCCGACCGAAAGGAACCGGCTCGAGACGGTTGTGGACCGACTCGCACCGAGTCTGTCAAAAAAATCTGCCTGATCTCGGGAGTCCAGATCACCCGCCCCACGGAGCAACAACTCGGACCACATCGCTGCTCGACCGACACGCACTGGCGAATCGGTAGCGACCCCGGCCGGGAGGAGCCAGACCATCGCGGCCGACTGCACACCCGGGTTTGACTCCACAACAACGCGCGTGTGGTTGGACAACGTGAACTGGGATATCTCGGTCATGAAGAGCCTCTCAGCGGTGCAGATTGTGTGGCGCCGACAACACTCGCGCCAACATCGAACAGGCGAGTGTATCGGACGAAATCCGACGGTGCGGCGTCCCGAATGCGTCAATGGCGCATCGCCACGCACGCGAAAATGTATCGAACGTGGTGAGTACATGCACGAACATGGTGCGTTCTCGACACCACAAGCCGTTTTTGCGCTGATCGGCACGCGAACGGAACATCCACACGATCGATCCGGGTTCGGGCGGTTGTCCTGCGCTGTTGCGCGCTCGATGCGCGCACGATGCGCCCTCCAGACGGCGGTTGCGCGACAGCGCCGAACACGGCTCGCACAGCATGACGATCGTGTCCTTCAAGGCGTGTTTGTGCGCGCGCACGGGCGCGCATTCGCTGTGCTCGGGGTTACCTGTTCAACACAAACGGAACCGCTCGACTTGCAAAGCGGACCGAAAGCGCGCACACTACGCGCGATCGGGAGTTGACAAACTGTGCGTGCTCGCGTCGGCACGCAACGAACAGACCCCGCGTGTTCACTCAAGACACGCATGAATGTGACCCGATAGTTGTTGAAGTATCTCGGAGTGGAGCGATGGTCGTTCCTGCCGACACTCTCGTCGGCTCCGAGCTTCGAGTGAATCCGAAGGAGAACACAAATGGCGAAGAAGAAAGCCACCAGGAAAAAGGCGACCCGTAAAAAGGCTGCCAAGAAGACCGCCAAGAAGGTGACCCGCAAGAAGGCCGCCAAGAAGACCACCCGCAAGAAGACCGCCAAGAAGGCGACTCGCAAAAAAGCCACCCGCCGTCGCTGATCGACGCATCGCGTGACAACACCCGCGGGGCTGGCTCTTACGCCGGCCCCGCGTTGTTTTTGTCCACATACGCGTCCCCCGCGTTGCACGCCGCCCGGTTTCACGCCACAATCTCTGTATGACTTCGACACCAGCCGACGCTGTCCGATCGCTCCGAGCCGCCGCACAGGGGCACCTGCGCGCCGATGCCGACACGGTCAGGCCCGTCCGGTGGGTCATCGACCGGCGGCAGGGCCGACTCGTCTTCCCCATCCCCCGCGAGTTTGACGACCTCACCGAGGCCCAGCTGCTCATCCCCGAAGAGCACGACCCGCACATCGCCGCGTTGCTCACCATCGAGGTGACAACCGCCCCCCCGGCTGCGGCCGAGATCCGCCACGAGGTCTACCACGGCCCGGCCCGCGAGGCGCAGTGGGCGCTGGCGACCATCGAGGCCCTCCGCCACCACGGCGAAACATTCGACCGCGACGAACTCGCGCTCATCGACCCACTCATCGACCCGCTCGCCGACCACGAGCCGGCGCTCTGCCGCGCGCTCAACGCCGACCCTGCCCGCCTGGCCGAGCTCTGCCAGCACCACGCGGGTACGCACGTGGCCGAGCCCGTCGCGGTCGGCGTCGATCCCGACGGCATCGACGTGCGCGCCAAGTTCGGGATCGTGCGGATCGAGTTTGCCGCGATGGTGGCAACGCTCGAAGCGGCGCAGGACGCGATCGCCCAACTCGCCGCCGGGGCGCAGGCGTGAGCAACGCGGCAGGTTCCCCGGCTGCATCGGCACGCCCCACGTTCGAGCTGCGCGAGGCCCACGCCCACATCTTTCAGCTCGGGCGCTCGCTGCGGATGATCGAGCTGTCGGGCTGCCGCTCGGGAGCCGAGCTGCTCGACGCCTTTGCCCAGGCGCGACAGCAAAACGCCGACACTGCCCCGCTGCTCGCACAAGGCGCAAGGCCCGAGAGCTGGAACGACCCCGACTGGCCGAGCCTGGCTGCGTTTGACCGGGTCACCGGTGATTCGCCCGCCCTGGCGTGGTGCTTTGACTACCACGCCCTGCTGGCCAACTCGGCGATGCTCGCCCTGGCGGGGATCGACGATCAGACCCCCGACCCGCCCGGCGGGATGATCCAGCACACCCCCCACACCCCCCACACACCCCACACCCCCGACGGCCATCTCACCGGCGTGGTCTACGAAGCCGCGGCGTTGCACGTCTGGAACGCGGCACCCGAGCCGAGCAAAACCGACCGCCCGGACCTGCTTGCAGCCGCGCTGCAGGCACTCGATGAGTTCGCTGAAATCCACGACCTCAAAGCCCAGCCGTGGCTCGGACCGGTGCTGAACCGGGTGCTCCCCGAGCACGCCCCCGACACACGCGTGGTGCTCTATCCCCTCCTCGAAGACCTCGACGCGACCCTCGCCACCCGCAGCGCATGGGAATCGGACAACCTCCGGCTCGGCGGCGCCAAGGTCTTCGTCGACGGCACCCTCAACTCGCGGACCGCGTGGATGCTCCATCCATACGCCGACGGGCGGCCCGACCACCCGCAGGGCACACCCATGATGACGCCCGAACAGCTCGAAGACGCGGTCCGGCGGTGCGACGCGGCCAGGCTCCCCCTCGCAGCCCACGCCATCGGCGACGGTGCGGTCCGCGCGGTGCTCGACGCGATCGAGAAGGTCGGCCCAAGGACCCCGGGCTTCCGCATCGAGCACGCCGAGGTGATCGACGCGGCCGACGTCTCCCGGTTTGTCGAACTGGGTGTGATCGCCAGCGTGCAGCCTTGCCATCTGCTGACCGATATCGAGGCGCTCCGCAAAGCGCTGCCCGACCGCCTCGAGCGTGTGCTGCCCCTGCGCGAGCTGATCGACGCTGGGTGCGTGCCCGGCCGGACGCTGCTGTTCGGCTCGGACGTGCCGATCGTCCGGGCCGATCCGGCGGACTCGATCCTCGCAGCCACCGCACGCCGCCGGGGCGACATGCCCGCGTGTGAAGCGATCACACCGGAACAGGCAATCACCAGCAACGAGGCCTGGGCAGCGTTCGGTGTCCGCGCCTGAGGATCAGGTGGCGAGCACCATCTTCCCTGTCCCCTCGCTCGCGCGAGGGGCTCTACCGCGTTCTTTGCTTTGCATGGAGCCCCTCGCGCGAGCGAGGGGACAGGATCGCGTCCGGAGCCGGAAGAACCCCGGACAAGGTCGACTGGCTCCTTCAAGAGCGCAGAAACTGATACGGCTTCTGTCATGTTCTCGTGCTCGACCGTTTCGCCCGGATCTGACGAACAGAAAAAGGTCCCCTCCCTCCAGCCCCCTCCCGCGGGGCGCGGGAGGGGGAGCAGGAAGCACCAGAGCGGGTGGCACAACACGGCTTTGGACGGCGCAAGAAAGACCGGACATGCGTCTGCCCCTAGAATGGCATGGGGAACCCCGGCTCGGAGAGCCGGGCCACCACCGGAGGGCACCACGATGCGCGCAGATATCCGATACACCAACGTCATCGACGGCGAAGAGTTTGCCAGGGCCCAGGCCGCGGCCGACCGGGCGGCGTTCCAGACCGCCACCGAGATCGACCCCGAAACCTTCTACTGCACCCAGCACTACGACCGCTACAGCCAGGAGGACCACGAGGTCTGGGCGATGATGGTCGCCAACCGGATGGAACTGCTCGACGAGCAGGCGTCCGAGGTCTTTCTCGACGGCGTCCGCAAGCTCGGGCTCGACGAAGACCACGTCCCCAAGGTCGAGTACGTCAACTCGAGACTCGCAGCACTGACCGGCTGGCAGAGCCGACCCGTGCCAGGCTATCTCCCCGCCAAGGCGTTCTTTGCCTGCCTTGCCAAGCGGCAGTTCCCGACGACCATTGTGATCCGCCCCAAGGAGATGCTGGACTATCTGCCCGAGCCGGACATTTTCCATGACGTCTTCGGGCACGTCCCGCTGCACTGCGACCCGGTCTTTGCCGAGTTTCTCCAGACCTATGGCAAAGCGGCGCTGATGTGCGAAGACCCCTACCACATTGAACGGCTCGGCCGACTCTTCTGGTTCACCGTCGAGTTCGGGCTCATCCGCGAGCGCGGCGAGGTCAAGCTCTACGGCTCGGGACTCATCTCGAGCATCGGGGAGAGTCTTCACGCCCTCGAAAGCGACGACGTGGACCGCCGGCCGTTCGATATGGACCGGGTCTGCGATACACCTTTCGAGATCGACCATTACCAGCCGGTGCTGTATGTGCTGGAGAGCTTCGAGGAACTCCGCGACTCGATGAACAGCTACGCCGCCCAGGTGCTGGGCAAGGATGCACTGGTGACCGCCTGAGCCGACCCACAACGGCTCTCCACATACTCCGACGCCCGAATCCGCCCACGGCTGCCAACCCCGTGGTGCCATGACCGGACACCGCCCCATGACCAGACTCGCGCCACCCGCAACGGGCGATACCGCCGCGCCGACCGAGCCGCGTACCTCGCCCCCCACGCCGTCCACGGGCTGGACCTCTGCCGACGCCCTGCCGCTCTATGGCATCCCCGCGTGGGGCGCCGGCTACTTCGGGATCAACAACCTCGGGCACCTCGCGGTGCAGCCCGAAAAAGACCCCGCCCGCCGCATCGACCTCTTCGAGTTGGTCGAGGGGCTGCGCGAGCGCGACATCGGGACGCCGGTGATGATCCGCTGCACCGACGTGCTCCGCCATCGGCTCCGCGAGATCCGCGAGGCGTTCGACGCGGCGATCGCCGACCACAACTACGACAACACCTACGCCTGCGTCTACCCGATCAAGGTCAACCAGCAACGCCACCTCTGCGAGGACCTCCGCGACGCAGCAGCCGAGCTGGGGTTCGGGTTCGAGGCAGGCAGCAAGCCCGAGCTGCTCGCGGTCATGGCGCTCACCGAAGGGCAGCCCGACATGCCCATCGTCTGCAACGGGTTCAAAGATTCAGAGTTCATCGAGACCGTCATCCTCGCGGGCAAACTGGGCCGACACGTGATCCCGGTCGTCGAGCGGTTCAGCGACCTCGAGCTCCTGGTCAAGCACGCCGAGCACTACGGCGTCCGGCCGCGCATCGGGGTCCGCACCAAGCCCAGCGCCAAGGGCGTCGGCCGCTGGGAAAGCTCGGCGGGGATGCGCTCCAAGTTCGGCCTGACGGCGACCGAGCTGCTCGGCGCCGTCGAGTTTCTCAAAGCCCACGGCATGGCCGACTGCCTGAACATGATCCACTTTCATATCGGGAGCCAGGTCGGGGATATCCGCCGGATCAAAGCCGCCGTCAACGAACTGGCGCATATCTACTGCGAACTTGCCAAGCTCGGCGCCGGGCTCGACACCATCGACGTCGGCGGCGGGCTTGGTATCGACTACGACGGCAGCCTCTCCAACAGCCCGTCGAGCGTCAACTACACCGTGGACGAATACGCTGCCGACATTGTGTACCGCGTCAAGAGCGCCTGCGACGCCAACGGGATCGCCCACCCGCGGATTCTTTCCGAGTCCGGCCGTGCGATGGTGAGCCACTGCTCGATGCTCGTCTTTGATGTCCTGGGCGCGAGCGTCTTTCCTACTGACGCCGACGCCGAATCGGTCAAGGCGCTGCTGATTGCAGAGGACAAGCGCCCCCAGCCGGTGCTCGAGCTGATCGACGCCTACGAAGCGATCGACACGCCCCGGGTCAACCTCGTCGAGATCTACCACGACGCGGCCCAGGCGATCGACGAAGCGATGAGCCTGTTCAACCTCGGCTATCTGAGTCTCCCCATCCGCTCGGCGGCCGAGCGACTCTTCTGGACCATCGGCAAGCGCGTCCTCGACCTTGCCCGCGCCAAGGGCGAACTGCCCGACGATCTGGCCGATCTGCCCCGTCGGCTCAGCGATATTTATTACGCCAACCTTTCGATCTTCCAGACACTCCCCGACCACTGGGCGATCGACCAGCTCTTCCCGATCTGCCCGATCCATCGGCTCGACGAAGAGCCCACCCGCCGGGGCATCCTCGCCGACATCACCTGCGATTCCGACGGCCAGATCGACAAGTTCATCGACCGCCGCGAGACCTCCAAACCCACGCTCGAGCTCCACACCCTCAACCACGGCGAGCCCTACTACCTCGGCGTATTCCTGCTGGGGGCGTACCAGGAAGTCCTCGGCGACCTGCACAATCTCTACGGCGACACCCACGTCGTCCACGTCTCGTTTGACGACTCCGAAGGCGCAGGCGACTGGAACATCGACGAGGTGATCGAGGGGGACACGGTCAAAGAGGTGTTGTCGTATGTGCAGTACGAGCCGGAGAACCTGGTCAAAGCGATGCGGCGCGAGGTTGAGCGCGCGGTCAAGAGCCGCACACTGACGGTCCGCGAAGCAAAGAATCTGCTCAAGTTCTACAGCGAAGGGATGGAGGGGTACACGTACCTGGAGTGAGTGCGGCGCCCCGAGCCCCCGACTTCAGTCGGGCGGTTCGACCAACACCTCCGGGCTGAAGCCCGGGGCTCGGACCCCTACGATTCATGGACGGGCGACGCGAGAGACGAACTTCGAGAAAGGGCATTCCATGAAACCCACGATCACATGGACCAAGGGCGAGTTGCTCGCCAACCCCATCCGCCACATCGACATCACCTCGTTCGACGCCCGCCCGGTCGTCGACAGCTACCGCGAGATGGCCAACACCGCCCGCACTCTCGCCCGCGCCGCCGACATCTATTCGCAGATGCTGGCCGACAAGGACTGCGCGGTCATCCTCACCCTCGCCGGGTCGCTCGTCTCGGCGGGGCTGAAAAAAGCCCTGATCACGCTCGTCGAGCACAACATGGTCGACGCCATCGTCTCGACCGGCGCCAACATCGTCGATCAGGATTTCTTCGAGGGGCTCGGGTTCAAGCACTACATCGCGCCGGGCTCGCCCGAAGCCCCGCCGGTCAGCGACACCACGCTGCGCGACCTGATGATCGACCGCATCTACGACACCTACATCGACGAGGACGAGCTGCGCGAGTGCGACGACACCACCCAGCGGGTCTTCGACGCGCTGCCCGGCGGAGCCTACTCCTCGCGCGAACTCATCGAAGCCCTCGGCAAGCACCTCGCCGACCACCATCCGGATGCCGAGTCGCTCGTCCTGACCTGCCACCGCAAGGGCGTGCCGATCTTCTGCCCGGCGTTCAGCGATTGCTCCGCCGGGTTCGGCATCGTGCTCCACCGCGTCGAGCGCGCCGCACAAGGCAAAGACCCCGTCACCATCGACTCGGGCAAAGACTTCCACGAGTTGACCCGGATCAAACTCGCCCACCCCGAGAGCGGCCTGCTCATGCTGGGCGGAGGCGTGCCGAAGAACTTTGCCCAGGACCTCGTCGTCGCCGCCGAGCTGCTCGACGACCGCGCCGGAGGCAAAGCCCGAGGCAACATCTCCATGCACCGGTACGCGGTCCAGATAACAGTCGCCGACAGCCGCGACGGGGCGCTCTCGGGCTCGACCCTCCGCGAAGCGTGCAGCTGGGGCAAGGTCGATATCGTCCACGAACAAATGGTCTTCGGCGAGATCGCGTCGCTGTTCCCGATCCTCGCCTCCGACGCCTACCACCGCGGCGAATGGAAACAACGCCACGAACACCGGTTCGGTGAGATGCTGAACAGGCAGACGGCGACGGTGTCAAGTTAGATCGCTTTGCTTGAATGTGTTTCTCTGCTCTGGATGGGGTCACGCTCGTCCCCTCGCTCGCGTGAGGGGCTCTGCTTCTGTACATTCGGCTGTCAACAATCCCCCATGAACGAGTCCGACCTGCTCACCCATATCTTCACCCTCGCCGGCGGCATCAACGCCGGCTCGGGCGATGTGCTCGTCGGGCCGGGTGACGACTGCGCGGTGGTCCGCACGCCCTCGGGCGACACGCTGCTGCTGACGGTCGATCAGCTCGTCGAGGGCAGACACTTCGACCCCGGCACACCGATCGACCTGATCGCCCGCAAGGCAATCGCGCGCTCGATCTCCGACATCGCAGCAATGGGCGGCGAGCCCTGCTGGGGGCTGGCGACCGGGCTGCTCCCCGACGGCTACGAGCACGGACGCGAGCTCGCCGAGGCGCTGCATAAATGGGGCGCACACTGGCACTGCCCGATCGTCGGCGGCGATATCGCGTTCGGGCCCGGGCCGCTGGCGATCACAGTGACAGCGGTCGGACGCATGCCCAAGAACCACTCCTCCGACACAGAGCCCCTCGCGCAAGCGAGGGTGACACCCGGCCCCCTCGCTTGCACGAGGGGCTCTACCAATGCCGCGAGTGACATGCCAGACACACGCTCCCCCATCCTCCGCTCCGGCGCACAACCCGGCGACCAGCTCTGGCTCACCGGACAGATCGGTGGCTCGTTCGACTCAGGACACCACCTCCGGTTCGAGCCCCGCCTCGACGCCGGGCGAATCGCTGCGCACTCGGCCGCGGTCCACGCGATGATCGACCTCTCCGACGGCCTGGGGCGCGACGCTTCAAGAATCGGCGCGGCGTCGGGCGTGCGGCTGGTCATCGAAGCGACCGCGCTCCCCATCTCCTGCCACGCCCGCGGCTGGAAACAGGCAGCGAGCGAAGGCGAAGACTACGAACTGCTCATGGCGATCCGACCGCAAGAGCCGGGCTCGACCGAGCCGCCGCTCGCACTCGACCCCCCACTGCTCGGCCCGGTCGGCACCGTCCGCCCCTGCGCGCCGGGCGAGAAACCCGGCGCGACCATCCTCGACCCCGCCGGCAACCCCCACGACGCGGCCGCCCTCGGCTGGGACCACGGCACGTGAATACCCTTCGGGTGATGCGACTGCACTTCGAGCTCGACACTCTCGACGACACGACCGCGCTGGGCTGCGCGCTGGCCGGGCTCCTGCGAGCGGGCGATATCCTCGCACTCCAAGGCGACCTCGGCGCCGGCAAAACCACACTCGCCCGCGCCATCGCCCAAGCCCGGGGCGTGGACCCGTCGCTCATCTCGAGCCCGACGTATGTCATTGTCAACGAGTACCCACCCGCGCAGAAGGGCGAGCCGCCGGTCGTGCATGTGGACGCCTACCGCCTGACCTCAGCCGAAGACCTCGACCCCCTCGGCTGGGATCGGCTCGCCGACGGCACAGCGGTCCTGCTGATCGAGTGGGCCGAGCGGATCGCCGAGGCCCTGCCGCCGGAACGCACCGCGACCCTCCACCTCCGCGCCACCGCGGAACACTCCCGTGCCGCCGAGCTGGACTGCCCGGAAGCGTGGGAATCGCGCAGCCTGTTCGCAGCCCTGCGCCAACTCGCCCTGCCGCCGCGCACACCGACGACCTGCCCGGTCACCGGGCAGCACGTCCCCCCCGACTCCCCGAGCTGGCCGTTCGCCAGCGACCGGGCGCGCATGGCGGACCTCTACAAATGGTTCAGCGGCCAGCACGAGATCAGCCGCCCGATGGACGAACGCGACCTCGACGAAGTCGAGTAGCACACGACCTGTGGCACAGAACCTGTGGCGCAGAACCGCCCGCCATAGAGCCCCTCGCGCAAGCGAGGGGACACACCCACCGCCTTGTCCCCTCGCTTGCGCGAGGGGCTCTGCCGGATGCATATCCCATCGGCAACCACGTTCGGCTTCTTACTTACCCTCGCCCACCGCAAAGATCTGCAGCCGGTGTCCCTGAGGCTCCAGCCCGTGCTCGCGGCAGATCCGATCACGCAACTCGACAAGCTCGGGCAGCTCCAGGTCGAGTACCTCGCCGGTATCGAGTCGGACCAACTGATCGCGGGGCGTCGAGCCGTAGACGAGCTGGTATTTCGCGTGGTCGTCGTTGGTCAGCACGCGCTGGATGATCCCCGCGTCCTGGAGCAGCTTGAGCGTGCGGTAGACGGTCGCTTTGCTGACGCGGAAGCTGCTGGCTTTGAGGTCGTCGAGCAGGCGTTCGGCCTCGAACACGCCGTCGAAGTGGATGATCGCGTCGAGCACCTTCGCCCGCTCGGGGGTGTACTTGAGCCCCTCGGCCCGCAGCTTGCGCCGAAAGACCGAGCAGAGCGGCTCCTCGATCGTGATCTCGAACTCGTTGGTGTTCTTGTCGGGCGGGCTCATCGAGGCAATGGTACGACCGCCACAGCCGCGGGGTAGACTCCCGCCCATGACCGTTGCAAACCAGGCCCCTGCGCCCGACAACCCGCCCGCCGACCGATCTGCCGACCACCGTCGGCTGGGGCTCCTCGCCCTCGCGCTGGCTGCCTCCTTGCTCGTGGTCAGCCTCATCGGGTCGTCCCTCGCGCCGATGGTCGCGCTGGGCACCCTGCTGCTCAAGCTCGGCACCCTCTGGCCGGGGGTGGTCTACCTTGTTGCGGCGTTCGGGCTGGCGTGGCCTTTGCGAAGGCTCTGGCGGGGGTCGCCCGACAGCGTGCCGATCCAGCTCGCCGTCGGGGTCGCGGTGATGTTCTCGCTCAGCCACCTGCTCGGCGTGCTGGGGTTGCTCAACAGCATCACCGCGATCGGCGTCTGCGCAGTCGGCCTCGGGCTGGTGGGCGTGCAGCTGGCCGGGCTGTTTCGCGCAGGTGAAAGGCCCGCGCCTCTCGGTGCCGGGCAAACAGCTCTGCTCGCGCTGGCGATGCCCGCAGCCGCTGTGCTGATCGTTGCCGCCCTCATGCCCCCGGGTGTGCTGTGGGGTTCAGAGTACGGCGGGTTCGACGCGCTGAGCTACCACCTCCAGCTGCCTCAGGAATGGCTCGCCAGCGGCCGCATTGCGCCGGTCGAACACAACGTCTATTCCTATCTGCCCAGCTCCATCGAGTCGGCGTTCATGCACCTCGGCGCGATGACCCTCGCTCCGAACGACCCCCTCTCCCCCGACGGCCTCGGCCTGCTCGGCGGCGACGGCTGGCGGCTGCTGGCGTGCCAGGGGCTCCACGCCGGGCTCGCCGTCGTCGCCGCGTGGCTGACCGCCCGCGCAACAACCCGACTCGCCATCCGTGCTGCGATCGCCGAGCCCATCGCCCGCTGGGCCGGAGCGGCTGCCGGGTGTGTCGCGCTGGCGACACCCTGGGCCGTCGTCACCGGGTCGCTGGCCTACAACGAAGCCGGCGTGAACGCGATGCTCGCCGGCGTGCTGCTGGTGTGCGCACAGGAACGACTCTCCCCCGTCGCCCGCGGCACACTCGTCGGTCTGCTCGTCGGGGTCGCCTGCGGCTTCAAGCCCACCGCGCTGTTCTTTGTCGGCCTGCCCGCGGGGCTCCTGCTCATCGCGTCGTGCTCCCGGTTCCCGCGCAACCCGGATTCCTCCCCTCGCGCCACAGATGCCGAGCCCCGGACTTCAGTCCGGGGTTCCGGGGAACACGAAAGCCCCCCCGGACTGAAGTCCGGGGCTCGGAAAGATGGAGATCCAAAAGATGGAGATCCAAGAGATGGAGATCCAAGAGATGGAGATCCGAAAGTTACGACGCTCTCTCGAAGACTCCGCACGCTTGCACCAGCTCTTCTTCTCGGCGCGGTGGTCGGCCTGCTCACGCTCTCCCCATGGCTCCTCCGCAATGCCATCCACAGCGGCAACCCCGTCTTCCCCTTCGCGGCCGACGTCCTCGGCTCGGCCCACTGGACCAGCGAACAGCTCGCCCGCTACCAGAGCGCCCACACCTTCGACGGCTCGCTCGCAGACCGCCTCCGAACACTCCTCTGGACAAGCCCGACCTCCGCCCCGGGCGATCCAGCCGTGACGCGATTCCGCGGGCTCGCCAACCCGCAATGGGGGCTGCTGCCGGTCTTTGTGGTCGGGGCGCTCGCGGTGCTCGGCGTGGTGGGCGGGCGCACCCGCTCGACCGCTCTGTTGCTGGCCGCGTGTCTGGGTACCCAGCTCCTCGCGTGGCTGGCGTTCACGCACCTCCAGTCGCGGTTCCTGCTCCCGATGCTCCCGATCGGGGCAACACTGGTCGGGCTGGCGGTTGCCAGGCTCGGCGTCCTTGTCGGCGAGCGCCCCGACGGGCGCGGCGGGGTGGCGCTCCTGGCGGGGATCGCGGTCGCCGGGCAGTCGGTCTTCACGCTGGCGATCTACAGCAGCCAGAACAATGGCAGCGCCGGGCTGGGCTTGCCGATCTTCCCGGCCGCGTTTACCGGGCGCGAGGATGAATCCCCCGCGGCCACCGCCAAGGGGTGGAGCAACACCCGCCCGCTCGACGACGGGCTCGTGCTGCTGGTCGGCGACAGCACGCCGCTCTACTTCGGGCCCGGCGTGGTCTACCACACCACCTACGACACCTCACCCCTGGGCGAGCTGATGCGAGACTTTCCCGACGACCCGGCCGCGGTGGCCCGCGGGCTCCGCGAGATGGGCATCGGCTGGCTGCTGGTCAGCGACAGCGAGCTCCGCCGTCTCCAGGCAAGCGGGTGGTACGACCCCGACGTGACCGCCGATCGAGTGCGGGAGTTCGCCGATTCGCTGGGCGGCGCAGCCATGCTCTGGTCGGACGAACGCCGCTCTCTCGTCCGCATCCCCTCGGAACCAACCCCATGACCGACGCGCAGCCCTCGACCTCACCACCACCCCGTTCGGGCCGCGCGATCAGACTCGTGCTCCAGAGCGTGGGGTTTTTGATCGGCCTGGCGCTCCTGGGCTGGTGCGTGCGGGTCGCGCTCTCTGATGAAAACCGCGAGCAGCTCGCCAGACTCAGAGAGGCGAGCGTCGGGCAGGTTTCACTCTTGCTGGCGCTCTCGGCGGGCACACTCCTCATCAACGGTCTGCTCTTCTGGATCACCCTCCGCCCGGTGCACAAAATCCGGGCGATCGACCACGTCGCGATCAACGCGGTGTGTACGTTTCTTGCGTTCCTGCCTTTCAAGATCGGGACGCTCTCGCGGGTCGCGATCAACAACCGCCGCGACGGCGTGCCGCTCCTGACCATCGGCGCGTGGTACGGCGTGATGTTCGCGGTCATGCTCGCCGCGTACCTCCCCGCGATGGGCGCGAGTATGTGGCGCCGCGGGCTCGACACCATCTGGTGGATCGTCTGCCTCGGCGGGGCGGCGCTGCTGTGCGCACTGATGGTCGGCATCGCCCGCCTGTTCGCTGGCGAAAGAGGGCTTGCACGTCTTCACAAAATCATCGACAGCATCCGCCTCCCCATCGTGAGTCGGCTCGCACGCACCGAACACTTCGACCGTGTCCACACCGCGGCCGCGATGGCGTCCTCCCCAGTCAACATGGCCGGCGGGATCACACTGCGGCTGCTCGACCTGGGCGTCATGTCGTGGCGGTTTGTCGTCGCCGGTTCGATCGTCGGCGTGGCGTTCGGGTGGGAAGAAGCCGTCCTCGTCGCCAGCGCCTACTACATCATCGGGATGCTCAGCCCCTTCGGGATGCTCGGCGCTCGAGAAGCCGGAACAGTCTTCATGGCCGGGGCCCTCGGGATCGCCGCCTCCACCGGGCAGTCCACCGAAGAGGTCGCCCGCTCGCTCACAGTCCTCACCCTTTTCATCACCGGCACCGAATCAATCGTGCTGCTGGCCGGGGCCGCAGCCGGCACCGTCTGGCTCCGCCCCGATCGACTCTTGCGGAAAGCTCCTGAAGAAAGACCCGTGCCAGAAGAGACCCCGTCCACACCCAACCACCCCAATCACCCCGACTCCGAGCCCCGGACTTCATTCCGCGGAAATACACCACCCACAGAAAGCACCCCGGACTGAAGCCCGGCGCTCGGCGAGCTCGAACCCGCACTGCGCCCGACACGCAGAGCGTGCAACAATCACCCATGCGCACCGCACTCATCCAGTTCAACCCCACCGTCGGCGACCTCGACGCCAACACCGCACGGATGGTCGAGATGCTCGCCGAGGCCCGTGCGCAGGGTGCCGAGCTTGCGGTCTTCCCCGAGCTGGCGGTCTGTGGCTATCCCCCCCGCGACCTGCTGCTGCACGAGGGGTTTGTCGCGGCGTGCGTCAAGGCCGCCAAACGACTGGGCGAAGAGCACTCGGCCGGGCTCACGCTCGTCTTCGGCTGCCCGCTGCCGGTCGATCGGGAGAACGCGCCCCACGACCCCGGCCGCGGCATCGCCAACAGCCTGCTCGCCTACCGCGACGGCGAGATGGTGGACTCTTACGACAAACGGCTGCTCCCGACCTACGACGTCTTCGACGAACGCCGCTACTTCGTGCCGGGCGATCGGGCGGTCGTGCTCGACGTCCCCACCTCGCTCGGCCTGCGCCGCGTCGGGCTCTCGATCTGCGAAGACCTGTGGAAGGGCGAGGACGCCGGGTTTGCCTCGCGCTATCTCCGCGCCCCAGACCCCGTCGCCGCGCTGGTCGAGGCCGGTGCCGACACCATCGTCAGCCCCTCGGCCAGCCCGTTTGTGCTCGGGAAGGGGCGCCGCCACCGCGACATCCTGATCGCCCACGCGGCCCGGCACCGGGTTAACATCGCCGCGGTCAACCAGGTCGGAGGCAACGACGACCTCGTCTTCGACGGCCACGCTGCGGCCTACGACGCCCGCGGCCACCCCCTCGGCTTTGGGCCCGGGTTCGAGGACGCGATCACAATCGTGGATATCCCGCTGCCGATGCGCGATCAGATCAACCACGCCGACCGTCCGATCGACCCGGTACTGACCGAAGCCGACGAGGAACTGCTCTTCCGCGCCCTCGTGCTCGGCACGCGCGACTACCTCCGCAAGACCGCCCACCGCCGCGTGCTGCTCGGGCTCTCGGGAGGGATCGACTCGGCTGTCACTTGCGCCATCGCGGTGGCGGCCCTCGGGCCGGACAACGTCCTCGGCGTCGCCATGCCCGGCAAGTACTCGAGTGACCACGCCCTCGCCGACGCCAACGACCTCGCCGATCGGCTGGGCGTGCGCTGCGTCACCGTCCCCATCGCCCCGCCCTTTGAAGGCCTGCGCGAAACCATCGACCCCGCGCTGCGCACCCTCGATGAACACCCGCTCGGGGCAGAACTTCCCGATCTTGCCGAGCAGAACCTCCAGTCCCGTGCGCGCGGGGCGATCCTCATGGCAATCTCCAACCGCACCGGAGCGTTGCTCCTGACCACAGGCAACAAAAGCGAGCTGGCGGTCGGGTACTGCACGCTCTACGGCGACATGAACGGCGGGCTCTCGGTGCTCAGCGATGTCCCCAAGCTCTGGGTCTACCGCCTCGCCCGGTGGATGAACGCCCACCACGCCGACGCGGGGTTGGCCACACCCCCGATCCCCGCGAGCACCATCGAGAAACCCCCCAGCGCCGAACTCGCGCCCGACCAGCGCGACGACGATTCGCTGCCACCCTACGACGTGCTTGACCCGATCGTCGAGCGGTATGTCGAGGGCAAACAGGCCGCCCCGACCATCGTCGCCGAGACCGGCTTTGCCCGCGACCTCGTCGCCCGCATCACCCGGCTCATCGACATCAACGAGTACAAACGCAAGCAGACGCCGGTGGGGATCAAAGTCACCGCTGTCGCCTTCGGCAGCGGACGAAGAGTGCCCATCGCCCAGCGGTGGCGCTCGGGCTGAAGGACAGGACAACCAGCCACCAAACCCCTCCAAAGCGACTATCGTTCCCCCCCCCCAAGGAGATCCATCCCATGCCCGACCTGACCATCGACGTCCGCGAGACCCTCGGCTCTGACGCGGCCAGCCTGCTCGACCACCAGTCCACCGCGGTCTCCAAGGGTGCCCTGCACCTGCCGGGCGGCGACTTTGTCGACCGCGTGGTCAGCACCTCCGACCGCACCCCCAACGTCCTCCGCAGCTTCCAGACGATCCTCGATACCGGCCGCCTCGCCGGCACCGGCTACGTCTCGATCCTGCCGGTCGACCAGGGAGTCGAACACTCAGCCGGGGCGAGCTTTGCGCCAAACCCCGAATACTTCGACCCCGAGAACATCGTCAAACTCGCGATCGAAGGCGGGTGCAACGCGGTGGCCTCGACCTTCGGCGTGCTTGGCTCAGTTGCTCGCAAGTATGCGCACAAAATCCCTTTCCTGGTCAAGGTTAATCATAACGAGTTGCTTACGTATCCCAACCAGGCCAAACAAATCCCCTTCGGCAACATCCGCCAGTGCTTCGAAATGGGCGCCAGCGCGGTCGGGGCAACAATCTACTTCGGGAGTGAGAACTCCGGTGAACAGATTCAGTATGTCTCGGAAATGTTCGCCGAGGCCCATTCCTATGGCATGGTCACGGTGCTGTGGTGCTATCTGCGAAACGACGCCTTCAAGGTCAACGGCATTGATTATCATGCCGCCGCCGACCTGACCGGACAAGCCAACCACCTCGGCGCAACCATCCAGGCCGACATCGTCAAGCAGAAACTGCCCACCAACAACGGCGGGTACAGGGCACTCAACTCGGGGGATTCCTCTTACGGCAAGTTCCGCACCGAGGTCTACACCGAGCTGGCCGGGTGCGACGAGAACGGACAGGGCGGCCACCCCATCGACCTGTGCCGATACCAGCTTATGAATAGCTATATGGGCCGCGTGCCGTTGATCAACTCCGGTGGCGCCAGCTCCGGCGCGAGCGATCTGGCCGATGCGGTCAAGACCGCGGTCATCAACAAGCGCGCCGGCGGAATGGGCCTGATCTCCGGCCGCAAGGCGTTCCAGCGCCCGATGCACGAAGGCGCAGCACTGCTCCACGCGATCCAGGACGTTTACCTCGATGAAAGCGTGACTGTCGCCTGACTGTGCAGTTTCCCCCAAGTAAATCCTACCAACCCTGGGGTGTCAGAAGGCAACAGGGGTTCCTGAGCCAACGCCCGGCACCAGATATAAGAGGGTTTCTACTGCTTTCTGGTGAGACAAAAAGCCCGGTTCGCTGATCGTTCACACGCGTGTACTCGATCCTGCAGAAAGTAGCCCGCAAGTAGCCCGCTTTGCTACTCAGTTCTGAGTGGTTTCTTCCGATTTCAGCACCTCAATCAGTACCACACGGTATTCCTCAACGTGTGTTGCTGTTTTCCGCATATATACCCGCACAAGTGCCGAAGTATACTTTGTAGAAAATAAAAACGAGTAAACCGCGTGCTGTGGCATCCTCGTCGGGAGGACACCCTCGGCCGCATAAGGGGTAAGCAAAATGCAAAACACCACCGTGGCCGACGTGCAAACTCCGAGCGATTGGCAAAAAGGCCTATCAACCACCGCCTGCATCTGCGACGCGCTGATGAACGATTCAGGCTGTGCGGTTGCGATGGTCAACCCCGCGGGACAGATTCTGACGTATAACAGCACGTTCGCAAGACTGCTCGAAGACCCCGAATCGGGAGACACCTCGCCGCCGGACCTGGGCCCATACCTCAACGAGGCCGCGGCCGTGGCCCACGAACAGGCCCGCCGGGCGGTTGTCCAAGAAGGGCATCCCGTCGTGATCGACGGCCCCTTCGCCGGGCGGCGTTCGATCTCGACCTACCGCGAGTACAACACATCGGATGAGGACCGGCTGCTCCTGGTGGTCGCACGCTGGGCGCCTGACACCCCGCTGCCCGAGGGCGCACGCACCGTCTCACTTGTGCCCAGCACAAACGACAAGCTCGCCTCGCTCACCCCCCGCGAGCTCGACGTGCTCCGGCGGATCGCGCAGGGGATGTCCACCATTGAGATCGCCCGCAGCCTGCACCGCTCGACCAAGACCATCGAAGGCCACCGGGTCTCGCTCGGGGTCAAGCTCAACGCCCGTAACCGTGTCGAGCTCGCCCAGATCGCCTGGCTCTGGGGGCTGGCGCCGGTCGAGAAGTAGCACCCGGAACCTCTGCCCAATCAGGGGGGCGGGCTTTCCAGCCCGCCTGGTGCAGCCTGAAGCGGGAATGAACCGGTCTGTTTGGTATTGTTCGGAGGTTCCGTCCGCTATTCTTCGCGCATGTCGCGCACGCTTCACCCTGCGGTCTTTCTTGACCGTGACGACACCCTGATCGCCAACGCCGAGCTGCCCGACGAGGCGTTCGCCGGCCGCTGGGGTGATCTCGCCGACCCCGCCCATGTGGCGCTCCTGCCGGGCGTCCACGATTCGTGCCTCGCGCTCCGCCGGGCCGGGTTTGCGCTGGTGGTCATCACCAACCAGGGCTCGGTCGCTCGAGGCGGCGCGACGATCGCGGAGGTCGAGGCAACCAACGCCCGGGTCGCCGAGTTGCTGCCCGACCCCGACCGCCCCGACCGCCCCGGCTCGTCGCTCATCGAGCGGACCTACTTCTGCCCGTATCACCCGCTGGGCGTGGTCGAGCCGTTCAACGTCGAGCACCCGTGGCGGAAGCCTCAGCCGGGCATGATCCTCGCCGCTGTCGACGACCTCTGCCTCGATCTGGCATCGAGTTGGATGGTCGGCGACGCCGAGCGGGACATCGAGGCCGGGCGGCGCGCGGGGATCGAACCCGCGCGCTGCATCCGCGTCGGGGTCGATGGCGAACTCCCCGACCTCGCCGCCGCAACGGCTCGTATCCTCCGTTCGCGGTGAACACCAATCCGGACAATCCCGACCCACCCAACAGCCGACGGCGTCATTCCCGAGCGCAGCCTCCCGCCAAGCCGGGCAGGCTGCTGGTGGTGCTGCCCTCGTGGCTCGGTGACGCGGTGATGGCGACCCCGACGCTGCGGCTGCTGCGCGATGCGCTCCCCGGCGCGTTCATCGCCGGGCTGGCACGACCCGCGGTCGCGGCGCTGCTCGAAGGCACGCCGCTGCTCGACGAAACACTCGTCGAGCGGGCGTCGGGGGTGATGGGTCCCAAGCGGGTCGCAGCCCGGGTCCGCCCGCTGCGGTTTGATGCTGCGCTGCTGCTGACCAACTCGTTCTCGACCGCGCTGACCACCCGCATCGCCGGCATCCCACGAAGAGTCGGCTACGACCGCGACGGGCGGGGTTTGCTGCTGACGCACCGGCTGCACGCCCCGGTGCGCGCGCCCACCGGCATCAGCAAACGCCGCTGGGCTGCGGTCCCGGCGTGCGCATATTACTACGCCGCCGGGCGGGCGTTGCTGGGTGATCCACCGCCGCCCTTTGAAGAACTCGAAGACGCGATGTCGGTGCTGCCCCAGGGCGCGACGCTCGAGCTCCCCCTCAGCGACGCCGACCGGGCCGAGGCAACGAAGGTGCTCAGCTCGGCCGGGCTCGGCGCGAGCGCAGCACACAAGCCCGAGTCGAACACCACCGCGCTTGCCGTCCTCAACCCCGGCGCCAACAACCCCGCCAAGCGCTGGCCCGCCGCGCGTTTCGCGGCACTCGCTGACCACCTCGCCGACCACCACCACCTGCGCGTCCTCATCAACACCGGCCCGGGCGAAGAGGAGGTCGCGCAGGCGGTCCACGACGCCTGCCAGACCGCCGCGCCGGTGCTGCTTACCGAGCACGGCCAGACCCTCGCGGCGCTCAAAGCGATCCTCGCCCGCGCCCGCCTGCTGGTCACCAACGACACCGGCCCCAGGCACCTCGCCGCCGCGTTCGGGACGCCGACCCTTGCCCTCTTTGGCCCGACCGACCCGCGCTGGACCATCCTGCCCGAACGCACCCGGGCCGGGGGGCTCCCGCGTGAGATCCGCCTGGCAGCCGGGGAGATCGGCCCAGAGCCCCTCGGCCCCGGCGAACTGGCCGACGAGCACCCCGAGCGGTGCCGAATCGAGCAGATCTCGACCGATCTGGCCCGCGAGGCAGTCGCCCGGCTGCTCGGGCCGCCGCCCGCTTGACGGCGTGGTCGGGGTTCCTACCATTGGCCGTTCGGGCCGAAGCTGTCCGAAGACATCAAGACGTTGGGGGCGTAGCTCAGTTTTGGTAGAGCGCTTCCATGGCATGGAAGAGGTCGTCGGTTCGATCCCGGTCGCCTCCACTTCAACGCAGAACGCCGCAAGCTCAATGGCTTGTGGCGTTTTTCCTTGGGCTGTGCCTGTGCGCGCATCGCCTCGACCCGGAGCCTTGGTGGCATTGCTGGCAAGATGGCGAGTTCAGGCAAGTACCGTTGTCGCAATACACGCAAGACAATCACACAAACACCTGAAACCCCCAGTGCCGCGTGTGGGTCTATCCACTACCATTAGTTTTTTACCTCTTTCGTGGAATCTCGTCCGCATTCCGGTTCACGCCTTGCGTTCATCACTGCTCTTTTCAGGGCAAACCCATCGCTGGGCTCTGTGGGCTCTCGCTGCCCCGCCAGTTGCTCTCGACCTTTACGGTGATGAACACCAACGACGTGGGGGCCGGGTCTTTACGGCAAGCCGTAATCGACGCCAACGCCGCGAGCGGAGCCGACATTGTGGAGTTCGATGCCTCGCTGCGGGGCTCGACCATCGGGCTCACCTCCGGGTTCATCCAGATCACCGACGCACTGACCATCCGCGGGGTGGATTCCGACGGCAACGCCCTCGGCATCAATATCTCCGGCAGCTCCACATCCCGCCACTTCGTCGTCTCGGACGGGAACGGCGCAAGCGATTTCAGCGCCAGCATATCTGACTTGGCCCTGCACTCAGGGGTGGTCGTCGGCACCTTCGGCGGGGCCATCTTCAATGCCGAGAACCTGACACTGGACAGAATGTCCTTCACCTCGAACTCCGCGACGGGCGGCGGCTCGGGCGGCGCTCTCCAGAACGGGGTCACCCTCACCGGCCGAGGCGCGGGCAACTGGACCCAGACCGATATGTCCGCAACCGTCGAGGGCAACGTCCCCGCGATCGTCGGCGGCAACCTCACCGCGTGGCTCACACCCACCAACATTATCAACTACGCCGGGTACGACAACGGGAGCGCACTGGTCCGAATCCACTGGCGGCCCGGCGACCCCGTCTGGAACACCGACACCCTCACCGATTTCGTCACCGACAACCAAACCCGGCCGACCGGAACACTCAGCGCGTACGTCTCCGCCGCCGGAACCGTCAACGTTGTCGCCGCAGACAGCAACGCCAACATCGTCCGCCTCTGGTCGGCAGACGGCGAGAACAACACCTTCAGCCTCGACAACCTCAGCGACCTGGCCGTCAGAATCTGACCGACTCACAAAGACTCGCCCGCCACACACCGAGCCCCGAGCACAAGCTCGGCTGCACCACGCGCACTGCGCTATTCGTCCGCCCCCACCACCAGCAACCGGCACAACCCGCTGCACGACCACCCGGGCTTGCGCGGGAACTCGCCCGACATCATCCCCCGCACCGCCTTGTCGATCGCGCCCCGCACCTTTGCCTCGTCGATCCCGTCGAGATCAATCGTCCCCCGCTCGCCGGTCCGCAAAAGCCAGTACTCGGCCCGCCCCCCCACCTCCGGCATTTCGTGCCGCATCGCCATCGCGTAAACCCCAAGCTGCAAGTCGTCCTTCCGCGGCTCGAGTTTCGCTTTGCTCGCCCCGCCCGTCTTGTAGTCCACGATCCGCACGCCGCTGTCGATCCGATCCACCCGGTCGAGCTTGGCAACCAACCGGTGCTCCGCCCCGTCCACGACATAAGGCAACACGATCCTTCGCTCGATCTCCAGAATCTCCGCCCGGCTCTCGACCATCATCTCATGCGCGCGCATCAGCATCGCTGCCAGTTCGTCCGCTGTCAGCCCGTCCCCCACGCCGCCCGTGCGCAGCTGCGCAACAAACAGCCGACGCCCGTACGCCACAAGCTCGTCCACCCCCGGCGGTGATTTCCCCTCGACATCCGCATCCCGCCACGCGCGCCCGTACCACTCCATCGCCTGATGGACCAACCCCCCGGTCGAGAGCGCCGGCGTCGGCGCTTCACCGAGCCCCAGCACGTGCCGCACATAAAAACACGCCGGGCACCGCGTGTAATGATCGATCGTCGTAAAGCTCAGGTCGATCGGCGCCCGCATCGGCGCAAACACAAACCCCGAAACCTCGGTCGGTTCTTCGGTTGCGCTCACTGCCAGGCGTGTCGCGGCCTCGCCCGCACCCGCGCCCTCGGCCCACGCCGGCGTTTCTCCCGTCGCGTCAAACACCGCCGCGACCGCGGTTCGTGCCGCAGCCCTGCGGAAATCTTCGACCGCGCGCGCGATCGCCTCGGGGTCAGCGTCGGCCGCATCAACCGCGTCAAGCGCCGCCGCCGCCTGGGCTCGCGCCGCCCTGCGCTCGGTATCGGCAGCACGCCGCTGCATCTCGCGGACCGCGCCGGCCGGCGCTTCGGCCGCCAGGGCATCGCGCCCGCCGCCCGCGCCGAGCACCTCAACCAGCTCGCGCGAGACGATCAGGTCCGGCTCGTCGTAGAGCAGCTCCTGGGCGTAGTGCTCGCTCATGCTGCGTGTCTTGGTTTTTTTCGTCAGCAGCACCAGCCTGCGCTCGGCCCGGGTCGCCGCGACGTAGAAAATCCGCCGTTCCTCAGCCCGCGACCGCGCCTTGGCGTCGCGCTCATCGCCCAGCCGATCGACCAGCCCCTCGGGCAGCACCGGCCCGTGCTGCCCGCCCGAGGTCTTCGGAAAGCCGTGCGACGGATTCACGCGGGGCACAAACACCACGTCAAACTCGAGCCCCTTCGCCCCGTGCGCGGTCAGCAGCTGCACCGCGTTGGCGACACTCCCCTCGCTTTCCTCATCGCGCCCGACCGCCTCCTCGCCGGTCGCGCCGAACGAACGGTCCCGCTCGTCGAGGTCGTGGTAGTAACTCCAGAACGCGCCGAGGTCGCCCGGCGGATCGAGCCGGTGCTGCACCGCGCGCACAAACCGCACCACGCGCACCACCCGCTCGACCCGCAGCGCACGATCCCGCGGCCCGAGCAGGTCGGCGTGCACCAGATCAAACCGGGTCGCGATCGTCCAGACCATGTCGGCTGCGGTGTCGCTCGAAGCCTGCTCGAACAGCTCGCGCCGCGCGTCGGCAAACCTTCCGACGTTCGTGTCGTCTGCTGCGCGCACCGCGAGCCACCCGGCGTAATCGCCTTGTTTTACAGCCAAAATCGCCGAAGCCGCGTCGCTGGAATCCGACGTGCCCTTGTCCCGAGTGCTGTCTGCGCCCAGCACCGCGAGCCGGCGTTGCTGCATGAACTCCCGCTCCCACGCCGCGAGCTGTTGCACGTCCACCCCGAACGGCGGCCGCCCCAACACCCGCCGCACCGCCCAGCTCGCTTTGGGGTCCACGAGCAACTCGACCCACGCGAGCAAATCCTGCACCCCCTCGTCGCCTGCGACCCCCCGCTGGGTGTGCCGCTGGGTGGGGATGCCCTCGAGTTCGAGCGCCTCGCCGATCGAATCAAGTTCTGAATGCGCCCGCGCAATCACCGCGATCCGCGACAGTGGCCCGTCCGGTTCCCGCGCTGCTTCGGCGCGAACCATCGCCGCGATCGCGTCCCCGGCTTGCGGATCGCGCTGGAGCTGCACGATCTCGACCGCTGCGCCCGGCGCCACATCCTCTTGCAGCAACACCTCGGCCCGCTCGATCCGTTTCTCGGGCGCAAACCGGTCGCTCGCGCGGGCAATCACCGCGTTGGCAACCTCCAGCACCGGCGGCTGCGAGCGGTAGTTCTCGGTCAACTCAAGCGTGGTCGAATCGGTCCAGATCGAGGCAAACCGTGCAAACGCCCGGTCGTCTGCTCCGCGAAACTCGTAGATCGCCTGATCATCGTCGCCCACCACCACCAGGTCGGGATGACGTTCCGGCGGCGCGAGCGCGCGCACAAGCCCGATCTGCGCGAGGTTCACATCCTGGAACTCGTCAACGACGAAATGCCGGTAGTCGCTGTGGCAGATCGCCCGCACCCGCTCGTGCTCGCGCAACAACATTGCCGGCAGCGTGATGAGCTCGTCGATCGTCAGCCACCCCCGGGCGCGGCAGGCGCTCTCAAACAACCCGTACAGCTCGGCGTGTGCCGCAAAGCGGGCGTGTTCTTGCCGCTGGGCTGCGAGACTGTCGTCGTCGATCGCGCTGCCATCGGACCCGAGCCCTTCGCCGAGTCGCTCGGCCCATGCGCGCGCAAACGCGGCGCACTCGCCGGGTGAGAGCGCGTTGTGGCGGAACAGTTCGATCATCTTGCCGGCTTCATCGAGGAGCGCTTCGGCCCCGAGTGCCAGGAGCGGGCCGTAGATGTTGTGTTCGCCCACGAGTGTGCGCAGCAGCCTTCGTCGCTGGGCGCTGTCGATGATCTCGGGCGAGCCTCCGATCCCCGAGAGATCGGGGAACCGTCGCAGCAGCCGGAGCCCGAAGCCGTGGAACGTGTTGGCGTGAACACTGTCGGCTGCCGAGGGGCCGACCAACTCCGCGAGCCGTTCCCGCAGCTCGCCAGCAGCCTTGTTCGTGAATGTCACCGCGACGATCGTCGAAGGTTCGACGCCGCGTTCGAGGATCAGGTGGGCGACCCGGTGGGTGATCAGCCTCGTCTTGCCCGTGCCGGGACCGGCGAGGACAATCAGCGGCGACCCCTCGTGCAGCACGCCCTGCCGCTGCGCGTCGTTCAACCCGAACAATAAATCCCTATGTTCGCTCACACCCAGAGTCTACCCGGTCGCATCGGGCTCGCCCGCCGCATTGGGATCGCGCATGTAGAGGTGGATCGCCATCGTGCCGTAGACGTGGGTCTCCGGCCCGAGCGCTCCGGCGATTTTGAGGTCCACATCCACCCGCACCCTCGGCGGCGGCGGTGCCTTGTCTTCGAGCGCCGGGTCGGTCTCGGGCGCTTTGCCAGCCGCGGCGGCTTGGGATGCCTCACGCTCGCGGAAGCCCCGCCGGGGTGCGGGGGCGTCTGGCTCGGGGCCGCCCTCCTCGTGGTAGAACGGCCACGGCGTCCGCAGCACCGCGTAGCCGGTGTCGTCGAGCTTGCCGACGAGCCGGGCGAACTGGTCTCTCGCGCGCGGCCACTGCGCCGGATCGAGCACCAGCGGGTAGGGCGGATCGAAGAAGATCAGATGCACACCCTCGGGGCAGCGCGCCAGCGCCCCGCCTCCGAGGGCGTCGCTGATTCCGATCTCGCAGCGGTCGAGCATGTCGAGATCGTCCGCGGTGTCCTCGATCAGGCCGGCGACTTTGCGGTCGCGCTCGATGAAGACCGCGTAGGTCGCCCCGCGGCTGAGGGCCTCGAACCCCAGCGCCCCGCTGCCGGCAAAGGCGTCGAACACCTCGACGCCCTCAGAATGCCCACGGAGCAGATTGAACAGCGACAGCCGCACCCGGTCGGGCATCGGTCGGGTCGTCTCGGCGTCCCGGGGCGTGTAGATTTTCCGGCGTTTGTGGGTGCCACCGATGATACGAAGCATGGCGAAAGCGTAGGCCGGATCGAAGGTCGTGCGCACCGCCCAGGCTACTCGCGCTCAACTGTCTGGACCGAGATTGACGAACAAAGGCACCCTCCCCCCAACCCCCTCCCACGGGGCGCGGGAGGGGGAGCAAGACAGAGCCCCCCGCGCAAGCGACGGGAGCAAGACAGAGCCCCACGCGCAAGCGAGGGGACAACGACACCCACCCACAACAACGAAACACCTTGATGCAAGGCGCTCTATCTACTTGCTCAGCAGGTCGATCTGGTACCGCAGCACCGGCGGGGCCTTGACGTCGGTGACCACGCCCCAGAAGGGGTCGCCCAGCCCGTCGTCGTACCAGCTCTGGAACTGCCCGTTGGGGTTCTCGCCGTAGAGGTCGAGCATCGGGCTGCCGATCATCACCGCCCGCTGCACCAGCAGCAGCTCGTCGCTGGCGTACTCGGCCTCGGCTGCCACGCCCGCCAGCGCATCGACCAACTGCCCGAAGAGCTTGTGGTCGGCCCGCAGCAGCACGTCGGCGTCGTTCCAGATGTAGTACCGGAAGCGGCTCGCCGGGCGGAAGCGGAACGTGTGCCTTGACCGCAGCAGCCCGACCACACCCTCGGGGCCGTCGATCCGCCGCTTGATCGGCACGCCGGGCAGCACCCGTTCGAGCTGGTGGCAGAAGGAATCGAGGTCGGTGATGTGCTTGCCATAGAGGGGCAGGACCTCGGTATCGGGCTGGAGCGAGAGGAAGTGGTTGAGGCAGGCTGCGAAGTCGATCCGCCGCCGCGCCGCTTTGGACCAGGCGACCAGGTGGTGCTCGTCGAGCATCTGGGCGACCTCGGGCTCCCAATCGAGCACCCGGAAGGGGGATTCGGTTTGACGGGTCAGAGCGCTCATACACCACCGCGGGCCCGGGGCCCACGAATTCCTCTCTGCTGTTTGCCGCTCGACGACTCGCCGACGGCTTGCCAACGCACCGACGCCGCCCCCCTCTCCAGAAGGTGACAACCCCAGCACGCCTGTACCGGCCATCCACAGTGTGCGCCATCCCCGCGACAATGCCAGCAACCCCAGAGGTTTGTTTGAAACGATTGTGGGGGCAGGGTTTACGCAGGATTACCCAGATACACACCACCGCCGAGCGTCTCGACACCCGGGCCGCCGTCCCGCCCGGAATGTCTGCTGGTATATGCCTTGGGTTAAGATATATTGATACACAAGAGAAGTGCAGGTCCGGCACGAGGCGGAGCACCAAACACCACCCGGGGACCAAACCGATGTTGACCACCAGACTCACCCGCTCGCTCTTTCGCTCTCGCTGGCTGCGGCCCCGTCGGCGTTTGCCCAGTACCA
>JAUZRR010000043.1 GCA_030950285.1 Planctomycetota bacterium | reverse complement strand
TGTGTTCGAGGTTCGGATGATCCTCGGGGCGTGCGGGCGGGGTGACTACAACATTGACGGCACCGTGAACACGCTGGATGTGATTGGATTCCTCAACGACTGGAGTGCGGGGAATGCCAATGCCGACCACAACTGTGACGGTCAGGTCGATACGATTGATGTGATCTCGTTCCTCAATGATTGGAATGCTGGTTGCTGATCAACTGATCGTTCAATCCGTGCTTTCCAAGAACCCCGGGCACACCCCTGGGGTTTTTTGATGGAGTGGTTGCGGGAGTGGGGTCATGGTCGCGGAGATCAGGAGCTCTCCACACACTGCTTGAGGCTCGTTCGGCATGAGCAAACTGTGAGATTCGGCAATTGGAACCCGTGAGATCAAGAATCGAGCACTTGGATTTGTGTGAGGCCATTCGGGGGTTGTGGTGTATGGTGGTCGCTATGAGAACCCATGAATATGCCAGAATCATATATGTCGTTGCGGTGGTCTTTGGGCTGTGCCTCCCGGTAGGGTCGGCGGCTGGACAGGTTGGGCATGCCGAATTTGCGTTTGATGAGGGAGCTGTGATGTGGCTTGCGGAAGGCGATCGGGTTGTGCTTTCGGATGTGCCTGTGCCGGGGATGGATGGCGGGGTGGAGTTCGTGTCGCTTGAACTGACGCGGTTTGCGGTAACGCGGCCGGGGACGAGGTTTGTGGTCGGGGACCGGTGGGGCGAGGATGTTGATCTGGGGTTTGATGTTGATTCGGTGGTGCTGTTGCGGGGGCAGGTCGAGGGTGATGCGCAGTCGCATGTGTACCTGAGCAAGTATCGCGGTGCGATGTCCGGGCGGATCGAGCTGGGCAGCGGCGAGCGGTTTGTGGTGACCAGCCGCGCGGGGGGCGGGCGGATGATGCCCGAGGGGCAGGCGCTGGTGTTGCCCGATCCGGGGACGGGCGGCTCGCTCCCGGGCTGTGGAGTTGAGTCGTCGGGGCTTGTCGAACCGACGGGCGGGTCGGCGCCGACGCGCGGCGCGGCGCGGCCGGGCTTGTTTCTGGTGGAGGTCGCGGTCGAGACGGACTACGAGCTGTACGAGCAGTTCTTTGATCTTGAGGCGGAGGCGGCGTACATCGTGCAGTTGTACGGCGCGATCAGCGATATTTATTTGCGCGACGTGGGGACGGCGCTCACGCTGAGCTTTGTGCGGGTGTGGGACGACCCGGATGATTTGTTCAATGAGGAGAACCCGCTCGGGGCGTTCCGAGACTATTGGAACGCGAACATGGAAGACACGCCAAGAGATGTGGCGCAGTTTTTGTCGGGTCGGGCGAACTTCTGGTACGGCGGCATTGCCTACGGCAGCTCGGTGTGCGGGCGCAACGGGTACTCGGTGAGCGGCTACACGCTGGGGTATTTTTCCGACCCCGAGCGGCCGGGCGTGTACAACCGGGACATCATCATCCCGGCCCACGAGCTCGGTCACAACTTCGGCACAGGGCATACCCAGGGCTACGGGCTGGACACGTGCAACGACCCCTACACCCCGGCGCAGCGCGGGCCGATCATGTCGTACTGCGGCCAGACGCACACGGGCGGGGATGCCAACCACGACCTGCGGTTCCACACGGTGACAGCCGGGGTGATGAGGGCGCTGCTTGCCGATCGGGCGTGCGTGGCGGCTGATTGCAATCTCAACGGCATTCCCGACGACGAGGACATCGCGGGCGGGACGAGCCTGGACGTCAACAGCAACGGCATTCCCGACGAGTGCGAGGACTGCAACGGGAACGGTGTGCTCGACCCAGACGACATCGCGATGGGCACGAGCAACGACATCAACGAGAACGGCCGCCCCGACGAGTGCGAGCCCGACTGCAACAACAACCTGCTGCCTGACGACTACGACATCGAGACGCTCATCAGCACCGATGAGTACGGCAACGGCGTGCCCGACGAGTGCGAGACCGATTGCAACGGCAACGGGATCAGCGACTACTCGGAGATCAACCTCGATATGAGTCTGGACCTCGATCGTGATGCGCTGCTCGACAGCTGCGAAGACTGCGACGGGGACGGGGTGATTGATCTGGTCGCGCTCGACGGGGCCAACGACGTGTGGATCGCGGACAAAGCGCGGCCGGTGCTGCGGCGGTTTTTGAGCCTGACGGGGACGGTCGTGCGCGACTCGGCCGACGCGGGGCTTGCTGAGGCCGGCGACGTGCTGGCGTTGCCTGACGGGCGGGTGCTGGCCACGAGCATGGTCGATGCGCGGGTCGCGGAGTTCGGCCGCGACGGGGCGTACCTGCGCGATCTTGTGGTGTCGGGCGACGGCGGGTTGGCTGCGCCCGGGGCGATGCTGATCAGCCCGTGGGGGTCGCTCCTGATTGCGAGCACGGGGACCGACAGCGTGAAGGCGTACGACCCGGACAGTGGCGTGTATCTGGGCGACCTGGTGTTGCCGGGTGCGGGGGGGTTGGTCGGGCCGTTCGGGCTGGCGATTTCGCCCGAAGGGTTGTTGCTGGTGACGAGCGGCGACGGGCGGGTGCTCGAGTTTGACGCGGGGTCGGGCGTGTTTGTGCGCGAGCTGGTGTCGGCGGGCGACAACGGCGGGCTCGATGATCCGCGCGGCGTGCTTGCGCTGGCGGACGGTCGGGTGCTGGTGGCGAGCCGGGGGACGAACCAGGTGCTGGAGTTTGACGGCGTGAGCGGGGCGTTTGTGCGACAGTTCAACCGCGGGGGGACAGCCGACCGGATGACGCTCGATCAGCCTTGGTGCATCCGGGTCGGGCCGGACGGGGATATTTATGTGAGCCGGGCGCACGACCACGAGGGTCGGCCGGGCGGTGGGAAGGTGGTTGAGGGGAGCGGCACCTCGGCGTTGCACCTGACCAACGCCCGCATCTACCAGTTTGATGTGGATTCGGGCAAGATGGTGCGGGCGTACGTGCAGTCGATTGATTCGGGGATCGAGCGGCCGACGGGGTTCGATTTTTTGCGGAGCAACGGCACAGACTGCAACCAGAACCTCGTGCCTGATTCGTGTGATATCGCGACCGGGTCGAGCGCGGATGTGAATGGTGACGGCGTGCCTGACGAGTGCCAGACGGCGTGTGTCGCGGACCACGACGGCAACGGGGTGGTGGACACGCGGGACCTGGTGGCGTTGCTGAACGACTTTGCGGCGAAGAGGCCGGCAGCAGATATCAATCGGGACTTTGTGGTGGACTCTCGGGACGTGCTGCTGTTCCTGAATCTGTGGGGTCTTGGCTGCTGATCGGGGCGGATGCGAGCGGGCTGGAACGTGCGCCATCCTGATTGTCCGGTGGAACCAATCGGCGCGACCCAGTGATGGTACGGGGTGTTGTTGTGTACTGGTGTTTTTTTGGGCATTTTGGTGGTGTGCGTGGGGGTGGCGCGAAGATGGGAAGGGGTTGGACAAACTTCTGTGCGTTCTGTGTCGGGTTCTGCGTATGGGGGTTGGTGCGGGAGCCGATCTCTGATACAAAGACACAGGTGGGTTGAGACCATGGTCGGCGCGGCCTGTCTTGCCCGGGTTATGCCTCGTGTGGAGAAGGGTTCGGCCCGGCGACGGGCTTTGGCGCGGTGTTGATCTCTGAAATGGGAGGAACATGGCGGGCTCCTTCTCCGCATAGCAAGGCATCCGAGCGTGCTGGAGGAGGTTCCTCGCGGCTCGGTGACCATTCAGAGAGGGAGATGCGATGGTGTGCTCGACTCGTTGTGCCGTCTGTATTCGTACTTTGATAGTAGCTGCGGGGGTGTGTTTGTCGCAGTCGGGTCTTGCGATGGCACAGGACGCGGGGGTGCCTCAGCGGGTGCAGGAGTCGTCGTGGGACGGGTCGTGGGTCATGCTCGGTCAGGCTGGCGACGAGCTCTTGGGTCGTGAGGCATGGGTGCGGCCGGCGCACTTTGTGACCTACCGGGCGGACCTGCAGACGATCACCCGTCACCTCCGCAAGGCGCCTCTTGAGTTCACGAGGGACGCGGTCGAGGCGCCGCTGCTGTTTGCGATCCCGATGCCGACGGGGGAGTATCAGGCGTTCGAGATTGTCGAGAGCCCGATCATGGAGCCCGCGCTGCAGCGGAAGTATCCGGACATCAGGACGTATGTGGGTCAGGGGATCGACGACCCGGCCGCGACGGTGCGGCTGGACATCACGCCTCAGGGCTTTCACGCCCAGGTGCTCTCGCCGAGTGGGCGGGTGATGGTCGATCCGCTCAACCGTGGCGACAGCACGCACTACGCGAGCTATTACGCGGCTGACAACGTGCGCATGGACGATTGGCGGTGCGAGGGCGCGATCGGTGAGGTGTTCGGGCAGAACCAGAACGGGGGGGGCTCGAGCCGGAGTGGTGAGAACCTGAAGACGTACCGCCTGGCGAACGCGGCGACGGGCGAATACACGCAGTTCCACGGCGGGACCCGGGCGCTGGGGCAGGCGGCGATCGTGACCGCGATCAACCGGGTGACCGGCATCTATGAGGTCGAGGTCGCGGTGCGGCTTGTGCTGGTCGGGAACAACGACCAACTGGTCTTTACCAACCCCGGCTCGGACCCCTATTCCAACAACAACGGCGGGGCGATGCTCAGCCAGAACATCGCGACCTGCAACTCGATCATCGGGAGCAGCAACTACGACATCGGGCACGTCTTCTCAACCGGGGGCGGCGGGGTCGCGTACCTCGGGGTGGTGTGCCGGAGCAGCAAAGCCGGCGGCGTGACGGGGCTTCCCAGCCCGCAGGGTGACTCGTTCTATGTGGACTATGTCGCCCACGAGATCGGGCACCAGTTCGGCGCGAACCACTGTTTCAACAGCAGCACCAGCAGTTGCGGCGGCGGGAACCGTTCGGGGAGCAACGCCTACGAGCCGGGCTCGGCGAGCACGATCATGGGCTATGCGGGGATCTGCGGCTCAGACAACATCCAGAACCGTTCGGACGCGTACTTTGGATCGAACTCCTACGACGCGATCCGCAACTATATTACAAACGGTTCGGGCAACAACTGCGACCAGCAGACCAACACCGGGAACAACGGGCCGACGGTGGATGCCGGGCCGGGGTATTCGATCCCGATCGGGACGCCCTTTACGCTGACCGCGACGGGGAGCGACCCCGACGGCGACACGCTGACGTACTGCTGGGAGGAGCGCGACCGCGGGCCGACCGCGACGTTGACGACGCCCGATGATGGGCAGTTTCCGCTCAACCGCAGCTACACGGGGACATTGAGCCCGAGCCGGACGGTGCCGAGACTGGCGACGATTCTTGCGAACCAGACCGACAAGAAGGACCGTTTACCCGAGGTCTCGCGGACGTATGTCTGGCGGGTGACGGCGCGGGACAACCGGGCTGGGGGCGGGGGTGTGCAGTTTGACCAGGTGACGCACACCGTGGTCGGGTCGGCGGGGCCTTTCGTTGCGACCGAGCCTTCGGGCGGCGAGGTGTGGGCCGGGCAGGGCACGGTGATGTGGGACGTTGCCAACACCAGCGCTGCGCCGATCAACGCGTCGCAGGTGGACATCCTGCTCTCGACGGATAACGGGCAGACGTTCCCGACGGTGCTGGCGGCGAACACGCCCAACGACGGCAGCGAGTTTGTGACGGTGCCGAGCAACATCCAGACCACGCAGGCGCGGATTAAGGTGCGGGCGTCGGACAACATTTTCTTTGATATCAACCCGGGGTCGTTTGAGATCGAGATCTCGCCGCCGTTGTTTGTGACACTTCCCGACGGCGGGGTGTTTTCGATGCCGGCGGGGCAGAGCACCGACTTTGCGGTGGAGATTCTGGACGGCCGGGAGACGGTCGTGCCCGGGACCGAGAAGCTGTATTACAGCTATGACGGCGGGTCGTTTGTGAGTGCGTCGCTTGCTGACAACGGGGGTGGGTCGTACACCGCGACGTTGCCCGCGGCTTCCTGCGCTGATTCGCCGCGGTATTACATCGAGGCGATGGGTGACGAGGGCGGCGTGGTCCGTCTGCCCGAGGACGCCCCGACGGGGTTCTTCGAGGCACAGGTCGGCGAGCTGACGGTGGTGTCGAGCGAGAACTTCGAGAGCCCGAGCGGGTGGATCATTGATAGCGGCGCTTCGGACGGCAACTGGGAGTTGGGCGTGCCGGTGGACTCGGGGTTTGGCGATCCTGACGGCGACGCGGACGGCTCGGGCCAATGTTATATCACGGGCAACACGGTGTTCCAGGATATTGATGGCGGGACGACCGCACTGATCTCGCCGGTGATGGATATGTCCGACGGCGGGGCGATCGGGTTCAGCTACTGGATGAGCGGGTTCCCGGGTGTCGAGATCGGGCCGGGCGACGGGCTGTTTGTGGATGTCGCGACCGATCAGTTTGGGGCGAACTATGTGCAGGTCAGGGCGTACACGGACGTGGCGCTGGCGTGGCGGACCGACGAGATCGTGATCGGGGCGGAGGTCCCGGTTTCTTCGACGATCCGGGTACGGTTCCGGGCGATCGACGCGGGCGGCGACGACACGGTCGAGGCCGGGATTGATGCGCTGACCATCAGCGAGTTTGTGTGCGAGGACGGTTGCATCGCGGACTTCAACAACGACGGCGACGTGAACACGCAGGACGTGCTGACGTTCCTGAACGCGTGGACCGCGGGCGACGGGTCGGCGGACATCAACAACGACGGCAGCGTCAACACCCTCGACGTCACCGCGTTCCTGAACGCGTGGGTGGGTGGATGTTAGAGGATCGGCGCGACACACCGCGCGCAACAGACAGGAAATGGAACACCGCGATCGGCACGCTGCCGACCGCTTGAGAACGAGCCCGGAAGAAGACTCCCCCCCCACCCCCGAGGAAAGGAACGTACTGATGAGGATTCGCAAGCATTTGTTGACCGCTTTGTGCCTGGCGACGATCGCCGGATCGACCAACGCGCTGGCTGGTGGCGGCGTGTCTGGTGGTGACAAGACCATCGACGCTGTGCAGGACCTGATGCAGCAGCACCCCGGCGTCCGCATGTGGCACGACGGCGACCGCTCGCGGATCGTCTACGGGCAGAAGATGACCATGGCAGACTCCCCCCGCGTCGCGGCCGAGTCGTTCCTGGCTGAACACGGCGACGTGTTTGGGGCGGGTGATCTCGACCTGGTCGAGACCTGGTCGGGTGATGTAAGTTTCGGCAAGTTCTGGGCGTACCAGTACACCCAGCAGATGGACGGGCTGGCGGTGGATTCGAGCCCCGGGCGGATTCTCGTGCGTGACAACATGGATGGCACGTGGTCGGTCGTGTACGCGGCTGGGATGTTCGCGGCCCGTCCGGACAACGGCTTTGCGCCGATGGCCCTCACGGGCGCGCAGGCGGTGCGCTTCATCAAGGGCTCTGATTTCGGCCGGCTACCGGTGTGGTCGGGGGCCGAGCTTGTCGCGTATCAGGTCGACACCGGCAACGGGATGGTCGCGACCCGGGCGTGGAAGTTTGTGGGTGAGAACCCCGACCTTGTGAACCGCGAGAAGTACACGTTCTTTGTGGACGCGGCGACAGGTGTGCTGCTCGAGGCCCGCGACGGGGTGCACAACATCGACGTGTTCGGTCGGGTCGATGGGTTCGGCAGCCCGGGCAACCTGCCCGATATGGCGAGCAACCCTCCGGTGCTGCTCGATATCAACAATGTCCGCGTTGCGATTTCGGGCGGGAACAATGCCTACACCGATGCCGACGGGTTCTTCAATATCTCGCACGGCGGCAACTCGAACGTGACGATCAACGCCAACTTTGACACCGGGCAGTGGGCCAACATCAACAACCAGGCCAGCGGCGGGGTGCTCTCTGAGAGCGAGACCGCGACGCCGGGCGTTGAGGCTTCGATGACCTTCAACCAGACGCCGACCCAGTTCGAGACCGCGCAGGTTAACGCCTTTATCCACACCGGGCTGATTCATGACTTTATCACCGACCGGTCGAGCTGGACGGGGATGAACTTCCGCACCACGGTCAACGTGAACATCAACTCGAGCTGCAACGCGTTCTTCGATGGCAACAGCATCAACTTCTTCCGCAGGGCGGGCAGCTGCAACAACACGGCGTACACCACCGTCGTGGCTCATGAGTACGGCCACTACATCGTCTCTCGGCTCAACCTCTCGCAGGGCGCGTTCGGCGAGGGCTTTGGCGACAGCTGCGCTCATATGCTCTACGATTCCCCGATCGTCGGTGAGTTCTTCTTCACCAGCGGCGGGTTCATCCGCAACAACGAGACCACCAATCGCACCTACCCGTGCTCGGGTGCGATCCACAGCTGTGGGCAGCTCCTCGGTGGGGTGTGGTGGGATATGCGCAAGAACTTCGGGACCACCTACGGCTCGGCTGCCGGGCTGACCGAGGTCCAGCAACTCTTTGTGGACTGGTTCCTCATCACCACCGGCGGGCAGGGCGACAACTCGGCCCACCCGGGCACCGCGATCGAGGTGCTCACCATCGACGACGACGATGGGAACATCAACAACGGCACCCCCAACTACGACGAGATCTGCGCAGCGTTCGGCAAGCACCTCATCGACTGCCCGGAGGTCGTGCCCTTGCTCTTTGTCTACCCGTCAGGCATTCCCGACACTGTCTCGCCATCCGGCGGCACAACCTTTGACGTGCTTGTGTTTGCGAACACAGGGTTCGAGGCTGCGCCCGGCACCGGTGTGCTCCACGTGGACAGCGGCTCGGGCTTTGTCGAGATCGACATGACCGAGACCTCCGACAATGTCTACGAGGCGGTCTTCCCCATGATCGATTGCCGGACCGATGTCCGGTACTACGTCTCGGCCGAGGCGACCGACGGCACGACCGGACGCGACCCACAGAACGCGCCCACCGAGGCCTTTGAGGCGTTTGCAGCCGAGGCGCGGACGGTGATTCTCGACGACGATTTCCAGGATGACAACGGGTTCACCGTCGTCAATGAGAACGTCAGTGCCGGCGGCTGGAAGCGTTCGATCGTGCAGGGCAACAACCCGCCCAGCGACTTCGACGGCTCGGGCAAGGCCTACATCACCGGCAACGGATTCGGGAACCCCGACCTCGACGGCGGCCCGACCCGCCTGGTCTCGCCGACCTTCGATCTCTCCGGGCTGGCCGATCCTTATGTTTCTTACGCCCGCTGGTTCAGCGCAGACAACCCCACCGAGAACGAGGACCGCTTCACGATCGAGATCTCTGACGACGGCGGCTCGTCCTGGACCGTGATGGAAGACCTGACCGACCAGGGCATGCAGTGGACGGTTGCCAGCCACCGCGTGGCGGACTTTGTGTCGCTCACCAACAACGTGGTCGTGCGCTTCAGCGCGATCGACGGCGGGGTTGACTCCCGCGTCGAGGCGGCGGTCGATGCCTTCATCCTTGATGACGTCGATTGCGGCGGGTGTGTTGCCGACTTCAACAACGACGGCGACGTGAACACCCAGGACGTGCTCGCGTTCCTCAACGCGTGGACTGCGGGTGATCCGTCCGCGGATGTCAACGGCGACGGGACGGTGAACACCCAGGACGTGCTGTTCTTCCTGAACCTCTGGAATGTCGGCTGCTAAGCTCTGAATCTTCACGCACGCCGGGGGTTGACGCTCCCGGCGTGTCTTTGAGGGAGGATGTTCTTCCCGGATTTGACCCCGAGCAGGAGACACAGATGAAGAAGGTACGGAATGTGCTTGTGGCGGCTGCGCTGCTTGCGTGTGTGGGCGCACCGGTTGCGCTGGCGGGTGTGAAGAGCGGGCCTGCTGCCCAGGACGAACTGAGTGCACAGTTCCCCGGTGTCCGCTATTACAAGGATCAGGGCCGGACGCGGATTATCTACGGCAAGAACATGACGACCGCGAACACGCCGCGTCTGGCGGTCGAGCGTTGGTTGAGCGATCACGGTCTGGCGTTTGGCGCGGGCGAGCTCGAGCTGGAAGAGCGTTACGCGATGGACGTGAAGTTCGGTGAGTTCTTCGTGTTCCACTACTCGCAGACGATGCAGGGGCTACCGGTCGATTCGAGTGTTGGGCGCGTGCTCGCGCACAACAACCACGACGGGACGTGGTCGGTGGTCTACGCGGCAGGGCTGTTTGTTGCGACGCCCGAGGGCGGGTTCCCCGCGATGGCGTGGACGGGTCAGGACGCGGTGAACTTCATCCGGGGCTCGGAGTACGGGAAACTTCCCGTGTGGTCTGCGCCCGAGATTGTGGTGTTCCAGCGTCAGACCGAGAGTGGATTCGAGGCTGTGCGGGCGTGGCGGTTTGTGGGTGAGAACCCCGACCTTGTGAACCGCGAGAAGTACACGTTCTTTGTGGACGCTGCGACGGGCGTGCTGCTCGAAGCCCGTAACGAGGTGCACAACATCGACGTCTTCGGACGGGTCGACGGGTTCGGCTCGCCGGGGACGCTGCCCGACATGGCGAGCAACCCGCCGACGCTGCTCGACGTGAACAATGTTCGTGTCGCGATCTCCGGCGGGAACAACGCGTTCACCGATGCCGACGGGTTCTTCAACATCAGCCACGGCGGGAACTCGAACGTGACCATCACCGCCAACTTTGACACCGGGCAGTGGTGCAACATCAATAACCAGGCCAGCGGCGGGGTGCTCTCTGAGAGCGAGACCGCGACGCCGGGCGTTGAGGCCTCGATGACCTTCAACCAGACGCCGAGCCAGTTCGAGACCGCGCAGGTCAACGCCTTTATCCACACCGGGCTGATCCATGACTTTATCACAGATCGTTCGAGCTGGACCGGGATGGACTTTGTCACCACGACGAACGTGAACATCAACTCAACCTGCAACGCGTTCTTTGACGGCAACAGCATCAACTTCTTCAGGGCTGGAGGCGGGTGTAACAACACCGCGTACACCACGGTCGTGGCACACGAGTACGGTCATTACATCGTCTCGCGGCTCGGGCTCGGGCAGGGTTCCTTTGGCGAGGGCTTCGGTGATGTCTGCGGCGAACTGCTTTACGATACGGGTATCGTCGGTGAAAACTTCTTCACCAACGGCGGCCACATCCGCGACAACGACAACACCATCGTGACCTATCCCTGCGGCGGGGCGATCCACTTCTGCGGGCAGGTGCTCGGCGGGGTGTGGTGGCACTCGCGTGAGAACTTTGGCACAACCTACGGCTCCGCGGCCGGGCTCGCCGAGATCCAGCAGCTCTTCGTGGACTGGCTGCTCATTACCTCCGGGGGCTCGGGCAATAACGCAGCCCACCCCGGCACCGCGATCGAGGTGCTCACGGTTGACGATAACGACGGCAACCTCGACAACGGCACACCCAACTACAATGACCTCCGCCAGGCGTTCGAGCTGCACACTATTCCCTTCCCGGATATCCAGCCCATCCTCTTCACCTATCCCGGCGGGCTGCCCGACATGCTGACACCCAACATGACCACCACGGTTGATGTCGATATCACCGCAAACGGCGTGAACCCGGTTCCCGCGACGGGGCAGCTGTGGTACCAGATCGACGGCGTCGGCCTCACCGGTGTGAGCCTTACCCACAACGGCGGCGATTCTTATACCGCGACCCTTCCCGGTGCGGATTGCACCTCGGTCGTCGAGTACTTCTTCCAGATCGAGGGCGACGACGGCAACACCTACGCCGACCCGACCGGATCGTTCTACTCGGCGCAGGCCCTTGACGGGATCGACGTGGTCGTCGACGACGACTTCGAGTCCGACAGCGGCTGGACCGTCGGCGACGCGGGCGACAGCGCCACCACGGGCGTCTGGAACCGCATGGATCCCCAGCCGACGGCCGCACAGCCCGGTGATGATGTCTCTGACCCCGGCACGATCTGCTGGGTGACCGACGGCCGCGCCGGTGGCAGCATCGGTGAGTTCGACGTCGACAACGGCAAGACCACGCTCAAGAGCCCGATCTTTGATCTCTCCAGTAGCGTCGATCCCGTGGTCAGTTACTGGCGTTGGTATTCTAACGACGAGGGTGCCGATCCTAATAATGACACCTTCCGCGTTGATATCACCAACGGCGGGTCGTGGGTCAACGCCGAGACGGTCGGCCCCACGGGTGTCGAGGCGTCGGGCGAGTGGTTCTACCACGAGTTCCGGGTTGCGGACTTTGTGACGCCCAACAGCACGGTGCAGATCCGTTTCGTTGCTGAGGACGCGTCGAATGGGTCCATCGTCGAGGCGGCGCTCGATGAGTTTTCGATCACCGACGCGCTCTGCAACGACTGCGTTGCCGACTTCAACAACGACGGCAGCGTGAACACCCAGGACGTGCTCGCGTTCCTCAACGCCTGGACCGCGGGTGATCCCTCCGCCGACGTCAACGGCGACGGGACCGTGAACACCCAGGACGTGCTGTTCTTCCTGAATCTCTGGAACGCTGGCTGCTAGCACGGCTCGACGAACAGAGTCCAATCATCACCCCGGGGATTTGGCCCCGGGGTGTTTTTTTATGGGTCACGATCGCACAGTGGGATCCAACCCCGCGTTGCGGGCGGATCGGGGCACGGGTTTGGGATTTGGCCTTGACCCAGCCCCGCCCGGTCGGGTACCAAGGAGAATCAGGCTCGCTCGCGTTGATCGGGTGAGTGGTTCCAGGTCGATCGTCGGCGGGCGTTGCAGCGTGGGTTTTCCCAGAGGGGGAACACCCGAATAACCCAGATATCCGTTTGTTCGGAGTATTGTCCCGGGCTGTGGGCAGTCTCGCCCATCGGCGGGCCAGAGCCTCGCGCGGGACGACGATAGAGAGATATCCAAACCAAGAGCGGCCGAGCGAGGCCCAATCCAGGAGAGTGTGTCGATGAGAACCCGCAAGGCTGTTTGTCCTGTTGTTGTAACGTCCGCTGTGCTCTTGTGCTCCATGGCCGGGCAGGCGGTGGCCGGGCCGGGCGATACCTTCTCGAACACCCAGAAGATCGGCAAGGTCAGCCCGACCTCGATCTACCTGAAGACCGGCGAGATCGATGCTTCGGTGCCCCGGGGCGGGTTGGAAACGCTCGCCGGGCAGGCCGGGCGGTTTGTGATCCAACTCGACGGCCCGATGACCCCCGCCCGGCGAACGGCGCTCGAGGGCGCCGGCGTGGTGCTGGGTGACTACCTGCCGATCAATAGTTTCGTCGCGACCTTTGCTCACGCCGACGCCGACGCGGTGGCGCAGCTGGGGTTTGTCCGCTGGCACACGCCGTTTGCCGACAGTTGGAAGATCGCGCCCGACCTCGGGCAGCGCGAGCTTGTGACCAACGACCGGCTGCTCTTGCAGGGTCTGGGGATGTCGGCGTTGATGGTTGACCTGTTTATCGACGCCGACGTGCAGGCGACGATCGATTCGATCCTGATGATGAGCGACAAGACCGAGGTGGTGTCGATCACGTCGATCGGCGACCAGCCGTTGCTGCACGTGCTGGCTCCTAGTGCGCTGGCTGGGCAGCTCGCTGCGGTCGAGGGCGTGCAGTTTATCGACGACTTTCCCGAGCTCTCCAAGCGCAACAGCACCACCGCGTGGATCATCCAGTCCAACAGCAGCGGGCAGACCCCGCTGTGGGATCACGGGCTGCGCGGCGAGGGGCAGATCCTCGGCCATATCGACGGGCGCATCAACATCAACCACTGCTCGTTTGTCGACCCAGAGGGCGACCCCCCCGGGCCCGACCACCGCAAGATCGTTGCGTACAACGCCCCGATGGGGTCTGACTTTCACGGCACCCACACCGCCGGGACCGCGGCGGGCGACGCGGGCGTGAGCAACGACACCCGGGGGATGGCGTACCTGGCGAAGATCGCGTTTGACACCATCCCGGCCTTCAGCGAGACCGCGTTCTACAACATGCTGGCGCAGCACGAAGGGCAGGGGGCGCGTGTCCACACCAATAGTTGGGGCAACGACGGCACGACCAACTACGACGGCATGAGCCGCGCGATTGATCGGTTTATCTACGACTATGAGGACAACGTCGTGGCGTTTGCGGTGACCAACGGCTCGTTCCTGAAGAACCCCGAGAACGCCAAGAATGTTCTTGCGGTGGGCGCCAGCCGGGATACGCCCAACCAGAACCAGCACTGCACCGGTGGCCGGGGTCCGACCAGCGACGGCCGCCGCAAGCCGGAGATTTATGCCCCGGGTTGCAGCACGCGATCGTCCTACAACGCGACAAGCTGCGGCACCACCACCGCGACGGGGACCTCGATGGCGAGCCCGGCGATCAGCGGCGTGGGGCTGTTGGTCCGGCAGTACTTTACCGAAGGGTACTACCCCTCGGGTGCTGCCAACGGGCCCGACGCCTTTGTGCCTTCCGGTGCGTTGATCAAGGGCGCGCTCATCAACGGGGCGGTCGATATGACCGGCGTCAGTGGGTACCCCTCCACCCGCGAGGGATGGGGGCGGCTGGTCGCCGACGAGGCGCTGTTCTTTGCAGGTGACACCCGCACGCTGTGGACGATGGACGTGAGGAATGCCTCGGGCATGGACACCGCCGAGACGGTCGAGTTCCCGATCGAGGTGATCGGCGCGGGAGAACAGTTCCGCGTGACCATGACGTTTACCGACCCGGCGGGCGCAGCGAACACCAACTTTGCACCGGTCAACGATCTTGATCTCGAGGTTGTTGCGCCCGACGGCACGGTCTACAAGGGCAACGTCTTCAGCGGTGGTGAGAGTACCACCGGAGGCAGCAAGGACGATCGGAACAATCTCGAGCAGGTTCACGTCTCGAACCCGGCGCTCGGGGAGTGGACCGTGCGCATCAATGCGGCTGCGGTCAACGTCGGCACGCAGGGGTACGCGCTGGTCGTCACCGGCGAGGTCGCCGAACCCGCCGGTTGCTACGCCGACTTCAACGACGACGGCAGCGTCAACACGCTCGACGTCACCGCGTTCCTCAACGCATGGATCGCCGGCGACAGCTCGGCCGACGCCAACGGCGACGGCAGCGTCAACACCCAGGACGTCATCGTGTTCCTCAACCTCTGGAACGCCGGCTGCTGAGGCCCGGCGGTGCCCGTTGCGGCACCTCTCGCGGCACCCTCCTGAGGTGCCTGCATCGACCGACCAACCCGGGGCCGGCTGTGCTTGCCACAGCCGGCCCGGTTTCTTGGGCAAACCCGTTGCTCGCAGGATAATCCGCCTTGTGCAGCCCGCAGAACTCGGTACACTCGGCCTGGAGAATCACCATGCTCAGAACTCGTTTCGCTCGGTTTGCTGCGGCCTCGGTGCTCGCGGCTTGTGTGTGGCCCGCATTTGCCCAGACTGACATCCGGTCGCCAGTGGTCGGCGGCCCGACACAGGACGGGATCCGCGAAGTGACCCTCGATGCCGGGGCGGTCGAACGCCTGCGCGCGCAGGTGGGCGAGGTCCGCCTGACCGGCTTCCCGATGCCCGGCGGCGGCACGGCGGAGCTGATCCTCGAGCAGTTTGACGTGCTCGCGCCCGAGGCACCGGTTGTGCTCGGCACCGCCGACGGGGACATCGAGATCGGCCGGCCGGATGTCACGCTCTTCCGAGGGACGCTCGAGGGCGATGCTCAGTCGGTGGTCTTTCTTTCCTTCTCCTCGTTCGGGACGCACGGCGTGATCCGTTCGCTGGGTTCCACGATCATCCTGACCAGCGGCCCGTTCGGTGCGGACCTGCCCACAGTCATCGCCGACATGGCGTCCTTCCCCGAGCCGCCCGACTTTGCGCAAGGGTGGAGCTGCAACGTCGGGCCCGAACACATCAACCCGCTCGGGCTTGATCTTGGTGCGCCCGCGGGCACCGGCGGCGGACAGGAGCGGGTGAACCCCTGCCGGATTGTTCGTGTTGCGGTTGAAGGGGACTACGAATACTCGGCGTGGCTCTTCGGCGGCGACGTGGACGCGGCGGCGGCCTATTCGATCACGCTGCTCGGAGCGGTCAGCGAGATCTACACACGCGATTTCAATGTTCGGCTCGTCGTCCCGTTCATCCGGCTCTGGGAAGATGAGAACGACCCCTACGACGGCGACAAACTCGGCCAGTTCCGCATCGAGTGGAACGCCAACATGGGGCATGTCCAACGCGATCTCGCCCACCTCCTCAGCGGGAACTACGGCGGCGGGGTGGCGTGGGTCAGCGTGCTCTGCAACCAAAGCTACGGCTACGGACTCAGTGGTGTGGGTGGATCATTCCCCTACCCGCTTCGAGACCACGACGGCGGCAACTGGGACCCATTCGTCGTTTCCCACGAACTCGGGCACAACTTCGGCACCCTCCACACCCACGACGGATACAACCCGACCATCGACGACTGCGGCAACGGCGACTGCTCGGAGGCCTACGGCGGCACGATCATGTCCTACTGCCACACCTGTTCGGGCGGCATGACCAACATCGTGCTCGCGTTCCACCCGCGGGTGATCGATCAGGTGTCGAGCTATATGGACGGCGTGTGCGACCTCACGGGCGACACCCGTGTCTTTGTGTACGAAGACGAGGCGGTGGGATTGCAGAACACGCCGTTGGTCATTGACGTGCTCGCCAACGACCTGCCGTTGAACTGTTCGGAGCTGACGATCGCGTCGGTGTCCGGCGTGTCGCAGTTTAGCGGGACCATCGTGATCTCCGAGGGCACCGGCGAGGGTGGCCGCGACGAGGTGCTCTACACCCCGGCGCAGGACCACTTCGGCGCAGACCGGTTCTTTTATGCCGCCGAGAATCCGGGGGGCGTGCAGAGCGAAGCCAATGTGTATATCGATGTTCTTCCGGTGCACCGCGCAGTTGCAATCGGCGCAAGCCGACCTGGCTTGGCGGCTGACTATTACGCGCTTGACGCTCCCGACCAGCTCCCCGATTTCTCGACACTCTCGCCGTACGCCAGCGGGGTCATGCCCGACCTGAACATCGAAAGCGGCTTTGGTCTCTTTGCGGGCAGCGGCACCTCGACCGACGTGGGCGCGGTCTTTGAGAGCGCGATTCTCATCCCCGAGACAGGGCTCTATGTGCTGTCGATTGACTCCGATGACGGGTCGAAGCTCTACCTCGGCGGCGACCTCGTGATCGACAACGACGGGGTCCACACCATGGAGGAGCAGAGCGTCGGGCTCGGGCTCGAAGCCGGGTTCCACAGGCTCGGCGTCGAGTACTTCCAGCTCTCGAGCCGTCGCGGGCTCATTGTCAGGATCGAAGGCCCCGGCGTGCCCCGCCAGCCGATCCCCGGTGAGATGTGGCGGAACGACCGGTGTGTCGCGGACTGGTCGCTCGACGGGCAGGTCAACTCCATCGACTTCCTGCTGTTCCTTTCCGACTGGAACCGGAGTGCATCCGAGACCGACCTGAATGCTGACGGCGTTGTCAATACCTCCGATGTTGTCCTGTTTCTGAACGCGTGGGTTGTGGGCTGTCCCTGACCCTTCAGGCAGATTTGCCGCTCGCGTTCATGCCGAAGGTAGTGCATCTGGCGACACCCCCCAATTGGTTGGGTCGGGGATGGAAACATTCTTGTAGTGTAGTATTGAGCTGTTGGAGAGTGATTCCGGCGCAGTGGCGGAATCGAAAGACATTGAAAGGGAGAAACACCATGCGTATCGCACACATCCGAACCGCCGCGGCCCTCGCGGCTCTTGCCGCGGCCCCGGTTCTTGCTGACGAGTATGTCGTCGAGCTTTCGGGGCTGAACTTTCTCTACAACGGGCAGTCCAACATGGACATCGACCTGACCATCCGCCCCGGTGATACGGTGCGGTGGGTCTGGGTGTCGGGCTTCCACAACGTCGTCAGTGGCCCGTTCGGCGGGCACGACGGGGAGTATCGCAGCGGCGATCCTGAGAACCCGCCGGCCGAGTTCAGCCACACGTTCAACGACCCCACCGATTCGCTGTACCACTGCCACGTGCACGGCGGTGCTGGCATGGTCTCGATGGTCAAGGTCCGCTGCTCGGCCGACTACAACGAGGACCTCAACGTGAACACGCTCGACGTGCTGGCGTTCCTCAACGACTGGTCGGCGGGCGACGAGAAGGCCGATTTCAACGGCGACGGCAGCGTCAACACGCTCGACGTGCTCAGCTTCCTGAACGCCTGGAGCTCGGGCTGCTGATCCGGTTGGATTCTGGCAGGATCTGAATCGCGCTTTTGCGCGCATATCACCGAAACGCGCTTGCGTCCGACGCCGGTCCCTCGTAGTTTAGGGAGTGGGCGTCGGACGCTGTTTTTTGCATTGTGTCCGGGGTTTCTGGTTGTGTACGCTGTGTGCTGGGGGAAGAAAGCGAGTTTCGATGAAGAAGCAACAGTGGTTGGGTATCACGGTTTCTGCGGTGGCGCTGCTGAGCGGGTCGGGCTTGGCGCAGGTCGTTGGCGACGTGCCGCTCATGCACTCGATCGAGTTCCGCGCCAGCACCTATTCGCCCAGCGCGCAGGAAGCCCCGGCCCTGAGCGTCGCGCCCGACGGTTCGTTCGCGGTGGTGTGGGCGAGCCGTCGGCAGCAGCAGGGCAGGTACGGGGTGTATGTCCAACGTTTCGACGCGCGGGGCGTTGCGGTCGGGAGCGAGACGCCGCTGAACCTCTGGACCGGGTCGCACGTCATGGCACCCGCGATTGCTCATGCGGCTGACGGCTCGTCGTGGGCCGCGTGGCAGAGCGCAGGCCAGGACGGCTGGGGCGGCGCGATCATCGCGCGACGTTTTGATGCTCAAGGCGCAGGCGGGTCCGAGATTCTTGTCAACCAACTGACCGAGGGTGAGCAGATCAACCCCGTGCTGGCGACACTGCCCGACGGCGGCGCGGTGATCGCGTGGAGCAGCAACCAACCCGGAGAGCCCGAGCGCGTCGTGCTGCGGGTCTATAACGCCGATGGCTCGGCGCGGACCGGCGAGCTGGCAGTCGAGACCGACAGCACACTCCGCACCACCACGCCGAGTATTGCGACTCGGGCCGACGGTTCGTTTGCGCTCGCGTTCGGGTCGTTCGATGCACAGGACGGCAAGGCGGCCGGCGTGCGGGTCCGGGTGTTCTCTGTCGAGGGCGAGGCGCTCGGGGACGCGTCGCGCATGTCTGGCGCCGACGCGCTCACCCCGGTCGAGCCTTCGATCGAGGCGGTCGCGGACGGGTACGTCGTTGCCTGGCATGACGTGCTCGAGAACGCGCTCGGGTACGACGTGCTGGCTGCGCGTCTCGACGCGGCGGGCGCACCCGTTGCCGAGCCGGTGGTTGTGAACACCGAACGTGTCGGTTTGCAGAACGCCGCAGCGGTCGCGGTCGATGCCGAGGGGCGCATCACCATCGCGTTCAACGCCCGCGACGGGTACGACACAGGCGTCTTTGCCCGCGCGTTCGACACCGATCTTAAGCCGGTTGGCGGGCAGTACCGTCTGACCGGGCGCGTCCATGGCACGCAGGCAATGCGTGAGGCTGCGGGCACCCAACGCCTCGCGTTCGCGCCCGACGGCACGCTGCTGTGTGCGTGGAAGGGCGACGCGGGGTTCGGCGACAGTTCGTCGGTCAACATCACCATGCACTCGCCGACGCCGTTCGCTCTGGGCGCGCGCACCGCCGGGGTCACCCCGTCGATGCTTCCCGCACGGCTGCTCGCGGCTGCCGATCAGGACCTCGGCGCGGGTGTGGTGGTCGTTTCGGCGGATGCACCCGAGCCGCACATTCCCCCGACGTTTGATGCGCGTGATAGAGACGACGCCGAGCGCGAGGTGCTGATCACCGGTGGCGACATCGGGTTTACAGCGGTGGTCAACACCGGGTGGACGCCGCCCGATCCGCACCTGGCGGTGGGCCCGGACCACATCGTCGCGATGACCAACGGCGAGATTTCGTTCTTCACCAAGGACGGCACCCGCACCTTCCAGGACGAGATCGAGGACAGCTTCGGGTTCTGGGGCTCGGTCGGCGCGACCGGGTTTGTCTTTGACCCCGAGGTGATCTACGACGAGACCTCCGGCCGCTTCTTTGCGATGGCGGCCGAGGCGTTTGCGCCGGGCAACCGCAGCTACTGCCTGGTCGCGGTCTCCGACGATGCTGACCCCAACGGCACCTGGCACAAGTACCGCTTCGACACCACCGGCACCTCGGGCAACCTCTTTGATTCGCCCAACATCGGCGTCACCAACAACGCGTTGGTCATCACCGGTGACGGCTTCGGGCTCGGCGCGGTCTACGCGGTGTACATCTTCGATAAGGCGCCGCTTCTGGTTGGCAGCCCGCCGACGATCACCAACGTCTTCGAGCTTGCTACCAGCACCCAGTCGGCGGGGTTCCCGCGTGTCACGACAGGCAACCAAGACACGGTCTATCTCGTCGAGCACCGCGAGGGTGCGAGCAACAACTCGGTCCGGGTGCTCGCGTTCTCAGATATTCTCACCACTCCGAGTGTGAGTTCGTTCGATCTGCCAGTGCCGACCTACGGCCCGCCGGAGGACCCGCCGCAGATGGGCACCAGCAGCCGCCCCAACACGTTCGACGCTCGGTTCTGGTCGGTCGATCAGGGGCCGGACGGCCACATCTGGGCGACCCATCACGTCAACCCCAACAAGGTCGTCGCGCGGTGGTACGAGATCGCGCCCAACGGCTGGCCGGACTCGGGCAACGACCCGAGCCTTGTGCAGTCGGGCGATATCGATCTGGGGCCGGACGTGCGGACGTTCTTCAGCTCGATCAATGCCTCGGGCGACGGCAGTGTTGCGATCTGCTACGCACGGTCTTCGCCGAGCGAGTTTCTCTCGATGGGGTCGGCGTACCGCGTTCCTTGTGACCCGGCGGGGGTCTTCTCGCAGGACTTCATCCACAAGAGCGCCAATGCGGGATACACCGCCGGGCGGTGGGGCGACTACTCGGCGGTGCAGTTCGATCCGAGCGATCGCTCGGTCTATTGGGGGCACCATGAGTACGCCGACGGCGGCTCGTGGCGGACGTGGATCCAGAGCGTCGAGACCAACGATCCATGTGTCCGTGCCGACATCAACAACGACGGCTCGGTCAATACGCAGGACGTGCTGTTGTTTCTGAACGCCTGGACGGCGCAGGAATGCGTGGGCGACTGGAATCGCGACGGGAGCTACAACACCCTCGATGTGCTCGGGTTCTTGAACGACTGGACCACCTGCCGGTCCTGAGGCGGCGTGGACTGATACTCTTGCGGTGCTGGGGGTGAGAGCCCGCAGCACCGATTGTCCGACAACTCGTGGGCCATCGCGCAGCGTGTCGTGCTGTGTTCCCGATGACAAGCCCCGCCGAAGCCAACCCGTTCAGAGGAGATAGACCATGCTGCGTACCACGTGTTTGACCGCTGCTGTTGCGATCGCTGCCCCCGCCTTTGGGCAGGTTGCGGAGCTTACCGTGCAGCCCGGGCAGTCCAGCGCCAGCGCCCAGATCTGTCTTGAGCCGTCCGGGCTCGGGCAGCGTTGCGACACCGACGGCTCGTCGATCAGCGGCATGATCGATATCGAGCTTGACGACTACGACATGCCCGGTGCGATCAGCATCCACGACTTCGATCTCGCGCTCGACGGCACGCTCGAATACAACATGGACTGGGGCTCCTTCATCGGCGGCGTGGACATCACGCTCACCGGGGTGACGATCTCGTACGCGACGCCCGGCATCCCCACCGGCCCGGTTGTGGTCGATGGTGCGGGCGATTTTGAGTTCCCCGCGGTCGGGGCGTTTACCACCGGCACCGGCAGCTTTGCAGGCTACGGCCTGGTTCTCGAAGGGCTCATCGGGTCGGGCACGTTCGACCTCGCCGACTTTGGAGCGGTCGAGTCGTCGCTGGCGGGGAACATTGCTGTCAACGGCGGGCAGATCACGCTGACCGGCTTTCAGACCTTCGCCAACTCGGGCGAGATCGAGGGCGTGACCGCGACCATCGACGGCTCGGCGACGATCGTGGCGATCGGGGAGGTCCCGCCCTGCCCGGGCGATTTCAACGGCGACGGCACCGTTAACACCCAGGACGTGCTCGCATTTCTCAATGCGTGGACCGCCAACGACCCCTCGGCGGACTGCACAGACGACGGCAGTATCAACACCCAGGACGTGCTCTGCTTCCTGAACGCCTGGACCACCGGCTGCTGAGAGCCCCGGCGGGTGATGCATGATTCTCGGAGATAAACCCAAATTCTTGGGTTTTTTCTTGCATGACGTGAACAAGTTCTGATAACCTCGGCAAGTTGAGAGGTGGTCGGTATCTCGTGGCCGACCCGAATGCAACCCGCTGACCGCTTGTGTTGCTGCGGCCTCTGCAGGAGGCGATCGCCGTGATTGACAACGCCCAAGCCCCGAGTGCCCCCTTTGCACCGTCTTCTGTTGCGAGCCGTTCTCCTGCGTGGTCGAGGGTTGACGCCGACCCTTTGGTGGCCCCGGCCGCAGCGGGGAGCGCGTCGGCCGAGCTTGCTGCGCGATACGAGAATCTGTACCAGACCGCTTCGGGCGATCCGAGCTGCCTTCCCTGGCACCGGCCGGGCATGAATCGCCCGCTCACGCGGTGGCTCAACACCAATGCGCCGTGTCTGGTTCGTCCGGGTGCGCGCACGGTGGTTGTCGGGTGCGGCCTGGGTGACGACGTGATCGAGCTTGCCAACCGCGGCTTTGACGCCTGCGGCTTTGATATCTCGCCGACCTGCATCGACTGGGCCCGCCGCCGATTTCCTGACCACGCCGATCGGTTCTTTGTCGCCGACGTGCTGGATACGCCGACGCGGCTGCGGGCGCGGTTCGGGCTTGTGGTCGAGGCCTACACCATCCAGTCGGTGTGGCCGAGCGTGCGCGACCACGCCTTTGCCGGCGTTGTTTCGCTCGCCAAGCCCCACGGCGTGGTGCTTGTACTCACCCGTTCGAGCGAGGACGGCACAACCCTCGACGACTGCGAGTGCGCCCCCTACCCGATCTGTCCGAGCGAGCTGCACGAACGGATGGAACGGTTCGGCCTGAGTCCGGCCCACCCGCCGATCGACTGCACCAACGACCGCGACCCGCCCGAGCCCAGCCTGCTGGCCGCGTTTCATCGCGAGCCGTGAGGGGCGTTCCGTTGTCCCATCGCTTGCGCGAGGGGCTCTACAAAGGCAATGCTCGTCGGACAAAGAAGCCCCTCGCGCAAGCGAGGGAACAAGGCCCGGGTGGTACAACGACGCAGGGTGGTTACGGGAACACTGCCATCAGTGGCCTGTTTCCACCAGCACGAACGTGTACTTATGCACACCACCCCGCGCGATTTCGCGGAGGGTGCCGAACCGATCCATCTCGCGGTATGCCGCGACTTCGTCAGCAAGATCGTCCTCGCGCAAGAGCAGCAGCAGCCCCTCGGGTTGCTTCTCGGGCAAAAAGCCGGGCTTGAGCCAGCGGACCCGGACGGACTTGCCTTGTGCCGCGGCTTCGCGCACGGCGTAATACAGGACCTCGGGCCGCGCCTCGATTATCTCGTCGGCCCAGATCTGTGTGCCGTCGGGCAGATGGGCAGCCAGCGCGATCCCGGCTTCTCGCCCGGAGCTGGCGCGGCGGTCTCGTTCGAGCACGCCGACATAGACCGCGGCACCAATGAGCAGCAGGATCGGCCAGGCAAGGGGAGAGCCGAGGAACATGGCGCGGGCGATCGCGGGGCGCGTGCTGAGGAACGCCGGGGCGAGGGGACGGGACCCGGAGTGTCCCGCCCCGCGCGCGACATACGCGACCAGAGGCGTGAGGAGTGCGCACAGCGGCAGGCCGTAGCGCTCGTTGCTCACGCCCGCAACCTCAAAGATCACCAAGGCCCCGAGGCAGGAGAAGGCCAGCGCCCGGGCGACGGTCCCCGGACCGGTTGGGGCGCGCTCGGCCCGGCGTTCGCGGGCGGCGTCCGGCCCCCACGGGAAGAGCAACGCGAGCGACACCGGGAGCATCGTCGCCAGGATGGTCGGGCTGATGAAGAGGATCTGGAGCAGCTTGCCGCGTTCCCAGAGGAAACTGTCCACGCCTTGCCGTACTGCTGGTTCGGTGCCGAGGTCGGGCTGGGTGAGCAGCTGCGCGACGAGCGCAGCTGCGCCAATCGCAAGAAGCAGCGGCAGGAGCATGTTCTTTGCCATATCCCGGCGGCTCCGTTGTCCGAGACCGAGCACGATCAGCGACCCGACGAGTGTGCCGCCGAGGAAGGGTGCGCCCGAGGGGCCTTTGACCATGAGCATCGCAAGCACCGAGATGGACAGCACGCCGGCGCGGGTCCAGCGGCCGCTGCGCGCGCGGGGCGTGCGGGCGAACCAGTCCACCACCAGCAGGCAGGCGACCCCCGTCGTCAGCATGTGCAACGGCTCGATCTCGGCACTGCGCGCACTCGGCCAGGTCACCGGAAGGAGTATCTGCGCCAGCCCGGCAGCCACGCCCCACGGCGAGCCGAACCACCGCGTGGCGAACCACCACACGGCGAGCCCGAGGAGTGTCGCGGCGAGCGCACCGGGAAATCTGGCCGCAAACTCTGTTTCGCCGAACACGGTCGTGCTCGCGGCGATCGCCCAGAGCATCCCCGGCGGCTTGCGGAGATAGGCGGTCTCAAACATGCGGGGCACCAGCCAGTGCGCCTCATCGGCGCGGGCATCGTCGAGCATCTCCCACGCGGGGATCGCCCGGTGTCCCTCGCTCATCGAGAGGCCGGTCGAGCCGAGCTTGGGCAGAAAGACCGCGGCACCGATCGCCAGCAGCAGCAGGGCCTGTCGCCATCTGGTCGCGCAGAGCCAGGCAACCGCGGCGTTCACGGCGTGCCGGGTCCATTGTCTGATCGTGTACGACCCTCGTCGGCTGCATCGCTGGTGTGGTCGTGGGGGATCGGTTCGCCGGTGCGGAGTGATTCGAGGATCGGGCCGCTCCATGTTTCGAGGACTGTGCGGAGGTGGGGGTTGCGGCTGCCGCTGTGCCCGGCGCGTTCTGCTTCGGCGTAGGCCTCGTCGAGGCTCATGCCTTCGGTGTGCATCCGGAATATGGCAACCAGGCACCCGGTGCGTTCGGTGCCTGCGCCGCAGTGGACGAGCACGGGGTGGTTTGCCGGGTCGAGCACCAGCCGCAGGGCGTCGGCGTATTGGTTGGGGTCGCCGGTCGCGTCGCCGATGAGCTGGAAGACATGCCGCTCTGCGCCCAGCGCCTCGGCGGCGTGCTGCTCGCGCTGGTTGGCGCGGCGGTTGGCGGGGGTGTCCTCGACCCACGCGCCCAGATCAACGATGGTCTTGATGTCGTGCTTGCGGACGACCTTGTTGAGGGCAGCGGTGGTGAGCTTGCCCGAGCGGTAGATCTCGCCGGGCACGACCACGCCGAAGCGTTTGGGGAAGATGTTGGGGTGGATGAAGTTGCGGTAGCCGACGATGAGGAGGGTGATCGTCAGCCCGAGCACGATGATCCTGCCGAGACCGGTTCGGGAGTCGGCTCGGGGGCCGGCCGGTGGGTTGCCGGCTTCTGTCGCGATCTTGTCGGGCATCGGGCTTGTTGGTGGGGTCATTGGACGAATCGTACGGGCACTCGCGCCGGTTGGCACTACACTTGCTGGTATGGCGGACAGAGCTTCAGGAAAGCCGGGTCAGCGAGGGTCGGGACCGGTGCGGCCCAGCGCCTATCCCGAGCCGGTCGAGCGGTTGATTGCGGAGTTGAGCACGCTGCCGGGGATCGGGCGGCGGAGTGCCGAGCGGCTGGCGTTTCACCTGCTCAAGGCTGAGGAATCGACCGCGATGGCTCTTGCCCGGGCGATCACCGACGTCAAACAGGCGGTGCGGCATTGTTCGGTGTGTTCAAACCTGACCGACCACGACCCGTGCCCAGTCTGCGAGAACCCGGGGCGGGACCGCAGCCGGGTGCTGGTGGTCGAGCAGCCCAAGGACCTGATCGCGTTGGAGCAGACCGGGATGTTCGACGGCCTGTACCATGTGCTGATGGGTCGGCTCAGCCCGCTCGACGGCATCGGGCCGGGTGAGTTGACGGCCGCTGAACTGTTCGGGCGGATCGACAACCCGGCGCAAAACCCCGGCGGCGAGGCGGTCGTCGAGGTGATCCTCGGCCTGAACCCGACGCTCGAGGGCGACGGGACCGGGCTGTATCTGACCGAGGAACTCCGCAAGCGCGGCGTGACGGTGACGAGGCTGGCGCGGGGGCTGCCGACGGGCTCGCAGCTTGAATATGTGTCCAAGGCCGTGCTCGCCGACGCGATCGAGGGCCGGCAGGAGATGGGCTGATTTCTATGCGTTTCGAGACTTCCCAATCCATGCGGCTCGGCCAGAGCATGAAGTTGGCACCCAGGGTCATCCAGTCGATGGAGATCCTGCAGATGTCGGTCGCCGAGCTCGAGGAACGGCTCGAGCAGGAACTCGCCAGCAACCCCACCATCGAGCTCACCGAGATCACGCCCGACCCCGACGCGACGCCCGAGCGCGACGTGCCGGGCAGTAAGGAGAACGCTGAGGATTTTTCGAGGCTCGAGGATTTCGAGGCTGCAAACCCCGACGCGGCGGAGAACACCAGCGAATCGGGCGGGCTGGTCAACACCCGCGAGCGGTACGACTTTGACGAGCCGCGCACACGGTCCACACGTCTCGACGGCGAGCGCGACAGCAAGATGGACGCGATGGCGTCGGCCCCGGCGCGCGAGGCGTCGCTCGGCGAGCAGCTCAAGGATCAGTGGGGTCTGGTCGACGTGGACGAATCGCTCCGTGCAGCAGGGGGGCTGATCGTGTCGTACCTCGATGAGGACGGCTATCTCCGCACGCCGCTCGAGACGATCATCGATCGTGCGCCCGCGGACACCGAGGGAGCGCGGCCGAGCCTGGAAACTATGGAGCGTGCGCTCTCGGCGGTGCAGTTGTTTCTCGACCCGCCCGGCGTCGCGGCCCGGGACGCCCGCGAGTGTCTGCTGCTTCAGCTCGACGCGATAGAGGACAGCGACGAGTGGGATTCTGACAAGGACCGTACCGAGACCCTGCGCGTTGCGCGGCTGCTGGTTGATCGGCACCTCGACGACCTCATGCAGAACCGATTGCCCAAGATCGCGGAAGAAGAGAACCTGACCTTTGACCAGATCAAGGCGGGGCTCGGGCTGTTGCGGCGGCTGAGCCTTGCCCCGGCGCGGCGGCTGGTGCATGAGCGGGCCGAGATCGTGATCCCCGACGCGATCGTGGAGTACGACGAGGAGGAGGACCGGTACATCGCGTACCTCAACGACTCGCGGCTGCCCGACCTGCGGATCAACAAGGAATACGCCGAGATGATCCGCGACCGCGACGTGCCAAAGAAGGACCGCGAGTTTCTCCGGACCAACATCGGGAACGCGCAGTGGCTGATCGACGCGGTCGAGCAACGCCGTCGAACGTTGCAACGGGTGCTCAATGTTGTCGTCGATGCCCAGCGGGAGTTTTTCGATTACGGCCCGCAGGCGATCAAGCCGCTGCCGATGACGCTGGTCGCCGAGCAACTCGGGATTCATGTCGCGACGGTCAGCCGGGCGGTCGCTGACAAACACCTGCAAACGCCGCGGGGTGTTGTGCCGCTGCGGCGGTTCTTTACCGGCGGCACCGAGACCGCCAGCGGCGACGAAATCTCGTGGGACGCGATCAAAGCTGCGCTGCAAGAGGTGATCGATCAGGAAGACAAAGCCAAGCCGTTGAGTGACGATGCGCTCGCCAAGGCGCTCAGCGAACGCGGCATCGAGATCGCACGGCGGACGGTCGCCAAGTATCGCGGGCAACTCGGCATCCAGAGCGCGAGGCTCAGGAAAGAGTTTTAGAGCAAAGTGCGTGTTGCAGATTTGACGATCGGCGGGCTGCGAAGCCGGCCTCTCTCTGGGCGTGGCGCCGAATATACAGAGATGTAGTGGGTCCTTGATGTTGCAACGCCCGGAGCGTGCCGCGGGCAACACGCCGACAATCGAGGTCGTCGCCGGGCGTGCAGCGGAAGCTACGTCGGCCTGACATACCACGCCGCGGGCGCGTGGTCGCCGGCTCGGGCCTGGTGCCAGAAGTCGGGGTTGCGTTCGACGCGCTCGGGCAGCTCTTGCCCGGGCAGCGGCTTGGCAAAGAGCGAGAGCGCGTCGATGAACCGAGGGCTGCCCCAGGGGATGATCTCCTGGAAGACGCACACGAGCCCGGCATCCCGACAGTCGGCGCGGAACTTCTCGCCGGTCATGTCGCGGCCGCGCCAGTGGTCGTGGCCTTTTTCCATCGCGTCAAACTCGGCCTCGTATTCGCCGAGGTTCGAGTGGTGGATGAAGCCGAAGCTGCCGGGTTTCATCTTTGTGCCAAGCTGGCGGACATACTCGCGCATCACGGCGTGGTCGGCGTGGACGAGTGAGTTGAAGCTGAACACGAAGTCGATAGAGCCGAGTTCGACCATCGAGAGCGACGTACCGTCGTTGGTGTGATAGGCCATGTTCGGCTTCCCGAACCGCTTGCGGCAGAACTTGATGCAGTTGGGAGCAAGATCCACCAGCGTCATGCGCTCAGACAACGGGCTTTGGCCCGAGGGCGGGAACGGCTGGAGGAAGTCAGTCCAGACGCCGTAGCCGGGCCCGAGTTCGAGGATGTGGCCGGTCGGAAGGAATGTTTCGATGCGTGGTAGAATGGCGTGCGTCCATGCTTTTTCTACGCCTCCAAACCCGTCGCACCATTCGGTGCCTCGGTTGGACCAGTCGTAGGTTTGCTTCCATCGGCGTACATTGTTGAGGATTGATGGCATCTCTTGTCTCCACGCCTTGAGGTACTTCGATCGTCGATTCCATGATAGGGCTCAGTTGTCCTTGCCGGTTTCTGTCGGCGGTTGGGTGGCGATCGGCCATTGCCCGGCGTGGCGGAGTGCGGCGATCGCTTCGCGGCGTCGGGCGCGGTGGTCGCAGCCGCACTCGGGGCAGACCGCGTCGGGGTGGGCCGAGATGTCGTAGTTGCAATCAGGGCAGCGGCCGGCTTCGTGGCGGGCGAGCATGCGTTTGTAGGTGCCGATCTGTGAGCCGCGCAGGAACCAGTGGAGGAGGCTGATGCCGATGCCGGCGAGCGCGAGCCATCTGATGAGGCTCAACGAGTAGTAGATGAGCAGTGTGGGGAGCGATGCGGGTCGGGTTCGAGTGCCGCCGCCGGTGCTGGCGAGGTCTTGCCAGGTTTCAAGCAGCCAGGGTTGCGCACGATCGTTCTCGACATTCCACCGCTCTGTTGCTATCGCATTCGCGACAATACTTGCTACAGCGGCGTGCTGTTGAGTTTTCACTGCGGCGTTTTGCTGAGAATATGGGTAAACCTGAGACGCTGCCCCTCGGGAAGAGAGCCGATACGAAACTTCTGCTGTCCATCGCGTCGGCCAGAGATCATAATCGAGTGTGTACGAAACATGCCATCGTTCGAGGTGAGATATATCACCCCTGTTCGTTGCGCGGTATCCGATTCCGTCGTTGATAATCCAGATACTCGAGCTGTACGAAGCTCCCTTATTTCCACCGTCCAGGTTGTTCTGCCAGAAGAGCGAGAGCGCAACGGCGAGCCCACCCACCGGCAGCCACAGCCACAACGAGAGCCACCACCTGCTGCGCGTGTCGAGCATGACCGACAGGATCCGCCGCACGGTGCGGCGCAGCCGGGGCATCCGGGTGTCGGGTGTGGCCTTCATATGGGCATGGTACCAACAGCTTGGAGGCTCCTCGCTTGCGCGTCGGGCTCTGTTGGCAGACGCTGTTGGTGGGCTCTATCAGTCCGGCCTGGTGTACCGCTCCGCGATCTTGATCCGCTTCCACACATGCGGCCAGTACTCGGCGTTGCGTTCGACGCGCTCTTCGAGCCTTTGCCCCGGGCGCGGCTTGGCGAAGAGTGAGTAGGCGTCGATGAACTTGTCGCTGCCCCAGGGGATGATCTCCTGGTAGATACAGACCAGCCCCGCCTCGCGGCAGTCGTTGCGGAGTTTCTCGCCGGTCATGTCGCGGCCGCGCCAGTGGGTGTCCTTCTGGTCCCAGCTTTCGAGCTCGTCGGCGTACTCGCCGAGGTTCGAGTGGTGGATGAACCCGAACGCGCCGGGTTTCATGATCTTGCCGAGTTGGAGGATGTAATCCCGCATCACGTCGTGGTCGGCGTGGACGAGCGAGTGGACGCTGAAGACGAAGTCGACGGACATCTCCTCGACCATTGCCAGCGAGCGGCCGTCGTTGACGTGGTACGCCATGCCGCGCTTGCCGAAACGCTGGCGGCAGTGCTCGATGCAGTTGGGCGCGAGGTCCACCAGCGTCATCCGTTTGCAGCAGGGCCGCAGCAGATCGGTCCATGCGCCATAGCCCGGGGCGAGCTCAAGCACATGCCCGGCGGTGGGCAGGAACGGACCGACGCGGGGCAGGATGGCGTGATCCCAGCCTTGCTCGATCGAGCCGTAGCCCTTGCCCCACTCGCGGCCGCGGTCTTTCCAGTCGTAACGCTTCCAGTACGTAAGGTTTTCTGCGATGGTGGGCATGTGCGGAGTGTATCGCGTTGGTCTACGGCTGTTCGTGCACGCGGGTTACTTGACGCCCGAGAGTTTGCGGACGGTCATGTCGAAGTTTTTGACCATGCTCGAGTGGATGCCGAAGACGACGCCGGCGTAAACCGCCGCGGCGATCGCCGAGCCGATGACCAGCGACACGCGGGCCGCGCCCAGGTTGCTGTTGTCGATGGTCTCATAGAGCGCACTGCCCGGCTCGATGGCGGCGAAGATGAGCGTGGCCGGGCTGAACGCCGAGAGTGCCGCCCCGACGACGGCAATCCCGGTGCCTGATTTCCATGCACACAGGCCGACGATGCCGCTGATGACCCCGACGACGCCGACCGCCGCGACAACACTTGCCAGCGTGCCCTTGCTGCGCAACGACCATTGCAGGCCGACGATGACGCAGAACGTGATGAAGGGAATCGTGACCATCGGCGCGAGCAGCGCAGCTTCGGGGAGCATGATGGGCGCCATTGGTTGCGTGCCGCCGGTGGTGCCGAACCCGGCCAGAGGAACCATGACGCCGCCCTCGCGCCCGAGGCCGCCGGTCAGGACATAGATGGATGTGAGGGCGAGCGTGCCCATCGGGACCGCCAGCAGGGGGAGCAGATACGCGACCAGCCCGCGGAGTTTGCCCGAGAGGTAGGACTTGGGTGTGAGTGGTGTGGTGAGGAGGAGGTCGAGCGTGCCGTCTTCGCGCTCGCGACTGATGGCGGTGGCGGACATGTTGATCGCGACCAGCCCGATGACGACCAGTTCGCCGATGACGGTGTAGATGAGCGCGAGTTGAAAGTCCTTGGTGCTGAAGGTGTCGAAGTGGTACGCGCCGACAAGGAGCACGCCGAAGAGCCCGCCGACGATGACAAAGGACCACCGCGCGAGGATACGACCAAAGGTGCGGTTGCGGGCCGAAGCCTCGCGCCACGCGATCGGGTTGGCCCAGACAGCCTTGGGGGGGCGGTGTTCTGCGCCGCTGGCGCCGAGCCCGAACATCTTGCGGTACCAGGGCACGCCTCCCACATTGCGGCTGCCCGCAAGTGACGCAAACCCGCCAAGGCGGACCGTCACCGTGCTCGCGACCATCAGGAAGACGCTCAGCGCGAGGCTGCCGTAGCACCAGGCGCTCACGGGGTTCTGCAACGCCCACGCTCCGGTCTCGCCGGCGCGTGGATAGTTCGAGGGGTTGAGCAGCGCCTGCAGCGCCAGGAACGGATTGATGACGGTCATCCACGTGACCGAGGGATCGCCCGAGCGCTGGCGGAGCAGCGCGTCGATCGCCATGGTGACCGCGATATAGGAGACGACCGAGACGTAGAACGTGAACACCGCGCGCCTGCCGGCGATACGGCTGACCGAGAGCGCGATCGCGATGGTGCCCACCAGCACCGCGGCACACACCGCGATGAAGTAGCTCGCAAAGATCGACTCGCCGGGCACGCCGCCGAAATACTGCACCAGCGCAAACAGCGGCAGGCTCGAAAGCAACAGCGCGATGATGAAGAACAGCCGCCCGAAGAGGTTGCCCAGCACAATCTGCCCGGCGGTCATCGGGGTGGTCAGCAGGACCTCCCACGTCCGCGGGCTTGCTTCCTGGGCGATCGCCCCGGCCATGAAGACCGGCGCGATGACGCAGATCAGCCCGATCTGGAGGTACGCGATCGCGATAAAGCTCGACGCCCCCGCTTCGGCCAGCTCGCGGTAGCCGAGTTCGGTCTGTCCGCCCTTGATCAGCAGCGACCAGAGCAGCACGATGACGAGTGCCGCGAGGTAGGCGCTGCGGATGTACATATGCCGCATTCGTCGCGACCCGTTCTGCACGAGGCGCACCGCGATCGGGTTGGTCGGGCCGAGTCTCAGAAACCAGCGGAGGAGTACGGGCATAGCGGGGTGATCCTACTCGCAACAGCCCGCCGCTGCTTACGGTGTTGGCACATCCAGGCACCACAAGAAAGCACCCGCCGGTGTGAACCAGCGGGTGCGGGAGTTGTCTGGATCGGGCCTGTTTACCCTCTCGGCCCGGGCTCAGGTGCTCTGGGTCTGCTGGGTCTCGGCGGTTTCTTCGCCATCGCTGTCGGCTTTGGGTTGCTCGACGTGCTCGACGTGCTCGCCGCGGAAGGTGAGTTTGTCCTCACCCTCGACGTGCGTGACGTGAACGACGTTCAGGCCGTGCAGTTCACCGGAGAGCAGCATCTCGCTGAGCGGGTCCTCGATAAAGTTGCCGATCGCGCGGCGGAGCGGCCTGGCGCCGTAGTCGGGGTTGTACCCCTTCTCGATCAGGAAGTCCTTGGCGGTCTGGTCGAGGTCCAGCTCGATCGACTGTTCGCGCAGCCGCTGGAACACTTTGGCGACTTCGTACTCGACGATCTGCACCAGGTTGTCCTTGGTCAGCGGGCGGAACACGATGATGTCGTCGAGCCGGTTGATGAACTCGGGGCGGAAGAACCGCTCGATCTCCTTCATCAGGATGCCTTTGACGTTCTCGTGATCGACCTCGGTGTTCCGTTTCTGGAACCCGAACCCGGCACCGCCCTTGATAAGGTCCGCACCGATGTTACTGGTCATAATCATGATCGTGTTGCGGAAGTCCACGTTGCGGCCGAACGAATCGGTCAGGCGGCCTTCCTCCATGATCTGCAGCAGCATGTTGAAGACGTCCGGGTGCGCCTTCTCGACCTCATCGAGCAGCACCACCGAGTAGGGCCGACGGCGGATCCGCTCGGTGAGCTGGCCGCCCTCCTCATACCCGACATAGCCGGGAGGTGCGCCGACCAGGCGTGAGACGTTGTGCTTCTCCATGTACTCGCTCATGTCGAGGTGGATCAGCGCGTCCTCGTCGCCGAACATGAAGTCCGCCAACGCCTTGCTCAACAGCGTTTTGCCCACGCCCGAAGGCCCGACAAAGATGAACGAACCCATCGGCCGCTTGGGGTCCTTGAGCCCGGCCCGTGCCCGGCGGATCGCTTTGGAGACCGCCTTGATTGCTTCGTCCTGGCTGATGACCTTCTTGTGCAGCTCCTTCTCGAGGTCGAGCAGCCGCGAGGACTCCTCTTTGTCGAGCCGGGTGAGAGGCACGCCGGTCATCTTGCTGACCACCTCGGCGACCACGTCCTCATCGACGATGCCGTCCACTTCCATGGCTTTGGCACGCCACTCCTTCTGCATGTCTTCCTTCTTCTTGCGGAGTTGCTCGGCCTGATCGCGCAGCTCGGCGGCACGCTCGTAGTCGGCTGCCTTGACCGCGTCGTCCTTGTCGATACTCAGCCGTTCGATGTCGGCCTCGATCTCGGCAAGGTTGGGCGGCTTGGTCATGCTCTTGATCCGCACCCGCGCACCCGCTTCGTCGATGACGTCGATCGACTTGTCCGGCTGCACCCGGCCGGTGATGTACCGGCCCGAGAGCTCGACCGCCGCCCGCACCGCGCCGTCGGTGATCTGCACCCGGTGGTGCGCCTCGTACTTGTCGCGCAACCCCTTGAGGATCTCGATCGACTCCTCGACGTTGGGCGGATCAACCGGGATCGACTGGAAGCGCCGCGCCAGGGCTGCGTCCTTCTCGATGTACTTGCGGTACTCATCAAACGTCGTCGCGCCGATGCACTGGATCTCGCCGCGCGCCAGCGCCGGCTTGAGCACGTTGCTCGCGTCGATCGCTCCCTCAGCGCCACCCGCGCCCACCAGCGTGTGCAGCTCGTCGATAAAGAGGATCACGTTCTTGGCGCGACGGACCTCGTTCATGACCGCCTTGATGCGCTCCTCAAACTGACCACGGTACTTGGTCCCCGCGACCATCATCGCCAGGTCCAGCACCACGAGCCGGCGTTCGTGCAGGATCTCGGGCACCTCGCCCGCGATGATCTGCTGGGCGAGCCCCTCGACGATCGCGGTCTTGCCCACGCCCGCTTCACCCAGCAGCACCGGGTTGTTCTTGGTGCGGCGGCAGAGCACCTGCACGAGGCGTTCGATCTCGCGTGCCCGCCCGATGACCGGGTCGAGCTCGTCTTCCTTGGCAAGCTCGGTCAGGTCGCGACCAAAGCTGTCGAGGGCGGGGGTCTGGCTGCGCTTTTTGCCGCCGCGGCCCTCGGGACCGCCGCTACCGCTGCCGCCGCCGCCGACCGCTTCCCCAGCCTCGCTGTCTGCGCCAGCGCCGAGCAGGTTGAGGACCTCCTCGCGGACCTCCTCGAGCTTGAGCCCCAGGTTCATCAGGACCTGTGCCGCCACACCGTCGTGCTCACGCAGCAGCCCCAGCAGCAGGTGCTCGGTCCCGACATAGTTATGGTTCAGGTTGCGGGCCTCTTCGATCGCGTACTCGATGACCTTTTTCGCCCGTGGGGTCTGGGGCAGCTTGCCCATCGTGACCATCTCGGGCCCGGCCTTGACGAGCTTCTCGACCTCGAGGCGGACCTTGCGGAGGTCCACGTCGAGATTCTTGAGCACGTTGGCTCCGACGCCGGAGCCTTCCTTGACGAGCCCGAGCAGGATGTGCTCGGTCCCGATGTACTCGTGGTTGAAGCGCTGGGCTTCCTGATTGGCCAGTGCCATGACTTTGCGTGCACGGTCTGTAAAGCGCTCGAACATCGCCCACTCCTTACTGAGGCCCATCATCGGGCCCCATCAACTCTGTACGGCTCAACCACGGTATTCGGTTGGCTGTTCCGCCGGTTTCCCGGTCAATATTCTGTCAGGGTACGCAGCAACCCTGCTGCACACCCTCTCGGAGTACATCGGTTGCGATCGCTGTGCCAGTTGCCGGTTCTTGGCCGAACGGTGGTGAGAGCGCACAATGATGCGGCTTGCCGGTAAAAACACCTAGCCAAATGCGGATTTCGGACTGCCATTTGTGGGGGTTCGGTCGGATTGGCAGGTGCCTTATCCCAAGCCTTTTTTAAAGGCAAGGGTTACCTCGGTGTCCACGCCAGAGCCGGGTCGGCGACGATCCCGATCGGGATCAGCATCTCCGTGCGTGCCCCGGCAACCCGGTCTCTGATGATGACCTTCAACTGGAAGCTGCCGACGGTGAGCGTCTCGGGGAGCGAGATCTCGGTAAGCAGGTAGAAATCCCGTTGTTTGTTGCGCGAGGTCTCGACAACGATCTCTTCGGGCCGTTTCCACGCGAGGATTTCACCTTCGCCGTCGTGGTAGAGTTCGAGGGTCTGGGTCAGGTCGATCGCCCAGCGTTCCTCGACGGGCAGGCCGCCGAGGTTGGAGGTATCGACCTCGCGGTGCTCGAAGCTGTCCACCTCGACATAGAGCAGTGCCCGGATCCGTCGCCCGGCGAGGAAGTCGGTCTTTGGGAAGGGGGTGTACCGGCCGAAGCCCCGGACCTCGGTGCAGAGCAGAGCCCGTGGGATATTCAGCCCCATCGAGCGGTTGAGGCGGTCGGAGAGTGTCCGCAGCGCGGTGGCGCGGTCCTCTTCGCTGATTTCCCCTGGGGAGAGCACCGAGGAGAGCATCTCCGCGACCGCCGCGGCCGAGTCGCGCTCGGCCGGGCTCAGCGCAGCCCCGGCTTTGGTGTTCGGCCCGATGGCTTCGAGCGGGTCTTTGCCCTGGGCGGCTGCCATCGCGATCATCGCGACCGCGGTGCGGAAGGGTTCCGAGGTGGTATCCAACTCCTGCCCGAGCGCTTCGTCGAGCTGGGCGTACAGCAACTCGACGCCGGTGGGCTCTGGTGCCGCAGCTTCGGTGGTGGGTTCGGTCTCGCCTGCTACGGCATCGGCAGTTTCCTCAACGGGTGTCGGGGGCGTGACCACGTCCTCCGGGCTGTCGGGTGTCGTGTCGGCAGCGGTGGTTTCGGCCTCGGTCTCGGCGGCGTCACCATCCGCTCCCAGCAGATTCGAGAGCGAGGAATCGGTGATCGGGTCGGGCTCGGCGACGTCCTCGATCGGCGTGCCGTAGGCCTCGGCGAGCTGGGCGGTCTGTTCGGCGATCAGGGCTTCGAGTTCGGTCTCGGCTTCGGTGAGAGGCACCCCCGAGGGGTTGTCGCCGACCATCGCTTCGAGCCCGACGTTGACGCCGGGTTTCTCGGCTCGCGTCTGGGCCCCGCCGCCCCCGCTGCCCCCACAGCCGGGGAGGGCGCACGCCAGCGCCATCAGCAGCGCAGGCGTCACGCCTTTGTGCCGCGTGTGGTTGGTTCGGATGTGGTGTGTTCGTGTTTGCACGACCGCGCCTCCTGCGTCAGTGTGTGTGCTGTGGTCCCTGTCGCTCCGCGATCGGGACGTACTCTCCTGCTCTCGAGGAGCTTGGGTTATTGCGATGCTTCGGGTTGTCCTGCCGTGGTTGTCCCCTCGCTTGCGCGAGGGGCTCTTTTGTTCTGTGGACTCTCTGCCTCATCTGTGGCCCATGAGCCTCATCTGTGGTCCATGTGCTCTTTGGCCTATGTGCTCTTTGGCCCATGTGCTTTGTAGAGCCCCTCGCGCAAGCGAGGGGAAAGCGTTGTATCGGCAGGATCAGCGGGCGATCGTCACAAATCGCAGCCCAAGTCTTTCGAGCACCCGGTGGGGCTCACCCAGCCCTGACTTGAGCCCCTGATCGGCCTCGACACACGCCCGCAGCAGCGATCTTGTCCTGCCCGGGCGGAGGCGGGGGGAGACGCGGATGAGCGCTTCTTTGGCCGAGCCCCACAGCCGGAGGGTCTGGGCCGCGGCCTGGGGATTGATCCGCTGGACCCGGGCGATCGCCATGTTGTGGAGTTTGCCCGCCAGATCGGTGTAGGCGAAAATGACGGGGATGTGGGCGTCGCGCGGGGCGTTGTCGAGGATCAGCCTCAGGTGCCGAACAATCGCGGCCGGGTCTCCTGAGAGCAGCACCGACTGGATGCTCCAGGGGTCCTCCTGCCGACTCACGTCGACCATCTCGGTGATGAGCGCCGCGGTGATCTTCCCGTCGGCAGCGATCGCCAGGCGGGCCAGGTCGCTGTCGATCCGCCCCAGGTCGGCCCCGAGCCGATCCACCAGCACCTGGGCAGCTGCTCTGTCGATCGAGGCGTCGTGGCGTTCCTTGCAATGGCGGACGATCCACGCGACAGCATTGGGTTCGTTTGTGCCGTCGCACTTGCAGACCGCGCCGACCGCCGCGATGAGCTTGTCGAGCTTGCCGGTGTTCCAGCGTTCGCTCCGCAAAAGCAGCGTCGCGTGCTCGCAGGGGTTCTCGGCGTACCGCTCGATCAGGGGGCGGTTGGCCTCCTTGACGAGTTGGTCGGCCCCGTCGACGAGGACGAGCTTGTGCTGCTGCATGAGTCCGAAGCTCCGGCACTCATCGAGCACGTCGGCCACGTCGGCCGAGTCGCCGTCGAAGTTGAAGGTCTGGATCTCGCCGTGCTCGTCGGCGAGGGCTTTGCGGAGTTGGGCGGTGGCTTCGAGGCGCATGAAGGCGTCCTTGCCGTGAACAACAAGGATCCGCCACGAGGGGTCGGGGGAGAGAGCGAGTGGGTTCGGGCCGGTTGCACGTGGAGGCATCGCTATTCTGTCCTCCGCTCGGCTGCGGCTTCTGCCCGCACCGCGAGCATGTAGTAGAGACGGTTGAGTTCGTTCCTGAATCGGTAGACGCCTCGTTCATCTTGGGTGATGACATCGAGTTCCCGCATCCGGCGGATGAAGTTATCAAAGACCTTCCGCTCGGACGAATCGAGCTGATTGAGCACTTCCTGTCTGGCGAAGCTCTCGCCCGTCGTGAGCGACGCGACGCGGCTCAGGATGGAGCGGTACTTGCTGCTCTGGATCGCATCGAGCACTTCGGGCTTGATGTATTTTCTCCCGATCGTCTCGGCAGCGTCGACGATTCCTTCTGCCGCCTCGATGACGCCGATCCGATCTGATTCGGTTCTCTTGAATGCCGCGTCGGCGACCTCTTGCAAGATCGCCGGGTATCCGCCGCTGAAGCGAACGATCAGCCGCAGGGCTTCCTCGTCGATGTGCATATCCACCGATTCGAGGGTGCCGAGCACAAACTGTCGGGTGTCCTCGTCGGAGAGCGGCGTGATCTCGATGATCTGAAACACGCGATTGAGCGAGGGATTGTGCTCGACGATCTGCTGACGGCGTTCGGGGAGCGAGACGAGCATAAGATGCAACGGCAACGGCTTGCCTCCGGTGGCGATGCCGTCGACAAAGCTCTTGAGCCAGTCGGCAAACTCTGGTGTGTCGGCAAGGCCGTTGATGTCATCGAGGATGAGCAACACGCCCTCGCGCTGGTCTTTGAGGAGTTCCAGCAGCCCCCCGAGCTCGGCGGCGAGATTCTGCCAGAGCGAGGTCAGCTCTTCCTTGGTCGCGTGGAACTCCACCCGTGTGCCAAAGAGCCCGACACTCTTGAGACGGCTGCCCAGCGCTTTGGTCAGCTTCGCGTGCCATGGGCGGTTCTGGCTTGCCTCGGCCAGGTCCTTGAAGATCCGTCTCGCCATCTCGTCGAGGTTTCGTGCGCCGCCCAGATGAACATGCACCGTGAGCATCTGGAACTCTCGGTCGGCAAGCTCCCGGACAAGAGCCGCCAGCGAGCTTTTGCCGATCCCGCGTTCGCCCTCGATATAGCTGCGCCCGATGCGGCCGGTATGCTTGGCGTGGCGGCAACTGTCCAGCAACGCCTCAACTTCCTGCTGCCGACCCGCGAACAGGCTCGGGGGGAGCGGGTGTCCGGGCGTAAATGGAGAGTAGTCTCGCAGCATCGCCATAGCATAGGAGCAGAGGCCAACCATGCTCGTCCTCACCGTCCTCCAAGGCCCGGACAAAGGCCGTAAGTACCAGCTCCCGCCCAACGAGCCGCAGCTCATCGGGCGGTCGAGCGAGGCGCTCCCGATCACCGACGACACGGTGAGCCGTCGCCACGCCGAGCTGACGCCCGACGCCGGCATCTGGTGGATCCGCGATCTCCAGTCGCAGAACGGGACGTACGTCAACGGCCTGAAGATCGACGGCCGTCAGCGGATGAAAGCCGGCGACCAGATCCGCACCGGCTCGACGCTGTTCGTCTTCGGGCAGGACGACACGGTGGACGCCGACGCGGTGCAGCTCTTGCGCAGGTCCGAGCTTGATTTCTCGATCGAGCGGGCCCTGCCCTCGAACGAGGACTCGGTGATTCTCGCCGAGCCCGAGCCCGCAGCCGCGGCCGTCGACCACCTCCGCATCATCTACCAGCTCACCACACTCACCACCCAGGTCATGGATCGGCAACAACTGCTCGAGTCGGTGCTCGAGCTGGTGTTCAAGGAGTTCGAGCCCGAGCGCGGGTTCATCATGCTCTCGGGCGAGACCCCCGATGCGCCAATGAAGCCGGCGGTTGTGAAATACAAAAACAAGCCGACCAGCTCGGGCGATGCCAAGATCGGCGTCTCCCGCACCATCATTCAGCACGTCATCAAAGACTCCGAAGGCGTGCTCAGCTCGAACGCGATGACCGACAAACGGTTTGCCTCCGGCGACAGCGTGCAGCAGTACCACATCCGCAGCGCCATCTGCTCGCCCATCCGCTTCCAGGACCGCGTCTTCGGCGTGATCTATATCGACTCCTCGATCGCCAACTACACCTTCACCGAACAACAGCTCGCGCTCATGAACGCGATCGGACAGCACACCGGGCTGGCGCTGGCCAACGCCGACCACTACGGGCAGAAAATCCACGCCGAGCGGCTCACGGCTGCGGGCGAGACCGTCGCAAGCCTGAGCCACTCGATCAAGAACATCCTGCAAGGGCTCCGCGGCGGGGCCGACGTGGTCGAGATGGGCCTCCGCAAGAGCGACTTCAACCTCTCGATGAACGGCTGGGGGATCCTCAAACGCAACCTCGACCGCATCGTCGGCCTGACCATGAACATGCTCACCTTCAGCCGCCAGCACGGGGTGGAACTCGCGCTCGAACCCCTGGGCTTGCTCGTCGAAGACTGCGCCCAGCTGCTCGAGAGCCGATGCCAGCAAAAAGGCATCGCGATCATCGTGGACCACGATCCCGAGATGCCCCCGGTCCCCATCGACGGCAACCTCATTCACCAGGCGCTGATGAACCTGCTTTCTAATGCTGTTGAGGCGGTCCCCAACGAGACCGGTGTAGTCACGGTGCGGACGATGTTTCGCACGACCGATGCACTGCTCGGGCAGGGGCACAGCTACGCCGAGTTTCATGTGATCGATAACGGGCCGGGCATCCCCGCCGATCGGCAACGGTGGATCTTCGAGCCTTTCAACACCACCAAAGGCACCAAAGGCACGGGCCTGGGGCTCGCGGTGACCAAACGAATCATCGACGACCACCGCGGGCAGATTCATCTGGAGAGCGTCGAAGGCAAGGGCACGACGTTCCGTGTGGTGCTGCCGGCTGACACGCCGGAAGGGCTGGACCCCTCGGCGACGGCGCAGAGCCGGGCGGAGTTGGATGGGTACTCGGTATGAACGACAAAGGGGTGCCTCTTGGATGGAAGTACCGCTTGAGACCTTTGCGAAAGGGTGGCCAGGTTCTCTAGGAAGGCTGCACGAGGCAAACGAGTAGAAAAATATGTTTTCACCAGTTTTAGAGTTGACAACATCGGGGGGGGGGGTAGATTACACCTCTGGAGAGAACAGCATCCAGAATCAAAGGTGTTTCCCATCAACACTCGAGGGGAGCGGCCATTGGGACTTTCGTCGGTACAACACAGAACAACCGACTCCCACAGCAGGTCTCACAATGTATCCTCTTTGCGAGTTTGGAGATTGTTTACGGTTTGTTGGCCTGTCCTTGTAGCATGTGTTTTCTTTCTCGCAGCGTTCAGCAAACTTTTTGATCCTTCGGGCTTGCAACGCGACTTGCAGTGGTACGGCTCGCAGATCGGCTTGGTGCCTGAACTCGCTCGCTCCCTTTCCAGAGTGATCTTCCTCACGGTTGTCTTGGGCGAAATACTGCTTGGGGCGGTACTTCTGAGTGGATATCTCACAAGGCTCTCATTGATAGGATCGTCTGTTGTATTTGGTTTGTTCACGGCGTGGTTGTTCCATGCCGGTCAACTCGGTATGGATGCCCCGTGCGAGTGTGGGGTTCCCGCGCTGTTTGGCGAAGGGATGGGCGGGGCGATTGCGAGGAATGGAGTTCTCATTGGTGGATCGCTTCTTGTGGTGTGCATTGGCGGGAGGGCTTTGAGAGCAGCGCCTCAACACGGCTGCCGTGTGGTTTACAACCAGATCCCGCATGGTGCGGGTTCTGCGTCAAGAGAAAGGAATGTTAGATCATGAATACGAGCCATCGTTCACGAGTTACAAGGCTTTCGAGTGTGTCTGTGTGCGTCGGAATCGGAGCGGTTCTCGGGCTTGCAACCGGAGTTTTTGCGCAGTCGGGAGGCTTTCCCATTAGCGTGTGCAAGTTCTGTTATGATTACAGTTCAACAGTGGAGGTCTGTGCCATAAAGATATGCTTCGGAAACGGCGGGTGCACCGGCGAGATCTGCCAAGCCAACGGTGGTCTTACCGTGCGCGCGTGTTGTGGAAGTTGCCCGGACGATGATTGGCAGGACACCTGTGCTGATCCACAATAGGAGAACCCGATGTCCAGACAACACATCCGTCTTCTGCTTGCTTCATTGTTTGCTGCCTTTGGTGTCGTGCTGACTATTACTGTTGTGGTGCGGCAAGGCGCGGGTGGTGATGCCTCGCAAGATGTTGTCGTTGCCGACCGGGAGGCTTCGGATCGTCTCAAGGCAATCGAGACATACTCCGTTCCAGAAGCCGGAGCGGACGGCGGCGATAGAGCGAGGGAGGAGTTGCAAACCAAGCTTCAACAACAGTTGAGAGTATTGGTTTCCGAGGACGGCCGCTCGTTACCCGCATCTTTGGCGGCGACGGCTGCGGAGCGCCTTGCGCTCTACGCATTTCCCTCGTGGGAGTCCTATACGTTGCAGGCTTCGGCGCTGGCAGCCGGAGCAGGTGTCGGCGCCGGGGTGTCGGGGATGTTGACAGAGGAACAATGGTCGCAGTTCGCTTCACAGTTTTCTGGCGCGGAATATGCTCTTGACAAGGCTGAAATCCGAGTTTCATCGGAGCCTGACGAGGACATGCTCTGGCTTTTGATGAAAGGTGGCCAACTGACCACAACACGGGATAAGGGTCTGTATGCAAACGGTTTCGATCAACCAGCGGATGTATACTATGTTACGGTTCCGATACGATTGCCGAACTGGCGTCAGGCGGATGGGTCGCTGGAGTTGTTGCTGGTGCAGAGTTACAGACGCCGTGCTTCGGATGGCAGGTGGGTGCCGTATATGGCAGGGGTCTACGACCCTGAAGGGAAAGCCCGGTCGCTCCCGCCGCCGTGGCTTTGACAGGATTTGGTCAGCTTTCTTATATGGGAGCGCCCGATATGCCTTGTGATTCTGTACGCTCTGGTGGATCTGTTCGGTACGGATTTACACTTATCGAACTTCTTGTATCTATTGGTGTCTTTGGGATATTGATAAGCCTTCTCTTGCCGGTGCTCGGTGCTGCTCGCGAACAAGCAACAACAACACTTGTTCTCTCAAATCTCCGGGGGGTTGGGGTATCATTTTCGAGTTATTATTCAGAGTATCACGAGACCTCGCCCTGGGCGCAGCAGTTGCAATCGCTTCGTGTGTCGCCCGAAGTGGGGGGTGGGAAGATCAGTTCGGACGACCCCTGGATTCTCACATCTTTGTGGCCTGCATTATTTCATGATACCGCGCCGTGGTACGACCACTATGAAACATGGGTTGACCCGCCGCGGAATCGGGAGGGTCGTCACCCCTGGCTCAGCGAAGGTGGCGGGTGGTCTCCGCCCTCATTCAAGTACAGTCGGTCGTTTCTTGCAAGGCCGATTGCATGGACGGATGGGCCGGACATCTCTACAGACCATCTTCTGGCACCGACCCGGAGCTTTGAGGTGCTCTTTCCCAGCTCGAAGTGTCTGGCGTTCGATGATGATCGCGCATACTTGCGCGGGTCTGTCGCGCCCGGCGAGCCTCGGGCGGTCCTTGCTGCGGACAGCTCGGCCGCGATGCGTCTGGACGCGGCCGCCCGCACGCCGGTGCAGAATCGTGTAACAGCAGAACCGCCCGTTCTGTATCATGACACGGCCCACGGGGTCAAGGGCCGTGATTTTTAGTGATTTATAATATCTTTCACTTGTGCGCCGTGGTATATTTTTCTTGTGCAACCCCGCGCCATCCTTCACGTCGATATGGACGCTTTCTTTACGTCCGTCGAGCAGCTCGACAACCTCCAGTTGCGCGGCAAGCCCGTGTTCGTCGGGGGCACCGGCCCGCGCGGGGTTGTTGCGGCGGCGAGCTACGAAGCGCGAAAGTTCGGCTGCCACAGCGCCATGCCCTCAGCGGTTGCCAAACGGCTCTGCCCGCAGGCGATCTTTGTCAGAGGCAGGTTCGATCGCTACCGGGAGCTGTCAGACAGGGTGTTTGCGATCTTCGACGACTTCACGCCTCTGGTCCAGCCGCTCTCGATCGATGAGGCGTTTCTTGATGTCACCGGCTCGCAGCCGCTGCTCGGGCCGGCGGTGGAGATCGCCGAGCGGATCCGCGCACGCATCCTCGCCGAGACCGGCCTCACCGCGTCGGTCGGCGTCGCGCCCAACAAGTTTCTTGCCAAGCTCGCCAGCGATATGGACAAGCCCGACGGCCTGACCATCATCACCCCCGACCGCGTGCAGGAGATTCTCGACCCGCTGCCGATTGGGCGGATGTGGGGCATCGGCCCGGCCGCGGAGAAGCGGCTGCACAAGCTCGGCCTCCGTACGTTCGCCCAGCTCCGCGAGATCGATCCGATCGCGCTGCGCAGCTCGCTGGGGTCGTGGGGCGAGCGCGCAAGCCGGCTGGCGAGAGGTGAGGACGATCGGCCCGTCGTCTGCGACCGCGAAGCCAAGAGCGTCGGCCACGAAACAACATTTCACGCTGACCTGAACGATGCTGACGATGTCCGCGCGGTGCTCTTGCAGCTCACCGAGGACACCGCCCGCCGACTCCGTCGCAAGGGTCGCAGCGCGCGGTCTGTTACCTGCAAGATTCGGTTCGGCGACTACGAGACGATCACTCGGTCGCACACGCTCGATGCACCGACCAACACGACCAGCGGGCTGTGGGAAGCTGCGCGCACGATCTTCGACACCTGGGCTGCCCTCAGCTTCCGCCCCGTGCGGCTCATCGGCGTCTCGACCAGCGGCCTTCTCGACCACGCCGATCCGCAGCTGCCGCTCTTTGGCGACCCAGACGCCGCCCGGCAGACCGCGATCGACACCGCCAGCGACGCGATCAATGCGAGATTTGGCAAGGGTGCGGTCCGCAGGGCGCGGACGCTGAAAGACCGGCCGACCTGACCTGCACTGCTCGGGGGACAGCGACGCCGAACGGGTACCATGCCACGCCATGGAATACGTCCTCATTGCTGCGGTGGCGCTGCTCGCGGCCGGGCTCACGCTTTTCTCCGGCTTCGGGCTCGGGACGCTGCTCCTGCCCGCGTTCGCGGTCTTCTTTTCGCCGGAGGTTGCGATCGGCGCGACCGCGGTCGTGCACTTTGCAAACAACTGTTTCAAGCTCGCCCTGATCGGTCGCGATGCCGATCGGCGGGTGGTGGTTCGGTTCGGGCTGCCCGCGGTTGCAGCTGCGGTGGTGGGGGCCCTGTTGCTCGGACAACTGGCCCGATTCAACGACCCGATCGTGGGGTACGAAGTTGCGGGCATGGCGGCGACGGTGACCCCCGTCGGGCTGACGGTCGGGGTGCTCATCATGCTCTTTGCTGTGATCGAGTGGTTGCCTTGGGTCAAGCGGCTGGAGGTCCCGGCGAAGTATCTTCCGGTCGGCGGCGTGTTCTCGGGGTTCTTCGGCGGGCTGAGCGGGCATCAGGGCGCACTCCGTGCGGCGTTTCTCATCCGCTCGGGGCTCAGCCGCGACCAGTTTGTCGCGACCGCAGCGGTCTGCTCGGCGATGGTCGATTTCACGAGGCTCGTGGTGTACGCCGGCGGGGCGCTGCTGCTGCGTCGGGCTGCCGGACAGGAAACGGCAACCGGCGGGCTGTGGTCGTTGGTTGGAGTCGGGTGCGTGAGCGCGTTCGTGGGTTCGTTTCTCGGCGTGAGGCTCGTCAAGAAAGTCACGCTCGGGTGGTTGCGGCTGTTTGTGGCGGCTGCGCTCGGGGTGTTCGGGGTGGTCATGGCTTCGGGCGTCCTGTAGGGTTGTCGAAAAAACGACAACAGAAAAGGCACGCCACTGAACACCACCCGAAAGCAGCCTGGCCAGGCGCGGCCGAGACACGGCGGCGACTTGGACACGCGATCTCAGGCAAGGGGTACAGGTCCGGAAAAAGCGAGCTTGCAGTTCGAGGCGAATGAGCATTTGTACTCGGGTTGCGGTATACTCGTCACTCCACATTTCAACCGGCGGCACGTTCTGTGCCGTGGTTCTTTCCAGAAGCACAACACAAAGGAGATCCCCATGGGGCTCGTCAAGGAGTTCAAAGAGTTTGCTCTCAAGGGCAACGTGATGGACATGGCGGTGCGTTCGGGCTGATCATCAAGTCGTTCATCGCCGACGTGATCATGCCGATCGTTGGCATCGCGGGCAAAGCCGATTTCAGCAACCTGTACATTCCGCTCAACAGCTCGGCCAAAGAGGCGATCGCGGCCAAGGCTCTCGAGAAGAGTGTGGACGTTCTTGCGATCGCGGATGCGCGGGCGCTGGGTCCGGTCCTTGCCTACGGCAACTTCATCACCGTCGCGATCAACTTCCTGATCCTCGCGTTTGCGATCTTCATGATGATCAAGGTGATGAACTCGGCCCGGAAGCGTTTCGAGGAGGAGCAGGAAGCCGCTCCGCCCCCTGCCCGGGCGGCCGACATCGTGCTGCTGGAAGAGATTCGGGACCTGCTTAGGGCGCAGAAATAGCCGATTTTGGTCACTTGTGTATTCTGTGGGGTTGCTTCCAGTATTCCTGAGAGGATTGCCTAGTATTGTGGCCCGGAGGGAGCGGAGCTCTCGACATTCGGGCCGCGGGAGCACGTTCTGTGCCCCGCAGACATCATGGGATTGGAGAACGGAATCCACCCATTCATTTGTTCGATTGGTCGCGGGATCTGTGCCCGCTCATCGTGTTCCGCTCGGCAGATCCGGGCGCGTACTGATTTCCTGATTGCCCTGATTGAGGAGGCACGAAAATGAAGGTCCGTGACTGGGTTAAAGCAACGGTGGGCGCTGCGGCGATTGCCACCATGATGATGGCGGGTGCGTGTACGGCAGACAGTGCCGGCGACACCACCCACGAGTACTACACCACCGGCAAGTGGCAGTGGGGTCGCGAGAAGACGACACAGGCCCCCGCACCTGTCAAGCAGGCCGCCAAGCCGGCGCCCAAGCCCGCCGCCAAGCCCGCCGCCAAGCCGGCGCCCCGTCGCACCACCAGCGGCCCGTGCTCGCCCGACGTCGGCCCCAACGAGACTGTCGTCAGCCAGGCGTTCCCGACCGGTGAGATTTCCTCCAGCGCCCTGATCGTCTACACGATCATGCCCCGCGAGGTCCGTCTCAACCAGCCGTACGAGTACCGCCTCCAGGTCTGCAACCTGACTGGTGCCGAGCTCCAGAACGTCGTGGTCACCCACGAGAACCAGAACAACATGGAGATGGTCAACTCCAGCCCGGCAGCCAACCGTGGCCCCGACGGCAGCCCCCAGTGGGTTCTGGGCAACCTCGGCCCCAACGAGAGCGAGATCATCACGATCACCGCAAAGGCGACCCGCACCGGGCTCAGCTCGAACTGCATCGCTGCGACCTACAACAACCTGCTCTGCGCCGAGACCACCGTCGTCGAGCCGGCCCTCGCGCTTAAGAAAACCGCGACCCCGCAGGCGCTGCTCTGCGATCCCATCCAGCTCACCTACGTCGTCACCAACTCGGGCACCGGCGCCTGTGACAACGTCGTCGTGCGTGACACGCTGGCTGAGGGCCTGACCGTCAACGGCTCGCGCAACGTCAGCTTCAACGCCGGCGCGCTTGCTGCCGGGCAGTCCAAGGAGTTCAAGGTCACCGCCAAGGCCTCCCGTTCGGGTCGCTTCTCGTCTCCCGCTTCCGCGACCAGCGGCTGCGGCGCCGACGCGAACGCTTCGCCGGCAACCACGGTCATCACCCAGCCGAAGCTCGCCATCGCTGCTGAGTGCATCGATCGCGTCTTCCTCGGCCGCAACGTGACCTTCACCTGGAACGTCACCAACTCCGGCGACGCGGCGTGCAACGACACCACCATCTCCGCACCGGTTCCTGCCGGCTCGACCTTCGTCAGCGCCACCGGCGGCGGCACCCTCAACGGGAACACCGTGGTCTGGAACGCCGGCACCATCTCCGCTTCGGGCGGCAAGCGCACCGTCAGCATGGTCGTCTCGCCCTCCGGCGTCGGCACACTCCGCGCCGCGGCCACCGCCGACTGCGTCTGTGCCGAGCAGGTCGCTGATACCTGCGAGACCAAGGTCGAAGGCATCCCGGCCATCCTCCTCGAGGTGGTTGACAGCCCCGACCCGATCCGCGTGGGCGACTCGGTCACCTACACCATCACCGTGACCAACCAGGGTTCGGCGACGGATCACAACATCCGCGTCGTCTGTGAGCTTCCCGGCGAGCAGACCTTCGTGTCCGCCACCGGCGCGACCAGCGGCACGGCCTCCGGCCAGCGCGTCACCTTCGCCCCGCTGCCCTCGCTGGCAGCCAAGGCCACGGCCGTCTGGCGTATCACCGTCAGTGCCAACGCCGCGGGCAACATCCGCTTCAAGACCACGATGACCTCGGACCAGTTCCAGCGTCCCATCGAGGAAACCGAAGCGACCTACCTCTACGAGTAAATCTCACCGAGGTACTCAACATCAGCGGCAATCCCGCTGAGACTTGAAACCACGCAGCGGGCCCGGAGCAATCCGGGCCCGCTGTCTTTTTGCGCGTCGTGTGCCGTATCGCAACCTCATCCGGATCGCAACCTCATTCAGATCACGAAAGATGTAGATGTATGGGCATCTTTACGAGCCCTGTGCGCGAGCACAGGATTGGTTCTCTCTGTGCAAGAGAACCTCTCGCGGTCCCGAGCTTGCGCGGGGGTTCGTCGAAACGCACGAACCTTCTTCGCAACACGAGTTACCCGACTCCGACGCCCGCCCCCATCGCCAGCGCCATCGCTTTGCCCATATCCGCCGGGCTGACTGCGATCTCGACGCCGGCGGCTTTGAGCGCATCGACCTTGCTCTGGGCGGTGCCTTCACCTCCTGAGATGATCGCCCCGGCGTGGCCCATCCGCTTGCCGGGGGGGGCGGTCTGGCCGGCGATAAACGCCGCGACCGGTTTGGTGACGTGGGTCTTGATATAGAGGGCAGCCTCTTCTTCGTCGGTGCCCCCGATCTCGCCGATCATGAGGATGCCGTGGGTCTCGGGGTCTTCCTCGAAGGCTTTGATGCAGTCGATGTGGTTCATGCCTCGGACCGGGTCGCCGCCGATCCCGATGCAGGTTGATTGCCCGAGCCCGAGGTTGGAGGTCTGCCAGACCGCTTCGTAGGTGAGCGTGCCCGATCGGCTGACGATGCCGACGGCTTTGCCGGTCTTTGCTTCGGAGACGTGGGTGTGGATGTACCCGGGCATGATCCCGATCTTGCACCCGGCGTTGGTGTAGGGGTCGTCGGCCGAGGTGTCGTTGCCGGTCTTTGGGCCGGGGGTGATGATGCCCGGACAGTTGGGACCGATCAGGGTGATGAGCTGGCGCGAGGGGTGGACGTCGGCCCCGCGAGCTGCGAGGTTGCGCTCATCGAGCACCGCGCGGACGCGGATCATGTCCTGCACCGGGACGCCCTCGGTGATGCAGCAGATCAGCCCGAGCCCCGCGTCGGCCGCTTCGAGCACCGCGTCGGCGGCAAAGGCCGGGGGCACAAAGATCATCGTCGCGTCGGCGCCGGTCTCGCGGACCGCCGCATCGACGGTATCAAAGATCGGCAGCCCGTTGGCGTCGCGGGTGCCGCCCTTGCCGGGGGTCACGCCGCCGACCATCCGTGTGCCGTAGTGCAGGCAGCCCTTGGTGTGGACCGCACCGAACGAGCCGGTGATGCCCTGGCAGATGACGCGGGTGTCTTTGTTGATCAGCACAGCCATGGCGGCCTCCTCTTGGCGGTCGGAAACAGGGTCTGGTCGAGACTGTCAGTGTAGGCCGAAGGGGCCATGACCCCCGCGCACGGCCTCTCTACACGTACCCCGCTGGTGGGTGGGTGCGGGGGGAACCCCGTGTCGTATTTTTTGTTCAGGACGAGGTTGCGATTGTCCCCTCGCTTGCGCGAGGGGCTTTGCAAAGCAAATATGGAGCCCATCGCGCAAGTGAGGGGGCAGGGTGATACCCCGTAAAGAACCGAGAGGGACAGCGCCGAGCCCTTGAATCAATGAAAAATGATTCTGCGAGAGGCTCTATCCGTTGCTGACGCTGCCGCTCGATCGGTGGCAGATCCATCGGCTGTTCTTTCAGCATCCGCCAGCTCCCGGCAGCCCGCAAAGGTATCCGCAGACAGCACCACTATAGTGTGCCACAGACACTCCCCAACCAGAGGCAAAACACATGCGCGCACTCATCACCGGCCAGGTCGGTATGGACAAAAAACCCTACCTCAGCCTCACCCGCACCCTCGCGGGGCAGCAGGGCGAATCGCTCGAGATCTACAATATCGGCGACATCATGTACGGCGAGGCCCCGGATGTGCGGCCGGGCCGCATCCTCGACCTGCCCATCAGCCGGCTCAACTCGCTCCGCCGGGCCGCGTTCAAGGACGTCATCGCCGAGAGTGCAGGCCAGCCCAACGTCCTCGTCAACACCCACGCGACGTTCCGCTGGCACCACGGGCTGTTCTCAGCCTTCGATTTCGATCAGATCGCCAAGCTCAACTTCGACATGTTCATCTGTCTGGTGGACAACGTCGAGGTGGTCCACAACCGCCTCCACGCCGACCACGATATCGAAGCCACCCTCAAGGACTGCATGGTCTGGCGCGAGGAGGAGATCCTCGCGACCGAACTCATGTCCAAAGCCGTCCCCGGCAGCCAGTTCTATATCCTCAGCCGAGGCCGTCACGCCGACACGACCCGCACGCTCTTTCGGCTGATCTGCCGCCCGGACATGCGGCGGGTCTACCCGAGCTTCCCGATGAGCCACGTCGTGGACATGCCCGACGTGCTCGCCGAGATTGATCGGTTCCGCGCCGAGCTTGCGGAGCACTTTATTACGTTTGATCCGGGCGATGTTGACGAGAAAATACTGCTCGAACGCGCCATCGCTGCTGCCAGCGAGGGACACATCGAGGGCACGCTCGAAGTCGCCCCCCACAGCTTCGGCGGCTCAAAGGTCAGCGACGAACCGATCCGCGTCCGTGTCCGTGAGGTGCTGGATATTGCTGGCGATATCGACGGGCAGATCTACATGCGCGACTTCAAGCTCATCGACCAGTCCGACATGATCGTCAGCTACGTCCCCGAGCTGCCCGGCGGCGTGCCCGGCCTCTCCAGCGGCGTCGAACGCGAGCTCCAGCACGCCTTCGAGCACACCAAAGAGGTCTACATCGTCTGGAAACCCGCCAAGACCCCGAGCCCGTTCATCACCGAGACCGCGACGAAGGTCTTCTCGTCCGTCGACGAGGCGCTCGGCTATTTCGAGGCCCAGGGGATGTTCGGCCAGACCAACCTGTTCGGGCAGTAGCGGGGGGCAGCCGCGATGACGGCGGATCCCAGCGGCCTGAGCACGCTTTCCCCGTGACATCGTCCGCAAACTCCGCACTGTTTTCCCAGTTTGGTGGCACGCGGCCGAAGTGCTGGCATAGTTCAAGTGTTGCAGGGACGCGATTGCGCAGCACGTGCCGACCCTTTGATTCCGGGTCGGGCACAGAGCCGTCTTGCTGTGGGGTTCACAGCGACATCCAGACACCCACTCACGCCGGGCGGTCGGTGCTTGCTTGCAGGCCTGTCCGCCCGGTCTTTTGTCGCCAGCCAGTCCGGCGTGTGACAGGACTTGGCGGGTTGTGCCTTGGCCCCCCGCTCGCGCGAGGGGCTCTCCCGGGTTCCTTGCTCTGTGCATAGAGCCCCTCGCGCGAGCGAGGGGACCGGCTCTGCCAGCAAGGTCCATTCGGATGCCCCAGCCCGAAACCCCACGAGTACGAAACCCCCACGCCCGGGTTCCCAATCATGCACCGAGCCCGGACCGGGTCTGTTGCCCGCTGCTGTGCCCGGTATGCTCTTTCGCAGAGATCTGCTCCGGACCTGCCCCGACCATGAACGAGTTTTCGACCAACGCCCAGAACCGCCTTGTTGACCACGACGCTTCCGATTCGGAACGCCAGTTGGCGATGTGGATGCACCTGTCGCTGCTCGGGCACCTGTTCGCGCCACTGGTCATTTTTGTCGTGCCGCTGGTTCTCTGGCTGGTCCAGAAAGACGATTCGCCCTTTGTCGATGACCACGGCAAGGAAACCCTGAACTTCCACCTGACACTTTTCTTCTATTCCTTCCTGCTCGGGGCGTTGGGCTTTGTAACCTGTGGTGTGGCTTGGGCGTTGATTCCCGGAATCTACGTCCTCGGTATTGTCGGGATGGTCCTGGCATCCAAAGCCGCCCACCGTGGCGAGTACTACCGCTACCCGATGACCATCCGCTTCCTCCACTGAGCCCCATTCCAGCGATTCCGGCTCGGTGTGCGCGCCCCCGCCCGGGTCGGTTACCATCCCCCCGTGGCCGAATCACCCCCAGACACCCCCCCAGACACCCCCTCAGACCCCCCCCCGGTCGCGCCCGACGACCAGTTCGACCGCGATCTGGTCGCGTCGATCCGGGACGGCGATGCCGCAGCATGGGGCAGCCTGATCGAGAGCTACCAGGTCCGCATTTTCTCGATCTGTATCCGTATGGTCCGCGACCGCGAGCTGGCCAGCGACCTGACCCAGGACGCCTTCATCAAGATCATGAAGGGGCTCGACACCTTCGACGAGCGGGCGAGGCTCTCGACCTGGATCTACCGCGTCACGGTCAATGTCTGCCTGAGCAAGCTGCGGTCCGAGAAGCTCCGCCGCCACGCCAGCCTCGAAGCCATGGCGGCTTCAGCCGGCGGCCGCCATACAGACGGGCGCAACGAGCTGGGTTTCGCACAACACCGGGAACCCGAAGCCCACCTGGGCATCGAACACGAAGAAGAACGCCAGCGGATGCTCGCAGCGTTGGGTCAGTTATCGGATGAGCATCGCGCCATTCTCACCCTCCGCGACGGTCGCGGCTTGGAGTATGAACAGATCGCCGAGGTGCTGGATATCCCCGTCGGCACGGTCCGAAGCCGACTCTTCCGCGCGCGGGCCGCCCTCCGGCTTGCGCTCGAAGACAACCCCGGAACCCCGGAATCGAACTAACACCCACAAGCACCCCCATCATCACCCCCAGCACACCCGCAAGAGCCCGCACCCAAACCATGCCCGACGATTCGACGCCCAACCCGTTTGACGACCTGCCCATCGAGGCCGACACGCTGGCTGCCCTCATCGAGGGTGAGCTTGATGGCGACGTTGCGCACGAGGTCCGCGAGCGTCTGCTTACAGCCGACCCCGAGTTGGCCCAACGGGTCGAGCTCATGGCGCAGGACCGGGTCCTCCTCCGCACGCTCGGCGACGAGACGCCGCCGGAGGGACTCGGCGACGAGATCATCGCGGTGCTCGAACGCGAGGCGCTGCTCGGGCTGCGGGCTGGGGAGCCGAGCACCGGGTCGCTTCCGATGGCGCGGATGGCGCGGATCCACCGCCGCCGCGCACGTCGGCAGGGCTCGGGCCGATGGCTGACCCACCCCGCGGGTGCCGGTCTCGCGGTCGCGGCGTTGCTCGTGCTGGCTGCGGGCGTGGTGCTCCAGTTTCTGCCCAACAGCTCACCTCCCGCGCCCGGCCCGGTGGCGAGTGGCGAGACCGACAGCTCGCCGCTGGAGATTGCCTCGGAAACGAGGAGCCCCGCGCCCGTGGTCGCAGCCGACGTGCCCGACGCGCCGGTAGACCTCGCAGCCGAGTCCGCTGCCGGCGACGCCGCACCGATCGAGATCGCCGACGCGGCACCCGTCACCGGCGATTTGTTCACCGACGACTGGGACCGGGCGCTCGCGCTGCTCGACGAAGGACGGCTGCTGGTCCGGGTCCGTTCGGCGTCTCCCGAAGCCACGCTGGCGAGGCTGGAATCGTTCACCGCCCGCTCGCCCCGCGCCGGTCAGGCGTGGCGGCTCGAAGACGGCGTGGCCGAATCGATCGCGACCGCGATGCAGCAGAAGTTTGCCCCGACCGCGGTCGATACGACGCCGTTGCGCATCGCGGCGGACACAGGCCTCGCCGAGCCGTTGGTCGAGCGGAGTCATCTCCAGCCGGCGCGCTCGGTGATGGAGGGTCTCTACCTTGTCGATGCCCGGCGTGACACCGCGGCGATGGCGTCGCTCAACGCGGCGCTCTCGCTGGGCGACGGGCAGGTCGCGGTGTTTGAAGAGCTCGCTGAGCCGCTCGAGCTGCCCAGCGTGTTGACGCCCGAAGCGGTGCTGTGGTGGTCGAGACCGGCGTCATCATGGGCCGAGCGTCGATATGTGCCGGTCGTGATCGAGCGCGTCGAGCGCTGAATCAGACGAATCACGAAAGATCGACGTGCGTCTTTCCGAGCCCTGTGCGCGAGTGCAGAATGGGCTTTCTCTGTGCGCAATGACCCTTTGTGGTCGCGAGTTTGTACTCGGGGCTCCCGGAAATACACGAGATATTCTCGTGCTTCGTATCAAACTTGGTTCGTCACGCCGGCGGGGTCTTCGCCGCGTTCGATCGCGGCGATTTTGTCGAGCCGACGCGCGTGGCGTCCACCCTCGAACTCGGTTTTGATGAACAGGCCGACGATCTTTTCCATGAGCCGTTGGCCGAGCAGGTCCCCCGAGAGGCAGACGACATTGGCGTCGTTGTGCGATCGGCTGAGCTGGGCGGTGATCTCGTCGTGGACCACCGCGGCCCGCACGCCCTTGACTTTGTTGGCCGCGATACTCACCCCGATCCCCGTGCCACAGATCAGGACGCCGCGCTCGGCGTCGTGGTCTGCGACAGACCGGGCGACGCCGTAGGCCGGCTCTGGGTAGTCGCAGCTCTCGTCGCCAGCGGGCCCGATGACAACCGTCTCGTGCCCCTCGCGCTCGAGGTGTGTTGCGATCGCCCGTGCGGTCTCGATCCCGCGGTGGTCTGCGCCAAGAGCGATCTTCATCGCGGCTCCTTTCCGGCGGCCTGTTCGGTGACCAGGTCCAACTCGACGAGGCGCTGGCGGATCATCTCGGCCAGCCGGGCTGCGGTCTTATTATAAACGTCCTGAGGCAGCCCCACCGGATCGGGCACGTCCTGGCCTTCCGGGTCAAGCACCCAGGTCCTCGAAGCCGCGGTCGGGACCAGCGCAAGCACGCTCTCCCGGTGCCAGGCAGCCATGGTATAGATCACGTCGGCCTCGGCCACGAGCTGCCGGGTGAGCGGGCGGGAGCGATGGTCGGCCGGCTCGATCCCCAGGCTCCGAAGGGCCCCAGCCGTCTCGATCGACGCCGGGGCGCCCGACCCGGCGCTCGTCCCGGCCGAGAGCACGGTGATGCCACCCCCACCACCCCCACCACCCCCACCACCCCCGCCGGCCCCGCCGCCGGCTTCGGTTTCGTGCTCGATCATGCTGCGGGCGATCGCTTCTGCCATCGGGCTCCGGCAGGTGTTGCCCGTGCAGACAAAGAGAATCTTGGTGCGAGCGAGTTTGTCGATCATGCGCGGCTCCAACGCCCCCCCGGACTCGACACGGTAGCCGCCTTCGCGGGTCAGGTGGACCAGCGTCGAGGGGACCCCAAAGCGGGCCGGCCCGTCGTCGAGGAGCACCTCGATCCCCGCGCGCTCGGCGTTGCCGTCGGCGATCGCCGCGGCCGGGTCGCGGTCGGGCGACCACCCCAGCGCGTGCAGCCGGGTGCTCACCACCGGCCCCTCGACCCTTGCCAGCACGCGCTGGGTGGTGTCGGGCCCGGGGACGCGGACCGCGAACACGCCGTCGAGGTCGAGCAGCCCACGCGGGACGCCGAGCGCTCGCAACGCCTGATCAACCTCGGCTGGGTCGAGTTCGATGTCAAACCTGACCGGCCCGGGCAGCAGCCTGCGCATGAGCCGGCGGTGTCTGGCCGACGCGAGCGGGATCGCTCCGAGCACGTCGTCCAGCGAGGGGGCGTGCCAGGTGTGGCGGATGTGGGGGACGTCGCGGTAGGCCGGGGTGACCATCCCCTCGACGCGGGCGAGGGTCTCCGGATGCCGCGCCGAAGCAAACACGCCGTAGACAGTCTCGGTGGGCAGGATGACCAGCCCGCCGCGCTGCAGCGAGTCCGCGGCGAGGGCTTCGAGCCTCGCCCGCTCGGCGGCGTCGGTCTCTTGATGGAGCGTTCCGATGACCACTGTCGAAATCCCCTGCCTGCTTCCCCATTTTGCCATCACGGCCAAAAAAGGCCTCGTGAGGCTCTGGATACCCTCGGACGGTCACTGTAGCGGCTGAAGAAAGCCTGTCGGGCTGCGAACTTCCCAACCGATGAAGGCTTTTCAGCTCTATTTGCTTTGAGAATGAGTCTATCAGGGTTATACTTGGGTGAAGGCCGCGGGCTCTCTGTTTCGTTTTTCGTCCGGCAGGCAACTCAAAAGGCTCGGCACTCGAATCGGGTGTCAGCACAGCCGTCGTTCAGACGGCGGGGGAAGGTCAGGGGCGTTGTCTGCGCTCCTTTCTGCCCCTTGTTTTGTACCCAAGCCGTGAGAAGGGTGATTGTTGCCCGCGGCCGAGCAGAGGAGGATCGCATGCCGAACCATCCCATGATTATTGATCCGCGCCGCCCCGTTGTGGCGATCGCGCGTTCCGCCCGGCGGGGGTTTTCACTGATCGAGTTGCTGGTGGTCATCGCGATCATCGCGATTCTCATCGCGATCATCGTCCCGGCGTTGAGCGGGGCGAGGGTCATCGCTCGCAAGGCCGCGACCAGCGCCCTGATGAATCAGGTCACCACCGCGGCCGAGCAGTTCAGCCAGGACAACGCCGGCGTCATGCCCGGCTACTTCCTGCCCACCGAGATGGGGTCACGCGCCAACGCCGACGACACCCGAGGCGGCTTTACCGCCATGGAAAACGTCCTGCTCGACCTGCTCGGCACCAACGCCATCGTCGGCAAAGCCGGGATCGGTGGCGGCGGGAACGGCGGCGGCGGTGGCGGCTCGTCCACGATCAAGCTGGTCGGTCCGTTTGGTAATGTGGGCAACTCGGGCAAAGGCGGCAACGCCAACGTCAAGGTCGATATGGCGCTCCTGGGCACCGGCGACGGGGTCTACATGGCGGCTGGTGAAGACATCCTCCGTCCTGCCGACGGACAGGCCGGGACCACACCCCATCAGCAGTTCCCCGATCTCGTCGATGCCTTCGGCAACCCGCTGCTGGCGTGGGTCGAGGATCACACCGCCCCCCGCGACCCGCTCGTTGTCGAGGAGTTCGCCGACAAGGACTCCAAAGACATGCGGGCGCGATACTACTGGGCGAGCAACGCCGGGTGGTTGCAGAGTGAAGCAATGGGCAAGGGTGGCCAGAACCAGAAAACCCAGAGCTTGCTTTCGCAGACGGGTCAGGAATCGGAGACACTCACCGCGGCGCTGGGCAACCCCAACTTCCCGATCCCCATGGACTACGACCAGAGCAGTGTGCTGCCCGGCGCGTCGCGCGGGGCGTTTGTGGTGCAGTCGGCGGGTGCCGACGGCGTGTTCTTCGGCGTCAAGGACCCCGGCGCCAAAGCCATCGGGATCGGTGAAGCCAACGCCAACGCTTTCTCGTACGCGCTGAACTTCTTCACGGTCGATGGTGACCGTCTCAAGGACGCCAAGGGCGCGTTCACCACGGTCGATCTGGTCAAGGACTTTGACGACATGGTCTCCGCGACCGGAAACTGACCAATCCCGATCCCCGACTTGACGCACCCCGGCCGCTGCGGCACGCTGCCGGGGTGTTGTTGTCTCCGCACCAAGCTGCCACCGACCCCTCTGCCGCTCCCACCACCCCGGCCGCCCGCCGGGCGACGCTGGCGTTTGTCGCATGGGCAGCCGGGCAGGTGCTCGCGCTCGAGCTTTGGAAGCATGGCCTTGGGCTGAGTGCGGCGGTCTGGTTCGGGTTGGGGCTCTTGGTCGTCGCGTTCGGCGTGCTTCGCCAGCGCGGGCCTTGGGGTGTGGTGCTCGCGCTCGGGGTCGTGCTGGTGTCGGGCGGGTGGTTTACCGCGCGGGTGCTCGAAGTCCCTCGGTCGAGCCTCGCGGCGGCTCTACCGATGGCGACCGCGCCGGGCGGCGGGCACATCGTCACTATCGAGGGCGTGGTGATCGAGGGGGTGCAGGAGTGGCAGTCGTCGGGGGCGCTGGCTGAGTATCTGCCGATGGGGAGTTCGGTTTGGTTCACGATGCGCGCGCAGGAAGCGTTGATCGATGGGGGCGCTCGGCCGATCTCGGGGCGGGTGCGGGTGACGGTCCGTACGGGCGAGCCGAGGGTTGGTGTTGGTGATCGGGTGCGGGTGACGGGGATTGCAAGAGCGATCGTCCCGCCGGGCAACCCCGGGCAGCCCGACGCGCGGCTGTGGGCGGCGCAGGCCGGCGAACGTGTGCGGATCACAGCTGCGTCGGCCGATCTTGTCGAGGTGCTCGCCCCCTTGCGTGCGCTCCGTGCATCGGTCGCGCGCGGGTGGAGACAGTCGCGGGAGTGGCTGCGCACGCGGGCGGGTGCGGTGCTGCCCGAGACGGAAGGCTCTCGGGGCCGAGTGATGCTCGCGGCGTTGCTCTTCGGCGAGCGCGAGTCAGGCGTGGACGACCTGCGGGCGACGTTTGCGCGACAGGGGCTCGCGCACGTGTTGGCGATCAGTGGGTTTCACCTCGCGGTGATGGCAGGGGCGGCGCTCTTTGCGGTCAGGCTCACCGGCGACCGCGGGCGGCTCGAGCCGATGCTCGTCGCGCTGCTGGTGGTGGCGTATGTCGTCGTGCTCCCGGTGCGGGCGCCGATCCTGCGCGCGGCGGCGATGGTGCTGGTGTGGCTGCTGGCTGAGGCGATGGGGCGGCGGTACGACAAGCGGGCGCTCCTGGCGTGGATCGCGATCGCGGTGCTCATGGTGCGGCCGATGGACCTGTTCGGGCTGGGGTACCAGCTGACATTCGGCATCACGGCTGCGCTGATCTGGTTCGGCGCGCCGGTCCACGCGAGGCTCTTCCCGGCGGCGCTCGGGTTCGAACGGTACGAGCCGCCAGATGCCTTTACGCGGCGGTGGTGGTTCGATCGGCTGACGCAGCTCGTCAGCGCGAGCGTTTTGTGCTGGCTTGTGGCGACGCCGCTGGTTGCGCGGTCGGTCGGGGTCATCAGCCCGGCGGCGGTGGTCTCGACTGTCGTCGTTGTGCCGATCGTGACGGTGTTGCTCTGGGCGAGCTACGCGGCGATGCTGGTCGGGGTGTTTGTCCCGGCTGCGGCGTCGGCGATGTCGGCGGTGCTCGACGCGATCGCCGGGGGTGTCGTGTCGGTGGTGGAGCTGTTCGACTGGCTGCCGATGACGACGGTCTATGCACCTCGATTTTCACTTGCGCTGACGGTTGCGTTGACCGCGCTGGTGCTGGTGTGGCTCGTGCGCGGCCGGCTGCGCAGCCCGGGGCTGTGGGCGGCGACGCTGCTCGCGTTCGGCTGGGCGGCTGGCGAGTGGCACGTCGCGGGGCGGCTGCCCGATCGGGTGCTGCTGCGGATCGACACGCTCGAGGTCGGCGACGGGACGTGCCACCTCGTGCGATCCGGCGGCGAGGCGTTGCTGTGGGACTGCGGCTCGCTCAACCCCTCGATCGGGGTGCGGACACTGCCTCGGGCGCTGCACGCACTCGGCGTGCACCGGGTGCGCGATGTTGTGCTCACGCACCCGAACTTCGACCATTACAGCGGGCTGCTGGATGTCGCCGAGCGGCTCGGTGTCGAGCGGGTGTGGACCACGAGCACGTTTCTTGCGCGCGCAGAGCGCGACCCCGGCGGCGCGGCAGCGGCGTGTCTGCGTGGGCTCGATCGGCTCGGGATAACGGTCGGCCAGTGGGCTGCGGGCGATGCGCCGAGGCTCGGGCAGGCACGCGGGCTGGTGCTCTCACCGCCCGAGCCTTCGCTGTTTGCATCAGACAACGACACCTCGCTGGTGGTGCGGTTCATGGTCGAGACAGCACTCGGCGAGCGGCGGTTGCTCATGACCGGGGACGCGCAGCGCGAGGCGCTGGCGGCGCTGATGGCGCCCGGAGCAGACCTGGCGGCCGACGTGATCGAGCTGCCGCACCATGGAAGTGTGCAGCCGACGTCGATGGCGTTTGTCGACGAGGTGAATCCGGCGATCGTGCTGCAATCGACGGGGGTCTCGCGTGCGCTCGATATCCGCTGGAACGCGCAGAGGATCGGCCGAACCTGGTGGACCACCGCGACCGACGGGGCGGCGTGGGTCGAGTTCCGGCGCGATGGGTCGGTCGTCAGCGGGTCGGTACGGCGG
>JAUZRR010000042.1 GCA_030950285.1 Planctomycetota bacterium | reverse complement strand
CGCCGTTGGTGTGCAGTCGTTGTAGTGCAGGTAGTACGGCACAAGCCCGACCGCGCCGCCGCCGATGTCCTCGGCGATGTTGTTGTAGTAGGGGACAGGAGCGAGCGCGGTGCTGTTGACGGCCACCGCGCCTGTCCATGTGCCGCTGTTGTTGTTGGCGTTGATGATGACCTGGCCCTTGAGACCTTCGCCGTTGGACGGGTCGCCGAGCACGTCAAACTCGGTCGTCGTGGCATTTTCATCGGCTGCAAAGTTGTCGCCGATGGTAAAGGTGCCTTCGTAGCTCTTGGCAAATCGGGCGTAGGACAGCGGGCCAGACAGGGAGCTGTTGATGAGCACATCGCCGTCGAAGGCTCCGCCAACGCCTTCGTCTTCCCTGATGTTGATGTACCCGCTGAACACACGCTCTTCGTCACCGGTTTCTCCGGTGAGATTGTCGCACTCGATGCTCCCGGCAAAGTCGCCGCCGATGACCTCGATCGCCTCTTTGATATCCCCGGAAGTAAAGATATCTGCGGTCATGCCTGTGATGCCCCGGATCACACCGTTTATGTCATTATCGCCGTCGCTGTCGTAGATGTTCTGGACAATGATCTCTCCCTCAAAGACGCCGTCGAGTGCAATAACGCGAGCAACATCGCAGCCCTCGTTGCTCGTGGAGCCGAAATCGGCGTACACATTCTTTGCAAAGACTTTGTTGATGTAGTCCCCGGCCTGAATGATGGCATGGTTGTTGGCACCGGGAGCACCGATGTCTCCATTGATTGCCTCGATGAACCGGATACTTCCACCGGAACCGGCAGTGATGTCCGCACGCACATCACCGAATTTGGACACCACGACGTTGATGCTGCCGACAGCGGAAATAGGCCCTAAGACATCGCCCAAGAGTGCTCGTATGTTGCCGATCTCAGTTGCCTCAAGGCTTCCAATGTCGCCGAGCACATCAGCATCGAGAATAACAGGCCCTTGTGTCGGAGTTGTTACCGCATCGAGCCGGCCGCTCGTTGCGTTGTTTGCAGGGTCAATGATGAGCGAGACGTGCTTGCCCGAACCGTTGGTGAACGGCACAGTGACCTCCAGAAGTTGAATCACGTCGCCGTCGCCGATGGTGATGAAGTACTGATTGGTATCAATCGTGTCGTAGTAGGCGATGATGTCGATGAGGTAATCGCCGTCTGCGTTCTGACCTATTTCATAGTGTGTGTTCTTTACGAGTGGCGGCCCACCGGACCTGCCGGTAACCGTCACATCAGCAAGGCACGATGTGGCGGTGGTGACAGCGACCACAAACGCGAGTGTTGCGAACGGTTTCATGTCTATCTCCTTTTTCGTACAAAGAATATTGTCATCAGGAAGCACGGCGCCACAAGCGTGGGAACCGCCGGGACCATCGCGATGCGGAACCCGACAAGCCCGGTGAACGCCGGATCAAAGACCCGGTGGTCCTCGCCCACCCAGTCCCATATCATCACTTCGCCGGGGAAGGTGTACAGGTCCGACCCGCGTGCAAACCGACTGTGCTGCACCGAATCGCTCCACTCTTCTGTCCATTCGGCCTGGCCACCGGATGCGTCAAGCAACCCCCACGGCGTGCGGACATCCGGGTACTGGCCGGAGTTGAGATGGTCGCCGTACTGCCCGTAGACCCTCGCCAGGCTGGCGTTGGTTTCACCGCCCTCGTCAGGAAGCCCGACAACCAGCGGGATGTCCGAGCTGTTGGGTTGCTCCCACCATCCGGCCTCCCCCGGGCCGTCCTTGTCCGGGTCGTAATAGACCGCCTTCATCCACTCGTCCATCGAGGGGATCCAGTAGCGGGCGCCGGGCGACCGGGTGGTCTGGTCGGTATAGAAGGGAGGAACGTTTTGTTCTGTAAATGTTGACGTGTCGTAGGCTCCGCTCTCGAACGCCCACGCCTCGTTAGCTTGTCCGTTGTGCATCCAGTTGGAGAACCGGGCGGCCATCCGCCAGTTGACATCCGTCGGATACAACCCCGCGCCCGATCTTACATCGTAGCGGACCTCGCCATCCTCGTACCGAGTGTTGATGTAACTTCCAGTGATGTCGAAACTCAACGGGTCGGGCGCGTGCGGCCCGTACGCCCGGGCGAACTCGACCCACTGGTTGACCGTGACCTCGGTTTCGGCCATGCGGTAGCGGTACTCGACCGCCCCCCGGCCGTAGAACCCGAGGTCCTGGTACCGCGCGTCGAGCCACGCCTCGTTGCCCGGGTCGCCGATGTCGCGAAAGACAAGCGAAGAAGCCTGCCCGAGAGCCGCCCCCGCAGCAAGACCCAGCCCGGCGAGAAGGCCGAACGTGTGAACGGGCGAGTTGGTGAAGATTCTCTGTGCCATGTGTCAACCTCCTTGTTGTACAGCCAGCATCCGTGCCGGTTGCAGGAGGATACACGATTTCTCCTTTCAGCACCAGACAAAGCCGGGCCGCAGTGCTCCCCGAGAACTGGCAGGGCAGGAAGGGGCAGAGATCAGGGCCGGGGGTGGACGTGGGGGTGGGGTGGTGCCGGGGATGGGAATGCGATACGCTGTGGGGGTCCAGAAGAGCTCGCGGGCGGCTCCAGAGGCCCGGGATGGTCAGGATGACCGGCGTATGCCGATGGGAAATCAGGGGTCTGTCATGCCCCGGCCCTGAAATCAGAGACAGGGAAACGTCTCTTTCGTCCACCCCCCATCGGCCCCGACGCGACGACACGGAGGTTGGTTCATGCGGCTTGCCAAGCTGACGCTCAACGGGTTCAAGTCATTCGCCGATCGGACGGAGTTCTCCTTCGACGACCCCATGACCGGCATCGTCGGCCCCAACGGGTGCGGCAAGAGCAACGTCGTCGACGCCATCAAGTGGGTCCTCGGCGAACGCTCCAGCAAAAGCCTCCGCGGCAAGGAGATGATCGACGTCATCTTCGCCGGCTCGGCCGGACGCAAGCCCGCGGGCATGGCCAGCGTCATCCTTACCTTCGAGAACCCCGAGATCTCCACGCCTCTCGGTGCGGGAACGCTCTTTGAAGAGCCCGAGCCCGAACTCGGACCCGAGCCCGGGACCAACGGCACGGTCGGCGTTGACGCGCCCGATGCCGAGTCCCCCGACGCGGGGCCCGTCCCCGACGCGGGGTTCGATCCCGACGCGGGGTTCGATCCCGACCTCGACGACGACTCCAACTCGACGGTCCTCCAGGCCGAGGTGCGGGGCAAGCGGGCCCTGCCCATCGACGCCGACGTGGTCGAGCTCGAACGGCGGCTCTTCCGCGACGGCACAAGCCAGTACATCATCAACGGCCGTCGCGCCCGCCTCAAAGACATCCGCGGCCTGTTCCTCGACACCGGCGTCGGGGCCGATGCGTACTCGATCATCGAGCAGGGCAAGGTCGACGCGATGCTGCTGGCGTCGCCGCAGGAGCGCCGGTCGATCTTTGAAGAGGCCGCCGGCATCTCGCGGTACAAGCAGCGCCGTGTCGAGTCAGAACGCAAGCTCGATCGTGCCGTTGCCAACCTGGCCCTTACCCGCGAGCAGTTGGCGAATACCGAACGCCGGCTCCGTATCGTCAAGGGGCAGGCTGCCAAGGCGCGGAAGTACCAGACGCTCAAGGGCGAGCTCGACGGCTGGCGTCTTGCCCTGGCGTTCGAGCAGTACGACGACCTCCGCCAACGGCTCGACGGGCTGACCTCCCGACTCCGCGATCTGGAACAGACCCGCGCCGATGCGATCCGCGTGCTGGGTGAGGTCGAGCACGCCAAGCAGGAGGCCGAGCTCGAACGCGGCGACGCGATGGAACTCGAACGCCGGCTCGAACAGGAACAGGCGCAAGCCGGGCACACCGCCGAGCGGGCCGAGCAACGCCGCCAGATGGCCGAGCGGTCGGTCGCCGATCTTCGTCGCCAGCGCGAGACCGACGCGGCGAGGCTCGAAGCGCTGAGCACCCGTGCCGCGTCGCTGGATGTCGCGGCAGAAGACCTCGCCGAGCAGGTCGCAGCACTCGGCGAACAGGCGGCCGACGCCCAGCGCCGCCTCGATGCCGCGGGCGAACAACGCGGGCAGATCATGGAGTTGCTCGCGGCCCAGCAGGCGACGGTCGCCGAGCGCCGTGCTGCGGCGACGAGCATCGACCGCGAACGCGCCGGGTTGGTGGCGTCCATCACCGGCGACGAACGCCGGGCCGAGTCGGTCCGCGAGCAGCTCGCCAAACTCGCCGACCGGCAGAGCGTGCTCATCGACGAGACCGGCTCGCACGAAACCGAGACCAACCGACTCGACGAGGTGATCGCGTCCCAACGGACCGAACTTGCGGCCATCGAGCAGCACATCGCCGAGCAGGACGCCTCGGCCGACGCGATGTCGGCCGATCGAAGGCAGCGGGCCGAGGCGCTGGCCGAGCTGGAGCAACGGGCCGTCCGGCTCGAAAGCCGCCAGCAGACGTTGCAGGAGCTGATCGAAGCGCGGGCGGGGCTGGGCGACGCGGTCCGCGACGTGCTCGACCGCAAAGACCGCGGCGAGGGGTTCGACCGCGTGATCGCGCCGCTGGCCGACCTGATCGACACCGACACCGACTCGGCCGCGTCGGTCGAAGCGGCGCTGGGCGCGACGCTTCAGGCGCTGGTGGTCGAGACGGTCAACGACCTGCCGACGGCCGAAGAGTTTGAGTCGCTCACCGGCCGGGTGGCGTTTGTGCCGATCTCCCGGCTCGGCTCCACGACCCGGCGGCACGTGCTCGACACCATCGGGATGTTCGGCGACCGCGTCGTGCCCATGCGCGCACTGGTCCGCGCCCGCGACAACATGTTTGCCCCGGGCGGTGACGGGACCGACCCGATCAACCCCGAACGCATCGAGGCGCTCCTCGACCGCCTGCTCGGCGAGACGTTCCTTGTGCCGGACATGGACGCGGGCGTGCTGCTCGCCGGAGGGCCGCTGGCGGGCAAGCGGATGGTCACCCGCGACGGGTGCGTGCTCGAGGCCGACGGCCGGATCGTCGCCGGGCCGGTGGGCACCGCCGAGTCGGGCGGCGTGCTCCAGCAACGCGGCGAGCTTGCCGCGCTCGAGGCCGAGCTCGGTGGTCTGCGCGTCTCGCTCGACGCGGCGCGGGACGAGCTGGCGCGGGTCGATACGCAAGCCGCTGCACTCAACGAACGCACCACGGCTCTCCGCCAACGCCAGGCCGCCGTCCAGCGGCTGCTCGCGGCCGAATCGGCGAGGCTCGACCGGGTGCGGGCCGAGGGCGAACGCCTCGAGCGCGACCGGGCTTCGCTCGCCGAGGAATCGTCGCAGATGGCCGATCGCCTGGCAAAGATCGACGCCGACCGCGAACAGCTGCGCGAGCGTGCGGGCAAGCTCGAACGCCTGCTCGCCGACGAAGAGGCACGGGCTGTCGAAGCGCAGCACGAACTCGACCGCGCCCAGACCGAGCGCGACGCGATGGCCGAACGGCTCAGCGCAGCCCGGGTCGATGTCTCCCGCCTCAACGAACAACTCTCGGCCGCGCGACGCGAGCTGAACCGGGCCCGGATCGACCGCGACGAAGTCGGACGCCAACAGCGCGACCTGTCCCAGCAGGTCGAACAGGCGAGCGAACGGGCAAGCGAGTACGAACGCGACATCGCCGAAGCTGCGGCACAGGCAGAGGCCGCACGCCAAGACGCCGTCCGGCTCGCAGCCGAGGTCGCTGGCGCGAAGCAGACGCTCGAGTCGTGCGAGTCTTCGGTGCAGGAGCTCGGCCGGCGGGTCATCGACGCCCGCGCCCACGCCCAGCATGTCGAGCGCGACTGGCACAGCCTCGAAGTCTCCCGGCGTGAGATCGAGGTCAAGCGGGAAAACCTCGAGGACCGCACCCACGAGGACCTCGGGCTCGACCTGGCGGGTGAGTATGCCGAGTACCGCGCGATGATGGCCGACCGCGAGTTCGGCGAGGTCGTTCGCGTCGATATCGACGAGGCGACCGCCAGCGTGGAGACGCTCCGCGCCGAGGTCCGCAAGCTCGGCAACGTCAACCTCGACTCGATCGAGGAGGAGGAATCGCTCGCCGATCGCAACGAGGAGCTGGTGCGGCAGGTCGCCGACATCGACCAGGCCCGCGAGCAGCTGACCACGCTGATCGACAAGCTCAACCATGTTTGCCGCGAGCGGTTCGGCGAGGCGTTTGCCCGCATCCAGGCCGAGTTCGGCGGGCAGCAGGGGATGTTCCGCAAGCTCTTTGCCGGCGGCCGGGCCGAGGTGCGCCTCATGCCGCTGGTCAAGGTTGTCGACACCCCCGAGGGGCCGAAGAAAGTCCAGACCGACGAGATCGACCTGCTCGAATCGGGCATCGAGGTCATCGCCAAGCCGCCGGGCAAGGAGCCGCGTTCGATCAGCCAGCTCTCGGGTGGTGAAAAGACCATGACCGCGGTGGCGCTCTTGCTCTCGATTTTCCGCAGCAAGCCGAGCTGCTTCTGCGTGCTCGACGAAGTGGACGCGGCGCTCGATGAAGCCAACGTCGGCCGCTATGTCGAGGTTGTCCGCCAGTTCACCGACCTCTCCAACTTCATCGTTATCACCCACAACAAACGGACGATGCAGGCGGTCGACAAACTCTTTGGCGTGACCATGCAGGAACGCGGCGTCTCGACCCGGGTCACGGTCAAGCTCGAACGCACGGAGCAGCAGAAAGACGCGAGCAACGGCACCGCGCCCGCCGAGTCTCCCGATCTCGCGGACCACGAGCCGTCATCACCGGTGCCTGCACCACCGGCCAAGGGTTCGCTCCGCGGCGCACTGGCAGCACTCCGCGAGGAATCCGCACCCCACGCACCCCACGCACCCCACGCACCCCAACCCGCAGCCGGCGAGTCAAACTAGAACACGCACAAGTGTCGCGTCTGGTCTGCCGCGGCCTACGGTTGAGCCATGCCTTCTCCGTCCCGTGTGTGCTGGCTCTTTTCTCCGATCCGTAGCGGGTCTTCGATCACGGTCTATGCCGCCGGGGCGGCGCTGGGGTGGCCGGTGGCCGACGAGGTGTTCGGGCCTTGGGACCGGACCGGAGCGCCCTACCACTACCCGCGTTCGCAGGTCACGCTGCTCGAGGCGTTCAAGGCCGCGGGCGAGCGGCTGGTGCCGAAGATCGTGCCGCGGGGCGAGACGGTCTTCCGCGAGATCGCCATGGCGCACAAGCCCCCGGCCTCGGGCGTCATCAGCAAACACCCGCACGCCTCGATCGGGCCCGAGGACGTGGCGCGGGTGTGGCCCGACCACCGGTCGGTGGTGCTGCTGCGCAACCCGCTCTTTGCGCTCAACAGCTTGTTCGTCCGCGGCTGGGACGACGCGACCGGGGGCGGGGACATGCTGGGCTATTTCTCGGCGATCGGGCGGCACTGGCTCGCCGACCCGCACCGGCTGGTCTACGAGGACCTCCGCAAAGACCCGGCGACGTACTTCGGCCGGCTCTTCGCGGCGTGGGGTGAGGAAGCCAGCCCGGGGCGCGTCGAAGCGGCGATCGGGTACGCCCAGCAGCATTACCACCACTCGTCGAAATCGACCGCGGGCAGCCAGCCGGGCGATTCGCCCGACGCGGTGCGGAGCGAGCGGGCGTGGGCGGTGCCCGAGCCGATCGTCGAGACCTATCTCGCGGATCCGCTGATGCGGGAGGTGTTCGCTCTGGCGGGCTGGCCGACCGGGCGGGACGGGTATCCGGCGGCCCGGGGCGGGTGATTCTGCCGCAGCTGTGGAACCGGAGCCGCGCCGGCGACGGAAAGCGGGTCGAAGGACACCCCCCGCGTCCTCTACACCACCACACCCCACGCGGCCCCACGCCCCCGGGCGCGCTACCGTCTGAGGCTCGGGCGGACCCCCTCTGCCCGGGTCGGCATTGCCGCACAGGGCGGCCCAATCGACAACCAGACTTCCATACACCCGCGCCGCCGGGCGCACGCGAACCCCGCGACACGCGAACTTCGCGACACACGAAAGGTATCAACGCCATGGCCGAACAGGACACCCGTCAGATCCAGCTCCGCATCGACGAATCGAAGATGACCAGCACCTACGCCAACACGATCCGCACCTCCTCGACGCAGGACGAGGTCGTGCTCGACTTCGGCATGAACCTGCCGGTGCAGGGGCAGAACAACGAGCCGGCGTTGCTCTTCTCGGTGGGCTCGCGGGTCATCATGAACTGGCCGGCAGCCAAGCGGCTGGCGATCAGCCTCGGGCAGGTGATCCGCCAGTACGAAGAGCGCAACGGCGAGATCAAGATCCAGGCCCCCGGTGGGGGTGCCCCGGCCGCGGGCAACGGCGACGCCCCCAAGCTCGCCGACTGAGCACGACATACATCGACAACAACACGACCACGCCCCGGGATACCGATCCCCGGGGCGTGGTGTTTTGTTGGAGCTTGTGCGTGGCCAGAGAAGGCAGAATGCAGAGGCCGCAGCGAGGACCGAGCCCGAAGCGCCAGCGAGGAGCCTCCCTGAACGCGAAGGCCGCGAAGAAAGGCAGGGAAGCAGTCTTACCGCCGAGAACGCGGAGAACGCGGAGAAAGGCAGAAGGCAAGTTCACCACAGAGGCCCAGAGCCCACAGAGGGAAAGGCAAGGAAGAGGGTTGGGCATCCTCACC
>JAUZRR010000041.1 GCA_030950285.1 Planctomycetota bacterium | reverse complement strand
GACCTCCCCGATCTTCTTCAGGTTCGCCAGCGAGCCCGTCAGCCCCGCCTGTTTCCGGGAGTGCTGCCCGCCGACCACCGCCACGCAGCAGACCAGCCCGATCACCCCTGCCATCACCGCAGCATCAATACCTGCGAACGCTTTCCGAACACGTGTCCTGTTCCCCATGGCACTTTCTCCTTGATTACTCAAGGTATTCCAGCAGAATGCCGGAAGGTTGCAACCTCACCAGCCCCATCTCGATAAAAAAGTGTCAACGGCCACACGAGCACACGTCCACGATAGAGAAGGGACTCCCGATGCACACCGCCACCACCAGAACCGCGTCCAGCCTCCGCCGATTGACCCAAACCGCCGCTCTTGCCCTCCTCGCCGGCACCCCGGCCCTTGCCCAGCCGCTCACCACCATCGCTCTCACCGGCCAGCCCGCGCCCGGCGTCGGGCCCGATATCACCTTCGCCCGGTTCTCCCCCCCGGCTCTCGCCCCCGACGGCACCGGCAGCCTCGTCTTCTTCGCCACCCTCGCCGGCGATGGCCTCTCTGCCGACCTCGACGAAGCCCTCTTCCGCCTCCGCAATGGCACGCTCGAACTCGTCGTCCGCGAGTCCGACCCTGCGCCCTGGTACGCCCCCGACACCCGCTTCGTCGGCCTCTCTGACTTTGCCATCGACGGCCTCGGCTCGGTCACCCTCGCGGCTTCGGTCGATGACCCCGCGGTCATGGACAACGCGACCAAAGCCCGCGCACTGGGCATCTTCGCCGAAGTCTCCAACAACACCTTCGCCCCCCTGGGCCGCATCGACGACCAAGCTGAAGGACTCCCCGACGGCGACCTCTACGACACGCTCAACTCCCCCACTGTTGCGGCGGTCGGAAGCGCGTTCTTCACGGGCGGCCGTCCCGGCGACGGGCTCGACTCGCTCCCCAAAGGGCTCTGGACCGACCGCACCGGCAGCGTCACCCTTCTGCTCACGCCCGGCGACATCGCCCCGGGCACGCAGGGACAACTCTTCGCCCACTTTGCGCCGCCCACGCCCGCGCCCGCCGGCGGCTACGTCTTCCGCGGCAGCTCGCGCCCCGACGGCTCGACCGATCGCGCCACCCCCGGCCTGTGGCGCGAACGCAACAACACGTTCGACGCCCTCGCCCTCGGCGGCCAACCCGCCCCGGGCACCGCGTCCACGTTTGCCGAATTCGCTGCCCAGCAAGCGATAAACGCCGACGCCCGCGTCGCGTTTGTCGGCACACTCGATGTCGCCGATCCCGAATCGGACTCGGGGCTCTGGACCGATCGCGGCGGCTCTCTGGTGTTGCTCGTCCGTGAGGGCGACGCCGCCCCCGGCACCGACAGCTCGACCATCGCGGCCATCTCGCCGCACGTTGTGCTCAATGATGCCGGGGATATCGCGTTCCGCTGCGGGCTGCGCAACGCCGACAGCCAGACCAACACCGCGATCTATCTCGCGCGTGCCGACGGGTCGTTTCAACTCGTCGCGCTCGAGGGTGACGGCATCGCTGACGAACTCGGCGACGTCACCATCGCCACACTCGGCGACCCGCAGCTCAACAACGCCGGCGAGATGCTCTTTGCCGCGACACTTACCGGGGCCGATGTCGATCGAGATTCCAACCACGCGCTGCTCGCCCGCGACACTGACGGCATCGTCTACTCGGTCGCCCGGGAGGGGCAGATGATCGACCCCGACGGCTCCGGTATGCGGCAGATCAGGTCGATCGTCGCCGATACTTCTGCCGCCCGCGCCGGGCGCGATCCGCTCGATGAGACCGGCCGTGTGGGGTTGGCGCTCTCGTTTACCGACAACACCTTCGGCGTCTTCACCGCTGCGGTCGCGTACGTGAGCCCGGCCGATATCAATGCTGACGGCATCGTCGATACCCGCGACTTTGTCGCGTTTCTCAACCTGTGGAACGCGCAAGACCCCGAGGCTGACTTCAACAACGACGGCATCATCGACAGCCGCGATTTCGTGCTCTTCCTTAATATCTGGTCACGCGACCGCAGCTAGAGCGCCTGGCGGAGTCCTGTTTCTTGTCGGGAGGGGTCGTCGTCCCCTCGCTTGCGCGAAGGGCTCTATGGAAGAAGCTCCATGTTTGTAGAGCCCCTCGCGCAAGCGAGGGGACACGTGCCGCACCGACCGTGCCCGCCCGAGCCCGCACACAACTCGCCGGCCACTCCTTATCCCACCGGCTCTTCCTCACCGACCGGGGTCTCGGTCTCCGCGCGGCTGAACGTAAGATTCGCACCCTCGGCATCTACCCGGACGACGTCCCCGGGGCCGTACTCGCCGTTGAGGAGCCGCGTCGCGAGCGGGTTCTCGATCCGTTGCTGAATCGTCCGCTTGAGGGGTCTTGCCCCGAACGCCGGGTCCCAGCCTTCCTTGGCGAGCAGCTCGCGGGCTGCGTCGGTGAGTTTGAGCGCGATGTCGCGCTCGGCGAGCCGTTCCAGCAACCGTTCGAGCTGGATATCCACGATGTCGCGGATCTGTTCGCGGCGGAGCTGATGAAACACCACTACCTCGTCGATCCGGTTGAGCAACTCGGGGCGGAAGAACTGTTCACGCATCCCGACATCGAAACTCGCATCAAGCCGTCCTTCTTTGGCGATATCTTCGGGGTTAAGACCGGCGCCGGAAATCTCCGCGCCGGGCCCGCGTTTGATCATGTCGCGCACGGCTGCCTCGATCTCCCAGTCTTCTGCGCCGCGCTGGGTCATTTCCTGGATCTTCTGGCTGCCCAGGTTGCTGGTCATCACGACGATGGTGTTGCGGAAGTCAACGGTCCGCCCCTGGCCGTCGGTGAGACGGCCGTCGTCGAGCAGTTGTAAGAGGACGTTGAACACATCCGGGTGCGCCTTCTCGACCTCATCGAGCAGCAGCACGCTGTAGGGCCGTCGCCGGACCGCCTCGGTGAGCACGCCGCCTTCCTCATAGCCGACGTAGCCGGGGGGGGCACCGATCATCCGCGCGACCGAGTGCTTCTCCATGAACTCGCTCATGTCGATACGGACGAGCGCGTCCTCGGTGTCAAAGAGGAATGCCGCGAGGGCTTTGCACGTCTCGGTCTTGCCCACGCCTGTTGGGCCGAGGAACAGGAAGCTGCCGATCGGTCGGTTGGGATCGCTGAGCCCGGCCCGTGAACGTCGCACCGCGTCGGCGACCGCGCGCAGCGCCTCGTCCTGCCCCACGACCCGCTCGCGGAGGTGTGTTTCCATGTGCGTGAGTTTCTCGCGCTCGCCCTCGACCAGCCTGGCGACGGGGATGCCTGTCCACCGCCCGACGATCTGCGCGATCTGCTCGGCGTCGACTTCTTCCTTGACCAGCGCCCCGCCCGCGGCCTGCCGTGCGTCCATCGCCGCCTCGGCCTGCTCGAGCTTGGCTGCCAGCTCGCGCAGATCGCCGTACTGAATCCTCGCCGCCGCTTCGAGATCGCCGCGGCGCTGGGCTTGCTCCAACTCGACCCGCCTGGTGTCGATCTCCTTCTTGATCGCCTTGACCGCGTCGAGGTCCTTTTTCTCATCCTCCCACTGCGCGGTGAGCGCGTGGTTCTTCTCCTGCAACTCGGCGAGCTCTTTCTCGATCCGATCCAGCTCGCGCGAGCCGCCGTCGCCTTTCTTGTCCTCGGCTTCGAGCTTCACCGCCTCGCGCTCGATCTCCAGCTGCATGATCTTCCGCCGCAGCTCGTCGAGTTCGGTGGGCATGCTGTCGTTCTCGATCCGCAGCCGGCTGGCCGCTTCGTCCATCAAGTCGATCGCCTTGTCGGGCAAAAACCGGTCGGCGATATACCTGTTGCTCAGGTTCGCTGCTGCCAGCAATGCTGAGTCCTGGATGCGCACGCCGTGGTGCGCCTCGTACCTGTCCTTGAGCCCGCGGAGGATCGCGACGGTCTCTTCGACGCTGGGTTGTTCGACCAGGATCGGCTGAAAACGCCGCTCGAACGCTGCATCCTTCTCGATGTGCTTGCGGTACTCATCAAGCGTCGTCGCGCCGATACACCGCAGGTCACCCCGCGCCAGCGCGGGCTTGAGCAGGTTCCCCGCGCTCACCGCGCCCTCGGCTGCCCCCGCACCCAGGATCGTGTGCAACTCGTCGATGAACAGGATGACCTGCCCCTCGCTGGCCTGCACCTCGCGGAGCACGCTCTTGAGCCGCTCCTCGAACTCGCCGCGGTACTTGGCCCCGGCGAGCAACTGCCCGACATCCAGCGCCACGATCCGCTTATCGCGCATGCCGTCGGGGCAGTCCCCGTTGACCATCCGCAGGGCCAGCCCTTCGGCGATCGCGGTCTTGCCCACGCCGGGCTCGCCGATCAGCACCGGGTTGTTTTTGGTCCGTCGGCTCAAGACCTGCATACACCGACGGATCTCTTCATCACGCCCGATCACCGGGTCGAGCTTGCCCTGCTGGGCTTTCTCGGTCAGGTCGATCGAGTATTTCTTGAGTGCCTCGTAGTTCGCCTCGGCGTTCTGGTCGGTGACCGTCTCGACACCCGACGCCTTGCGCAGCTGCGCCACCGCGTCGGCCAGGTGGTCACGGTTCACGCCGAGCGTCTCGAGCACGTCCTTGGCTTTGCCGTTGACCCCGGCGACCGCCAGCAACAGGTGCTCGGTCGAGACGTACGAATCCTTGAGCTGCTTGCTCTCCTGCTCGGCCCGCGCCAAGAGCTCGATCACCTCGCGCCCGGTCGAGCCCGCGCCCGAGCTGGTCGTGGGGATCCGCCCCAGCTCACTCTCGACAACCTGCACCACCCGCGTCGCGTCGGCGCCGGCTTTGCCAAGGATCGAGACCACCGCGCCGCCCTGTTCAGAAGCCAGAGCCGCGAGAATGTGCAGCCCCCCCACTTCGGGGTGCTGCCTCCCCATCGCGTCCTGCTGGGCGGTGGCGAGGGCCTGCTGTGCGGTCGTTGTGAGTTTGTCTGGTTGCATGGTTTGAGTACCTCCGTGGGGACGATCTGCCCCACGTCAAGATCCCATGCAACCTGCGCGCCAGCCGATCCTGCTGTCGGAGCAGGTCGAATCGATGTCGTCGATGCCGAACCTCGCACGCGGTGCCATTGTGGCAGCCCACATCGTCCGTCCTCATAGCGCCACCTACAGAATATCGACCCCCCCCATCGGAAAATCATCCCAGAATGTCGCGTACCAGTTCAGGAGGCACATCACACAACTCTCCCCATAAAGGAACTCCACCATGGGCACCAGGTCTTGCTGCGTCAAAGTACACCTCGCCGCTGTTCTTGTTCCCGCACTCGCCGCAACCGCACTCGCCCAGCCATCCTTCGAGGGGCTCGGCGACCTGGCCGGCGGGATGTACAACTCCGAAGGCTGGCGCGTCGCCGACTCCGGCCTCGCCGTCGCCGGCGGGGGCACGATCGACACCGGCTCGATGGCGTTCCGCTGGTCCACAATCGACGGCATAGTCCGCCTGGGCACACTCCCCGGCTTCGACGACACCAGCTTCGCCACCGGCCTCTCCGCCGACGGCCGCGCGGTCTGCGGCCACTCGGCCGGCGCAGCAGGCACCGAAGCCTTCCGATGGACCGCCGACGGCGGGATGGTCGGGCTGGGAGACCTCCCCGGCGGTCCCCACGCCAGCGTCGCCAACTTCATCTCCGCCGACGGCTCAACGGTCGTCGGCACCGCAGACCAGGACTTCACCAACAACACCATGCAGGCCTTCCGATGGGCCGAAGCCACCGGCATGGTCGGCCTCGGCTACACCCAGAACCACCACGATTGGAGTGAAGCGTGGGCCGCCTCAGCGGACGGCTCGGTGGTCACCGGGCTGAGCCTCAAGATCGGATCAGATGGCGAGGCCTACGTCTGGACCCAACCCACCGGCATGGTCGGGCTCGGGGATGTCCCCGGCGGCGTGGACTTCAGCGTTGGGGTCGATATCACGCCAGACGGAACTGTCGTCACCGGCACCTGTGCCCCAGAGGCCGGGTTCGAGGCGTTCCGATGGACACAGGCCACCGGCATCGTCCCGCTCGGCGATCTCCCCGGAGCCGGTCACTACTCCACAGGTATCGGCATCACCGACGACGGCTCGGTCATCGTCGGCACCGCCGACTGGGACGGCGGCTTCGGTGGCTCGCAGGCCTTCATCTGGGACGCAACCAACGGCATGCGCAGCCTCAAGACCGTCCTCGAATCCGAGTACGGACTCGACCTCAACGGATGGACACTCCTCAGCGCCTACGACATCTCCGGCGACGGCCGATACATCACCGGACCCGGGATCAACCCCAACGGCAACCACGAGGCGTGGCTCGTCGACCTCGGCGGCTGCCCGGGCGACTTCAACAACGACGGCAACGTCAACACCATCGACGTCCTCGACTTCCTCAACGCCTGGACCAACGGCTGCTAAAGACAACCAGCGCTATTGACCCAGTGGAGCGGGCGTCCCCGCCCACCATCCAACACAACCCGAGCGCAAGCTCGCACACACGCACCCCATCGCTCGGAGCCATCCATGAACCGCAACCACCACCTCACCGTCGCCCTCCTGACTGCTGTCACCGCCTTGCCCGCGCTCGCCCAATGCACAGACACCGAGCTCTATACATTCACCGATCCAGACGGCAGCAACACCCTCGACCGCTTCGGCAGTGCTGTGGTGATCGAAGGAGACACCGCCATCATCGGGGAAGAGGGCACAAACCGAACGCACATCTTCCTCGAAGCCGGCGGCCAATGGCGGCGCTCCGACATCCTCTACGGCGCAGAACACAATGTCGAGCTCTTCGGCAACGACGCCGCGTTCGACAACGAGGTTCTCATCGTCGGAGCAGGGGTCGATTCGGACTTCTGCAACGACCCCAACGAGTGCGCAACCGGGGCTGCGCTCATCTTCCGCCGCGTCAACGGCATCTGGTTCACACAAGCAAAGCTCCAGCGTCCCTTCTACCTCGACAGCTTCAACCAGTTCGGACATGCTGTCGATGTGGATCGTGACACCGCGATCGTCGGTGCGTCAGAGAGCGTCAACGGCGTGGTCATCCCCTGGGACTACAACGGCCAGATCTGGATCCGGCAGGACCCGCTCGAAGCAAACGACGGCGAAGAAGGCGACAGCTTCGGGCGCGCTCTGGCGATTGACGAGGACACCATCGTCATCGGTGCGCCAGGAGACGACGACAACGGCCCTCAGTCCGGTTCGGCGTATGTCTTCACGCGCACCGGCGGCCTCTGGTCACAGGCCGCCAAGCTGCAGCCCGACGACCCGCAGGCCAGCGCCTTCTTCGGCAGCGCAGTCGCGATACAGGGCGACCTCATCGCTGTCGGCAGCAGCGGACCAAGCGACTCGAGCCCGGGCAACGTCTATCTCTTCACACGCAACAACGGCACCTGGACACAGCAGCAACAACTCTCCCCGGCCGGTGGACAGGTCGGCGACGGGTTCGGCACCCGAGTCGAAATGCGCAACGACACGATCGTTGTCTCGGCGCTGTGGGACCCCCACGCCGGAACCCGCGCCGGAGCCGCATACCTCTTTTCCAACGCCTCCGGTACATGGACCGAGCTCGCCAAACTCGTCGCCAGCGACGCCTCGGCCGAGCAGGGCTTCGGCATCGAGATCGCCCTCGACAGCCAGCGGGCCCTTATCGGCGCCTACCAAGCCTTCAACAACGGCGGCGGCGCAGCCTATCTCTATGACCCCCTCGACCCATGCCCCTGCCCCCCCGACTTCAACCAGGACGGCACCGTCAACACACAGGACGTCCTCGCCTTCCTCAACGCATGGTCCAACGGCGACCCCGAAGCCGACTTCAACAACGACGGCACCATCAACACACAGGACGTCCTGGCATTCCTCAACGCGTGGTCAGCCGGCTGCTGAAATATATACAAACTACGAACATTAATACAACTCTTTTGACATGACTCCCCCAGAAAGAGTGCAACCGGATGCACGCCCGGCAGTACACCCCCACAGGCGCAGGTCCTGTGGGGATGCTGCCGACCGCACCCGACCCACCGCACCATCACCATCAAAGGGGAATCTCGTCATGCCACGCCCGTCGCACCTCGCCGCGCTCGTTCTGATCCTCCTCACCACCGCTTCGGCCTCCGCGCAATCACCCTGCAAGCCGTGGTTCAAGCATCAGCAGATCGGGACGTTCTACAACGCCGGCTTTGCCATGGTCGATCTCGACCCCGACGGCTGGCTCCACCTTGTCGGCAACACCGGGTGGGACGGGCTCAAAGTCTGGAAGTTCGGCCCCAACGGCTCGGTGGAGTTCATCGAAACGATGGACCAGAACACAGACTACGAACTCCTCGCAGGCGACTTCGACAACGACGGCGACACCGACCTTATCACCGGCCATGCCGAGACCCAGACCCTCCATATCTTCGAGAACACCAACGGCACCCTGCTCAAATCCGCCGGCACACACATCCCCGATCTGCGAGTACTCCACGCCGCGGCGGACTTTGATCAGGACAGCCTGCCCGACCTCGTCGTCACCACCCCGACCCACATCATGCTCTACCGCAACAACAACGACGGCACATTCTCCGAGCGGAGCCGACTGCCCTTCGATGACTCGGTGTACGAAGTCATCCCCGCCTCACTCAACAGCGACGGGCTCCGCGACATGCTCGTTCATTCACGAGACACTGTCACACCAATCCGACAGAACGCCGACGGCACATTCGAGACCCTCCCCTCAATCTCGGTGCCTGGGCTGAGATACGAAAGAACCCTCAGCGGCGATGTCAATAACAATGGGCTGACAGACCTCATCCTCCCGGACCGCCGCGTCCTGCTCGCCGATGGGCAGGAAGGGTTCACAGAAGCCCCCGAGCTCGACCCCCGCATCGACAGAATCAGCAAGCTCGTCGATATCGACCGCGACGGCGACCTCGACCTCCTCGTCAACGCCTACACACCCGACGGCAACTCACGCACAACCTACACCCTGCTCAACGACGGCACCGGCGCGTTCACCTTCCTTGAACACGACACAGTTGGCCCCGGATACCCCGAGCAAAAATACATCCTGATCCATGATGTCAACAGAAACGGCAACCTCGATATCGTCGCCCAGCGAGGACGCCTGATCGACCTCCGTTTTGGATCAGGTGACGGAATCTTCGACGATGTCCCGTTTCAGCAGTTCTTTGCAGGAACGCTCCGCCGCGCGACTCTCGGCGACATCGACGCCGACGGTGATATCGATATCGTCGCCACAGGGAACGACCCAGGGCCTGTGATCAAAGTTATCACCAACGACGGCTCGGGAAATTTTACGCTTGTTGCTGCTATGGCTGCGCCCTCGACCGTCTACGAAAGGGTCGCGCTGGCCGACTTTGATGCCGACGGCGATCTCGACATCCTCGCCTGGACTGCCTCCCACGGCTTGTGGATCTACGAGAACACCCCCGACGGCTTCTTCTCACAAATTCACGCCATCCCCCACCGCGACGGCGGCCCCGCTGCTGTGCCCTTTGCTGTCGAAATAAGCATCAACGGCCGAATCGATATCGTCGTGGGAGACACCGAAGACGGAGTGCGTGGCTACACCGTTTACTACAACAACGGCGATTGGGACTTTGCCCGCAGGTTCACCGCCGCACCCTCGGCAGACCACGTCCTCGCCGTCGCCGACTTCAACAACGACGGCAGAGCTGACCTCCTCTGCGCAGACTCAGACTCACAAGAAGATGAACTCCAGATCTGCTACAAGAGAGTCTGGAAGTTCGACGACCCCGTGCCTGTCCGCGTCTTCGGCGACTCGTTACCCTTCGCCATGCCGGGCGATTTCAACGGCGACGGCTGGATGGACTTTGCCAGCTACGGATGGCTGACTCGCAATGTCATCATCATGACCAACCAACGCGACGGCACGTTCCTCCCCACCGCAACGCTCGACGACTACCTCTACGCACGAGACCCCGGCGTCCTCGACCTCGACGGCGACGGCTTCGACGAACTGACGTTTGCCAGCCAGAACTACCCGACAAGAGCGACACTCTTTTCATTCAACGCGCTCGGTGAGGTCACAAACCAAACACTCTTCGGCAACGTCACGAACAAGGTACTCGGCTCACCCGTTGGCGATCTCAACGGCGACGGCGCTACCGACATCCTGCAGGTCACAGGCGACTTCTCCAGTGGAGGCATCTCCGTCTTCTTCAACCAATGCCCCGGCGCCCCCTGCTTCCCCGATCTCGACAACGACGGCGACACCGATACCGACGACCTCATCGCCTTCCTCAACCGCTGGAGCAGCCAGTTCAACGACGACTGCTCGGGGTACGACTGCACCGCAGACCTCGACAAGAACGGCACCGTCGATACCCGCGACTTTGTCGCCTACCTCAACGCCTGGAACGCCGGCTGCTGAGCCAGATCATGCCCACGATGAGAGATCACGCCCCGCCAACCCTCAGCCCCCCGGCCCCCCGGCCCTCGGCCCCCGGCCCCCCGGCCGGTCCGCGTGCGCCCGAGCCGCGGCTTGTTGCCCAAACCCGGCTGCAAAGTGGGATCCTCGCCCCGGATCCCGGTCTTCCCCTCGACGGAGGCTTGACCTTTGCCCGAGTAAGCACTGGACCCCGCGGGAAGGCACAAAGGTTGGACAAACCGTTGCGCAGCCCGAGCGTGTCGCGGACCGGCCCGAGGGCCGAGACTCTATCAATGCCCAGGAAAACACCAAAAGAAGCATTCCAAGGCCGCCCCAATATACCGCATATCGCCATCGCAGACCACCCGAACTTCCACACAATCCGAGCTTTCCACACGCTGTCCCCACAAACATCGGCTCCCGAAAAGTGCCGGGAACCGCCCCACTTCCCGAGCGGATATCATCCAGCAAGACCCCCTGCGCATTGACGCCCCCGCCTGGGTCCGCTACAACACCAGCCCTCAAGCACGCACAGGAGCGACCCCATGAGCACCCGCCTTCGGCGATTGACCGTTCTCACACTTGGCACCATCGGTGCGGCCGCCATCACCGGCTGCAGCACCGCAAGCAGCCCAGCCGACTTTGCCCAGGCAGAGCGCATCAGGCAAAACCTGACCCCAGAGCTCGACACCCTCTACCAGCGACCCGACGACATGAGCAACGCCTTTACCATCATGCTCGATGAGAACGGCCGCATGTTCTGGCAAGACCTCGGCCGCGTGCTCTACACCGACCGGCCCAGCCGCCTGGCCCGCGAGCCCGTGCCCTGGTAAACCAGTTGGGCCTTGGCCAAAGAAACTGATCCACTCCAGCCCGCCCCATTGTGGCGGGTTGTTTGTTGGATTCCCCCTCTCAAAGCCGCAAAAACAAAGCACCCCGCCGGACGTGCCAACGGGGTGCCTGGTATCTGCAAACTCGTGGACCGGTCGGGCATGAAGCCCGGATCACCAGCTCACTTGGCGGTGTATTGCCCGCGGCCTGTCTTCTTGATCAGATCGCTCTTGATGAGAGTCTGGTTCACGATGGTGCGGAAGTTGGCGCTTGTGGTCTTGTACCCTTCCTTCTGTACAGCCGCAGCAACCTCGCTCACACCCATGATCTTGCCCTTGAGGGCCTTGACCAGCGACGCCTCGAGGCTCGCGGCATTGCGCGGACGACGCCGACCGCTCGCGGCCCGGGTCCGGGTTGTCTTGCGGGCCTTGTTCGTGCTGCCCTTGGGGCGACCCACCGGGCGACGGCCGGGGCGGCTCGGGGTGCTGGAGGTGCTCGCGCCGAGGGCGCCGTTGATCGCGCCGATCTCGGCGTCGAGCAACGCGACCTTCTCAAGAAGCTCTGCACGCTTGGATTCCAACGGTGCCAGGTCCTGCGCACGGCGCTGGAGCTCGGCCTGCAACTCGCCAGCCGAGGCGCTGCGAAGCCCAGCAGAGAATGAACTCCCCTTGCGGGATGCCTTTTTGCGGGCGGCCTTCTTCTTTGACTTCTTCGCTTTCTTTGCCATCGGTAATCCTCTCTGGGTCTCGACCGTTGTATCGGTCTTGACCATCATGCCTTTGCCGTCCTGCAATACAAACATGAGGACCGGCAGGAACTCCCCCTCAGAACGAACCATAGAACCGTGGGATTATGCCGCACAACTTTGGAGAATCAACCTGATCGAGGTTTGCAGCACGAACCAGCGTCGCCGCAGCACAAAGAAATAATACCATACAACAGGTGTCATACGCCGATGAAAGATATGCGCTTTGCCAAGAAACCCCGTGTTACCCGGCCATTTCGTCGGACAACCCGATACGTTCCATCAGCCCCTCGAACTGTTCCAAGCTATAAAACTCGATCGTCACCCGCCCTCGGTTTCCACGGCTGCGCATGGTCACCTTCGTCCTGGTTCCTAAGTGCGCACTCAACCGACGCTCAAGATCCGCGAGCACCGCTTCCCGTTGATTGGGCGTGTTGTTCGGCGGTTGTTGTGTTGACTCTTCTGTTCTGGCTTGCGTTGTTCTACGCACAGACTCTTCGGTCCGCCGCACCGACCACCCCTGCGCAGCCGCCTGCTTTGCCAGCGTGAGCCGCCCGCCGGGTCTTGGCAACCCGAGCAGCGCCCGAGCGTGCCCCATCGTAAGGGCACCCGAAGAAACCAGTTGCTGAATCTCCTCGTCGAGCTCGGTAAGACGAATGAGGTTGGCAACTGTCGATCGGTCGAGCCCGACCCGTTCGCCGAGCTCGGCATGACTTACACCAAAACGCTCCGACAACGCTCGCAGCCCATGGGCCCGCTCGATCGGGTTGAGTTCTTCTCGCTGAATATTCTCAACCAGCGCCCACTCGGCCGCGTCCTCGTCGGCGAGCTCACGAACCACCGCTGGCACCTCCACCAGCCCCGCTTCTGCTGCAGCACGCAGCCGACGCTCGCCAGCGACCAGTTCGTACCCGGTCGCGGTCGGCCGAACGATGATCGGCTGCATGAGCCCGGAGCGCTTGATGGACGAGGCGAGCTGTTCGAGCGCTTCGGCACCAAAGTGGCGGCGGGGTTGAAACGGGCTCGGCTGCACACGATCAACCGCCACCCACCGGACCAACCCCTCGCCCCCCCCCACTCCCCCGGCTCCCCCCACCACTGCTGCGCCCGCAGTGGTCCCCGCAGCAACCACCTCCCCGCCCAAAGCGGATACGCTCCCAGCCGATGAAACTTGATTCGGTGTGTATTTCTGTTTAGTATTTGTTTGGCGTGGATCAACCTTGACCGGTTCTGTGGTCTGGATCAGGCTGCTGAGTCCTCTGCCAAGCCGACGTGGTTTTTGTGTTGCCATAGCTGTGTGCCTCCATGCCTGCGCGATTGCTGGAACAGTGTTATAACACCCCCAGCCTCATCCGCAACCGCCCACCGCCCACCGCCGCCCCACCACCATCTTCCTTGGGAGATTATCTCGTGCCAAACACCACGCCGCGCAAGATCGAGTACATCGCCAGAGGGCTGGCGGTCCAGGACAGCCGCATCCTGCTCTGCCGGAATATCGAGCACAACGTGGCGTACCTCCCCGGCGGACACGTGGACCCCGGCGAAACCGCAGCCGAGGCACTCGCCCGAGAGTTCCAGGAAGAATGCGGCCTGCGCGTCCGGGTGGGCCGATTCCTGATCGCCAACGAACACATCTTCACCCAACGGGGCAAGCCCCGCCACGAGTGGAACGTCGTGTTTCACGTGGAACAGGCAGCGGGGCCCTGGCCAGAGATCGTGCCCAGCCTTGAGGATGACCTGGCGTTCGAGTGGTGCGAGATCGCAGCGTTGCCCGAATCTGGGTTCCTGCCCGCCCCACTGCTGGCGTGGATTCTGGCCGGTGGGCCGGAGGCCGACACCAGCACCAGCGACGCCTGGATCACCTACCGCGAGCCCCAAACAGGCTGAGTTCCGGTTCTTTAGCCGCGCCAGTCCTTATTCTTTACCAGTTCACCAGTCGAAGAAAAGTAGGGGTCTCCTCCGCCCGATAGCTCCAGCGGAGAACCCGCTGCATGCCCCAAGGCCAACGCACCAACCCCCAAGCCGACCAACTGCTTGCCCGGATCGATTCGCTCGGCGACCGCGTCAGACGGTCCCGGGACGACCTGGACGCGGCAAGTCAACTCGAAACACTGGGGCTGCTCACCAGCGCCATCGCCCACGAGTTCAACAATATCCTTACGCCGATCCTCAGCTACGCCCGGGTTGCCCTGGACTCGCCGGAGGATATCGACCTCTGCCACCGGGCGCTGGAACGGGCGGCGATGGGGGTGGAACGGGCGTCGCGGATCGCGTCGTCGGTGCTCAGACTGGCCGGCAACGACAAGGGAGCCCAGCCCGCCGAGTCGTGCTCGCCTGCGGTTGCGTTGCAGGGTGCGCTGGCGTGTCTGGCTGCGCCTCTGGAGGCCCGTTCGATCGAGCTCCGGCTCGGGATCGCTGAGGAACTCCGACTGCCCATCTCGCAGACAGATCTTGAGCACGTCTTCCTGAACCTGCTGTTGAACTCCAGCCGGGCGTTGGGCGAGGGTGGGGGGGTCATCGAGATTTCCTGCGAGAACCCGACGATCGGTTCCACGTGGAACAGCACCAAAGCGGACAGCGACACTGTGACGCTGGTGTTTCGTGACAACGGACCGGGCATCGACGCCGAGACACTCGCCGGCCTGTTCGAGCCGTTCCAGCGAACGCCGTCGATCTCCAGGAAGCAGAGCAACGGCCTGGGGCTGGCGATCTGTCGGCAACTGCTCGAGGCGGCGGGCGGCACGATTGCTGCGGAATCAACCGATGGCACAGGCGCGACTTTTTTGATCACGCTGCCCCAGGCGGCGAACCAGTCCACACCTGCACAAGGCTAACACAGCCCGCTGTCCCGAGCCTCGTGCAACATCATGTTTCCCAAAGCACTGCACGGGTTGGCTTCTGCCTCTTCGGCTTTGCGTGGTACCTTGTCCTCTCGCTTGCGCGAGGAGCTCTACGGCACCGTGAGACATCTTGACGGAAGTGCTGTGTTCTGAGAAATAAAGCCCCTCGCGCAAGCGAGGGGACAGGACAATATTTCCAAATTATTTGCATTTTGTTAGTGTATCATTTGGAATGCTCTGATCTTGTCAACACGATCACATCGCGCGGCGCAACCGCCAGGCCAACAGTATCCCCAGGGTTGTGTAGTGGTGTGAGTTCGGGATTCAGCACCGCAGCATGGGCGTGTTGACCCGATGCAAACTCCAGCACGTGCTGGGCGATCTCGCCGAGGTAGATCGTCTCGGTGAGTTTGGCCCGCAGCGAGCCGACGGTGCCCGCTTCGACCGGCTTCCAGCACTCAGGGCGGACACAGACCTCGACCGCCTGGCCGACGGCGGCAGTGGGGGGGGTCTCGTCCGCCGCATCGGCAACGAGTTGCCCGGCTTTGGTTTCGAGCGTGATCTTGCCCGGGCGGACCTCGACCACGGTCGCGTCGAAAAAGTCGGCTTCACCCAGGAAGGCCGCGACAAACCTCGAGTTCGGCTTGCGGTACAGCTCCCGGGGCGTCCCGATCTGGCACACCTTGCCATCCCGCATGATCGCGACCCGGTCGGCCATGCTCAACGCCTCTTTCTGGTCGTGGGTGACGTAGACCGTGGTCAGCCCTGAATCTTTACAGACGCGGCGGATCTGCGACCGCAACTCGAGCCGGAGCTTGGCGTCGAGGTTTGAGAGCGGCTCATCAAGCAGCAGCACAGCCGGGCGGACGACCAGCGCCCGCGCCAGCGCCACCCGTTGTTGTTGTCCGCCGGAGAGTTGGGTGGGCTTTCGGCTTTCGTAGCCGGTCATCTGCACCTGGGCGAGGGCCTCGGCGATCCGCTGGGCTTTGTCTGTGCCGGAGACCTTCCGGACGTCGAGCCCGAAACCGACGTTCTGGGCGACCGTCATGTGCGGCCAGAGGGCGTAGCTCTGGAAGACCATCCCGGTATTGCGTTTGTTCGGGGGCGTGTGGGTGACGTCTTTGTCATCAAAGGCGATGGTGCCTTCGGTGGGGTCGATAAAGCCGGCGATCATGCGGAGGAGGGTGGTCTTGCCACAGCCCGAGGGACCGAGCAGGAAGAACAACTCGCCGGGTTCGATGGTCAGCGTGGGGCCGTCGACCGCCCGGGTGACCCCGGCCCGGCCGATGGCGGGGTATTCCTTGACCAGAGCTTTGACATGGATGGCGGTAGACACGCGGCAAGGGTAGCGGGGACAGGCAGCAGTGGGGGCAGGAGTCGGGGCAGGAGTGGAAAGTGAAGAGGAGTGGGGGCTCGGCGTGCGGCGTGTTGTAGGATGAGGCGAGGCGTCGGGACCCGGAGTGTCCCGCCCCGAAGGGTGGTGCAATGACCGACCGAGACCTTCAACACGCAGCGGTTTCTCTTGAGCGATTGCGCGAGCACCGTGTCCGTCCCGAGTTGGACCGCAGCATCGGCGCGGTGATCGAACCGATGCGGAAGGACCTGGGCACACGGTTCCGTCAGACCGGAGGCATCGTCGACGCATGGCGCGCGGCGGTGCCCGATCAGCTCCTGGCGCGCACCACGGTGCGCAGCTTTCGCCGGGGCGTGCTGACGATCGAGACGCCTGACACTTCGACGCGGTTTCTTGTGCACCAATGGCTGCGCGGCGATGGGCTGCGCATGGTCTCGAGTTGTGCGCCGGCGACGATCAACAATGTGGTGGTAAAGGTTGTTCCGAGGACAGACTGAACACCTCGGACCCGGAGTGTCCCACCCCTTGGTGCACCCTTGTCCCCTCGCTTGCGCGAGGGGCTCTGTGAGCCGTGCGGACCGTCGTCTGAAACTTCACACAGCCAAGATGGCCGTGGCACACGAGGCGATCTTACGGGTGCTCTAAAAACGTTCGACCGAGAACGGGCGCTCGATGTTGGTGCCGCCGGCTTTGAGCGCGTCGATGAGCGGTCCGATGTGGTTTTCGTACCGTCGCCAGCGTTCCTTTGAGCTCTGGTAGATGGGTTGGCGGACCTGATCGGTGCTGGCGGTGACGACCGCGCGGGAGTGTTCGTAGAACTTGAGGCAGCGGTCGTCCCAGGGCAGGCCGACGAAGTCGATAATGCGGCGGCCCTGGCGTTCGACGTCGTTGATGGTGTCCTCGTAGACCACATCGAGGATGGGGATGGTTGCGTCGGCGCGCCAGTGTTCCATAATCGAGCGGTACTGGTTGTAGGCGTGGGCGAGTGTTTCAAGGCGCGGCCTCCAGGTGTGTTGCGGCGACAGCGGCGTGCCGTAGTTGGAGACGCAGACGTCAAGCGGGTTGCGGATGCAGTGGATCACCCGCGCCCCCGGGAAGAGTGCGCTGATGAGGCCGATGTACTTGAAGTTGTGGGGGAGTTTGTCGACCACACGCTTGGCGTCGGGCGCGAGCGCGTTGATGAGCTCGAGGTAGCGGCTGGAAAACTCGTTGGCCAGGTCGGGGGTGAGGTTGCTGATCGCGGTCGGCCAGCGTCCGCCGAGCCGGCGCGACAGCTCGCCGGCCATCTGCGAGACGGTCAACAGTTCGCCCGCGCCGAAACACTCAGGGTGCGAGCTGAGGATCTGCTCGACGAGTGTCGTGCCCGAGCGGGGCATGCCGACGACGAAGACCGGTTTGTCGGTGGGGATGGTGGCTTTGGGCATGGTGCTGAGCGACCAGGCGTTGAAGGTGTTTTTGAGTTCTTCGGTGAGCAGCTCTTGTTGTTGCGGCTGGTAGAGCGAGGGGAAGAGTTGGTTGCCTCTGGTGAAGGCGTCCCACGCCTGGTCGTAGTTGCCCTCGCGCTCTTCGAGGCGGCCGAGGCCGAAGAAGAGCCCGACGCTGCGTTGGGGTGTGAGCGCGTCGCTGTCGTCGAGAATGCCTCGGATAACGCGGATGCCCTCGTCGACCTTGCCTTCGCGATCGCAGAGTCTTGAGTAGACCGCGGCGAGCGCAGGGTGAGGACCGAGACGGTCGAGGGCTTCGGTGATGAGCGTGAGCGCCTCGTCGTAGCGGTTGTAGTTTCGGTGGAATCGAGCAAGGGCGGCGATCGCGGGGGCGTTGTCGGGGTCGAGCTCGATGGCGCGTTGGTAGAGCACCGCGGCTTCGTCGAGGCGGACTTGTTGCTGGAGACTGATCGAGAGGTCGAAGACCGCGATCGAGGAGTTGGCGTTTTTCTTGGCGAACTGTCGCAGCCAGGGCTCGGCGTCGCGGCCGCGCCCTGCGCTCAGGAACGCGACGCCGATCATGTGGAGGATGTTGTCGTTCTCGGGCGCGAGTTCGTAGGCCTGCCGAAAGCACTGCGCGGCTTTGGCGCCGAGGAACTGGCCGAGGTAGGCGCGTCCGAGCCAGTAGTGGGAGATCGCGTGCTCGGGGAGCTGTTTGACGAGGGCTTCGAGGAGCGGGGTTGCTTCGGAGATGCGGTTGGCGAGCACCAGACTCGCAGCAAGCTCGCCGGCGATGTAGGGGTTGTTGGGATCAAGCTGCAGCGCAAAGCCGAGCGCTTCGACGGCTTTGTCCGGGCGGTCGGTCTCGCGGGCGATGGTGCCGAGCAGCCGCATCGCGGGGATATCCTGCGGCGACTGTTCGAGCCACTTCACGCACGCGGCTTCGGCTTGTGCGCTGTCGCCCGATTTGTAGAGTTCGTACGCCTGGGCGATCAGTGGTGTGTCGTCTGCCATGGGAATCTCTCGGGGGGTCTCGGGTCGAGCGCGTCGCACAACGGCCCGGAGTCAAGCGGGGTCGGACAGCGTCACCCCGGCTGCGCTGAGCGCGTCGCGGAGCGGGCCGAGGTGGCTTTCGTACCGTTTCCAGCGGGCGACCGACGAGGTGTAGATCGGCCTGCGGACCTGGTCGACACTCGCGGTGGTGACGGCGCGCTCGGCTTCGTAGAAGCGCAGGCAGGCGTCGTCCCAGGGGAGGCCGACGAACTCGATGATTTGCTTTGCAGCGGGTTCGATATCTGCGACGACGTCCTCGTACACAACCTCGAGTATCGGCAGTTCGAGGGTGGTGCGCCAGTGCTGCATGAGCAGCTCGTGCTGGCCGAAGGCGTGGCCGAGCGTGGTAAGGTCGTTGCTGAACGAGTGCGCCGGGCCGAGCTGGGTCGCAAAGCAGGAGACGCAGTTGTCCAGCGGGTCGCGGCGGCAGTGGATGACGCGGGCGTCGGGGAAGAGCAGTTGGACCAAGCCGAGCTGCTCGAAGTTGTGGGGCATTTTGTCGGTGACGCGGGGGGCGTCGGCGTTGAGCGAAGTGAGGTAGTCGAGATAACGCTTTGATGCCTCGTCGATCTGGGCCTGGGTGAGCCTCGAGAGGTTGGTGATCGAACCCATGCCGACGTTTGTGACGAGTTCTCGCCAGATCTTGCGCAGCTCCTGCAACTCGCCGGCGGCGTGGACATCGGGATGGGCCGCGAGGATTTGCTCGACGAGTGTCGTCCCCGAGCGGGGCATGCCGACGATGAAGATCGGGCGGTCTGATCGTTCCATCGCCTGGGGCATCGACGACAGCGCCCCGGACGAGAAGGTCGCGATGATGTCGGCGGTGTGGCGTTCTTTGTCCGCGGGCCGATAGAGCTTTGGCGCGAGTGTGTTGCCCTGGGTGTAGAAGCCGAACGCCTCGTCGTGCTCGCCCTCGGCGTCGAGAAGCCTCGCAGCAGCGAAGAGGAGGGCGGCCCGGTCCTGGGCGGTGAGTTGTGGCTGGGCGAGCGCTTCGCGGGCGGCGCGCAGGCAGGTCTGACGGTCTTGGCTTGTCTCACAGAGCGGGGCGAAGGTCGAGATCACGACCGGGTGGGGCACGACCGGGTGGGGAGAGCTCTGCTCGAACCGTGCGCGGAGCATCTCGCGGGCGTCGTCGCGTTTGCCCTCGGTTTGGAGCACGCGGGCGAGGCCGGAAATGGCGCGGCCGTTGTCGGGCGCAACCTCGAGCACCTTCCGGTACTGCTCGCCGGACTCTGGGAGCCGATTCTGGTGTTCGAGTGCTGCAGCGAGTGAGTTGAGCCCCTCGACGTGCTGGGGGTCGGTCGAGAGCAGGTCGCGGAGGATTTCTTCTGCCAGCGCCGGCTTGCCCACCGCGAGGTAGGAGGCGGCGAGCGGCTGCATCACGTTGCGGTCCTCGGGCGAGATCTCGCGGACGCGCTCGAAACACGTCACCGCGTCGGCACCCTGAAAGTTTCGCAGGTACGCCTGCCCGAGCCAGTAGTGGGCGAAGGGTTGGTCGGGGGAAGCGGCGGCGAGCTCTTGCAGCACCGGCAGCGCGCGTTCGGCCTGGCCTCCCATGACGCGGGTGCTGGCCAGTTCGGCACGGATCGCCGGGTGGTCGGGCAGTTCGGCGTGCAGCGCTTCGAGCGTGGCGATTGCGCTTGCGACCCGCCCGGCCTGACGGTCGATAAGCGCCTGGGCGAACCGCGCCTGGGGCATGCCGGGACGATCCTGGAGCACCTGCGCGCAGAGTTGCGTCGCGGCGTCGAGCTTGCCCTGGCCGAGCAGCATCATGATCTGTTTGATACGTGGTTCGGGAGGAGGGGGCGGCATGGTCACACGTCCGCGAGCTCGACGCCCGCAGCCTTGAGGGATTCGATGAGCGGGGTGACATGGTCGCCGAAGCGTTTCCAGCGGGCGACCGACGACGTGTAGATGGGCTGGCGAACCTGATCGACACTCGCGGTGGTGACCCGGCGTTCGGTCTCGTAAAACCGCAGGCATTGCGGGTCCCACTCGAGCCCGATGGCGTCGAGGATGCGTCGTGCCTGGGCCTCGGTGTCGGCGACGACTTCTTCGTACTGCACGTCGAGCATGTCGATGCCACAGGTGTTTTTCCAGTAGTCCATGAGCTTCTGATACTGCCCGTACGCCCAGCCGAGGTGGGAGAGGTCGTTGGAGTAGCTGTGCCACGCGGAGAGCTGTGTGAAGTAGCAGGAGATGCAGTTGTCGATCGGGTTGCGTTTGCAGTTGATGATGGTGGCGCCGGGCAGGATGCGCTGGATGAAGCCGATCATCTCGAAGTTGTGGGGGAGCTTGTCGATGACAAAGTCGGCATCGGGCGCGAGGTTGGTGATGTGGTCGAGATAGCGCTGCCCTCCTTTGGTGAGGACCTCTTCGGTGGCGTTCTTGGAGGCAACCGGCGCCGGGCCGTTCATCTGCTGGCAGACATCAGCAAGCACGAATGGCACCTCGGGCATCTCGCCGGCACCAAAGACGCGGGGGTGGGCGTCGAGGATCTGCTCGGTGAGTGACGTTCCTGAGCGGGGCATGCCGAGGATGAAGATGCACTTGCTGCCGTCGACCTGGGCTCGCGGGCCGTCTTTGAGTATTTCCGGGGTGAAGGCGGCGCGGATCTGTTGGTAGAGGGTGAGCCTGTGTTCGCGCTTGAAGCTCTTGGGGTAGTACTCGTTGCCGCGTTTGAACGCGCGGAACGCGGCGTCGTCGTCCTTGAGCCCCTGGTGGCACTGGGCCATGCCGAAGGTGAGTGACGACTTGACCGGGTTGGGGAGATGCTCTTGTTTGAGCACCCGCTCGAACATGGCTTTGCACTCCTCGAATCGTTTGGTAGCGAGATAGATCGGCGCGATCGCGAGTGCGGTCTTGGAAGTCGGCTCGGCGTCGACCATGGGCTTGAGAATCGCGAGCGCCTCGTCGTACTTGCCTTCGGTGCGGAGGCAGCGTGCGAGGGTGCCCAGCGCCGAGTCCATGTTCGGGTCGATCTCGATGATGGCTTTGCAGATTTCGATGGCTTCGTCGAGCCGATTCTCGTGTTCGTAGATATTTGCCAGGCACACCTTGCCGGGGATCGAGTCGGGACGCTTCTCAAGAAACTCCAGAATCAACGGCTCGGCGTGGGCGGGCTGACCCGAGGTCAGCAGCGCGTTGGAAAGGTGGAACAGCACGTCGGGATCGTCTGGCGCGTCCTCGCGGGCCTGCTTGAGCACCCTGATCGCCGAAGCGGTATTGAACAGCTTGAGGAAGCACTTGCCCAGCCACACCTTCCACTGCACCGCGGTCGGCATTTTTTCGACCGCCTCGCTGAGCAGGGGCAGCGCGAGCTGGGGCTGTTCTGAGGCGGTCAGGCTCGCGCCCAGCTCGCCGATGAGTTGGATGTCGTTGGGCCGCGCCTGCCTGAGGTGCTGAAAGATCTGCACACTCTCGGCGGTCCGCCCGGTGCGGCGGGTGAGCTGCCCGAGCAGCCGGGCGGCGGCGGTGTTGGCGGGGTTTGCCTGCAAAATCTGGCGGCAGGCCCGATCGGCCTCGATGAGTTTGCCCGCCGAGGCGAGTTGCGTGACCTGTTGGAGATTGGCTCGGGACATAGGAGGAGAGTGTAGGAGCAGGACCACGCGGGGCGATCGGGAGGCTTGTGTCAAGTTGCCGAGGACCGTGAGGGGAGAGGCGGGTTCTGGGCGTTCGAATGCGGTGCAATCACTGCGCCAGCGAGATCTGTTCGATCACGGCCCGGGTACCTTCGCGCATCGCGGCCCACGCCGCGTCCGGGTCATGCCCGCGGCTGAACTCGAGGGTCAGGATCGGGATTCCCAGATCGACCCCCACGTACGACCCCAGCGAGCCCGGCGTGGGGTAGCCCATGTCGTGCACAACGTGCCAACGGGGGTCTGTCGTCGCGGCCGCGCCAGCAAAGGCAGCCGCCAGCCCGGCGGCGGGGCCGTCGTAGTTGACGAAGGGCCCGCGCCTCGAGGCGTGCGCGACGACGACCAGGTCCGGATCGAACCGTTCGATTTCGGTGTACAACGCCCGGGTCTCGGGCTCACTCAGCGGGGCGGCCCCGCGCGCACCGCCCGGGCGAAAGTTCGCAGCCGGCCAGTTGCGGTTGAGGTCCACACCCGAGGCGTTTTGGCGGGAGCTCGCCGCGGTGCCGTCGGGGTTGGTGTCGCGGACGATGCGGACCGTCGCGTGAGGCTGCCACGCTCGCAGGTAGGCGGCGATCGCGTTGATGATCTTCCCGCCCTCGGGCTCGTCCCCGTGGATGCCGCCAACGAGCAGCACGCGCGGACCGGTGGTGCCGATCGTGGTGGCCTCGATCGGGCGGCCTTGCGACGACGAGCCGACCCGGACCCACAGGGGCTCAGTCATCGCTCGCGGTATTGGCGGGCGCTGGTCGGACGGTTCGCCCACGGCCGCGCTGCCGATCAGGGACACGGGGGGCCCGCTCGTGCAGCCTCCGAGCACGGCTGCACCTGTCAGAAACACCCCACCCAGGATCGCGATCGTGCGGTTCGGCATGAACGGGAGTCTATCGGATGGAAGCGTTCGGCCCGCTACCCTCACCGGCATGAACCACGAGCCCGAAATCGACGAAGGCCTCGACCCCGACGGCCCCTCGGCTGCTGACCTTGACGAGTTTGGCGGCGAGTTTATCCGCTGCCCGCACTGCGGCCAGGAGCACTACGACCAGGCCGAGCTGTGCCCGCACTGCGGCATGGCACGCGAGGACGAACCGGAGGGAGGGGTGCCGATCTGGGCGATCATCACGACGGTCGTCGTGCTCATGGCGATTGTCCTGTTCTGGGTGTTTTAGAGGGTTTCAAGAAAGAAGTCGCGCGTGCCACGGGCGCTGTTATGCGGCTCCCATGAACCTCTCGTGTTTCGGTGGCATTCTGTGGCCGCTTTCTCTTTTCAGTCCATAGGACTGTTCTTCAGTAGCCGGGGGTGGAGCCCCGCGTAGCGGCCGACACCCCCGGAAGTTTGTTGGCAAACGCCTTGCACCCCGGCAGGGGTGCTCGTGGCAGCCGCACACACACACGCGGACCCCTTGCGGGGTCCAAAGACGAGTTCGCGACTCGAGACCGGGGGGGGTCGCGTTGCTCCACCCCCGGCTATTGAAGAGCACCCCTCTCGGGGTGCAAAAAGAGATCATTCACGCTTGAGAGCGAGACGATATCCGTGTTATTCGTCGATACCCAGGTCCGACTTGGTGAAGAGTGACTCGAACCGGACGCCCGCCTGTTCAATGTTCTCGCGGGCACCTTCCTGGCGGTCGATGGTGCAGATGATGGCGCGGACGTCCGCGCCCGCGTCGCGGAGGACACCGAACGCTTCGAGCACCTGGCCGCCGGATGTGGCGATGTCCTCGACGATGACCACGCGGTCGCCGGCGTTGAGCACGCCCTCGAGCTGCTTTGAGGTGCCGTAGCCTTTCTTGGCGTTGCGGACGAAGATCGAAGGCAGTCCTGTCTCCAGGCTCGCAACCGTCACCAGCGGGATGCCCCCGAGCTCGGCCCCGGCGAGCCTTGCGATCGGCTTGCCGTCGGCGGCGGCGATGCGGTCGATCCGCTCGGCAAACATCGCACCCAGTTCGCGCAAGAGCTCGGGGCGGGTGCTGAAGAGGTACTTGTCGAGGTAATAGTTGCTTGTGCGACCCGAACGGAGTGTGAACTCTCCTCGCAGGAGCGAGGCCTCGGCGATTTTCGCAGCCAGCCCGGAACGGTCGGTCGATGTGGTCATGGAGGAGGGTATGACCGATTTTCGTTGGGTGGGGTGTCGGGTGGGGCAGGTCGAGGCAGTGGTGGGG
>JAUZRR010000040.1 GCA_030950285.1 Planctomycetota bacterium | reverse complement strand
AGAGGAGTCAACTCTAGTACGAGAGGACTGAGTTGGACCAACCCCTGGTGATCCTGTTGGACTGCTAAGTCCACCGCAGGGTAGCTACGTTGGGCAGGGATAACCGCTGAAAGCATCTAAGCGGGAAGCCCCCCTCGAGATGAGGCTTGGTAGCGCAAGCGAAAGACCCCTGGAAGACTACCAGGTTGATAGGCCGCGCGTGTAAGGGTTGAGAGGCCCTCAGCGGAGCGGTACTAACGGTCGAACGCTTGATCACGTCAACCGGACGCCGTGGCACGTGTGCCGCGGCGACACCAGACGCAGCTTGCTCTGGTCGTCGTCCATACAGGACGGCGAGATCGGATAGAAATCGACGCAAGTCGTCGTAGGCAACGCTGGAAAGCAGATACGAAGGTAGATGCTGGAAAGCAGAGCTTGGAAGAGACTGTCACTGCCCTTCACCGGCAGCCGAGGAAACTCGGCTTCCGGCTTTCGGTGGCCATAGAGTAGGGGTCACACCTGTTCCCATACCGAACACAGCAGTTAAGCCCTACTCGCCGATGATACTGCTCTGCGGGAAAGTAGGTTGTCGCCGTACTTCGGGCTCGATTGGGTAACTCCCAGTCGGGCCCGCTTTCTTTTTCTTCACTGCCGCAGAACACACGCGGCACGATCTACGCTGTATCGCATGTCTCTTACGAAACCTCTTCCCGAGTGTGGCGCTATGGGCGTGCCGCTGCGATCCCTGGACCCGGCGTGGCCCAAAGCCGAACGCCTTGGCTGGTGGATTTTCGACGCCGCTGTCTTGATCGCAGGCGGCGTTTTCGCGCTGCTGCTCCACGACGAGTTGGGTCCGTCTGGCTGGTTGGGCGCGATATTCGCGTGGGGTGTGCTCATGGGCGTGCTCGTCTGGGCGACGCGTGCGTATCCCGACGCCGCGTTCCGCTGCGCGGGAGTGGCTGAGGGTGATTTCGGGATTGAGTACCGCCGCGGGGTCTGGTGGCGAAAGACGACCATCGTTCCGAGGTCGCGCGTGCAGCACACCGACGTTTCGCAGGGGCCGATCATGCGGCGGTTTGGGCTCGGCAAACTGGTGATTCACACCGCGGGGACTCGGAACGCGGTGGTCGAGATCAACGGCCTTGCTCTTGCGGATGCCGAGCGCATCCGCGACCGGTTGCTCGGGGATACGTTCGGCGCATCCCAGGAAGCAGGTGCAGGCACTGAAGCAACCGGCCGGGCCGAGCGGGAGGACGCCGACGGTGTCTGACACACGGCGGCTCCATCCTGCTTCGCCGGTGTTCAACATCTACAGGCACGCGCGGGCGTTGCTTGTGCCCGGGCTGGTGGTGCTGTTTGTCGGCGGCGGGTCGTGGCAGCTCTGGCTGATGGTGCTCTTTGTGCCCAGCGTCGTTTTCGAGATTGCGAGGTTCTTTACGTTTCGCTACACCCTCACGGACGACCAGATCGTCACAAGGATGGTGTTCATCGGCCGCACGGAGCGGTCGGTGCGATACCAGCGCATCCAGAACATCGAATCGGTGCAGAGCATTGTGCATCGGGCGCTGGGGGTGGCCGAGGTCCGGGTTGAGACGGGTGCCGGCGGGAAGCCGGAGGTACTGCTCCGCGTGGTGCCGATCGCTGAGGTCGAGCGCATTCGGGAACGTGTCTTTGCCGGCTCGGTGTCCGATGCGGCCCAGGGCAGGGGGTTGCCCAGCCAAGCCCATGGTACTGCGGCTGGCGACGATGCGCAACGGATCGAGCTGCTCCGACTCAAAGGGCTCGACATTCTTCGGCTTGGATTGATCACGATGCGGGGGCTTGTGCTGGTCGCGATTGGGCTGGGTCTCGCGTGGGAGTTTGAGCTTTTCGATCGGTTGCTTGTGGTCAAGGACTGGGTGCTCGATCAGGCGATGGCGGGCGACGTCACGCGCCTCGTCATGGCTGCCGGGGTTGTGGTGTTGTTGGTCGCCGGAGTGCTTATCGGGGGGTCTGTGCTGTGGGCGATTCTTCGTTTCAGCGGGTTTCGGCTGAGCCGGGCTGGCGACGACTTTCGTATCGAATCGGGGCTGCTGACCCGCGTGGGCGCGACGGTACCTCGCCGACGGATCCAACTGGTCCGCCTCACAGAGACGGTTCGGCATCGTGTGTTCGAGCGGGTCGGGATCAGTATCGAGACGGCCGGGGGGGGTGATGCAGAGTCCGGCCAGGAATCGTCGTTTGGACGGCAGTGGTTCGCGCCGCTCGTCGAACCCGGCCGAGTCGCGGCGCTCGCACACGAAATCCGGGCCTCGCTCTCGCTTGATGCCGAGCCGTGGGATCGGCACTCCCGCAGAGCCCGCCGGCGTCTGCTCCGCAAGAGCGTCTTGGTGTTGCTGCCGATTTCGATCGGGATCGTCGCGGCGTTGTACTTCGTGATCGGGGTGGTCGGGTGGTGGGGGCTGGGGATGGGTTTCGGATTTGGGGTGACGGTTGTGCTGATCGAGTGGCGTGCGGCCGGGATGGTTCGGTATCGCAGGACGCCGGACTGGATTGGGTGCCGCCGGGGGTTGTTTACCCGGGTGACTTCTGTGGCGTTTTTGGACCGTGTTCAGGTGATCGAGATCACCGAGTCGCCGTTTGACCGGCGTGCGGGGATGGCGACGCTCCGGATTGACACCGCGGGTGGAGCGCCGATGGGGTCGAGGGTTGATCTTCCGATGCTCGATGCCGGGGACGCGCGCGAGCACGCGGTTGCCGTGGCAAGGGCCGCCGAGCGCAGCGGGTTTGTCTGGTAAACCCGCGTGGGTATTCTGCGGTACGATCTTGTTCAGGTCTACCTCACACACGGAGGATCGCAAAGCCATGCCACAGTCACCAGCCCATTCCCCTCATCTCTACGACCATGACGCCGAGGATTTGCTCGGGTCCGAGCAGTTTGCCGACCGGATCTCGCTGTTGCCCGGCGAGCGGAGTTCGCTCGAGCCCGGCTGCCGCGTCCGGGTGATGTGGGGGCAGGACATGCTGCTCGACGCGATCGACGGCAGGTACCGCACCGTGATCTGCGGCGTCAACGACGTCGACAACACCCACGGCATTGTCGCCCAGCTCGTCAACCGCATCACCACGAGCCAGTGGAGCGTCAACAGCCTGACCTCGTATGCGAAGATGTTTCACGAGGCGGTCGCGGTGCACGCGTCCCACGACCGCGAGCCGTTTGTGCTCAAGTACGACCTTGACAGTGTGCTGATCCTCGCGCTGCTGCGGCCGCGCGGCAAGACCGAGTTTACGCTCGAGGACCTCGGCCACGGGTTCCGCACGATTTCTCGGATGCTCCAGGGGCGGCCCGACCGCAAGCCCGTCGCGGCGGTCTCGTTTTTGGGCGCGCGATCGAACCGGCTTGTCGATGCGGAGGGCAACGAGCCGAGCTTCGAGAGTGTGCTCCGCACTATGTACGATGCGGGCTATCGCGGCGATGTCTACCCGTCGCCCAGCATGTGGCGGTTCGGCGATGTGGGCGTCTTCCCGAGCTACCCGTTCCCCGAAGGGCTCGCGCGGATGCGCGAGGGAAGCTCGTAGCAGGTTGCGGCGTGGAAGTTGCGCCATGAACATGCAGCCCATCATCGAACGCATGGACCGGTTCTCGTCGGTGTTGCCCGCCCTTGTCAGCGGCATGAGCCAAGATGAAGCGCTCTACCGGCCGAACGATTCGACGTGGTCGATTCTTGAGATCGTGTGCCACCTGGCGGATGAAGAGGCGGACGACTTCCGGCCGCGGCTTGAGCGCACGCTTGCCGAGCCGCAGGTGGAGTGGGAGGCGATTGACCCCGAGGGTGTCGCGATCAGCCGGCGCTACCGCGAGGCAGACCTCGAAGAGCAGACCGCCCGGTTCGTCGCCGAGCGGCACCGGTCGGTGGTGTGGCTGATGGGCCTGGGCGCGGTCGACTGGTACCGCGCATACCAGCATCCCAAGATCGGGCCGCTCTCGGCGGGCGACCTGCTCGCGTCGTGGGCGGCTCACGATGCGCTCCACCTCCGCCAGATCGCCAAGCGGCAGTACGAACTGGCTGCGGTGAATGCGGCGGGGTTCGGGACGGCGTACGCGGGGGAGTGGGGGGGGTAATACGGTGTGCAGTACGTTTGCGGATGCTATAACGAGCCCCGAGCGCAAGCTCTGGTTTACGGGTGGACGATGACAGCCGAAAATTCTGCGCCTGTGCTCGCGCACAAAAGTCGTAGGAACGCACGAGCCTAATACGCGAGATTCCCTGCGAGCATTTCTGTGTGTCACGGCCATCTTGGTGTGCAAACGTCCCGGATGTCCACCGGCACGGCTCACAGAGCCGTGGCACACGCGGGCGAGAGAACTGGGTCCGCTCAGTCTTCGGGCACGTCATCCCCGCTGATGATCTCGCGGAACTTGGTGCGCAGGGCGTTGGTGATCGGCCCTTCGCCCGCGGAGATGGTGTGGGTCGCGGTGATGCTGCCGTTGCCGTCGTGTTCGAGAACCTCGCGGACCGCGATCATCTCGGCAGCGGTGCCGGTGAGGAAGACCTCGTCGGCGTCGTACAGCTCTTCGATCTCGAACTCGCGCTCGACACACTCATAGCCCAGCGCCGGGCAGAGTACGTCTTTGACGAATCGGCGGGTGACGCCTTCGAGGATGCCGGCGTCGACAGGCGGCGTGGTGAGCGTGCCGTTCTTGACGAGGAAGATGTTGTCGCCCGAGCCTTCGGTGACTTTGCCTTGGGTGTTGAGCATGATGACTTCGAGGAGCTGGTCGCTGGGCGTGGTGATGTTCAGGCTCCGTGTGAGGTGGATCGCTTCGAGCTTTGCCATGATGTTGTTGAGGTAGTTGAGGCTTTTGATCCTCGGGTCGAGGCAGGCGACGGGGGTCTTGGGCCGATGGGCGAGCACGACGCGCATGCCCTTCTCGTACATCTCCGGCTGAAAGAGCATGATCTGGTCGGCGATGCAGACGATCCCGGCCTGGGGGCAGTGGTAGGGGTTGAGCCCGAGCGACCCTTCGCCGCGGGTGACGAGGAGGCGGATGTAGCCGTCCACGATTTCGTTGGCGGTGATGCAGCGGCGCATGATCTCGAGTATCTCGTCGCGGCCGACGGGGATGGTCAGGTAGATCCGCTCGGCACACTCGTACAGCCGATCGAGGTGCTGGGCTGCTTTGAAAATCTTGCCCTTGTAGACCCGGATGCCCTCGAAGATCCCGTCGCCGTAGAGCAGCCCGTGGTCAAAGACGCTGACGGTGGCCTGGTGCTTGGGGACCATGCGGCCGTTGACATAGACGAGCGGCTTGTTACTGTCGGCAGCGTCGGGCGAGACCGGCTGGGTCTGGGTGTTGGTCTGTGTCATAGAGAAGCCCTCCGTGAGCTCTTGGGTCTGGGTCGGTTGTGTGCGGCAAAGCGGTTCCCGCATGTGCCGGTATGATATTCGCGCGGTTCGCGCCGAGACGGATCGGCAGAGCACGATGTTCGATCTGTGGTTGGTATGTGATCAGGCTGTGCTAGGTACGAAGCTCTGCTCCGAGCCGAGATTTTGCCTGTGTTACCAGCGATTCTACTTGAGGGTCAACTTCTTCGTGCCGGAGGGTGCGGTCGGGCGAGCGGAACCGCAGCCGCAGTGTCACGCTCTTTTTGCCCGGCCCGGCCTGCTTGCCGCGGTAGGTGCCGACGAACGAGGTCTTCTCCAGCATCGCCGGGTTGGCCGCGCCGATCAGGTCCTCGAAGCTCGCCCAGGGCACGTCCTCGGCCACGACAAACGAGAGGTCGCGCTCGATCGAGGGGAATGCTGGCAACGGGTGGGTGAGCGCCCGCGGCGGGTAGAGCCCGACCAGCGCGTCGAGGTTCAACTCGGCTGCGACGATCGGCAGCTCGAGGTCGTAGGCCTGCTGGACCTTGGCGGTGATGAACCCGAAGCTCCCGAGGCGTTGCCCGGCGACGAGCACGTCGGCCGAAGCGTCGGCGTCGAATGCCGACTGGCAGGGCGCAGCGGGCACGATCCGGACCTTGGCCTCGGTCCCGGCCAGGGCGCGGACGACCGACTCGATCGTGCCCCGCATCAGCCGCACCGCGCGCTGGCGGTCGTCGGTGGAGCGCTTGCGTCCCGCGCCCGGCGTGTCCATCAGCAGCGCGAGGTTGCGGTTCTCGATGCTGTGGCGGCCGTCCTTGTCGAGCTCGGCAAAGACCGACGCGATCTCCCACAGCCGCACGCCCCCGGGCTGTTCGACCTGCCCGTTCTGGTTGGTGCGGCGGCACGCCAGCAGGCTCGGGAGGATGCTCGGGCGCAGGAAGGGCTCTTCCTTGCGGCGGTTGTCGTCGACCTTGAGCAGCCGCAGCCCCGGCGGCAGCCACGGCCCGGCCGCGGCTTTGGTGACGAACGTGAACGTGACCGTTTCGTAAAAGCCAAGCCCGCTGAGCACCGCCCCGATCGCACGCACCGCACGCTCACTCTCCTGCGGCGGCTTCACCACGATCGGCATCCGATCATGAATCGGCACCGCGTCGAGCCCCTTCACCCGCGCGACCTCCTCGAGGAGATCAACCTCGCGGGTCAGGTCGTGACGGAACGCGGGGATCGTGCAGCGCAGCGTGCCCGACCCGTTGCGCTCGACCCCGATCTCGAGCCTGGACAGCATCGAGGTCTGTTCGTCGTCGGTGATATCGACGCCGATGATGTCGCGGACACGCTGCGGGCGCAGCTCGACTGCCGTCGGCGGGGCGAAGTCCTTGCCCTCGGTCAAGACACCCTCGCACAGCTCGCCCCCAGCAACCTCGACCAGCAGCGCCGCCGCCCGCCGGGCTGCGAACTCGATCTCGCGCGGGTCCACGATCCGCTCGAACCGGTGGGCCGCGTCGGTCTGGATCGCAAGCCTGCGGGCCGCCCGGCGGATCGTCACCGGGTCCCATGTCGCCATCTCGAGCACGACGTCGGTCGTGCCGTTGCCCACCTCGCTGTCGGCCCCGCCGATGACCCCCGCCAGCGACTGGGCCCGCTCGGCGTCGGCCACCACCAGCTCGTCGGCCCGGAGCACGCGGTCCTTCCCATCGAGCGTGCGCAGCTTCTCGCCCTTGGTCGCATAGCGGACCACCAGCGACGCACCCGCGAGCGTTGCCAGGTCAAACACATGGCAGGGGTGCCCGAGTTCGAGGGTGATGAAGTTGGTCACATCGACGATGTTGTTGATGGGTCGCTGCCCGACCGCTTCGAGCAGCTCGACCAGCCACGCCGGGCTCGGGCCCACCTTGACGCCGCGGATAACCTGGGCGGTAAAGAGCGGGCAGACCTCGGGCGTCTGGTTCCGCAGCGTCAGCACGTCGCCGACGGGGCAGACCGAACGTGGGGGCTTGGTCCATGTCGGGGGAACGAGCGTCTGGTCGGTCCCGGCTGCGACTTCGCGGGCCAGCCCCAGGTGACTCAGGCAGTCGCCCCGGTTGGAAGTCACTTCGACGTCGAGCAGCGTGTCCCCCGAATCGAGAGGTGTTTCCTCTTCGATCGGGAACCCGGCCGCGGTGAGGACAGCCTCGGCGACGGCTGCGGTGACGCCGCCGGGGGAGAGGTAACGGTTGAGCCAGCGGATGGAGCAGTTCATGGGAAGAGAGGATAGGGGCGGCTGGTGTCCCGTTCGATGCCGGGCGGGTAGACTGTGAAGAGGTCTCCACGCGAGTCGGCTTGCGGTGGATCGACTGCCTGAGTTGAGAGAAGCCCTATGTTCCGCTCCGAGAAGACGAAACGACTGGATGGTGCGGGGTGCTTTGCCTTGGCGTTGGTGTTTGGAACGCTGGGCGTGCTGCCCGGCTGTTCCTCGACCCCGCGCCCGATCGCGGTTCCCGAGCCGATCGTGCTGCCCGATGCGGCACCCGAGGACTTCGCCCTCAGCATCACCGTCATCAGCCCGGCCTCGGCTGACGACCCGATCGACGACCTGCCCCGCCCGCAACGGCCCGCCCGCTATGTCGTCGAGCCCGACGGCGTGCTCCGCGCGGCGATCGGGCCGGGCGCGACGCCCAGGGTCTACCCCCGTCAGACCCGCCAGCTCGACGCGGCCCGGGTCCAACGCCTCTGGAGGCTCGTCGGCGAGACCGGCCTGCTCGAACCCGGCACCCTCACCCGTATCGACAACACCGAGATATTTTTCCCCCAGCGGTCACGCCCGACGGCGCTGGTGTATATCCGCCAGCAGGGGGCGGGCTCGCACTTTGCCGTGCGGCTGCCGGTGGGGGACGCCGAGAGCGCCGCGGTGGGGCAACTGATCGACGAACTGGCGGAGCTGGCGTGGGTGCCTGAGTAGTCGGATCCGGGGCTTCACAAGCTCAGCCCCGGCGTCTCTGTTCGTGTGCAACTCTGAGAGCCGCGCCACCATGACGGGCCACTCCTATCGTCGAGTCATGCCCGAACCAGCGAACGACATCATCATCGGCATCGATCTGGGCACGACCAACAGCCTCGTTGCGGTCTGCGACGAGCACGGGCCTCGGACGATCGAGGACGCCCGGGGGCGGGCGCTTTTGCCGAGTGTGGTGCGGTTTGAGACCGGGCCCGAAGGCGAGCCCCGGACGGTCGTCGGGCACGCCGCAGCCGAGCGGGCGGTCGAGTTCCCGACGACGACCGTGTCGAGCGTCAAACGGCTGATGGGCCGTTCGCTCGCCGATGCTGCGGCCGATCTGCCGTACTTGTCCTACCGCGTGGTCGAGGGCGAGCACCACACCGCGCGGGTGTGGGTGCCTCTGCCGAGCCCCAAGCGTGAACGGGCAGATCCGGACAGAGCCCCTCGCGCAGGCGAGGGGTCAGGCGAGGGGTCAGGCCAACCGTTCGCAACGCCTGCCCCCTCGCTTGCGCGAGGGGCTCTATCTGGTGCGGCGGATTCGGTCGAAGACGGTCGGATCGTGTCGCCGCAGGAGGTCTCGGCGATCATCCTGCGCGCGTTGGCTGCGCGCGCAAGCGACGCGCTCGGTGTGCCCGTTCGCAAGGCGGTGGTGACGGTGCCCGCCTATTTCGACGACGCCCAACGGCAGGCGACCCGCGACGCCGGCAGGCTCGCCGGGCTCGAGGTGGTCCGCATCGTCAACGAGCCGACCGCTGCGGCACTCGCCTACGGCCTGGGCCTGGGCAAGCACGCCGAGCCGCGCACGGTGGTGGTGTTTGATCTCGGCGGCGGGACGTTCGACGTCTCGGTGCTGCGGATCACGCCGGGGATCGACGCGGCGGGCGGCGATGCCGAGGCTGCGCCGGACCAGCCGGCGTTTTATGAGGTGCTCGCGACGGCCGGGGACACCCACCTCGGCGGCGACGATATCGACAACGCCCTGGTGCGGCTGCTCAGCGAGCAGATGCGCGCACAACTCGGCGAAGATACGCCCGCGCTCGAAGGTCTCGACCCCGCGACCCGCAGGGCGCTCTCGCAGTTTGCCCGGGCGATCAAGCACAAACTCAGCGAAGCCGACGAGGCCCCGGTGCGGATCGACATCGCCGGGCGGGGGGTGTTCGAGACGGTGGTCACGCGCGCCCAACTCGAAGAGATGATGGGCGCGTGGGTGGACCGGGCGATCGAATGCTGCGCGCGGGCGATGCGCGAGGCGGGTCTCGAGGAGCCCCGAGCGCAAGCTCGGGAGCCCTCCGCTCGCGCGGAGGGTTCGTCAGACCCCATCCCCCCGGACGCGGTGATCCTCGTCGGCGGCTCGACCCGCATCCCGCTGGTGCAGCAGCGGGTGGGCGAGTTCTTCGGCGTTGAGCCGTACACCGCGCTCGATCCCGACCGCGTCGTCGCGCTCGGAGCCGCGGTGCAGGCCGGGATCATGTCGGGCGTGACCAGGGGGGCGCTCTTGCTGGATGTCATCCCGCTGAGCCTGGGGATCGAGACCGCCGGCGGGGCGGTCGCCAAGCTGATTGTGTCCAACAGCACCGTGCCTGCGCGCGCGGCCGAGCGGTTTACGACGAGCGTGGACGGACAGACCTCAATCAAGATTCACGTGCTGCAAGGGGAGCGCGAGATGGTCGCCGACTGCCGCTCGCTGGGCGTGTTTGAGCTGCGGGGGTTGCCCCCGATGCCCGCGGGCGTGCCGAAGCTGGAGGTCGAGTTTCTTGTCGATGCCGGGGGGGTGCTGCACGTGACAGCAGCCGAGCAACGCACCGGCAAGCGCGCGCAGCTTCAGGTCGTGCCCAACCACGGCTTGAGTCGGGCCGAGGTCGAACGCATCGAGCAGGAGAGCGTCACCCACGCCCGCGACGACATGCAGCAGCACCGGGTCGCGGACCTCGTTGTGAACTGCACGCTCGACCTCAAGTGGATCGGCGACCAGTTGGCAAAGCACGCCGGCGCGCTCGAGCCGGCGTACCGCGAGGAACTCATGGCGCAGATCGCGGCGTTGCGAGAGCTGGTCGAGCGGGCGAAAGCGGATTGGCGAGGTGCTGATGCCGACGAGATGCACGGTGCAAAGGAGAGGCTCGACCGCGCGAGCCTGAGGCTGCAAGAGGTCGCGATCACGGCGTCGCTGCGCGAAGAGGGCGGGGCGTAGCGGCAGAGCGTGCGGTTGCGCCGATGCGTGTTCCCGGACGCAGGGGTGTGCTCCAAACCAACGGATCGGCACAGACCAACAGAATCAACACTGGCCGGGGCAGCAAGATACGCGGGAGCCCGGTCGCCGAGCCGATAGCGCCTTTGTGTTTCGCGGACACGGAGGTGGAAGATGCGTCTTGTGTTTCTCGTGTTGTTGATGCTGTTGATGGGCGTGGCTCGCCCCGTCCATGCCATGCGTCTTGACATGTCGTGGCCCGTGCCGTCACTCAATCCGCCCGACGACGTTGACGGCCTCTGGGCCCAGTGGACATGGAACACGAGCCATGCGACCAATCTGGGGCAGATCGACTGGGCGGATTGCGACGAGATCACCGTGGTCGACCAGATCAACTGGCCGAACTCGCAGGACGCATTCCTGCCCGGCGAGTCGTCCCAGTACTTTGCGCTGCGGCTGACCGGCCGGATCACGATCCCAGAGGACGGGACGTGGGGGTTCTTCCTCGGCAGCGACGAGGCCGCGGCGTTGTGGATCGACGGCCAGGAAGTCGTCTACGACGGCACGCCACACTCCTACCGGCAGGTGCAGGGCGGGATGTATCTGGCGGCCGGGACGTACGACATCGAGGTGCGGTATCTCGAGCGCAGCTGGACCAACGGCCTCGTGCTCGAATGGACCCGCCCCGACCTGACGACCGAGGTGATCCCGGCCTCGGCGTTCTCGCACAACAGCGAGATGGTCAACAACTCAGAAGACGACAAAGGACTCCAGGTCTTCTGGTCGAGCGATGTCAGCCACGCGACCAATCTCTGGCAGGTCGATTGGCACCGCTACACCGCGACCACGCGTGAGGACAATGTTTCGTGGAGGCTTACACACGGGTCGTTTTATCTCGGGGGTCCGACGCAGTATTTTGCGGCGCGGATGGTCGGGAAGATCATCATCCCCGAGGGCGGCACATGGACGTTCAGGCTGGGCAGCGACGAGGCGGCATCGCTCCACATCAACGGCGTGGAGCTGATCAACGATGGAGAAACGCACAGCTTCGGCTGGGCCAGCGGCAGCGTGACGCTCACAGCCGGCGAGCACGATATCGACATCCGCTATCTCGAACGCTCGTGGACCGCCGGGCTTTTCCTGACCTGGCAGGGGCCGAGTGATTCCTACGAATCGGTGGTGCCTCAGTCGGCGTTGATCCCCGGGGACGCTACCGATCTGGGCTCATCGGGCACCGGCGGGCTGACGGCGTACTGGACCACGGGCGTCTCCCACGCGACCAACACCGGGCAGATCGAGTGGGAGGACTATACCTTCGAGACGACGGTCCCTCGGGTGAGTTGGGACCTGACCCATGGCGCGTTCGACGACAACGCCGGCACGCAGCATTTCGCGTTGCGGCTGTTCGGGAAGATCAACATCCCCGAGGACGGATGGTGGACCTTTAACGTCGGCAGCGACGAATCGGTCGAGGTCTGGATCGACGGCTCGCTCGTGATCTACGACTCCTCCACACACAGCTACCGTTGGAAAGAGGGGACGCGGAGCCTGACCGCCGGGCTGCACGATATTGATATCCGCTTCCTTGAGCGGTCGTGGACCGCCGGGCTGCACCTGACCTGGCAGGGGCCAAGCGACGACCACGAGGTGATCGTGCCGACCTCGGCGTTCACCGCGACCAGCATGGACACCGGGGCGGGTCAGTCCAACGGCATCAAGGCGTATTGGACCAGCGACGTCAGCCATGCAACGAACCTGGGTCAGATCGACTGGAACGACTTTACGGAGACGACCACCGAGATGGTGTTGAGCTGGCCTCTCACCCATGGGGCGTTTTACACCGGCGGCCCGACGCAGTACTTTGCCGCCAGACTCCTGGCGACGATCGAGATCCCGGCGACAGGTTCGTGGACGTTCAACCTCGGCAGCGACGAGGCGGCCTCGCTGTGGATCGACGGGGAGGAGATCATCTACGACGGCACCACGCACAGCCACCGGTGGAGTGCGGCGACGGTGACGCTCGAGGCCGGCCCGCACGAGTTCGAGGTCCGCTATCTCGAACGCAGCTGGACCGCGGGGCTGACCGTGACCTGGAAAGGCCCGACGGTGCCGTACGAGGACGTGATCCCGATTTCCGCGTTCACGCCGCGCTCCCTTGTTGCCGATTCCGGGGAGGGGCTGCGGGCGTTCTGGACGACCGATGTTTCGCACGCCTCCCGGCTCGGGTACATCGACTGGTACGACCACACCTCGACGACCATCGTCGACAACATCAGCTGGCGCCTCACCCACGGGGCGTTCTACGACGGCGGTCCGACGCAGTACTTCGCGGGGCGTTTCCTGGGGACGATCGAGATACCTACCACAGGAACATGGGAGTTCAACCTCGGCAGCGACGAGGCGGCTGCCTTGTATATCGACGGGGAAGAGGTCGTCTACGACGGGACGACGCACAGCTTCCGCTGGCGCTCGGGTTCGAAGTCGCTCTCTGCGGGCCCGCACACGTTCGACCTTCGATACCTCGAGCGTTCGTGGACCGCGGGGCTCTTCCTGACCTGGAAGGGGCCGGGCGACACGCACGAACAGGTCATCCCCGTCAGCGCCTTCACCCCCGCAGCCGACGACGCGATCGAGGAGGCGACGACCGGCTCGATCACCGCGTACTGGGATAGCGGTGTCAGCCACGCCAGCAATATCGGGCATATCGACTGGCAACGGTACAGCACCCAGACCAGCGAGGAGAATATCAGCTGGCGACTTACCCACGGCGCGTTCTACCTCGATGGGCCGACGCAGTATTTCACGGGTCGGTTCTATGGCACGATCGAGGTGCCCGAATCCGGTGAGGTGACCTTCCACTTGGGCAGCGACGAGGCCGCCGAGTTGCGGATCAACGGCGAGACGGTCGTGTCCGGCTCGACCACCCACTCATGGAGCTGGGCGTCCGGCTCGGTGACACTCACCGAGGGGACACACACCATCGACGTGCGGTATCTCGAGCGCAGCTGGACCGCCGGGCTCTTCCTGGCGTGGACTCTGCCGGGCGAAACCCATCCCGAGGTCGTGCCCTCGTCGGCCCTCTCGCCGGCGACTGCGCCGGTTGACAGCTCGGCCGGGATGCAGGCGTCGTGGTACAACTCCTACGGCGCTTCCTCGCTGAGCGCGGTGGACTGGACCGCGACACCCCTGGCGACGACCGACGAGCCCAATACCTACTGGCCGTTGACGCATGGGGCGTTCTACGCCGGCGGCCCCACGCAGGACTTCGCCGGCTCGCTGACCGGGACGCTCATCGTCCCCGAGACAGGCTTCTGGACCTTCAGCCTGGGCAGCGACGAGGGCGCGGAGCTGCGCATCGACGGCTCGACTGTGGTCAGCGACCCATCGAGCCACTCTTACCGCTGGACCGATGGCAGCGTCTACCTGACAGCCGGGAACCATCCGATCGAGGTGCGGTATCTCGAACGGAGCTGGACCGCCGGGCTTGTGCTGACCTGGCAAGGCCCCAGCGACGACCGCGAAGCCGTGATCCCCCCGGGGGCCTTCGTCGTGCAGGACAGGCTCGAGCTGCTGAGTTGGACCGAGGTCGATCCGAGCCAGTAGGCCGGCTGTGCGAGTGCGTGGTGGCACACCACAAGCCCTGTGCGCAGGCTCGGGTTCAGCATGTGATGCCCGGCTGCGAGAATCGGCGCACAAAAAACCCGACCCCTGAGGAGCCGGGTGGTCCTTGTGGCAAGAGGTCAGGTTCAGGCGGCTTTGGGGCCGTCGTCGTCGGACCAGCTCCCGGTCAGGAGCGCCTGGGCGTCGTCGAGCTTGCCTTGGATGGTGTCCAGAGCGTCCTCGGCCTGCCGGATGGCTTTGGTCGGGTCGGCCAGGCGGAGCTGGAACTGGTCGCCAGCCTGGCGGACACGTGGGAACGGGATCGAGTCGGTGTCGAGGGGATCAGGACCTCGGAAGAGTCGGAGCTTGGGCATGGTGAAGCCTCCTTGCTTCTGGGTTCATCGGCCCGGCGTTTCATGCTCCGTGAGCTTCGGAGCAAACGACGTGGAAGACCCGAACGCACAATCGCGCAACTTCCGCGCAACTGCCACCCCATAGGCGGGAAACCCCTCGGGTGCAGGGGGTTTCGGACCCGGCGGCTGTTCTCGGAACCGTTGGCAGGTCGGGGCTCGGGGCGTGAGGCCGGGTCAGGCGTTGGGATCGATCCGCTGGCCGATGCGGTTCTCGGTCCCCCGGACGAGCCGCCCGAGGTTGGCGCGGTGCTTGAGCAGCACGACCGCAGCCAGGAGCCCCGCGACCACATAGAACGGCAACGCCCCGGCGTGGCGGTCGGGAGCGTCCGAGAGCGTGTGGATCGTCAGCCAAAGCCAGAGCGGGAGGCTCAACGCCGCGACACACGACGCGAGGCTGACATACCGGCTTGCTTTGGCGATGAGCACCCACGCGGCAAACGCCCCGAGGGCCGGCCCGGTCAGCAGGGGGTAGATGCCCAGCAATGCTCCGAACCCGGTCGCGACCCCCTTGCCTCCCTTGAACCCGATCCAGGGGCTGTACATGTGGCCGAGGATCGCGGCGGCTGCGACCGCGAGCCAGAGCCAGGCCTCGGTCGCGGGCACGGTTGGTTTGCCGATCACCCCCGCCGCGAGCCCTGCGCCGAGCGTGGGGATGAGCCCCTTGGCGAGGTCGAGCCCGAAGCAGAGCAGCCCGGGCCCTTTGCCGAGCGTGCGCCAGACGTTGGTGGCGCCGATGTTGCCCGAGCCGTGGTCGCGGATGTTGATGCCTTTGGCGCGGGCGATGAGCAACCCCGACGGGATAGAGCCCAAGAGGAACGCAAGCGGGATGGCGAGCACCAGACCGAGCATGGGGAGAGGGTATACGGAATGAAGGAAACCGGCCTGATACGGCCCGGCTCGCGGGGGCATGACGAAACGGTCACATTTGAAAAACAGAGCCCGTCGCGTGAGCGAGGGGAGAGGGAATCGCAGGGACGTCCGGATTTCCCCTCGCTTGCGCGAGGGGCTCTACGCCGAGTGTTCGGGCGCGTCTGGCTGGGCGATCGGGTGTGCTTTGAGCGTGGCGAGCAACTCGGTCCACACCTCGTCGGGCGAGGCGGTCGCGTCGATGACAAGGTACCGCTCGGCATCGGCGCGGGCCTGTTCGAGATAGCCCTCGCGGACACGGGCGTGGAAGGCGTTGCCTTTGGCTTCCATCCGGTCGGCAAAGAGCGAGAGGGTCGGGTCGGGGGCTTTGCCTTTGGTCTGTGCCCCGCCGGTCATGCGGCGGTTGGCGGTCGTGGTGTCCACATCGAGCAGGACGGTCACGTCCGGCCAGAGCCCGCCGGTGGCGACCCGGGCGACCGCGCGGATTTCGCCGGCTGAGAGCCCGCCGGCGGTGCCCTGGTAGGCGAGGGTGCTCGAGACAAACCGGTCGGCGAGGACGAGCTTGCCCGCGGCGATCGCGGGGCGGATCTGCGAATCGACCAGCTCGGCGCGGCTTGCCATATAGAGCAGCATCTCGCAGCGGATGCCCATGCTGTCGTGGTCGCGGTTGAGCAGGACCTCGCGGATGCGCTCGCCGACCGCGGTGCCCCCGGGGTCACGGACCATCTCGATCGGCAGGCTGTGGGA
>JAUZRR010000004.1 GCA_030950285.1 Planctomycetota bacterium | reverse complement strand
AAACTGACCGACGCATCCTTCTCACCCCATGCCCGGCAGAACCAGACACACGCCAACCGCTCGGGGCACAGGGGGTGGGAGCAGTGCTACCCGCCCATCACTTCTCGTCATGGCCACCCAAAGCGGTGGCCATGCCACCCGTCCCCCGTCTGCTGAGCGATCGTTCCCGGGTGGGGAAGTCACCCATGCCACGGCGAGTGAGAGTGCAGCCACCTGCCTGGGCTGAAATGCAGTACACTTCGCTTGGAGGTGCTCCCGTGGCAAAGGCTGTCGCAGATCCAGAAGAACTCCGCCGGTTCGCGCAGATGCTCAAGGCGTTCAACGCCAACATGGGGCAAGCGATGCAGCAGCTGCAGGGCAGCGCCCTGTCGCTCGGCCAGACCTGGCGCGACCAGGAGCACGCGAAGTTTCAGCAGGAGTTCGAGCAGACCACCCGCCAGCTTCAGCGGTTTATCGAAGCAAGCGAGGAACAAGTCCCGCTGCTCTTGCGGAAAGCCGAGCGGCTCGAAGCCTACCTCCGGCAACGGTAGAGTTCACGCCGGGGCACGACCGGGGAGTATCACGGATGGTTGAACGGGCAAGCGTTGGATCGGTCGAGGCGTTGCGGCAGTTTCAGCCCGCGGTTGTCAAGTTCGCCGAGCTCAGCCAGGCCGCGATCTCGTCGGCCGAGGTCTCCGCGCGGCGGACACTCGACTGGATCGTCCGCGAGCGCCGTCCCACGTTGCAGCGGGAGATCCGCCGGCTCCAGGAAGAGTTGACCCGCTCGCGGACGCGGATGATCTCGCGGGCCGACCCGATACAGGACAACCCGCTGCCCAAGGTTGACGATCGGCTGGCGCTGGAAGCCGCGAAACGGCGCATCCGGGCGGCGGAGGAACAACTCGAGCACACCCGCCGCTGGGCGAGGCAACTCGAACGTGCGCTCGACGAGTACCGCGGCGCGGTCTCCCAACTCGGGTGGTTTGTTCGGGGCGAACTCGCCAACGCGGTGGGCGCGCTGGAACGCATGGGCGACATTCTGGAAACCTACTCGCAGATCGGTGACCGCCGACCGAGCCGCCCGGCCAGCGGGGACGAAGCCGAGGGGGCCACGCCATGAGCATGTCGGGCGGTCAGGGCATGTTGCTGGACGCGAGCAAGCAGTTTGTGCGTGATTGGTCGAGGTTGCACGAGTCGTGGACCGATCAGAATGCCGAGGCCTTCGAGAAACGCTACATCGCACCGATCGAGGGGCACGTCCGGCGGGCGGCCGAAGCGATGGACCGGCTGGGCGAGATCGCGGCTGCAGCCCGTCGGGCGTGTGAATAGAGTAGCCGCTCGCCGCGGCGGACCGGTGAGTTGCCGCGCGCAGAACAAAGAACGCAACGACGCGGACCCGACCAGTCCGCAGCCAGCCGAGGTGCTGTTTCGTATGGATGACCGCAAGCCCAGACCCACACCCGCCTCGGGGCTCTTCAGCCGCGAGGAGCTGTTGGTCGCCGGCCTGCGCACCTTTCTTGCCTCCTACGCCGAGCGGTCTGCCGAGACCAACCAGCGATACACCGACGACCAGGCCCGGGCCGAGCACACGCACGATCGTCAGCTCGAAGAGGCCCGCGCCGAGCTCGTCCGCCGCACGCAGAAAGCCGACACAGAACTCGCCGAAGCCAACACCCGACTGGAGACCCAGCACGCCGAGCAGGAGTCCCGAATGCGTGCCGCCTGGGACAGCAAGGCTGCGGGTGAGCGCGAGCGCCACGAGGCGCGGGTCGAGCGCATCGAGCACAAACGCCGTGAAAGGGTCTGGCTCGCCGAGACCATCCTCGAAAGCGGGCGTCCCAAGCCCCGCCAGGCGTTCGAGGCTCTCGCCAAGCGCGTCACCGCGGGCCGTGCCGCGATCTCGGAATGGGAGATTTTCGTCGATTCGCTCTGGCCGGGCAGAGTGCAGCGGGCGGATCCCCCCGCACTCACTGAGGCATCGGACCCCGAAACGCCCGACGAGGTCGAGGCCTTCGAGCAGCTTGTCGACGAGGCCGGCCGTGTTGCCGAGGCGCTCGATCGGGCGATGCTGCCCCGGGTGTTCCGGTCCGGTTTGCACTTTCTCTTTGTGCCGGGCTTGGGCGCAGCGGCAGCGGCTGGGGTCGGCTTTGCGACCGGCTGGAACGATTGGAAGATGCCCGTTGCCGCTGGCGTGGGGGGGCTCGTCCTCGCCGCGGCGAGTGCCGTCCCGATGCGTGTTCGCGCGGTGCAGCAGCTCCGAGCCGGTGTCCGCGAGTTCAGCCGGATCGCCGCACGAGTCCGGGCCGGCGCAGAGGCGGTGCTCGAGCGCGGCGAACGCGACCGGGACGACGCGCTTGTCGAACTCGTCGACAGTTGCAGAGCCGAAGTGGACCGCGCCGCAACCGACGCTCAGGATGCGCTCGACGCCCTGGAAGCCGAGCGGAGTTCGCTGGTCACAAACGCAGAACTGCAACGCAGTACCGAGGAACACGCGCTGTCGCGCAGCAATGCCGCCGCGAGAGCGGAGATCGAACGCAAGGTCGTGGAGTATCGCGAGCACGCGCAATCCGCCCACGATGCAGCGATCGCCAAGGCCGCCGAGACAAAGCGTTCTGCAATGGACGCGACCGAGCGGCTGTTCCAAGCCGAAACCGACGCCCTCGCCGCAGAGTGGTCCTCTGCGGCACAACGCTTTCGCGAAGAGATCGGGTCGATCGTGAACGCCGCGGAGCGTGCGAGCCCTGCATGGCACGATCGACTCACGCGATCGTGGAGCCCGCCGGAGCCGGGCGAAACCGCGTCTCATCTTGGGACACTCACGCTCGATATCGCTGCGATGCTCTCCGGACTCGCGCTCGAGCAGAACCCCGCCGCACCGCTCCCCGAGACGGTCAGGCTCCCCGTGATGCTCGATATGGCCGAGCGTCCCTCGCTCCTGGTCGAAGCCGGCACCGGCAACCGGGACGCGGGGCTGGCGATACTGCAGACCGTGCTCCTCCGGATCCTCGCGTCGATCCCGCCGGGGCGCGCCAAGCTGACCATCATCGACCCCATCGGCCGGGGGCGGTCGTTCGCCGGGCTCATGCGCCTGACCGACCACGACGAGAGTCTCGTCGGCGCGCGCATCTGGACCGAGAGTCGCCACATCGAGCAACGCCTCGCCGACCTGACCGAGCACATCGAGAACGTCATCCAGAAGTACCTGCGTGATGACTACGCCACGATCGACGACTACAACCGTGCCGCCGGCGAGATCGCCGAGCCCTACCGCTACCTCGTTATCGCGGACTTTCCCGCTAATTTTTCCGAGGACGCGGTCGCCCGGCTATCGTCGGTGATCGACGCCGGCCCGCGCTGCGGCGTGTTCGTGGTGATGCTCTCCGACCGGGCTGCCAAACAACCCGCCGGGTTTGATTTCGGCTCGCTCCGGTCGCGCGCGATCGTGCTCAAACCACGATCGCTGACCGGAGCTCCATCCACCGCTGCGCAGTTCGGCGTCGTGAGCGAATCGCTCGGCGATCTCCTCTTCACGCCCGATGCCCCGCCGGGTGAATCCGAAACCGCGGCTTTGCTCGACATCATCGGCGCAGAGGCGCAGGCTGCCGGGCGGGTCGAGGTGCGATACAGCGTCGTTGCTCCACCCGAGCCCGAGCGTTGGACCAGGAGCGCCGCCGACGAGCTCCGCATCCCCATCGGCCGCGCCGGAGCGACCAAAGCCCAGGAGCTCCGCCTCGGCAAGGGCACAAGCCAGCACGTGCTCATCGCCGGCAAGACCGGGTCGGGCAAGTCCACGCTGCTGCACGTGCTCACCACCGCCGCGATGCTCTGGCACGACCCCCGCGAGGTCGAGTTCTATCTCGTTGATTTCAAGAAGGGCGTCGAGTTCAAGCCCTACGCCAGCGGCAAGCTGCCGCACGTCCGAGCGGTCGCGATCGAATCCGACCGCGAGTTCGGGCTCAGCGTGCTGCAACGGCTCGACACCGAGCTCCGCCGACGGGGCGACCTCTACCGCGACCGCGGGCTGCAATCGCTCTCCCAGTTCCGCGAGCGATTCCCCGACGAACCGATGCCAAGGTCGATCCTCATCATCGACGAGTTTCAGGAGTTCTTTGTCGAGGACGACCGGATCGCCCAGGACGCTTCACTCCTCCTCGACCGTCTCGTCCGCCAGGGAAGAGCGTTCGGCATCCATATCCTGCTCGCCAGCCAGACGCTCAGCGGCGCCTACTCACTCTCCCGCAGCACCGTTGGCCAGATGGCGGTCCGCATCGCGATGATGTGCTCGGAGACTGACAGCTACCTCATCCTGAGCGAGGACAACAGCGCCGCACGCCTCCTCACCCGCCCGGGCGAAGCGATCTACAACAACGCCAACGGCCTCGTCGAAGGGAACAACCCCTTCCAGGTCGCGTGGCTCGGCGACGACGACCGCGACAGCGTCCTCCACGAGATCGAACGCCTCGCGACAAGACGATCCGTCGAGTTTGAGGAGCCCGTGCTCTTTGAAGGCAACGCCCCGGCCGAGCTCGAACGCAACCGACTGCTCCGCCGCGCTGTCCGCGAGCGCCAACGCCCGATCGCCCCGATCGCGTGGCTCGGCGAGCCGGTGTCGATCAAGGACCCGACCGGCGCGGTCATGCGCCGCCGGGGCGGGGCAAACCTGCTGGTCGTCGGGCAACGAACCGAGACCGCCGCGGCGATACTCGCGTCGGCGATCGTCAGCCTCGCGGTGCAGCACGACGCCGAGGGCGACCGCGCCCCCAGTTTCCGGATCGTCGATGCCACTCCCGAGGACGACCCGCTCGCCGGGCGGTTCGCCGCGGCCCTCGCGGGCCTGCCGCACGATGTCCGCCCGGTCTCGTGGCGCAACGCGCCCGAGGCAGTCGAGGAGTGCTACACCGAGCTGATCGCCCGCGAGGATGCCAACCGTACCGACGGCCCCGCGATCTATCTCGTGCTCCACGGGCTGCACTGGCTGCGGAGCCTCCGCCGAAAGGACGACGATTTCTCGTTCAGCACGGACAGCGAAGCCAAGATGCCGGCCGCGGATCAGCAGCTCAAACAAGTGATCATCGACGGGCCGCGACTGGGCATCTTTGTCCTCGCCTGGTGCGATACCACCAGCAGCCTGACCCGGGCGCTCGACCGATCGTCACTCGCCGAGTTCGGCAACCGGGCGCTCATGCAAATGTCCGCCAACGACAGCAGCATGCTGATCGAGTCCACCACGGCTTCCCGGCTCGGGCTCCACAGAGCCGTTTTCTATGACGAAGAGCGTGGGGCCGAGGAGAAGTTTCGACCCTTTGGAATGCCCACAGGAAGCGAAATAGGCCGGATTATTGGGCCTGATTCCGACGCGCCGTAGCAAAAATTTATATTCAGGCGATTGTGTTGCTCCGCGAGACATATACCGATATGCTCTCGGTCGTGTCCCGATACGTGTCCATTCTGTATGCACTCCTCTTCAGCCTCAACGTCGTCCTCGGCGTGGGAGGTGGGGGGATCGTGCTGTGCTTCGGACACGCCGATTCGCAATGTGCGACAGAGTCTCTGGTTCAGGAAACCAACACATACCAAGGCTGTGCGGACGACGAAGCGCACATCCACGAGGGGCAGCTCGAAGATTGCTACTGCTCTGATAACTATCCCCGGCCAGCGGATGTCGCGGCTTTCGTTCGGCCGGGCACCAAGCCCTGTGTGGCACTTGCGTTTGAGCGTGTCCATGCGGTGGTCATAACCGACCCCACAAACGAGAGCCGCTGGCGCACCTCACGCACCATGCGAGACGACCCCGGCGGTGAGCAACGGCTCACGCTGGTGCGCTCCACCCGATTGCTCATCTAAAGCCCTTTGCGACCTTTGACCAATGCTCACGTGGTTTGTGCTGCGCGGGCGGAGTGTTCCATTTTTCGCAGAGGTTGTCCACATGCACATTCACCGATCCCGGTCTTGCGCACATGCTGTGCGCAGCAGAACCGGTGTGAGCCTTGCTTGCCTGGTGCTCGCGGCTGTTGGAGGCTGTCAGAGCTACCGCCCCGCACCCTTCGATATTGCTGCACATCGCGGCGAGTTTGAAGCCCGGGCCTTCACTGTCGAACCGGTCGAGGCCTTTGCAGCCCGGCTGCGGGAGGCCGGCTCGGAGGTTCCCGACAAGATCAACTTTGACGACGGGCTTTCCGCCGCCGAAGCTGAGGTCGTAGCACTTTTCTATAACCCCGAACTCCGGCTCGCGAGGATGGAGGCCGGTATAGCCCTTGCGACCTTTGAAACCGCCGGGCTTTGGGAAGACCCAGCCTTTGGGTTTGACGGTGCTGACATTCTCTCATCAGCAGCACCGTTCGAGTTCGGTTTCATGCTCAGCATTACGCTCCCGGTTTCCGGCCGGCTCGCGGTTGAAAAAGACCGCGCTGGGGCGGCGCACACCGTTGAACTCCGGCGGATCGAGGACGCCGAGTGGCGGACTCGGGCAACCCTTCGCCGTGCCTGGATAGCATGGGTCACTGCCAAAGAGCAAGCCGGCGTCCATCGAGACGTGCTGTCACAGATCGAACAGATCGTGTCGATCACCAATCAACTGGAAGCCGCGGGAGAGTTGCAAAGAATCGAAGGCAGGCTGTTCCGCGTTGAACTCGCCGCGAGACGGGCGGCGCTCATCAATGCCGAGCTTGCCGCAGCAGAAGCCCGGCGAGACCTGCTCTCGATCATCGGAATGCCGCCGGATGCGGCAATAACGCTTGTGCCGTCGGTTCCAGCCGTCAAGCCCGATCTTTCGCCTGACAGGCTCGCCCGATTGATCAACTCAAACACACAACTCTCGATCCGGCGTGCAGAATATCAACTGGCGGAGCAATCACTCCGGCTCGAAGTTCGCAAGCAATATCCTGATATCAGCATCGGCTCAGGCTACGGCAACGAGGACGACGACCGCCTCATGTTAGGCGTGTCGCTTCCTGTCCCGCTCCTCAATGCAAACCGCGGCGGTATCGCTACCGCGCACGCAACCCGCGCACGTGCACGCACAGTCGCAGAAACCACCTATGAACACCTCGCACGCGCTCTTGCATCGGCGCAGGCAGCACTCGATGCGGCACGTATACAACGAACGCACTACACATCAGAAATCTTGCCGCTTCTGGCGCAGCAGGCCGCAGAAGTGCAACGGGTCGCCGAGCTCGGTGATGTCGACACCCTGCTGTTTCTTGACACTGTGACAAGACAGTTCGACGCAAAGATCTATCTGCTTGATCTGCAATTTGCCGAGCTGGAGATCGCTATCACGATCGAACAACTGCTCGGGCCAGACTGGGCAACTGATCCTACCCCGATTCCTGCAAACCCCGATTCACCCGAGTCGGCGTTGCTCCACACAGAAAGTACCACGCCGATTGCGGCGGGAGGTTACCAATGAACCGTGTTCTGCTTTCTATCTTTCTTGGTGCGGGCATCTGTGCTGCGCTGCTCGGGTGCGGCGCACAGTCGGATGCTTCACCCGCCAGCGAAACAGCCGATGAGCACATGGATGGCTCTGCCGGAGCCGAAGGCCCCACGAACCGGATCGATATCCCTCCAGCGGTGCGACAGAATCTTGGCATTACATTTGTGAAAGCCGAGGCTCGCAGGGTTGAACAGACGCTGCGTGTGCCCGGGCGATTCGAGTATTTACCGACCGCGAGGCGTGAATACCACACAATGCTATCCGGTCGGGTGGAGATTGTGGTTGAGCAGTTTGATCGGGTTGAGCAAGGTGCGGTTTTGTATCGCATCGATTCGCCAGCTTGGAGAGAGGTCCAACAGCAAATCACGAACGCAGAAGCAACGATCGAGCGAACCACCGCTCGCCTTGCAAGCTTTCCTCCGCTCCGCCAAGCCCACCAGCGTCACGAGCAACGACTCCAGAAGGTTATTGCGATTCACAATAAACGGGTTGAACAACTTGAAACACTTGCCGAAGCCGGTGGCGGGCGATTGGCAGAGCTCAGCGCAGTCAGCGGTGCAGCCGCAACCGCTGAAGCGGAACTCGCAGAAGTTCTCGAACGGGAAGCCGAGCTCGCAGCCGCAGAGGCAGGCGCAAAGGCAGATCTCACCGCCGCAATATCAAACTATGAACTCCTGATTGACTTGGCCTCTACGCTTCTCAGCATGTCCGAGGAGGATCTCACTGAAACGGTTGATTCACGCCACGGTCTGCGCCCACGGTGGCGAACCATCACGACAATTGAAGTCAAAGCCCAGGATTCCGGTGTAGTCGAGTCTCTGGGCCTGACCGACGGAGCGTGGGCCAATGAGGAAGTTGCTGTTCTTACGGTTGTCCAGCCCGAGCGGTTGCGGTTTCGAGCTGTGGCACTACAGAGCGATCTGGGACGGCTGCACGATGGGGCGTCGGCACGAATTGTGGCTCCGTCTTTGACACAGACCGGCGTCTCATTTGATGTTACTGCGACAATGGACGGCCTTCTCAAGATCGATCTCGCTGGCGATCCTAATGCTCGCACTGTTGACCTCTTTGTAACTCCCCAGTCGCTTGCCCCCTGGGCTCGGGCAGGAGTGTCGTCCCAGCTAGAGATTGTCACCGACGAATCCCACGCAAAGGTGCTGGCGATTCCGAGTGCAGCAATCCAGAAGGACGGGCTCGTCCCGGTGTTCTTCCGTCGTGATCCTGCTGATCCGAACAAAGCAATTCGTGTCGAGGCGGATCTTGGCCTTGATGACGGTCGCTGGATTGTCGTTGGCAGCGGGCTGCGTCTCGGTGATGAAGTCGTGCTCGAAGGGGCCTATCAGCTCTTGCTTGCATCCGCAAATAGCGGACAAGACCAAGGCGGACACTTCCATGCCGATGGCACTTTCCATTCTGGCGAAGACGAATAGGAGTTCTGTGATGCTCAAGGCACTGATCCGGTTTTCGCTTACATATTCATCGTTCGTGCTTATGGCAGCACTGCTGCTGGTGGGCTACGCGGCCTACCGCGTTCCGAAGATGAGCGTGGATGTATTTCCTGAACTGAATGCCCCGACGGTCGTAGTCATGGCCGAAGCTGGCGGACTCGCCGCTGGCGAAGTTGAGCAGTTTGTCACCTTCCCAATCGAGGCTGCGGTAAACGGAATGTCAGGAGTCCGGCGTGTTCGCAGCTCGAGCGCAATCGGCCTGTCGATCATCTGGATTGATCTGGACTGGGGCGCAGACTTGTACCGGGCGCGACAGCTCGTTGCGGAGCGGTTAGCTACGGTCCGCGAGGACATCCCGAGAGGCGTGAATGTTGAACTCACGCCGATCAGTTCGATCGTTGGCGAGATCATGCTAATCTCGCTTTCGTCCCCAGACGCGACGGCCTCCCCCCTGGACATCCGCTCGTACGCAGAGTTTGAACTGCGAAACAAGATTCTTGCCATTCCTGGCGTTGCGCAGGTTGTTGCCATTGGTGGTGAACTTCCCGAGTATCAAGTCAACGTCGATCAAGAGCGATTGCGCCTCTACGGACTTACAATCTCCGAGGTTGTCGAAGCCTCGAGAGGCGCGCACAGCACGGCCAGCGGCGGGTACCTTACCAGTGCCGGGAACTTTGAGATACCTCTTCGACAGCAGAGTCGTGTTACGAGTGCCGCAGATATTGCAGGTACTCTTATTAAGTATCATGATGGGGCTCCGGTCACCATCGGTGAAGTTGCGGATGTCCGTCTCGGGCCTGCCCTCAAGCGAGGCACGGGATCCGAAGGCGGTTCGCCTGCGGTCATTTTGTCCATCAAGAAAACGCCGGGAATGAATACGTTGATGCTCACCGAGCATCTTGACAAGTTATTTGATCAGATTGAGCCGATTCTTCCCGAGGGGGTTGTGCTCAATCGTGATGTCGTTCGGCAGAGCCATTTTATTGAGCGATCGATTGACAACGTGCTGCATGTGCTGCGAGACGCGGTCATCATTGTCGCTATCATTCTCATCCTGTTTCTTCTTAATGTACGGACTACAATTATCACGCTCACTGCGCTGCCGATTTCGATCGCGGCCGGACTCCTGATGATGGATTGGATGAATATTGGTCTCAATGTTATGACGCTCGGCGGACTGGCTGTCGCTGTTGGCGTGCTTGTTGATGATGCAATTATTGATGTCGAAAACGTATTCAGAAGGCTCAAGCAGAACCGGGGCAAGCCTGAGGAGCAGCGGCGTGCGGTTGCCGAAGTTATTTTTGACGCGAGCAACGAGATCCGCCCAGCGATGGTATTTGCAACAGTGATTATCGTGATGGTCTTTGTGCCTTTGCTCTTCTTGCAAGGGATCGAGGGCCGTTTCTTCCGGCCGCTGGCGTTGACCTACATGGTCTCGATCCTTGCTTCACTGGCAGTCGCTCTGACGGTAACGCCCGCGATGTGTAAATACATGCTCAAAGGCCGCCTCGGGGGCAAGCATGAGGATCGCGACGGCTTTTTTGTGCGAGCGCTCAAGCGTGTGTACGAGCCGTCACTTCGTCTGGCAATTCGGCTGCGCTTATGGGTGCTCGGAGTGGCGGGCATGGCGACAGTCGCAACTCTCTGGCTTGCAACGACATTTGGAACATCATTTTTACCGAGTTTCAACGAGGGCACCTTTACGGTATTTCTCTTTGCTCCTCCCGGGACTTCGCTCATGGAAAGCGATCGCCTCGCCAGGGGAGTGGAGGAGCGGCTCGTCGAGATTGAAGGCGTTGAGACTGTTGCACGCCGTACCGGGCGTGCCGAACGCGATGAGCACGCCGAGCCTGTGAGCAGTTCAGAGATAGAAGTTACCGTTGTGCCGGGTAGCGACCGTGAGGAGATTCGGGCTGAGATCGACACGGTTCTTGCATCCGTGCCGGGTATTGTTACTCAGGTGGGCCAGCCCATTGAGCACCGGCTGAGCCATGTGCTTTCGGGAACACCCGCAGCAATTGCAATCAGCGTGTTCGGCGACGATCTGGCCGGTCTCCGCGCGGTGGCCAAGGAAATCGAAGTAGAGTTGAAGGCGCTCTCGGGCGCGAGGGATGTCAATGCAAATCGTGAAGTGATGATTACCTCGTTGCCAATCCGGTACCGCCACGCGGAGCTCGCATCAGCGGGGCTCAGCCCGGCGGATGCCGCAGAGCAGGTTCGTGAAGCTATATATGGGGAGGTTGTTGCGAAGGTCAACCAGGGCATCAAGCAGTACGATCTTGTGGTCCGGCTGGCTGCGGATCAGCGTGAGAGCGTTGAGCAGGTTAAGAACCTACTTCTTCGTGGCCGCAGTGGCACAACTGTGCGATTACGCGATGTGGCGGACATCGGCCTTGAGCGTTCGAGCAACCTTATTACAAGAGAGAATGCCCAACGCAAGGCTGTGATCTCGTTGAATGTCGCTGAGGGGGCCAATCTGGGGGATCTCGTCGCGCAGGTCCGCGAGCGGGTCACGCCCATTGTGCAACGGGCGGGCTATACGGTTGTCTACGGCGGGCAGTTCGAGGCACAGCAGTCCGCTGCTCGAACGATGTCCGTCGCGGGCCTTGGTGTCGCGGTGATTATGCTGATGCTGCTTCAGATATCAACCGGTTCGATGCGGGCCGCCGTCTTGGTCATGTTGAACATGCCGCTCGCATTGATCGGCGGCATTGTCGCAATCTACGCAACCGAAGGCGGGGGGCTCGTCGGTAACACCCTGGCGTTGGTTGGGAGTGGCGGGGCCTATGTAGCGCCTGTCATTTCCATTGCGAGCATGGTCGGATTTATCACTCTTTTCGGGATCGCGGTTCGCAACGGCATCTTGCTTGTCAATCACTATAATCATCTGATGAATGAAGAGAGCGTGCCTTTGGGTGAGGCGATTGTGCAGGGGTCGATGGAGCGGCTGGTGCCGATTCTGATGACCGCGTTCTCTGCTGCTCTAGGGCTCCTTCCCCTCGCATTGGCTGCGGGCAAGCCCGGCAGCGAGCTGCTTGCGCCGCTCGCGGTGGTCACCCTCGGAGGGCTGATTACCTCGACGTTCCTCAATCTCATTGTTGTTCCTGCGGGATATTCGCTCATCTTTGGGCAAAAAGGTGAACCCCGCTCACCCGCAAATCCGTAATATGTACTTGCATCTATGCGACACCATATCCACCATGTCAATGGAGACACACCCATGAACGATCGCCTCAAACTGCTTCTTTACGCCGGGCTCGCAGCCGGCATGCTCTTCGGCTGTGGTAAGCAGGAGGATTCGTCGGACGACTCTTCCACAACTGCTGAGTCGCACGCCGAGGACGACCACGACCATGTCAAAGGAGATGGGCATGGGCACAGCCATGCCGAGGACGATCATGATGATCACGATCATGATCATGGCGACGACGACCACAGCGACGAAATCTCCATCGGCACCGCGATGATCGGAGATACCGAGATCGAGTGTTGGCAAGGCCACGGCGAGGCGCAGGCGGGCAAAGAACTTCACCTCGTCGTCAAGTTGTCAAGCGATGACAAAGGCACGGCGATCGTTCGCGCGTGGATCGGTACTGCCGATCGGCTCGCGTCGGCTGTCGGAAAAGGTGAGTACGACTCGACAGCCGGTGTCTACGACATACACGCAGAGGCACCCGATCCACTCCCGGCTGATGCTCAGTGGTGGGTTGAGATCGAAAGCGAGGACGGCACAAAGCAGGTGGGGTCGCTCACGCTGCGCTAAAATTAAAGAGGTGTGTGCTCTTCCGCGGGTTCAAGCCATGCGGAAGTCCCACCCCTTGCGGTATTCCTTGCTAATGTAACGGTTGGCAACATCGCTATTGGTAAAGCGCTGGGCCGCGGCGTCGTATTCGAGCCGACCGCCGACCTTCTGCGCGACACACCCAAGCAGCACCGATTCAGAGAACGGCCCCGCGTACGTAAAGTTGCTCTTGGGATGCGTGTAGGGCGCGTCGCCGGTGCATGCTTTGTACCATTCGAGGTGATGGCCCTCCGACCGCTCGATCATCTCTGGCGGGGTGCCGGTTGCTTCGTGCAACTCGGCGGGCAGCAGCCTCGGCTCGGCCCGGGCGGCGGGCAACGCGATCATCTTGCCCTTGCTCCCGATATAGAGCGCGCCCTCGGCTGTGAGTTCGGTCTCCTCTTCGAGCTCTTCCGGGCGGGCCGGTTTGTCGCCGCCCTCGTACCAGTAGAGATCGAACCCGGGGCGGTCGCCGTCGGCGGCAAACTGGAACTTGACGATGCCGTTGGAGAAGTACATCGGGCGATCGCCGATCGGCTCGGGCGCGATGAGCTCGACCGAGGTCGGCAACCCCGGCATGAGCGCCCAGTAGACCGGGTCCATCTCGTGGCACGCCATGTCCCCGAGTGCGCCGCAGCCGAAATCCCAGAACCCGCGCCAGTTGAACGGGTGGTAAAACCCGCCCCACCCGTCGGCCGGGTCACGGCGGTACGGCCGCATCGCAGCCGGGCCCACCCACGCCTCCCAGTCAAAGTTCGCAGGCACTTCCTGGCCGCCCTCGGGCACCGCCATCCCCTGCCTCCAGATCGGGCGGTTGGTCCAGATGTGCGCCTCCTTGAGGTCCCCGATCGCGCCGGACCGCAGATAGTCGATGCTCTTCCGGAGGCTCTCTGAGGCGTGCCCCTGATTGCCCATCTGCGTCGCGACCTTGTATTTCTCGGCCGCGATCGCCAGCTGGCGGGCTTCCCACGGCGTGTGCGTCAACGGCTTCTGCGTGTACGCGTGCTTGCCCGCCATCATCGCGATGATCGTCGCGGGATAGTGCTGATGGTCGGGGGTGCCGACCATGACCGCGTCGATCTCGCCCAGGTGTTTGTCGTACATACGCCGGTAATCGGTGTACCCCGGAGCATCCGGGAACCGATCGGCAGCCGGGCCGAAACGGTCCTTGTCGGCGTCGCAATAGCACGGGCACCCCGCGCCCAAGTCGGTCAGGATCGGGATGTGCTGGTTGGAGGCGATGCCCCCGGTGCCGACGTAGGCGACTTGCAGCTGGGCGTTCGAGCCCATGACGCGGCCGTACGAAGCAGCCGAGAGCGACCACGCGCCCGCCGCGGCAGCAGCGGCTGAAACCTTGATAAACTCGCGGCGGTTGGTCTGGCGTGCGTTGCTCATGGCACAAGGCTCCCTGTGTGGTCGTGTGGGCTGCCCCGGAAACGGATCACGCCGGGGCGGCGTGCAGGGCTGGACGCCCTGTGCGTGGGATGGTACCGTGAACACAGAACCGCACGCAACCGCGGCCCCGATGAATCGCACCGAGGAGAGTGTCTATGGGTGTTCACAAGGCAACGAAACTCGCGACCACCGGGACGATCGCACTATGCACGACCATTGGACTTGCACAACAAGCCCCCGAGGGGTTTCAAGGGCTCATCGCAGACCAAGGCCTCGCCGGATGGTGGGGGCTCGGGACTGAAGACCCCCGAAAGGTCTACAGCGAGGACGACGAGACCTTTGCTCAACGCCACAAGGAAAGCCTCGCCGACATCGAGGAGCACTGGAAGAACGTCGACGGCGTCCTCATTAACGACGGCAACGGCCTGTTCCTGACCACCGACCGCCTCTTCGGCGACTTCGAGCTCTTCCTCGAGTACCGAACCGTCGCAAACGCCGACAGCGGGATCTACCTCCGCGGCGTGCCACAGGTCCAGATATGGGACACCACCCAAGAGGGCGGCAAGTGGGACATCGGCGCCAAGCTCGGCTCCGGGGGCCTCTGGAACAACAGCCCGGGCACCCCCGGCAAAGACCCGCTCGTCCACGCCGACCGACCCTTCGGGGAGTGGAATCTGGTTCGGGTCGTCATGGTCGGAGAACGGGTGAGCGTGTGGCTCAACGGCGAACTCGTCGTCGACCACGCCAGGCTCGAAAACTACTCCGATCGCGGGCTGCCGATCCCCCGCACCGGGCCGATCCAGCTCCAGACCCACGGCGGCGAGGTCGCGTGGCGCAACGTCTTCATCCGCGAGATCGACGCCGAAGAAGCCAACGAACTGCTAGCAACCCGGGGGGATGCCGGCTTCGAGTCCGTCTTCAACGGCAAAGACTTTACCGGCTGGGCTGGCCCGACAGACGCGTACGAGATCGTCGACGGCGCCCTCCGCTGCCGACCCGGACACGGCGGCACGATCTACACCGAAGAAGAGTACCACGACTTCGCCGTTCGGTTCGAGTTCAAGCTGCCACCGGGCGGAAACAACGGGCTCGCGATCCGCTACCCAGGCAGCGGCGACACCGCCTACGTCGGCATGTGCGAGTTGCAGGTGCTCGACAACACCCACCCGAACTACGCCTCCCTCGAACCACGCCAGTACCACGGCTCGGTGTACGGACAGGCCCCCGCGCACCGGGGCTATCTCAGGCCGATCGGCGAGTGGAACTTTCAGGAGGTGCGCGTGGTCGGGCCGCGGATCACCGTCGAACTCAACGGCACGCAAATCCTCGACTGCGACACGTCTGCACTCACCGACTTCATGTACGAAGAGCCCAAGTTTGCCGGCCGCACGCGAACGAGCGGCCACTTCGGGTTTGCCGGGCACAACGACCCGGTCGAGTTCCGCAAGGTGCGGATCAAACGGCTCGAGCCGTGAGCAGATGCGGCATGACGCCCGAGCGACCCGCGCGAGCCACACGCCACAAGCGAGTCAGTCAGGTCGAGATCGTCTGAGTGTTTCACGCTGCGCCTCCGAGACCGGCCCGAGCGATTGCAGCGCAAGAAACACCGCACCGAGCACCGGCGGCAGCACGGGCTCAACCACCGCGACAGACCGAAGGCGGGCTTCGAGAGCACGGCACAGGGCATCAACCACGACCGCCCCCGCCGTGAACACGCCGCCGACGGGCGACAGCGCGTGCGACACGTCAGAACCGTCCCGCGCCAGCGCATCGTGCACCGCGACTACCATCTCGGCCAGCTCGGACGCTCCCCGTTCCACGATCGCAAGAGCGACGGCATCACCCTCCGCCGCGGCTCTGGTCACGAGCGGCGCGAGCGACGAAAGCCGAGCCCGGGAGTCGGGCGCTTCGAGCAACGCCACCGCGTCGCGGGGAGACCTGACGCCGAGATGTTCCGGGAGCGCGTCGCAGAGGGTGCTTGCCACCCCCCGGCCGTCAACCGCCCGGCACCACGCCGCAACTGCCCGGAGCCCAAGCCAGGTGGCGCTCCCGCCGTCATCCAGTCGGCTCCCCCATCCGCCGGCGCGGTGCTCGTCGCCCGAGGAGGTGCGCCCGTAACAACACGAACCGGTGCCCGCAATCAGCACCATCCCGGGCTCGTCAAGAAACGCCCCCGCGTGAGCGGTACGCAGGTCGTGGTCGATCGTGAGTGACCCGGGCGGCGCAAGGTCGAGGGGCTTGACACCACCGCGCACCGCCCGCCGATCGTCTTCGGTTCTACAGCCCGCGATCCCCAGAAACCCCGCTCCCACAAGCCCTCGTGCAATCCCCGCAGCATCGAACGCCGCGCGGGTCGCTTCATTGATACGTGCGGCAAGCGTGGTTGCACCAGCATCGCGCAGATTCCCCGCACCCGCACCGCCAAACCCCAGCACACGGCCGCTGCGCTCGACAAGCGCGGCCCGCGTTGTGGTGCCGCCTGAGTCGATGCCGATGACGAGGTCTGGGTGCATGCTGGAGATCAGTATCGTGTCCCAACCCTGTTCGGGCAAGTCAGAGATGAACACCGCGCCTGACACAACACCGGCGTGGCCGAAAAAGCACGACGCCCGCGCTGAGCACGGGCGTCGTGAAGAGTTACAGAGCAGACCGCTTTAGCAGCCGGCGTTGAAATCGTTGAGGAACGCGAGCACGTCCTGGGTGTTGACCTCGCCGTCACCGTTCCAGTCGGCCTCGGTGTCGTTGGCCGACCAGAGGTTCAGGAACGCGAGCACGTCCTGGGTGTTGACAACCCCGTCGCCGTTGATATCCACACGGCAGCAGTCGGTGATGGTGAAGCTGGTGATCCACGAGTTCCAGCCGCCACTCTCGTAGTACTCACCAACGAGCCAGAAGGTGCAGCCGTCAGGGTCGAGCGCGATGTCGAAGTAGTCGCCCCAGCGACCGTTGCCAGCTGCGGTACCGGTCTTGGCGTTGACCAACGCACCCATCGTGCCGAGGGCGTCGCCCGCTGAGCGCCCGGTGTACTTCACGCTGGCAAACTCGTTGGACCGGGAGAAGGCAGTCACCAACCCGATATCGCCAGCATCGTTGCTGTAGAGCGCGGGGAAGAAGCAATAGGTGCCGCTGCCGCCGGAAACGTTGCCCGACTGCACAAGGCTCGGCGAGCCAGAGGTCGGCCAGTTGCCCGTATCAAACTCATACCACCGCGAAACAACCCGGCCGCCCGCGCTGACGCCGTGCCCCGCGAGGAGCTTCCCGTCGCGCCACATCACGTTCATGATCCGGCCGTCGAGCGTGCTGATGGTGCCGCCGTTGTTGGGCGCATCGGGAGGCGAGCTCCACGAGGGCACCGAGACGTTGGCGTTGACGATCGAGGGGCTGGTGAGCGGGTTGCGGATCGCGGTGATTCTCATGCTCGACGAGCTGCGAGCGCTTACAAAGAACGGCGCGATGTTGTTGCCGAAGTGTTGGGCAGACTGCGCCGACGCGGCCCCGCCGTCACGGATGGTTGTGTACTGCGCGGTCCCGCCGTTGAGGATCGACGACTTATCGATCGAGCGGTACGCCACGCCGGCAAAGCCGCTGCCCCCACCGTTGAGGCGGAACAGGTTGCCGTTCACATAGATCCCGTCACTGTCAAACCCGAGCCCGGGGTAATCGACCCAGTAGGTCGAGCCACCCACGGTGATACGGGCGTCGGTGCGGTACTTGTACCAGATGCCGTTGGGATCGCTGTCGTCGGAGATGGCAAAGGTGATCCACGCCTGGCTCGAGCCGTACACCTCGAGAGCGACGATAAAGAATCGCTCGGACTCGTGGTCGTAGAAGCACTTGGGGTCAAAGGTGAAGTTCCCGCCGCCGATGCCCTCAAAGAAACCGGGGTTGCCGGTGCTGTCCATGCGGGTGCGGAACTGCTCGGTGCCGTCCTTGGTGTACCACGCCAGGTCCATGTTGACGACCTGGACGATGTGGTCCGGGCCGACCGCCAGCGCCGGGTCCGGCGGCGACCACGGGGTCTGGTCGAGCCCGGGGAACAGGGCACCGGGTTGTGCCGTGATCTGATCGGTCACTTCGCCGGCAACCAGGTCATTCTTCGGCCCCTGGCGCAGTGTCCTGTCCCGGCCGTGCGGTGGGAGAAGATGCTTGACAAGCGTGACCTCACCATCGAACGTGCTCGGCTGAATCTGCACCGGGAACGTCCGGGTGTCGATGATCTCGGCCTCAGCCGTGCCGCGGGCCCACGAGCCGGGCTCGGTCAGGTCCGGCGGCGTGAGCTGCGCCGCGAGCTCCGGGAACCCCACCGCGGTCTCAAACGTGAGCATGCCCGAAACAGGAAGGGCAGGGGAAATCGTTCCGGTGTCCGGGAAAGCGGCACTGGTGGTGGTGTCGTTCTTGCAGCTGGAATTGCACCCAGCAGCAAGGAATACAGCAGCCGGGACCAACACAGTCAGCCCGACCAAACGAGTAACATCAGCTCTACGCATTCTCAACTCTCCGGCTACAGGATCTGTGGGATGGCACGCACAGGCGACACACCCCCCTCGGGTGATGCCTCCATCGGCAAGATGGTGGCGGACTTTCCCCCCACGAGACAGGTACGCTGTCAATATAGCAGAAGCTCCCCTTAGAATACGAAATACTTGGACTCTGGAGACATTTATGCCCCCCATGCCATCCACCATGCTCCCACTCGGCACTCAAGCCCCGGGCTTTGACCTGCCCGATACCGTCGGCGGGGGGCGAGTGTCTCTCGCCGATCTGGCGGGCAAACCCGTCGTGGTGATGTTCATCTGCAACCACTGCCCCTTTGTCAAGCACATCCGCGAGGAGCTGGCCTCGCTCGGGCGGGACTACGCAGCCCGCGGCTTCGCGGTCGTCGCGATCAGCGCCAACGACGCCGAGCACTACCCCGACGACAGCCCCGACAAGATGAAACTCGAAGCCGAGGAAGCCGGGTACACCTTCCCCTACCTCTACGACGAGTCCCAGGAAGTCGCCAAGGCCTACCACGCCGCGTGCACACCCGATTTTTACGTCTTCGATCGCGCGCACACGCTGGCGTACCGCGGTCAGCTCGACAACAGCCGACCCAACAACAGCGAACCGGTCACCGGGAAAGACCTCCGCGCCGCGATGGATGCGGTCCTGGCTGGCACCCCGATTCCCGAGCCGCAACTGCCGAGCATCGGGTGCGGCATCAAATGGAAACCCGGAAACGCCCCGGACTACGCAGGGTAGTAACTGACGCAACGACTCGGCGCGGCCCTCCAAGCACACAGGGCTCGTCAAGACATCATCCTACCGACGGCCCGCGTTGAACTCACGCCAGTCCTCGATCGTCATCGCCCATCGCTCGTGGTCGGACCACACCCCGTCGATCTGCAAATACCGCGGCGAATACCCCTCGAGGCGGAACCCGCTCTTCTTTGCGACCGCCAGCGACGGCTTGTTGTTGGGCTGGATGTTCACCTCGACACGGTGCAGCCTCACCGTCGTAAAGGCGTGCCGCAGCATCAGCCCGACCGCCTCGGTCATATAGCCCCGCCCCGTGTGCGATGCCCCGATCCAGTAGCCCATGTACGCCGACTGCAACGGCCCGCGGGTGATCGCGCCGAGTGACGCCTGCCCGACCAGCGCGTTGTCGGCAACCGCAAAGATCAGCAGCCGCTCCTGACCCGGGACCGAGCGGGACTTGTAGACAAAGTCAAACTGATCCTGCCCGAAGGCGTCAAACCCCTTCGGCGGGCGCGGCTCCCACGGCTGGAGATGGTCCTTGCTCTTCTGCCGCATCTCGACGAACGCCTCGCGGTCGCGCGGGTGCGGGTACCGCAGGTACACCAGCCGCCCGACCTCGGCTGCCTGGTGCGGCTTGCTCGGGATGGATGGTGACATGCGGGCCTCTGCGGGTGTGCGGCTGATGGGGGAACTCAATACCCGTAATACGACTCTTCTTCGGGTGCCGCATTATTCGATGCCGAAGCGACCACTGCAAGGGTCGCACCCACAACGATCACCGCCGACACCAACCCCGCCAGCACCACGCGGAGCAACCGGTGCTTGCCAAACAGCCCCGCAACGACCCCGAGCGGCGCAACCGCCATGATCGGCAACGCCCACCACGCGGGGACCTCCTGATAGCCGTAGGTCACGAGCAGGATCGTGGCAAACACCGCAAGCCAGACGGTATGAAGACCAGAGAGCCCAGGTAGCGTCCGACGCCGCAACACCGCCGCGACAAACGCGCCGCCCGCCAAAGCCCCGAGCCCCACAGCCAGCTGAGCGCCACCGGCGTATCCGCTCTTGAAGATCCCCGGCGCCGCGATGATCGCTGTGGCAGCAAGGACCAGCGGGACCGCCGCGCGAGGCAAACGCGAACCCGCACCGTCCAGCACCGCCCCCGTCGCCCCCAGCCAGAGACCGCTGGCGCCGGTCAGCACGATGAGCAGCCCCCGCGGCATGTACATCTCGGGCAGCGGAACGAGCACCCCGAGCGCAAGCCCGGCCCCCAGTACCACCCGGAGCATCACCGTAAGCGTGACCCGGCCCGCCAGGCTGTGGAGAGCACCGATGAGCGCCGCAGCCACTCCTACCGCGAGAAACCGTTGCGTGGCGTCCTTCGGCCAGAGATCGTGCCACTGGTTGAGCCCGAGGTCGGCAAAGAAAAAGGCCGCGACCGCCACAATCGCCGGCCACGGCCGCACAAAAATGCGGTCACGGGATGCGCCCTCGCCATCCTCGGCCGGGCGATCGCGCCCGGGCAGAAAGCTCAGCGCAACGAGAGCGGTCGCGCTGACCACGCCGGGGATGAGTATCGCAAGTATCGCTTGCTGGGGGGTCATCGTGTACCGGAACGAGCCCGTCTATTCGCGGATGGCTTCAACCGCCACGATCAGCTTGACGATGTTGCCGAGTCCGCCACTTTCAGAACCATCCGCCGCGAGGTACTTGGTCATCCCAAAGTCAGAACGCTTGATCTGGAACCGGGCCTCGTAGCCGGCGATCGCTTTGCCCTGCGGGTTCTTTCCGGTGCCCATCCACTCAAGCTCAGCCGAGACCGGCCGGGTCTCGCCCTGCAGCGTGAGGTTGCCGGTCAGGGTGTAGAGATCGCCCTCGACATGCTCGACGCCGGTGCTCGCAAATGAGATGGTGGGGAACTGCCGGGAGTTGAAGAAGTCCGCCGTGCGGAGGTGGTCGTCCCGGTCGGCGTTGCGGGTATCCACGCTCGCGGTCCGGACCTCAAACCCGAACGCCCCAGCCGCGTGGTCCTCGGGGTCAAAGGTGAACTCGCCCGAGAAATCGGTGAACACGCCGTAGAAGTTCGCCACGCCCATGTGACGGATCCGGAACAGCACGGTCGAGTGGACGCTGTCCACCTTGTAGGACGCCGCGTTTGCCGGTGCCTGGAGTTGGGTTGAGGCATCAACCGGAGCGGGCGCAAACCCCGCGAGCAGCCCGACCGAGCCGATCAGGACCGCCGCAGAGGCAGCGATGAGGGGCGCGTGTGTCAGAGTCCTGGACATGGTCGTCTCTCCGTGGGTGTGGGCCGTGTCGGCGGGTTTTCGTTCGTGGGAAGAAGCACTATACCGCACGGTCTATTCCGCGCACGCCCGAATCATCGCAACAGGAGTTCCTGCCGGAGAATCCCGACGACACCCGTCACACGCCGATATGCACCACGGCCTCCCGACGGTGGGGGCCCGTCCGGTGTTCCCAGAGATACACACCCTGCCACGTTCCCAGCACGAGCCGCCCACGGTCGATCGGAATCGACAGCGACGTCTGCGTCAGGATCGCCTTGATATGGCTCGGCATGTCGTCGGGCCCCTCGGCGGTGTGGGTGTAGAGCGGGTCACCCTCGGGCACAAGACGGTTGAGCCAGGCTTCCAGATCACGCCGCGCCGATGGGTCCGCGTTCTCCTGAATCGTCAGCGAGGCGGACGTGTGGCGGATGAAGATGGTGCAGAGGCCGGTGGCGCCAGGAGCAAGCGAGGCAGCCGCGCCCGCGACGACATCGGCAATCTCGCTGGTGATCTCGTGGAGGCCCTGGTGAGTCGTCGGGATGGTGAGGTGGGTGAGCATGAGGGAGTATTGACCAGAAGAAAGGCATCGAGGCATCAAGAGGCGGGAGTGACTACCACTCGTAGCCCATATCCTCGGCGATTCGATAGATCGCAACAAGTATTTTCACTCGGCTTGCGAACGCAGCCGATGCGATCTCATTGCCCTCATCTTTCAACTGAGTTGCTCGTTCCATGAGATGATGAATAACCGGCATTGCCTGGGCCGCTCATTCGCAAAATGCACCAGCACACATGAGTGCCGCTCGCTTGTTTCCATCGATGAACGGATGATTTTTCGCGATGTGAAAGGCGTATGCTGCGGCCATGCCGAAGGGATAGGTATGGGCAAACTCACCACCGAATGCTTGTCTGGGTTGGGCGAGTGCTGATTCCAGAAGTCCACGGTCTCGCAGACCGGGGTCACCACCGTACTGCGCAACAGCAATCGCGTGTCACGCCAAGGCTTCATCGACTGTGACGAAACGGGGCAGACCAAGCTGAGGCGGATTCATTCTGCGAGCTTCCGCAACGACTCACCGTGCTTGGACACCATGAACCGTGCGGCATCCTGGGCCTTGGGATCGAGTCGCCCGAGACGGCACTGCTCCAAAAACGCAAGGTAGGCGAGCAACTCAAGCCCCATAGCCTCGGCGTCACGCTCGAAACGCTCGGCCATGTCCACAGGAACTTACCAGTTTTTCGTCTGTGCCACCATGACTTCATTATCGGCCAAGAACCCGACAAAAGCCAGCTTATTCCCACGCAATCGTCGCGGGCGAGCCAGCGGAGGACTACCCAGCCTGCGCTCGGCGTGCATCGAGATTGAGGAGCTTGAGGAGGTCCGCGGCCTTGACAGTCTCAATGGCACTCTTGCGGGGATGGAGGGGGAACTCGACTTCGTAGGCTTCGCCATCGTTGTGGACATAGACAACGGTACCGGTTTGACCCGCGCGAAGATCGTGCTCGGGGATGTCCCGGAGCAGGGCGATGACATCGAGTTCGTTGATCTTGGAGGCCATGGTGTTACTCCACGAATGCCGTGATGAGGTGTGGGCGATCATCATCGACGGGCACAAGCCAGACGCTCAGTACAGTATACACGCCTCTGGGGCCGCTCAGGGGGAATCGGATTTCGTACTTGCAGCCATAAGGGTGACTCTTGGCCCCGCGTCGTGTCGCGGTCCCGTGCGGCGTCGAGGAGAGCAAGGCGGAGCACTTCGGCATTCTCCCGCTCGATCCCGAGCAACGTCTTGAAGAGATAGGCTTTGGAAGCACCGTGCTCGTGGTTGGGATTGAGAAGATAGCCGAGCAGCTTCTCATCACTCACGATCGCTTTGTCGCCACCGGGGAGCTTCATAGTGCCAGCCTACTCCCACTCAATCGTCGCCGGCGGCTTGCTCGAAATGTCGTACACCACCCGGTTCACGCCTCGGACCTCGTTGATAATCCGGTTGGAAATGGTCGCGAGCACGTCGTAGGGGATGCGCGCCCAGTCGGCGGTCATAAAGTCCTGCGTCTCGACCGCCCGGATCGCGACAACACTCTCGTAGGTCCGCCCGTCGCCCATCACACCCACCGACTGCACCGGCAGCAGCACCGCGAAGACCTGGCTGGTCTTGCGATAGAGCTCGGCCGAAACGATCTCCTCGAGCAGAATCTCGTCACAATCTCGCAGCAGGTCGAGCTTGGGCTTGGTGATGTCACCCAGCACCCGCACCGCGAGCCCCGGGCCGGGGAAGGGGTGGCGCCAGATGATCTGGTCGGGGAGCCCGAGCACCTCGCCGAGCTTGCGGACCTCGTCCTTGAACAGGTCGCGCAACGGCTCGACCAGCTCAAAGCCCAGCTCCTCGGGCAAGCCACCGACGTTGTGATGCAGCTTGATCCCCGCCGACTTGCCCGCCGCCGACTGACCGGACTCGATCACGTCCGGGTAGAGCGTGCCCTGGGCGAGAAACCTGGCGTGCTTGCCCTCTGTCGCGATCGCCTCGGCTTGCTGCTTGAAGACCTCGACAAACCGGTGCCCGATCAGCCGCCGCTTTTCCTGCGGGTCGGTGACGCCCGCGAGGTCGCCCAGGAACTCAGCCTCGGCATCGACCACGCGCAGATCGACCCGGAAGTGGTCGCGGAACGTCGTTTCGACAAGCTCGCGCTCATTCTTGCGCAGCATCCCGGTATCGACGAACACGCAGGTGATCTGTCCCGGGACCGCTTTCTGGATCAGTGCCGCAGCAACCGATGAATCGACCCCGCCGGAGAGCCCGCAGATGACGTGACTGCCCCCGATCTGTTCGCGTACTCGGGCCGAGGCGGTCTGGGCGTAGTCGGCCATGCGCCACGAGCCCGTGCAGCCGCAGACCTTGTAGACAAAGTTCTGCAGGATCTCGACGCCGTGGGGTGTGTGGGTCACTTCGGGATGGAACTGCACGCCGAAGAACCGTCTCGCGGGGTCGGTCGAGCGGACCGCCGCGTGGGGGCAGCTGGCGGTGGACGCGATGGTCTCAAGCCCGGCGTCGTCGAGCGCCTCGACCTGATCGCCGTGGGACATCCAGACCGTGGTGTTCTGGGGGATCGCGCCGAAAATGTCTGTGGTGGATTCGATGTGCAGGCTGGCGCGCCCAAACTCGCGGTGCCGGGCTCGTTCGATCCTCGCGCCCAGCATGCGCGAGCCCAACTGCATGCCGTAGCAGATGCCGAGAACCGGCACGCCCAGGTCCAAGACCCCCGGGTCGCAGGTGGGCGCTCCGTCTTCGTACACACTCGACGGCCCGCCCGACAGGACGAGGCCCTTGGGGTTGAGCTCGCGGATCTTGTCAAGCGGGGTATCCGGCGAGAGCAGGAGCGAGAACGCCCCAGCCTCGCGGACCCGACGGGCGATGAGCTGGGAGGTCTGGGCTCCGAAGTCGAGGATCGGAATAACCTCGTCGTGCGGCGATTGCATGCGGCGGTTCCGGTGGGCAGGAGTGCGAACAGGGGAAACGCTGAGGATAGCGGCCTTGCTCGGGCGGGACGAGCGGTGGGGGAGGAGCGTGAAGGGAGGTGCGGGGGCGTGCGGGGGCGTGCGGGGGCGAAGGGGGGGCGTGGGGGGACGGGAATGGGTAGGATCATCCTGTGATCCGGAGTGTCTTGATCTTGGGAATGGTGCTCGGCGTGGGGTCGGGGTGCGTGCCGATCCCGAAGGGGTTTGACTCGCCGGAACCGGCCGCCCGGATCGCAGCAGCCGTCGAGGCAACCGCGTCGGGCGATATCGAGGCGGTACCCGACCTCATCGCGTTGCTCGACAGCGACGACCCGGCGACGCGGCTGGTGTCGATCACTGCGTTGCGTCGGCTCACGGGCCAGACTCTTGGCTACGACCACGCCGCGCCGTTTGCAGAACGTGAAGCCGCGGTCGGACGTTGGGTCGAGTGGTATGACCAGAACGCCGATGCACTCAATGCACAAGCGGGGGCACCACGCCGCAGCCCGAGCGGGGACGATGAACCAGACCATGGGTGACCAGCCACACATCCGGGTTGAGCTCTTGAGCGATCCGAACTATCTCGCGGGTGTGCGTCAGCTCATCGCCGGGGTGACCCAGCGGATAGGGTTCGACGAGAAGAGCTGCTCGCAGGTCGCGCTCGCGGTTGATGAGGCTCTGGCAAACGTCATCCGCCACGGGTACAGCCGTGCCTGCGATCGCCCGATCTGGGTCAGCGTCTGGACGGTCCCGGCGAATGATGAAGCCGGGGCGTATCTGCGGGTGGTGATCGAGGACGAGGCGCGGCAGGTCGATACGTGCGATCTCCAGGGTCGAGACCTGGACGACCCGAAGCCGGGCGGCCTCGGGCTGCACATCATTCGCGAGGTGATGGACGAGGTGGAATATACCAAGCGGTCGCCGCGCGGCATGCGCCTGACGATGACCAAACACGCGCCGCGAGCCGATGAATCGGCACCGGACGCTCCGAAAGAAGGGTGAGTTTCAGATGCAGGACGCAGCACTCCCGGTACGGATCGACAGCCTCGACGGTGTCACTGTGCTGGTGCCTCGGGGCGACATCGACATGAGCCGTGCCCCTTCGTTCCGCGAGCATGTCCGCCGCGCGATCAACGCGGGAGCGCCCAAGGTCGTGATCGATCTTTCCGAGGTCGAGTACATGGACAGCTCCGGTCTCGCAACGCTCGTCGAGGCGATGCGGAACGCCAAGCAGGCAAGCGTGGCGCTGATGCTGTGCGGCCTGCACCAGAAAGTGCTCGCGATCTTCGAGATCGCGCGGCTCCACCAGTTCTTCAAGATCGAGGCGACAGTCGAGGACGCGATCGCTGCGAGTTAGACCCGCTTTGCTCGGCCGGGTCAGCCGGGACAGAACCCTTTCGGCAGAGCATTTCACCCATACACCACCAGTCATGCCTGACTCCAACGAACCAGCACAATCCGGGTCCCGCCTCACACGGCCGATCGAACGGCTCGGGGAAGCTGCCCTGCGGATCCTCGCCCACGTCGGGCATTCGGTGAATCTGGCGATCGATACAGCGGTGTGGCTCGGTCGCGGGATGCAGCCCGGACGCGCCGGACGCGGAGGGGCCGCGATTGTCCAGCAGATCGTCCGCGTCGGTGTGCGGTCGATCTTTATCGTCTCGCTGGTGTCGGGGTGTGTCGGGCTGATCCTCACGCTTCAACTCGCGCCGCCGCTCGACCAGTTCGGCTCGCGGGACCTGGTGGCGAACATCATCGGCGTCGCGGTTCTGCGCGAGCTCGGACCGTTGATCGGGGCGATCGTGCTGACCGGGTTTGCCGGTGCCGCGATCGCGGCCGAACTTGGCACCATGGTCGTGAGCGAAGAGATCGAAGCGTTGGAAGCACACGCACTCAACCCGGTCCGCTTTCTGGTCGTCCCCCGCGTCGCGGCGACGATCGTGAGCATGACGCTGCTGGGAGTCATCTCTGACCTCATGGCGATCGGCTGCGCGCTGGGGATCGCGATGCTCATGCTCGACATCCCGCCGTCGGTCTTTATGGAAAACATGTTGTTTCAGGTCAGTCTGAGCGATTTCCTGACCGGGATCGGCAAGGCCATGATCTTCGGAACCCTGATCGGGATGATCTCCTGCTCGAACGGGCTCCGGGTCTCGGGCGGTGCTGCGGGTGTCGGCAACGCGACCACACGAACCGTTGTGCAGTGCATTGTCGCGATCATCATCGCCGACCTTGTGTTCACCGCGATCTTTTACGCGTTTGAGCTGTTCTGACGCGGCGGCGCATTGAGCGCGCAGTCAGGGAACCTGCAGCGAAACAAGCTCGAACCGATCGACATCGACCAGCCCCTTGTCGCTGAGCTTGAGATGAGGAATCACCACCAGAGGCATGAAGCTCAGAGGCATGAAGGGGTCGTCGATCGGGCACCCGAGCGATCGGGCGGCTGCCAGCAATGCCCGCTGTTGCGCGACCACGACCACGGCAGGCTCTGGTGAAATCAACCCCGCGATCGGCAGCGGAAGAACCGCGAGCACCTTGCCGTCTACCGCGACCGCTTGCCCGCCTCCAACCTCCGCAACCGCGCGGGCCGCGAGAGCCATGTCCTCGTCATCGGCACCGACCACCGCGAGATTGTGCGAGTCGTGCCCGATGGTGCTTGCCAGCGCGCCGCGAGCGAGTTGAAAGCCGCGGATGAGCCCGAGCCCGATGCCGCCTCCGCAGCCGTGTCGTTCGATGACCGCGAGTTTGCAGATGTCGCGTTCGGGGTCGGCGACGATGCGTCCGTCGTGGACTTTGGGCTCGACCACGAGGCTCTCGGTGATGAGCTGGTGGGGGTCCATGCCGATGACGCGGACGCGGGTGGAAGCAGGATCGGCCGGGATTCGTAGCGATTCAGCATCGAAAGAGCATGGAAGCACAACGCAGCCTGCATCCTTCACAGCTGCTGGTGCGTGGGGGGGACGAGGTGGCGGGGGGGCGATGAACTCCCCATCCCGAGCAACCACACGCCCGGCTGACAGCACCATGCGAGGCACGAACGTCTGGAGATCATCAACAAGCAGCAGGTCCGCGATCCGACCCGGAGCGATCGCGCCCAGGTCGGGCTGGCGGTAGTGGTTGGCGGTGTTGATCGTGGCGATCATGATCGCGTCAAGCGGATCGAGCCCGAGCGCGATCGCCCTGCGGACGACGTGGTCGATGTGGCCGTGGTCCATCAGGTCGCCCGGATGTCGATCGTCGGTGCAGAAGCAGAACCGGTGGACGGTTTCGGGTGTGATCGCCGGGATCAGCGCGGCGAGGTTTCGGGCTGCCGATCCTTCACGGATGGCGATCTGCATGCCCAGCGCGAGCTTTTCACGGGCTTCGTCAGCGGTGGTGCATTCGTGGTCGGTCATGATCCCAGCCGCGACATACGCCTGCAAGTGGCGACCGCCAAGCCCCGGGGCGTGCCCGTCGACGAGGCCGTGCTCGAGCCCGAGTGCGACCTTCGCGAGCACCTCGGGCATCGCGTGCACCACGCCGGGAAAGTTCATCATCTCAGCGAGGCCGAGGACGCGGGGGTCGTCGAGGAGCTCGCGGGTTTCGTCGATGCCGAGCGTCGCGCCCGAGGTCTCCATGTGCGACGCGGGGACGCAGGAAGACGCCATCCAGATCGGTTGGATCGGCGAGCCCTCAGCGTCGTCCATGAGCATGCGGACGCCGTCGAGGCCGAGAACGTTGGCGATCTCGTGCGGGTCGAGCACCGCGGCCGTGGTGCCGCGTGCGACGGCGAGCCGGGCAAACTCGCTGGGCATGAGCATCGTCGATTCGACGTGCATGTGCGCATCAATCAGCCCCGGCACCGCAAAGGCGTTGCCCGCGTCGATGGTCTCGCGTGATTCGCCCACGAATCCGATCGCCGCGATGCGTCCGCCGACGATGGCAACCGGGCCGGGCTGGATGCGTCGGGTAAAGACGTTGACCACCCGAACGTTGTCGATCAGGAGGTCAGCGGGTTCGTCGCCGCGCGCGACCGCGAGGAGCTTGGGATCGGTGCGTGGTATGGCAGTGCGCATGGGCGCAGTCTACGCCCCGCAACCCGACAATACCGTGAATCGCTGGCAACCGATCAGGTGAGCTGCGCGGTGCTGGAGACGTTCTCCCACTGCCAGCCGTCGGTCGCTCTCCACCAGTAGCGGATCAGTTCCCCGTCGTCTGCTGCGCCGAAGATATTGACCACGCCCGAGGGTGAACTGAACCCGACGATCGGCCCGGTGGGAACTTCCGCGCCCTCGATGACCTGACTGAGATTGTCGATTCTCCACTGCCCCGGGCCGCGATTGGGCGCCCACCAGTAGACGACGACGTCGCCGTTGATGTTTCGGCCGAGGATGTTGGTCCCGCCCCAGGGGGTGACCCATGTCGCGACGGATCCCGCTTCGAGTTGTGGCCCGCTGTAGAGATCGGTGAGATTGCTCTGGACCCAGTCGCCCTTGAACTTCGGCACCCACCAGCTCACGACAACGTTGCCGTCGGCATCGGTGCCCGTGAGGTTGATCGCGTTCCATGTGGTCAGGTACGGAGCGATAGCGCCCTGCATCGGTGGGGCACCGGTGATGTCGCTGAGGTTGGACGTGGTCCACGCATCAAGGTTGGGCGACCACCAGACGGCCTGGATATCGCCGTTGGCGTCGAGGCCGACGACATTGAGGGCGTTCCAACTCGTGACGTAACTGGTGAGTTGTCCGGTGAATGCCGGGGTGGTGTTGATGTTGTTGACGAGAAGATCGGTTTCTGAGAGATTGCGCGCCGTCCATGTGTACTCGCCGTTGGATGATGCGCCGGTCTGATTGAAGAGGATCACATCACCACTATCGGTAAGCCCGGCGATGTGGGCTTTCCGTCCCTGAGACACAAAGACGGTGAGGTTGCCGGTGATGGACTGTGTGGTGTTGAGTTCGTTGCTGAGATTGCGGACAGTCCAGGTGGTGCCCGAGGTGTTCTTGTAGAGCAGCAGCCCGTTGTCGGAAGTCGCTGCGGCGTAGGTCAGGCCGTCCTTGGGGTCGATCCAGGTGACGGGGGTGCTGGTCTTGCCGGACTGGTCGGCCTTGAGGTTGAGGTCGGTGACGGTCCACCCGCCGCTGAGTCCGACCTGCTTGAACGCGATCGCGCGGTCGAACCCGCTCTCGAGCACGACGGTGGTGACGTTGGCTCCGGTCGCGGTGCCGCTGGGTGAGACCGTGGTATCGGCGGTCAGGCTCAGGTCGGGGTCGAAGACGAGACTGACGGAGTTGAGGTTGACAAGGTCCTCGTTATTGACCGTGCTCCCCTGCGGGTCGAAGGACTCGGTGACGGGGAGCGTCTCAAACCCGCTGCCCAGGTTGACGACGCGGAGGTCGGTGATGGCATCGACAACGTTCCGCCCGCCGACGACTTCGCCGAAGACGGTGAAGCCGCCGTTCTGGTTGTCGAGGTTCGAGGCGTTGTTGCCCAGGTTGATAAACCACTCGCTCGACGCCGAGTCGGGGTCGCCGCTGAGTTTGGCCATCGCGACGGTCCACTCCAGATTGGAGAGGTTGAACTCGTTGACGATGGTGTCCTGCTGCTCGATGCGATCGGTCCTGGGGATACGGTCCTGGTCGTAGGTCCAGCCGCCGCCCTGGAGGATGAAGTCCTGGACGTGGCGGTGGAAGAAGGTGCCGTCGTAGTCGCCGCGCTCGACGTAGCCGATAAAGTTCTCGACCGTGACGGGCGCGACGTCCGGGAACAACTCGATGTAGATGTTGCCGTAGTCGGTGCTGATCTCGACGACCGGGTTCCCGGCATCTGCGGGCGTGCCGTCAAAGACGATGCGGGGCTCGAGCGTTTCGAGCCCGAAGAGGTCATTGACCTGCGCAGCGAGGTCTTTGGCGATCCCAGATCGGCGTGACAGGAAGTTGAGCATGCCTTTGTTCTCCGTATAACCTGATAACCTGCGGGCGTTCTCACCCGGCGGCCGGTTCGTGTTGTCGTGTGTTGAGTCTGCCGCCGTGGCCTCGGCCGCCCCCCACACACGGGATCGGCCTCGCAGACTCTATGGGGGAACCACCCCGGCAGGGGGATTCCTCTCCGTCGATTCGCATCGAGGTGCGTGCCGGTTGCAAGCGGATTTTGTTTGGGTGCGCCCAAGGTCGGCTCGGACCCGAGGGGACGGGCGACCTTCCGATTGCTCGCTCGGCAACAGCTGATCTCGGTGATGTCGCCCGCCTGTGCCACGGCGTTGTGAGCCGTGCCGGTGGGCATCCGGAACGCTCGCACGGTCAGCATGGCCGTGGCACACGGGGATACTCGTGCGTCTTGCGTGAGGCCGCACTGGCACGCCCGAGACCAAACGACTACCTCGTCACCCACCGCGACGAACTCTCCAGCGAGGCCACCGAACCCATCACCGTCCGCTTCGGTGTGACCGGCGCGGCCGCGCCCTCCGAAACCTCCGGCGAGAGCAGCCTCGGCCTGGCGGCGTAACCCCCGCCCAACGCCCCGGAACCCCGGGGCACCACCATCAAGAGAACCGTCACACGACGCGGGGTGCAAAGGCACCCAGCGTTTTCGTTCGTGGGGAAGCGGTGGGGGAGGTGGGGGAGGCGGGCCCCCGGGGCGGGGGATTGCAGCCCCCGAAGCAGAGGAACAGAAACAGGGGCGGGGGACGCGGGGGACTCTGGCCCCCGAGGCAACTCCCCCGTACACAGGGCGAGGGCTTTCGGGCCCGGAGGCAACTCCCCCCATACAGGGGCGGGGGCTTTCAGCCCCCGGGGCATGGCCGTTGCCATCGCCGGCGGTGGCCGTCGCGGGCTGGAAAGCCCGCCCCCCTGGGGTGTGATGTTCCGCCGCGGGATGGAAAGCCCGCCCGCCGTTTTTGAGGTGTCCGGGTGTGCCGCTTACGGCCTCAGCAGCCCGCCGCCCACTCGTTGAGGAACCCGATGATGTCGATGGTGTTGATGTACCCGTCGTAGTTCCAGTCGGCGAAGATGCTCCGCTGCTGCCACGCAAGCAGATACGCCGAAACATCGGCGGTGGTCACCGTGCCGTCGTCGTCATAATCAGCCCGGCACGTCGGGCCGAGGTAGGCGACCCAGCCTTGGGTGCCGAGGCCACTGATGCGGCCATATCCCACGATCGTTCGTCCATCGGCCGAGAGGCCGAGCACGCCGTCGAGACTCCATTCGTCCGGCACCACGACGCCGTGCTCGTCGAATACATCGAGCAGCCAGCGCGGACCGTCCTGGAGAGTCCAGTACATAAGCCCGGCACCGCCAACACCATTCACATACGCATCCCCAATCATCACATTGCCGTCCCACGAGGTCGCGTACACCCGCTGCTGGTACTGGTCCGGATGAATCTTTTCGAGGGCGACCATCCCCGCTTCGGACGTCCAACGGAACCCGCGTAGTCCATCTTCAGCCCAACTCGATCCAACAACAACGGCTCCGTCGGCCGAAACCCCGCTCGCCCATCCACTGACCCGTCCACCTGCGAGTTCGCCAATGCTGACCATCCCAGTCTCTTCAGTCCACCGAAACGCAACATTCCCAAACTCGTTCGAGGACGAGCCAACAACGACAAAACCATCGGCCGAAATCGCGGTGGCGCTGCTGCCGAAGTTCCCTCCCGGCAGATCACCGAGCCCCACCATGCCGGTCTCTTCGGTCCAACGAAACGCCTCCCAATCGCCGTTGTCCGACGCGCCGTAGCCGACCACCACATCACCCCGTGCCGAAACCCCAGTTGCGCCGCTGCGAAACTTCCCGCCGTCGAGATCGCCCAAGTCCACCGCGCCGGTCTCGGGGGTCCAGCGGTAGACGTACCGCGTCCCGTTCCCGACGATCCCGCCGGTCACGACGGTCCCGGTGCCGTTGATCCCACCCCCTTCGCAATCGCTGTAGCGCCCCGGCACAATCGACCGAAGCCCCTGATCTCGCGTCCAGATCACGCCCTCGTTGGGATAGAACGCGTTGAGGCGGCTGTCCCCGCTGACCACCGCGCCGTCGGCAGATACTCCCTCGGCAATGCTCCCAAGAGTTCCGCCATCAAGGCTTCCGATGCCAGCAAAGAAGGGCTGCGCGGAGAGCCGGGCGGCTCCCGCGCAGAGAAGCACTCCACCTGCAAACAGTCCAGTCGCGAGCCGCTTCATCTTGCCCTTCCTTTGTTCTCCATCCGGTTCACGGCTCGATCACGACGATCGACTTGTTGATCAGCACCGAGATGTTGTACCCACCAGAGCTCTCCTCATAGTTGTTCGTGACCACGATGTCGTCGAACCCGTCAGCGTCCAGATCGACAAGTTCCACAAGAGCCGAGCCGCCACCACCCAACCCCGCCACGTTGTCTGTCCGGAAGATATACGCTCGTTGCGCGGAGGGCACCTGGAAGGTGCCGTCGGCAAAGCCGACCAGCACCGCGACCGCCGACGGCCACTCCGGGCCGTCATCGTTCTCGGCGACGGCGACCACGTGGAGCGCCACCACCAGATCAGTCCCCGGCCCGCCGTTGATGTTGCCCGAGTCGATGCCGTGGGCCCTGAGTATCGTGTGCTCCGGCGGCGGGTACAGGCTGTACCCGAGCGCCGGATCATCGCAGAACGACGTGAACCCGCCGAGCCCGTCGCCCTTGAAGATACCGAGGTACAGATCATCGTCGTCCACGCCAGCAAAGTCCCACCGTGAGTCGGTGCCGAACTTCGCAGCAGCCGCCGTGATGAACGACCAGGCGGGAGCGCAGCCCGCACCCACCGTCGTCGGCACAAACTGGAGACCGCCCGTGTTGCGGACCTTGGTGTAGGACGGGTCCAAGGAGTTCGCCGTGACCAGATCAGGGAAGGGCACGCCGGGCGAGAACTCGTAGAAATCGCCCACAACGATGTCCCCGGGCGCGGTGCCGTTGCCGATTCCGAGTGGCTCAGATTGAATATCGAACGACGGAGCCCCGAATGTGGTCGTGTTCTCAAAGACGATAAACACGTCATCGCCCCCTCCCAAGCAGTTGCTCCCTGCTGCCGCGACATCAATGTCCCCGTCGCCATCAATATCGGCAGTGACCAGACCACGGAGTGTCACTCCAGTCACGGTGAACTCCTCAGGCGTCGCTTCAAAGAACCCGTCCCCTTTATTCGCATACACCCACAGATACCCCTCCCCAAAGATCGGGCTGTACCCGAGCAGCACCAGGTCCGGGCCGTTCTCGCCGGTCACGTCGGCAAACGCCAACTCCGTCGCGAGCTTGAACTCGCCGATGTCATCGAGTAGCTGTTTCTCGACGAGCGCACCTGCGGGGTTTGTATCCCACGTCCCCGTGTTGTGGAAGATCTTGATCCGGTGGTCCGCCGGATCATCACCGCAGCCGTCCACCAGGTACACCCCCGAGCCCGCGACCGCGATCTCCGGGAAGCCGTCCTGCCCGGGCTGGCCCGACGCATCGAGAAAGTCGAGCGATGCGATCCCGTACGGGCTGCCCACCTCGGCCGGAAAGATCACCGGGTCCTCAAACTTCGGCACCGGCTGCACCTGTGTCTGGCCGTTCGCCAGCCCACCTGCGCCCGCAACCACGCCAGCGACCACCGCGCACAACACCATGCCGTCCCTGTTCCGTTTCGCGTTCCGAATCATGCCTGCCTCCCTTTCGGTTGGAGACCGGCCCTGAAACGACCGGTCCTGTGGAGACCGGTCCTGTTTCACTTTCACCAAAATACCAAAAGCCGGAGCCCTGTCAACTCCGAATCGTGTGGAACAGAGAAAATGTTTCTTGCGTCGCGGGACCGACACCCCGACCCCCTACCTGACCCCCGCCGCCTTCTCCAGTCCGCGGACCGTCGAGCGGGTCCGCAGCCGGGAGAGCGGGCTCATCTTGTCGAGGATCAGCACGCCGTCGAGGTGGTCGGTCTCGTGCTGCACGCAGCGGGAGAGCAGACCGGTCGCCGTCAGCGTAAATGGCTTGCCCTCGCGGTCGAGCGCGCTGACCGTGATCGTCCGCGGCCGGGGCACCTCGCCGGTGATCCGAGGCAGACTCAGACACCCCTCGCTCTCCCACTCGACCGGGCCGGTCGGATCCGACAGCACGGGGTTGATAAAGACCATCGGCCCGGCGGTCGAAGCAAGCGGCGGGGCAACGGCGTTCTCCCCTGCGGTATCTCCGGGCTCTTCTGTCTCTTCTCTCTGTTCATCCTCCGGCGGGACGTGGCAGACAAACAGCCGCCACGACAGCCCGACCTGCGGGGCCGCCAGCCCGATGCCGGGGGCGTCGAACATCAGCTCGAGCATCCGGTCGGCCACGTCGCGGACCTCGCCTGTCACGTCCGGCACGTCCGCCGCCCGGACCCGGAGCACCGGGTCGGGGTAGTGCACGATGAACAGACTCGCGGGATCAACAGGTGGCGGGGGGGGTGGGGGTGGGGTGGGCATCGACGAATGCTAGGGTGATGCACGGGCGCGGGACGCGCACCCGGGGCGGGACACTCCGGGGCCCGACACCACACCCAAGACCCGGGGCCTGGAATGCCCCGCCCCGAAACACCCGGCCCTGCACCCGGTCCCACACCCGGTCCCCACACGCACCCACCCACGCAGAACAGGACGTACCGACCGGATTCTCGGCCACCACCAGCCGACTACCATCGAGGCCCACAGCCTCACCATGGAACGGTGCGGCCGATGGGGGAGGACGACAGGAAAGCGAGGGTCCGCGACTTGGCCATCTTCGGACGCAAGAAGAACGACGATACCGGTGAAGCAGACAGCGGCGGCAGCGCCGTCGAGAGCGCGAGCGGGGCCGACGAGGCAACGACCCCAGACCCCATGCCCTTCTCGCCGGAAAAGGCGCAGCGGTTCTTCGACCACGCCAAGACCGTCGGCGAAACCGGCAACCACCAGTACGCGATGCAGCTCTGGCTCAGCGGGCTGAGGCAGGACCCGTCGAGCATGTATGGGCTCGAGTCCTTCCTCAACGCCGCGGTCAACTTTGAAGGCAAGCCGAGCAAGGAACTGCTCAAGTCGATCGACGGCAAGACCGACGCGGACAAGTACGTGCAGGCGGTCCTCAGCAAGGGGCTCAAGATCGGGGACGGGCCGCTGGCGGTCAAGGCGGTGCAGGCCGCCGCGAAGATCGGGCTGAGCGAGCAGGCCCACTATCTCGGCGAGCAGGCGCTCAAGCTGGTGGGGAGCAAGCCTAAGAAAGATCTCTACGTCAAGCTGATGGAGGCGTTCGCACAGGTGCAGGCGTTCGATCTGGCGGTGCAGGCCGGGGACGCGGCGGTGCGGATTGACCCCACCGACGCCTCGCTGGCGACAGACGTCAAGAACATGTCGGCGAAGTCCACCATGAGCCGCGGCGGGTTTGACAAGACCGGTGAAGAGGGCGGCTTCCGCTCGAACATCCGCGACGCCGACAAGCAACGCCAGCTCGACGAGAGCGAACGGATCTCCAAGACCGACGAGACCATCGACCGGCTGATTGTTGACGCCGAGGCCGCGTTCCGCGACAACCCCGAGGACATGCCCAAGCTCGGGACCCTCACCAAACGGCTGCTCGAGCGCGGCCGCCCCGAGGACGAGCAACGCGCCATCCGCCTGATGATGAAGGGGTTTGAGAGCACCAAACAGTTCCGGTTCCGCCAGGATGCCGGGAAGATCAGACTCCGCCAACTGAAGCGCACGCTCAACACCTACAAAGAACGCGCCGAGGCCAACCCCGACAACGAGCAGTACCAGAAGGAATACGAGCAAGCCAGAGCCAAATACAACGACATCGAGATCGGCGAGCTCAAGGCGTCGGTCGAGGCGTATCCCACCGACCTGGTGCTCAAGTTTCAGCTCGGGAAAAAGTACTTCGACAAGCAGGACTACGACCAGGCGATCGCGCTGCTCCAGGACGCCAAGGGGGACGCCCGCTACCGGGCCCGGGCCCTCTCGCTGCTCGGCCAGTCGTTTGCCGCGATGGACTGGCACGACGAGGCGATCGCGACCTACCGCCAGGCCCTCGAAGACAAAGCGACCCTCTCCGACGACCTCCAGATGGAGCTCCGGTACGGGCTCCTGATCTCGCTGGCGGCCAAAGCGGAGGCAGACACCGACCTCGCGTCGGCCGAGGAAGCCGAAAAGCTCGCGTCGACGATCGCGATCGAGCAGTTCGGCTACCGGGACATCCGCGAGCGCCGCGAGGTGCTCAAGAAGCTCGTCGCCAGCCTCAAACAGGGCGGCTGAGCCATCCGGCCGCCCCCGAAGCGAAAGCCGATGACCGACCAGGCACACACCCCCGCGCCCGAACCGGTGGAGAACGCCGCCGCAGGTCCGGCGATCGGTCTCATCCCCGCGCGGCTCGGATCGACCCGCTTCCCCGGCAAGATGCTCGCCAGCGAGACCGGGCGGGCGCTGGTCCTGCACACCCTCGACGCCGCCCGCAACAGCGATCGGCTCGGGCGGGTGGTTGTCGCGACCGACGCGCCGGAGATCGTCGATGCCGTGAACGCCGCCGGTGGCGAAGCGGTCCTCACCTCGCCGGCCCACCCCAACGGCACCTCCCGGCTCGCCGAAGCCGCCGACCTGCTCGGGCTCGCCGACACCACGGTCGTCGTCAACGTGCAGGGCGACGAGCCCGAGATCGACCCGGCACTCATCGACCTCGCGGTGGACGCCCTCGTCGGGTCTGACGCGGACGTCGCGACGGTGGGCTCCCCCCTCGGCCCGGATCAGGACCCAAGCGACCCGAACATCGTCAAGGTGGTTGTTGATTGCCGAGGTCGCGCGATGTACTTCTCGCGGAGCCCGATCCCGTTCGACCGGGACAGCGCACGCCCCGCCGACGGCGTGCATTCCACCGGCGGCGCGGTCGGGCCGCTCAAGCACGTCGGGCTGTATGTCTACCGCGCCGGCTTTCTCCGCCGCTATGTCACGCTCGCCGAGACACCGCTGGAACAGACCGAACGTCTCGAGCAGCTCCGCGTGCTCGAGCATGGCGGCACCATCGCGGTCGCGGTCGCCGGGGCCCACCACGTCGGGATCGACACGCCCGAGCAGTACGCCGCGTTCGTCAGACGCTGGCGCGCCCAGCGGGGCGCAGGCGAGGCTCTTGGTGGATGAGCCTCTCGGCGTGCGCTACTCCAGGGTCGTGTGATCGCCCATCGCTTCGGCGTCCTCGGCCTGGCCGTCTTCCTGCTCGCTGGGGTCCTCAACCGTCTCGGGCTCGTCGATATCCCGGGTGATGTCCGCGTCGAGGATGTTCCAGAAGTACGGATCGATCAGCACCTCGTCGGGCTTGCGGTCCAGGCGCGCGGTGGCGGTCGCTTCGCGTTCCTCGGTCACGATGTAGACATACTCGCCCGAGCCGTTGTCGTAGCGGCAGTAGACAGGCACCACCATCGCGTACGCAGGGTTGTCGGCGTTGATCTTCTGCACCTGGCGGAACGTCACGGTGAACACGCCGGGCCCGTCGTCGTCGCCGGCGAACGCGGGCTGCCAGTCGAGTTCGACATCCGCTTTGGGCGCTCCGGCGCGGAAGACCCACTGGTCGAAGAACCGTTCAAGCTGTTCGCCGGACACTTCTTCGAGAACGTGCTGAAAGTCGCTGGTCTCGACCGCGCCGAATCGGTGCCGGTCGAGGTAGAGACGGATGCTGCGCCAGAAGACCTCTTCTCCGAGCCGTTCGCGGAGCATGTGGAGAATGCAGGCCCCCCGCGAGTAGGGGTTGTTGGCCTTCATGAAGTTGAGGTCGGGATTGTTCCAGAGATTGGACACCAGCGCGGGGTCGTTGGGCGCGCTGGTGCGCGACGCGCCCATCGCCGACGCTCGGAAGTTGCCCCGCATGCTGCGGATGTAGGCCTTCCGCGCCGCGGCGGCGGCCTCGTCCTCGGTATCGCCGTCCTCGAGCGCCTCGGCGCGGGCGGTCTCTTCGTCCCACAGCGCCTCGCCGAAGGTCGCCCAGCCCTCTTGCAACCAGAGGTGCGCCCAGCTCTTGTTGGTCACCAGGTCGCCGAACCACTGGTGGACGAGCTCGTGGACGATGATGTCGTCGAGGGTGCCGGGCTCGGCGGCCGCCGCGAAGGGAAAGAACGTGGTCGCCGAGGTGTTCTCCATCGCCCCGGCGGCAAAGTCGCGGACAATCGCCTGGGAATATTTCGCCCACGGGTAGGGCTCGTCGAAGAGTTGCTCGAAGTGTGCGATCATGTCCGGGGTATTTGCGAACACCTCTTCGAGCCTGTCCCCGGTGCCGACCGGGCCGTAGATCGGCATGGTCAAGCCCGGCCGCGCGGTGTCTTTGCCGCCGACATCCACAACATCGAACTTCCCGATCACCAGCGAGACGAGGTAGGGCGCGTGCGGGAGCTCCTGGTCCCAGTGCCAGCGGACGCGGCCGTCGTCCTGGAGCTCCTTGCTCTTCAACTCGCCGTTGGAAATCACCTCGAATCCTTCGTGAACCGTGACGACCAGTTCCGTCGCCAGCCGCTCGAGCGGATGGTCGTAGCAGGGGAACCAACCGCTGGCATTGTCGGGCTGCCCTTGCGAGTGAAGCATCGGGACCTCTTCGCTCGGGTTGCGTTGCCGTCGGGTCGGCGGGGACCAGGAGAGTGCGCGGCCGTTGGGTGCGATGTTGGTGGGGGAGAGCTCGTAGTCGATGACCAGTGTGACAGACTCCCCAAGCGCGATGGTCCGGGGCAGGGTGACGAGCAGCTCCTCGCCGTCGTAGTCGAACCCGAGCGGGCGGCCGTCGAGGGAGACGCCGCCGATCTCGTACCCCGTCGCGTCCAGCCGGACGGTCTCGCGGGGGGTGCCGATGGGGGTCATCGTGAGGGTGCAGCGGGCGGTGGCGCGGGCCTCGTGCTCGAAGTCGGGGAAGTCGAGTTCCAGGAGCATATGGGTGTGGTCGAAGTCCCTGTGGGGCAGGTAGTTGGCAAGACCCCGCCCGGTCTCGGCGTCAAAGCGCAGGGACTCGTCGGACTGGGCCAGCGCGGGATGGCACGCCCCGCTCGCCAGGAGCAGGGCCGCGGTGAGGAACCTGAGAGGGCGGTGGATCATGCGATGGGTCTCCGTGGGCGAGTGGTGGTGGGGGGGGTGCTGTGTGTGGGGGGGGCTATATGAAGGCACGGTGCAGCCGCGGGCTTGTCGGATGCCCTCGACATGATACGATGTCTTATGCCCAGCACGGACGGCCCATCGCACGACAACGACGCAAACGGGCCGACCCGCCCCGCCGACCGCAGCGGCAGCGATCTGCTCGCCTCGGTCGGCCAGACCACCCAGGCGACCGAGTTTTACTCACCGATGCCCGAGGGGTACCGCACCGGGCGTCACAAATACATCGTCGTGCTGGGCACCGTGATGAGCGGGCTTGGCAAGGGCATCTTCGCGTCGAGTGTCGCCAAGATGCTCAAGGACAAGGGGCTCAGTGTCGCGCCGATCAAGATGGAGGGCTACCTGAATATCGACTCAGGCACGCTCAACCCCTACCGCCACGGCGAGGTGTTCGTCCTCGACGACGGGACCGAGTGCGACATGGACCTGGGCACCTACGAGCGGATGCTCGATCAGGACCTGACCACCCACAACTTCACCACCAGCGGCCGAATCTATTCAGAAATCCTCGACCGCGAACGCCACGGGGTCTATCTCGGGCGCGATGTGCAGATGATCCCCCACGTCACAGGAGAGGTGAAACGCAGGCTCCGCGAACTTGCCCTCCGCGGCGACGGGAAACGCCCCGCCGACGTGGTGTTCGTCGAGGTCGGCGGCACCGTGGGCGACTACGAGAACGGGCTCTATATCGAAGCGATGCGCGAACTGGCGTTTGAGGAAGGGCCCGACTCGGTCTGCTTTGTGGCGCTGACCTACGTCATCGAGCCCAAGACCCTCGGTGAACAGAAATCCAAAGCCGCGCAGCTCGGGATCAAGCGGCTGCTCGAAGCCGGGATCCAGCCTCACATCATCGCCTGCCGCGCCTCGAACCCGGTGCAGCACCAGGTGATGGAAAAAATCGCGATGTTCAGCAACGTCCCGCTCCGGCGGGTCTTTTCAATGCACGACCGCGACAGCATCTACACCATCCCAGACGAGATTCGGCTCGAAGGGCTCGACCGCGAAATCCTCTCGATGCTCAAGCTCCACGACCGCGTGGACGTCGCGGCTGAGGACCGTGCCCGCGAGAAATGGGGCACCTTTGTCCGGCGATTGACCACGCCAAAGAAGATCCCGCTGACCATCGGCGTGGCGGGCAAGTACGCCGAGCTTCGTGATGCGTACGCCTCGATTGATAAAGCGTTAGAACACTGCGGCACTCATCTGGGCGCGCAGATCGAGCAGCGCTGGGTCGAAGCGACCGACCTGACCGACAGCAACGTCCAAGCCACCCTCGACGGCCTCGACGGCGTGATCGTGCCCGGGGGGTTCGGGTCGCGCGGCGTCGAGGGCAAGATCGCGGCCGTGCGGTACGCGAGGGAGTCGGGGCTTCCCTATCTGGGCATCTGCCTGGGGTTCCAGGTCGCGGTGATCGAGTTTGCCCGCAACGTGCTGCGGATGGCCGACGCCGACAGCGCCGAGTTCTGCCCGGACTGCCAGCGCCCGGTCATCAGCGAGCTGCCCGATCAGAAAAAGATCGAAGGCCTCGGAGGCACGATGCGGCTCGGGGGGCAGGACGTTTCGGTTCTGCCCGGGTCGATGCTCGCCGGGCTCTACCGCGAACAGCTCTCGGCTGAGAACACCGTTCGCGAGCGGTTCCGCCACCGCTACGAGGTGGACCCCAGCTACATCGAACGCCTCGAAGCGGCGGGGATGGTGTTCTCGGGGCGGCATCCGAGCCAGCCGATCATGCAGATGCTTGAGTTGCCGCGCACGCTGCCCGAGCACATGACCGAAAGCGAAGGCAAGCCTCGGATGGTGCACCCGTTCTTTGTGGGCGCGCAGTTCCATCCGGAGCTGACCAGCCGCCCGCTCCGTCCCCAGCCGATGTTCATGGGGCTCGTCGCTGCGGCGCTGTGCAAGCGGTACGCCGACGACGCCGAGACGTGGCGGCGCTTGGAGAACACCCCGGCCGCGCGGCGGTGGTTCGACACCATCGAGTGGCAGCGGCAGCTCGCCAACGGGTGATCCACGCCCGGTCCGTTACAGCAGTTCACCCACACACCGCGAGGCGTCAACCAGCAGCACCGCCGAGAGCAGGTCGGCCCGCCCGAGCGTGACCTGGCAGTTGTGCAGCAGGGTCTCGGCGTAGAGCGTCGCGTCGGTGTTGCCTTCGGCGGCGAGTTCGGCAAACGCCGCGACGGCCCAGGCGTGGTTGGTGCCGTTGTCGGGCTGGATCTCGTCCATCAGCCAGCGGGCGTGCGTGCGGGCGCGGTCGTGCAGCTCGGCCGAGCCTGCCTGCCGGGCGTGCCACCAGAGGGCCTGGAGGGACGCCAGTTCGACTTCGGTCCAGACCTCGAGCCCCTCGTCGCGGCACTCGGGGGCGAGCGGGCCCGAGGGCCGGCCCATCAGGCGGTGGGGGGCGAGGGGAGGGTCGCGGCGAAGCGCCCGCCACAGGCGGAGATCGCAGCGGTCGGTCTCGGCGTCGCCCGAGGCGTCCCACGGGTCGAGGTCCAGCACCCACGCCAGGAGCGGCCGGTCGATCGCCCGGCGGTGCCCGGCGTCGTCGGCAAACGCGCGGGCGAACGCGAGGGCTTCCTCGGGCGGTGCCGCGAGGGCCTGTTCCAACGGCGTCCCTCGGAGGGCGGCGTTGGCGACCGCGTCGATCTGTTGTTGCCATTGGCCGAGGGTGCGTGTCATGGAGCGTGCCGGGGCTGTCTGTGTCTGGGCATGGAACTGCGCGGGCGGGCTTGACCCGTGGCGTGCCGGGCGCATGCTATGGGCATGCGAGTGGTCACGTCGAGAGCGGAGATGGCGGCAGCGGGGAGGCACGGCTGCGTGCTGGTGCCGACGATGGGCGCGTTGCACGCCGGGCACGCAACGCTGATCGAGCTCGCCCGCGCGCGGGCCGGGGCGTGTGTGGGGGGAACCTTGCCGGTGGTGGTGAGCATCTTCGTCAATCCGTCGCAGTTTAACGAAGCGACCGACTTTGACGTCTACCCGCGTGACCTTGACGCGGACTGCGCGTGGTGTGCGCGGCTGGGTGTGGACGTGGTCTTCGCGCCGGGGGTGGATGTGGTCTACCCGCCGGACGAGGACGTCCCGGTCGGGGAGTTGCCCGCGGTCGCGAAGGGGCCGGGGCTTGAGGATTCGTTCCGGCCCGGGCACTTTGCCGGGGTCTGCCGGGTGGTGCGGCGGTTGATTGCGTTGACCGGCGCGGCGGCGGCGGTCTTTGGCGAGAAGGACTGGCAGCAGTTGCAGGTGGTCCGGGCGATGGTCGAGGCCGACCGAAAGCGGGGGGGGCCGGACGTCGAGATCGTGCCCGCGGCGACGGTGCGGGAGGCGGGCGGGCTGGCGATGAGCAGCCGCAACCGGTTGCTTGATGCGGCCGGTCGGCGGCGGGCGGGGGCGATTTCGCGGGCGATTCGGGGGGCCGGGGCGATTCGGTCTCCGGCCCAGGCCGAGCGGCACATGGCCGGGGTGCTCGAAGCGGCGGGGCTCGAGGTTGAGTACGCGGTGGTGCGCGACGCAGAGACGCTGGGGGAGGTTCGGCCGGGGTTTCCCTGCCGGGCGTTGGTGGCGGTGGGAGTGGCCGTGGCGGGTGCGGGGGGCGGGGTGGTGCGGCTGATCGACAACCGGCCGTGGCCGGCGGTCGGGCCTGCCATGGAGACCATCGCGGGCTAGGCTTGCCCGATTCGCACCGCCTGACCGGAGACATCCATGCTCAAGACCCCGCTGCACAAGTTCCACCTCGAATACCACGCCAAGATGGTCGAGTTCACCGGCTGGGAGATGCCGATGCTGTACACCTCCATCCGCGAGGAGCACGAGCAGGTGCGGACCAGCGGCGGGGTTTTCGACGTCTCGCACATGGGGCGGGTCAAGGTGCAGGGTCGGCACGCCCGCAAGCTGCTCGAACGGGTCTGTTCGCGGCGGATCACCGACATGCAGACCGGGCAGTGCAGGTACAGCCTGGTGTGCAACGAGCGTGGGGGCGTGCGCGACGACGTGCTGGTCTACAAGCTCGATGATGCGGACTATCTCGTGGTCGTCAACGCTTCGAACCGGGAGAAGTTGCTCGGGCACTTTGAGGATGTGCGGTCCGGCGCGGCCGGTGGGGCGGGACACCGGCTGGAAGCCGGTGCCACGGGTGGGGGTGGGGCGGGACACCGGCTGGAAGCCGGTGCCACGGGTAGGGGTGGGGGGGAAGAGCTGAAAGTCACGATCGAGGACCAGACCGAATCGACGGCGATGGTCGCGGTGCAGGGGCCGAAGGTGATGGAGATGGTCGCCAACTTCAGCAAGGAGATCCCCGCGCTCAAGCGGTACCGGTTTACCGTCAAGAATCTGCTGGTGATGAAGGTGCTTGTGTCGCGGACCGGGTACACCGGCGAGGACGGGGTCGAGGCGATCCTCCCGGCCGGGGCGGTGAACATGGCGCTCCAGCTGTTGCTCAAGGATGTTGACATGACGCAGGCCCAGGCGCTCATCAAGCCGGCGGGGCTCGGGGCGAGGGACACGCTGCGGATGGAGGCGGGGATGCCGCTCTACGGGCAGGAGTTGGGCGAGGATATCTGTGCGCTCTCGTGCGGGGTGGACTTTGCGATCACGATGGACAAGCACGAAGCCGAGCGGGGCGAGCGGTTCATCGGGCAGGACGCCCTGGAGAAGATCATCGCCGAGGGGGGCCCGAGCCGGCGGATCGTGGGCCTGGCGCTCGAGGGCAGGCGGACGCCCCGGCCGGGGCACGCGGTGCTGGCGTCGGGGGCCGGGGGCGAGCCGATCGGGAGGGTGACGAGCGGGTGCCTGAGCCCGACGCTCGGCCACCCCATCGCGATGGCGCTGGTGGACTCGGCCCACGCCGAGGTCGGCACGACGCTGGCCGTCGACGCAGGGCGGACGCAGTTGGAAGCAGAGGTCGTCAAACTGCCGTTCTACAAGGCCGCCAAGCCCAAGCCCGCGGCGACCGGGGCGTCGGCCTGAACGAACCGACACCGTGGGACCGCCTTCCAGGCGGTACACACCGGCTGGAAGCCGGTGCCACGGATGGGGGGGGGCGGCACACCGGCTGGAAGCCGGTGCCACGGGTGGGGGGGGGCGGTGCACACCGGCTGGAAGCCGGTCCCACCTTCCAGGCCCCAGGCCCACGCCGGCGCGTCGGGGCTCTTTCCTCGGTGCGCATGGCGCGGGGGGGCGTGCGGCGTGCGGGTGGGGCTCTACCCTGTGGTCATGCCCTCGAACCCCCACCAGCAGAAGCCGAACCCCCACCAGCAACCCCCACCCCGCATCTATCTGGACAACGCCGCGACCAGCTTCCCAAAGCCCCAGGCCGTGCTGCGGGCGATCGTCGAGTATTCGACGCAGAACGGAGCCTCACCGGGACGAGGGGCCTACGCCGAAGCCGTCGCCGGAGCCGCCGTGCTGCGGCGATGCCGGGAACGGCTCGGCGAACTCGTCGGCGCCCCGGCGCTCGTCCCGCCCGAGCAGGTCATCTTCACGCTCAACTGCACCGATGCGCTGAATCTGGCGATCCACGGCACCGTCGCGTGGTGGAAACACCACCGGCCGGATGAGCCGATCCACATTGTGTCCACCGCGATGGAACACAACTCGGTGCTGCGGCCGCTCACGCACCTGGCCGCCCAAGGGGTCAGGGTCACACGGGTCGGGGCCGACGCCGATGGGCTTGTCGCGCCGGGCGAGGTGATCGACGCGATCCGGCCCGAGACAAGACTCGTCGTGATGGTCCACGCCAGCAACGTGACCGGAACCGTCCAGGACGTGGGGGCCGTGGGACGGGCGTGCCGCGAACGCGGCGTGCCGCTGCTGGTCGACGCCGCGCAAACGCTCGGACACCTGCCGGTCGATGTCGAAACCATGGGCATCGACCTGCTCGCCTTCCCCGGGCACAAAGGACTCATGGGCCCGGCGGGCACCGGAGGACTCTACATCCGGCCGGGGGCCGAAGACCGAATCGAGCCGGTGCGCCACGGCGGCACCGGCAGCCGCAGCGAGTCCGACCAGCAACCGACGGACCTGCCCGACCGCTTCGAGGCCGGCTCGCACAACACGCTGGGAATCGCCGGGCTGCTGGCGGGGGTCGAGTGGGTGCTCGAACGCACGGTCGACGCAATCCGCCGCCACGAGGTCGGGCTGATCGAGACGTTCCTGGACGCGTTCCCCGGGGAGTCGGCCGGCTACCGGCTGCACGGGCCGACCGATCCGACGCGGCGGGTAGGCGTCTTCGCGATCACCCACGAACGACTGGCACCCGGGGCACTGGCGCTGGCGCTCGAAGCACGGGCAGGGGTGTTGGGCCGCGCAGGGCTGCACTGCGCACCCGGCGTCCACGAAACACTCGGCACGACCAAGACCGGGGGCGCGTGCCGATTGAGCGTGGGGCCGTGCACCACGACCGAGGACATCCGCGCGGCGTGCGCGTGCCTGGCGGCGATAAGTGCGCAGGCCGGGACGCTCGCCGGTCAGGAAGACCGGGGCAGCTCGACCCAGCCCGCCTCGGTGTGACGCACGATCGCGCCGGTCGTGGCGTAAATCACCTGCTCGGCGATGTTGGTGGCGTGGTCGGCGATGCGCTCGCACTGGTTGGTCAGCTCGTGGACGGCGAAGGCGTGGTCCACCGAGACCTCCCCGGCCGCGATGCGACGCTCGGCATCACGCAAAAGCTGAGACTTGAACGCCTCGACAGTATCCTCGGCGTCAAGCACGAGCTTGGCGAGTTTCGGGTCGCGTTTCTCGATGCTGCGGGTGATGTCGCGGAGGATGCCGGCGACGCTGTTGGTCAGCACACGCAGAGTGTCGGGAAGCGCCACGCCGATCCCGGCAAAGGTCGGCGCGAGCGAGGCGATCGCGGTCGCTGAGTCGGCGGTGCGCTCGAGCTCGTTGTTGACCTTGACGATCACCAGCATACGGCGGAGCTCGGCGGGAGGGACCGGCTCGGCGCGGCTGGCGACCTCGACGAGCAACGCCACCGTCCGCGCCTCGATCTCGATATCCACCCGGTCGATCTCGTCGTCGGCATCGACCACCGCGCGGGCGGCCTGGACGTCCATCGCAAACACCGCGTCGCAGGCGGCCTCGAAAAGCTTGGCGACGCGGTGGCTCTGCTCGACGAGGGTCTTGCCGATCTGATCGAGCTGTGCGGCGAACCCGGCGGTCGGTGCTGGCATCATGATTCCTCTCAGGAGTGAACGAGATGGTAGTGGGGACGGCCGGCCAAGGCAGGAGACAAGTGGGCGGCCGGGTGTGGGCTATCCTGCTGGGTGCAATTCGACAGCGGGTATGCCGCCCGCACAACGAGACATCCACCCGGGCGACCCGGACCTTAGACCCTACCCACGGAGACAACCCATGAGCTTTCAGATCGAGCTTGTTCACGCCCGCCAGGTGCTTGATTCGCGGGGCAACCCGACGGTCGAGTGCGAGGTGCTGCTCGAGTGCGGCGCGACCGGTCGCGCGGCGGTCCCCTCGGGGGCCTCGACCGGAGAGCACGAAGCGGTCGAACTCCGCGACGGGGACAAGGCGGTCTACATGGGCAAGGGCGTCATGAAAGCGGTGACCAACGTCATCGACCGGATCGCCCCGGCGGTCGAGGGGATGGACGCCCGCGACCAGGAAGACGTGGACGCGGTGATGTGCGAGCTCGACGGCACGCCGAACAAGGCAGAACTTGGCGCCAACGCGATACTCGGGGTCTCGATCGCGACCGCCAAGGCAGCGGCCGAGGCGACCGGGCTGCCGCTCTATCGGTATCTGGGCGGCGCGGCGGCCAAGACGCTGCCGGTGCCGATGCTGAACATCCTCAACGGCGGCAAGCACGCCGACAACACGGTGGACTTTCAGGAGTTCATGATCCAGCCCTGGGGATTCGACGACTTTGCCGAGGGGCTGCGGGCGGGGGTCGAGATTTACCACACGCTCAAGAAGGTGCTGAGTGACCGCGGGCTCTCGACAGCCGTCGGCGATGAGGGCGGGTTTGCCCCGGACCTCAAGGACAACGAGGACGCGCTGAAGATTATCGAAGAGGCGACCGACAAAGCGGGGTACCGCTGGGGGGAGCAGATCTTCGTGGCGCTGGACCCGGCAACCAGCGAGCTGTGGAACGAGGCGGAGAAAGACGGCAAGGCCGGGTACAAGTTCTTCAGCTCGTCGCAGGAGATCGTCTCGTCTGATGATCTCATCTCGATCTGGGCGGACTGGTGCAAGCGGTACCCGATCCGGTCGCTCGAGGACGGGCTCGCGGAGAACGACTGGGATGGGTGGGCCAGGCTGACCGCCAAGCTGGGGGATTCGGTCCAGCTGGTTGGGGACGACATCTTTGTCACCAACCGGGAGTTCATCGAGCGCGGCGTGAGGGAACGCAGCGCCAACGCGGTACTCATCAAGGTGAACCAGATCGGGACGCTGAGCGCGACGTTCGAGGCGGTCAACTACGCGATGTCGAACGGGTTCCGGTGTGTGATGAGCCACCGCTCGGGCGAGACCGAGGACTCGACGATCGCGGACCTGGCGGTCGCGACGAATTGCGGCCAGATCAAGACCGGGGCCCCGTGCCGCTCTGACCGGAACGCGAAATACAACCAGTTGATCCGGATCGCGGAGGAGCTGGGAGGGACCGGGCGGTATGGCACGGGGGCGTGAGGATTGTCGTTGGTGCCGTGAATCCTGCCTCGGGACAGCTCAACTCTTGGGGGCTTCTGCGGTGTTTTCGGATGGGTGTGGCGGTTTGGGCAGTTTTGTGAATCTGGGTCGGGTGTTACCGGAATTTTTTCTTGAAATCTCCTTGCCAAACGCAAAAAACTTCATTGACTGGGAATCCGTAAGCCTGTACAGTTTCTTCTGTTCGGTGGGTTGACGCTTGCCGGGCAAGAGGAGATATGAGGGAATTGTTTCCCTCAACCCTTTGGAGAGACCTGCCTTATCCCATTCGGGAGCGGCATCATTAATCCCCGCGCAAGCCGTGGGGGAGGAGACTTGACCATGAAGAACGTTCTTGCTATTGCTGCCCTCGTCGCTGTCGCTGGTTCCGCCAACGCCCAGGTCTTCAACGAGATCGGCGACGCGACCGACACCCCCCCCGGCCAGTCCGTGACCAACGGCACCACCAGCATCATGGGTACCAACATGGGTGCCGACGCTGACGTGTACGGCTTCAGCTGGGGCGGCGGCAGCCTCACGATCGACTCCTTCGGCGGCGCGGATGGCTTTGACACCCAGCTGCACCTCTTTGATGGGAATGGCAACGGCATCGGCGAGAACGACGACAGCTCCAACGGCGGCACTGGCCTTGAGAGCCAGATCTCGCTGAACCTTGCTGCTGGTATCTACCTCATCGGCATCACCGAGTTCAACAACGACGCGCAGGACGCTGGCGGCAACGACATCTTCGGCTTCACCAACACCTACCTCGACGACCTCGGGAACTTCATCCAGGGCCTCGAAGGCGGCGGCGCTCTCGCCCAGTGGGATGGTTCCAGCTTCGGCTCCGGCGGCCGTTACGTCATCAACTTCAGCTCGCCGGTCAACGCGGTGCCCGCGCCCGGCGCGATGGCCCTCCTCGGCCTCGGCGGCATCGCCGCGATCCGTCGTCGTCGCTAATCGACGCTGACAGCGGATCAACCCTGATCTGACGCAGCCGCCCGGCTTTGTGCCGGGCGGCTGTTCTTTTTGGAACCCGGCAAAGGGACGTCCTAGCATCGCGCCATGCCCCCGCCACCCCCAAGCCCGAACGCCAACGACCGCGAGCGGGGGTCGCTGCTGACGCGGATTCTGGGGGAGGGCGAGTCCCCGGTCTGGTGGTCGTTGCCGTTGTTTGTGGTTGGTGGGTGCCGGGTGCGGCTGCATGTTGTGGCGGTGGTATTCGTGCTGGCGGTGCTCGCGTACGCCATCTGGAACGGGCTGGGGCCGATCTATGTCGCGACCGGGCTTGTGGCGCTCGGGGGTGTTGTCGTGCTGCACGAGGCGGCCCGCGGGCACGCGCTGGTGCGGTGGTGCGGGCTGCGGCCGACGGACGTGACCCTTTGGCCGCTGGGGGCGGTGTGGCGGTTTGAAGCGGGAAACGAATCAGCCGGGCGGTCGGCGGGGAGGGCTGAGGGTCTCGGGGCGGCGGTCGGGCTGGGGATGCTTGCCGCGGTGGGGGCTGCGGCTGCTGGAGCGGTTGTGCTGGTCATGGGGCCGGATGCCCAGTTGGTGTTTGATCCGTTGCGGCCTGGCGTGGCGCTGGGGGAAATCTCTGGTTCGAGCACGCCGGCGACGATCGGGCTGGTGTTGCTCTGGCAGGTCTACGCCGCGGCGGTGTACGTGCTGGCGTTCAACCTGCTGCCGATGTTGCCTTTGGATGAGGGGGTGCTGGTGGGGGCGGTGTTTGACCGCGACGGCTCGCGGGCGCTGGCGCCCCGAGTGGGGCTGCTGGTGGCGATGGGGCTGCTGGGGGTAGGGCTGCTGACGGGGTTGCTGCTGGTGGCGGGGATCGGGGTGTGCGGTGGGGCGTACTGCTGGCACGTCTGGCAGCAGCGGCGGTTTGCGGTCGATCCGGCGGGGGTGGACCGGTGGCGGGGGCTGCTGGATGCACCGGCGGACGAAACCGGGAGCGGCGAGCCCCCAATATCAGCAGCAGACCGCGAGGATGTCGAACGGATTCTTGCCAAGATTTCGGCGTCGGGGATCGGGAGCCTGAGCCGGGGCGAGCGACGGACGTTGCGGGAGGCGACGGCTCGCCTGCGCGACCGCTAGCATTGCGGGCGACTTTGCGATCGGCCCGGGAACACGCCGATTGCGTTCTTCAGACACGGAGCGTCTGCACAGATGGGCTTAGCTGAACGCGGGTACTACAGGGACGAGCCTCGCGGGTACGGCGGGGGTGGTGGTGGTCGCGGGCCGTCGGGCGGCTTTCACTTCGGCCGCATGAATGCGCTCTCGGTCACGATGTGGCTGATCATCGTCAATATCGCGGTACACCTTCTCGCGAACACCGCACTGAAGCCGCTGTATGAGTGGGGGCACTTCTCGACCTACGAAGGATTTCAGCGGCTGCAAGTCTGGCGGCTGGTGACGTTCCAGTTTCTGCACGATCCAACCTCGATCATGCACCTGGCGTTCAACATGTTCGGGCTTTGGGTCTTTGGCGGCATCGTAGAAGAGACGCTGGGGCGGCGGAGGTATCTGGCGTTCTACCTCGTGTGCGGCATTTTCGGCGGGTTGATGTATCTGCTGCTCAACCTCGCGGGGACGCTGCTGCCCTTTCAACTGCCGGGCTTTCTGTTTACGGACACCAAGACGCCGTTGATCGGGGCTTCGGCGGGGGTTTTCGGGGTGATTATGGCGTGCGCGTATATCGCGCCGACGATGCGGTTGCAGTTCATCCTGCTCCCGATCTCGCTGACGATGCGGACGGTGGCATACCTTTACGTCGGGTTCGCGGTGCTGAACCTGTTGCTCGGCGGGGGCAACGCGGGGGGTGACGCGGCGCACGTCGGTGGGGCGTTGGCGGGGGCGTATTTCATACGCAACTCGCACTTGCTGCTGGATTTCTTTGACGTGCTCGGCGATTCGCGGAAGCAGAAAGCCGTCGGACCGAGACGGAAAGCCGCGAAGCCGCGGGGGGCGAGGGGGCCGAAGCCGGGCAAGCCCGCAAAGCCCTCGAACGCCGCGAGCCGGCTGGCGCGTGAAGAGGCCGAGATTGACGCGATCCTTGCGAAGATTCAGGACGAGGGCATCGGGAGTCTCTCGGCCCGGGAGAAGAAGCTGCTTGCCAAGGACACGGAGCGGAAACGCCGGGGGCTTGGTGGTGGTGGGAGCCGTGGCGGGGGTCGGGGCTGACTGTGCCTGCACCATTGCGCTTTGAGATCGCGCGTCGTTGCTCTCACTCCTCGGCAAGGGTCGGGCGGGTGACGACGCCGCACGGGGCGTTCGACACCCCTGCGTTTATGGCGGTGGGCACAAAGGGGACGGTCAAGGGACTTCTGCCTGCACAGGTCGCGGCAACCCGGACACAGGTTGTGCTCAACAACACCTACCACCTGATGCTGCGACCCGGCGAAGAGACCATCGCCAAGGCGGGTGGGGCGCACCGGTTTATGGGGTGGCCGGGGCCGATCCTGACCGATTCGGGGGGGTACCAGGCGTATTCGATGGCCGACATCAACGATGTCGATGATGAGGGCGTGACGTTCAAGTCGATCGTCAACGGCTCGCGGATCCGGCTGACACCCGAGCGTTCGATCGGGGTGCAGAACGCGATCGGGGCGGACATCATCATGGCGTTTGACGATTGCCCGCCTTCGATGGACCCGAGTGTCGGGCCGACCAACCAGACGCGGATCAGGATCGCCGCGATCCGGGACAGCATCAAGGGCGGGTACGACCACGCGGCGCGGCTTCGGACCGCCAACGAGCGGACGGTGCGGTGGCTCGAACGCTGCAAGAAGGCCCACGCGAGGGCGGATGCGCAGGCGCTGTTCGGGATCGTGCAGGGGGGGACCGACCTGGAGGCCCGGACTTGGTCAGCCGAGCGTGTGGCGGCGGTTGATTTGCCGGGGTACGCGATCGGGGGGGTCGCGGTGGGGGAGCTGCACGATGATATCGCGGGGGTGACTAGGCACACCGCAGCCCTGTTACCGGAGGACAAACCCAGGTATTTGATGGGGGTGGGGTACGAGCGGGACATCGTGGCCGCGGTGCTGGCGGGGGTGGACATGTTTGACTGCGTGCTGCCGACTCGGAACGCGAGGAACGGGCAGGCGTTCGTCCGAGAAGGGACGCTGCGGTTCCGAAACGCCAGGCACGAGCGGGACTTTGGGCCGATCGAGGTCGGGTGCGGGTGCGCGGCGTGCGACCCTGCGGGGCACGGTTGGGCGACTCCGGACGGGCAGCCGTTCTGCCGGGCGTATCTCAGACATTTGTTCATGTCGGGAGAGATGCTCGGGCCGATGCTGCTCACGCTGCATAACCTCTGGCACTTCCAGACGCTGATGTTGGACATCCGGTGTGCGATCGCAGAAGATGACTGGCCCGGGTTTGCGCAGAAGTGGCCCCGGGCGGCAGCTGCGGTGCCGGGTCAGGACGCGATTGCCTGAGCGGGTCGGCCGGGCGATTGGTGGTTGATTGATAACGGACGGATTCCAGGTCAGAATACACAAGGCGAGCTTGCCCCCTCATGCAGAACAACTCTCTCTGGTCAACGTGGACATCAACGCCCACACTCGGTTTTCTTCAGGACGGCGGTGCGTTGCCCAACAGCGTGCCGGGGATCGGGAGCGGTTCGGGGGGGGAGACGACCGGTGCTCCCGGCGACCCGGCCGCGACGGGCAACGCGCCACCTCCCAAGCCGTTCGGCGACACCATCTTTATCATTTTCGCGTTGATACTGGTGTTCATGATTGTCTCGACGATGATGAGTTCGCGTCGCGCCAAGAAGCAGACCGCCGAGATGCTGGGCGGGCTCAAGCGTGGGGACCGGGTGCTGACTTCCGGCGGGATGCTTGGGACGGTGCAGGAGGTCCGCAACGACGCGGTGGTGCTGCGGATCGATGACGTGAGCGGCGCGAAGGCGCACTTCTCCAAGCACGCGATCCAACAGGTGATCAAGTCGGGCAAAGGCAACGGCAAGTCTTCGGATGATGCCGATCTCGAGTCTGACAATGACTCTGCGCTGACTGACGACTGATCGCGTAGTTTTGTCTCCCGGGCGGGTTTGTCGGGTTCGGTTTCTTTCCTCTTTCGGAGTTCGTGCAACGTATGCGAAGGTACTGGACCAAGATCACACTGGTAATCGCCCTGTTGCTTCTTGCGACCTTTGCGGCGATGCCCCCGGAAAAGAAGCTGCGCCTGGGCAAAGACCTGCGCGGCGGTGTCACGCTTGTGTACTCGGTGGAGGTCCGCCCCGGCGAGAACTCCCGCGAGATTTTGGCGAGCGTGATCGACGTGCTGAAAGACCGCGTGGACCCCAAGGGGCTGTTCGAGATTTCGATGGTGCCGCAGGGGCGGGACCGGATCGAGATCACGATGCCCTTGCCGGGCGCGGACGTGAAGGCAAAGCGGGCCGAGTTTGACGCGATGCTTGACGAGCTCGACGCCGATCGGCTTCCGCCCGCGCGGATCGACCGGGTGATGTCGCTCCCGGCGAGCGAGCGAGCGGCAGGGATCGAGGCGTTGGCCGACGGCGACGCGTCGAAGCGCGCGGCGCTCGAGGAACTCGCGGCGAGGGCGGACGCTGCGGCGTATCAGCGGCAGGCGTTCGAGGAAGCACAGGAGCAAGGGGCAGACGACGCCACGCTGCAGAGCCTTGCGCTCGAAGCGGCGCAGGCGGAGATCGACTACGAGGCCGCCCGCGCGGCGATCGCGTCGCGTTCGTTAAGCGCCGAAGAGGTCCGCCGCGCGCTCCGGCTCTCAGACGACGGCAAGCGACTGTTCGACGACCAGACCAAAGAGCAGGTCGTGCTGCCCAGCCCGCGGCAACGGGCGCTCGACCGGCTGCGGGAGGATTATCCAGAGCAGAAATCCCGTCTGGATGCGTTGGTGGAGAAGTACAAGGAATACGAAGCAATCCGGACGACACTCGATGACCCGGCCGACCTTGAGCGGCTGCTGCGCGCATCGGGTGTCTTGAGCTTCCGGATCACGGTGGACCCCGGGTCGATCGTCGATGAGGCGCAGATGCGCGCCGACCTGCAAGAGAAGGGCCCGCGGGCCGCCCGAGCGTCGGACATGGCGTGGTTCAAGATCAACAAGATCGACGGGTGGTACAACAACGCGGCGGGGCTCGCGGCGATCGGTCGTGACCCGTCGGGGTTCTTTGCGAGCCTTGGCGGCGACGGGTACATCGTCGAGGAATACAACGGCGAATACTTCATGCTGGCGTGGGACGTGCGGGGCTCGAAACTGACGCCGGACTCGAGCCGCAACTGGAAGGTCGCCAGAGCGTTCCAGAGTGTCGACCAGATCGGGCGGCCGGCGATCAGCTTTATCATGGACCCACGGGGCGCGTCGTTGCTCGGCGAGCTGACCGAAGCGCACGTCGGGGACAGCATGGCGGTGCTGCTCGACGACGAGATCTTTACCGCGCCGAACCTGAACAGCCGCATTTCCCGCAACGGGCAGATCATGGGCGACTTCAGCCCGACGGAACTGGCCTACATCATCCGGGTGCTCAACGCCGGTTCGCTGCAGAACAAGCTCTCTTCGACACCGATCAGCCGGAACGCGATCGGTCCGGAGCTCGGGCTGGACTACCTGAAAAAGGGCCTCGGGGCCGGCATCATCGCGTTGATCAGCGTGTCGTTGTTCATGGTTGTGTACTACTTCCGCTGCGGGCTTATCGCGGTGCTGGGGCTCTCGTGCAACGCGCTGCTGTTGATGGGCGCGATGTCGGCGCTCTCGGCGACGTTCACGCTGCCGGGCATCGCGGGGATCATTCTGACGTTTGGTATGGCGGTTGACTCGAACGTGCTGATTTTCGAGCGGATCCGTGAGGAGCTGCGCGAGGGGCGGGACATGAAGGCCGCGGTGCGGCTCGGGTTCTCCAAAGCGATGTCGTCGATTGTGGACGGCAACGTCACGAACCTGATCGTGTGTATCGTGCTGGCAAACGTCGGGACGCAGGAAATCAAGGGCTTTGCGATCACGCTTGGCGTTGGCGTGCTGACGACCATGTTCTCGGCGTTGGTGATCAGCCGGCTGATCTTCGCGGTGCTCATCGAGCTGAAACTGATGACGCGTATCCGGATGCTGCCCTCGGTGGTGCCGTCAATCGAGCGGGCGTTCGAGCCGAATATCAACTGGCTCGGACTTCGGTGGATCTTTATCGTCGTCTCGTCGATCTACATGGGCCTTGGGGTGTACATGATCATCGTGCAGCGCGGCGAGATGATGGACACCGAGTTCCGAGGCGGGACGCAGGTGACGCTGCAGTTCAAGCTCGACGCTTCCACGCCCGACGACCCGGAGGATCGCGTCACGCTGACCCGGCAGGAGGTCGAGGACGCGGTGATGGAGATCGCACAATCGGCAGATCCAGAATCGCCGCTGGCGGACCTTGTGAGTGCGCAGGTGCTCCCGCTCGATCCCGATTCTTCGGGTGTGCGATCGGACCGGTTCATGATCAAGAGCGTGGTGACCGATGAGCAGACGGTGGTTGATGCGCTGACCCGGGCGTTCGCCGATCAGCTCGACAACCGGCCGCCGCTGACCTTTACCGGCCAGCGGGAGGAAGATGTCAACCTCGCGCCGGTCTTCCCGCTGAGTAACCCGCGCGGGCTGCTCGGGCCGGATATCGACCGACCGCGCTATCTGGACGACGTGAGCGACTTCACAGGCGGCGTCGCGATCCTGCTCGAGAATCTTGACCCCAAGCCGACGGTGTGGGGGCTCCATGCCCGCCTGGACCGGCTGCGTGATCAGCAGGACTATTCAGACACCGCTGGCCGGATCGTGGATGTCCGCGTGCTCGAGGGCACCGACGACGCGATCGAGACCGCGGTCATCCTGGTACGCGACCCGGCGATCGACTACCTGCAGAACGATGTGGTGTGGGAGGAGGACCTCGCCAAGCGGGAATGGTCTCTTGTGCGCGATGCGCTCGGGCAGACCACCACGCTGGCGAGTGTGCAGAGTTTCAGTGCCGCGATGGCGGGGACGTTCCGCGCCAAGGCGGTGGTGTCGGTTGTGCTCTCGCTGATGCTGATCCTGATCTATGTGTGGGTGCGGTTTGGTTCGGTGCGGTACTCGCTGGCGGCGATCGCGTGCCTCTTGCACGACTGTTTGACGTGTATCGGGCTGATCGCGATGGCCGAGATCGTGTACAAGATGCCCGCGGCGCAGAGTGTGGTTGCGGTGCTCGGCATCCAGCCGTTCAAGATCGACCTCAACATGGTCGCGGCGTTGCTGACGATCATCGGGTATTCGCTCAACGACACCATCATCGTCATGGACCGCATCCGTGAGATGAAGGGCCGGCTCCCCTACGCGACCGACAAAATCATCAACCGCTCGATCAACATGACGATCAGCCGGACGGTGATCACCTCGGGCACCACGCTGTTGGCGGTGCTCATCCTCTACATCTTCGGTGGCGAGGGTGTCCGCGGCTTTGCGTACGCGATGCTCGTTGGGGTCGGCGTGGGAACGTACTCGTCTATCGCGGTCGCAGCCCCCTTGGTCTGGCAGCGGGGGCACCGCGAGCAGGACGAAGAGCAGGACAAAGCGTCAGCGACCGACATCACCACGACCTGACGGAGGAGCCCGCGATGAGTGTCGCCAGCGCCCGAGTCGGAGCCGGGTTTCTCGCGTTGGTCGCGGTGTGGGTAGGTGTCTACTGGATGTGGGAGCCGTCGGACACGCCGAGGCTGTCGTTTGCGGCAGAAGACGAACAAGAAGACGCGGCGATCGTCGAGCCCGTCCCCGACGTGGGGGCGATCGACCCCGAGCCCGCGGCTGACACGCTGACGAACCCGGCTCTCTCTGTGCACAGAACGGATGATGCGGGCGGCACGGATGAGTCGCTTTCGCCGCCGGCGTTTCAGGAATATTCGGTGCGGTCCGGCGACACGTTCGAGCGGATCAGCCGGCGGTTCTATGGCACGATCCACCATGCGGGCGCGATCGCGGCGGCCAACCCGTTTGTGAGCCCGACCTCGCTGCGGGTCGGGCAGGTGCTGCGGGTCCCGGCGTCTCCTGAGAACGTGCAGGGCAAACCGGCCGCGGGCGAAGAGACCGACCTGCCCGAGCCGGAGTTTCTCGAGTACGTGGTCGTTCGCGGCGACAACCTGTCAACACTCGCCCAGCGTTTCTACGGCAGCCTCCGCTACGCCGACGTGATCTTTAGCGCCAACCGCGACAGCATGGACAGCATCGACGATCTGCGGGTCGGGCAGACGCTCCGTATCCCCTCCCGGGCCAACGTGCTCGGGGAGGACGGCGAGGAATGAGACCATGAGACGATCCTGCACGACACAACACCCCGGAGCGTTCGCGTGAATATCAAGCGCATTCTTATCACCGGCGGCGCGGGGTTCCTCGGCTCGCACTTGTGCGGGCGGTTGGTCGACGCCGGGCACGATGTCATCTGCCTGGACAACCTGTTCACGAGCCAGAAGTCGAACATTGTGCACCTGCTGAGCAAGCCCAACTTCGAGTTCATACGGCACGACGTCACGCACGCCTTCTGGCTCGAGGTTGACGAGATTTATAACCTCGCGTGCCCGGCGGCGCCGGGGCATTACCAGTACAACCCGATCAAAACGATGAAGACCTCGGTGCTCGGGGCGATCAACGTGCTGGGGATTGCCAAGCGCTGCCGCGCCAAGGTGCTGCAAGCCTCGACCAGCGAGGTCTACGGCGACCCGAACGTGCATCCTCAGCCCGAGAGCTACCGGGGCAACGTCAACCCGATCGGCCCGCGGGCGTGTTACGACGAGGGCAAGCGGGCGGCCGAGACGTTGTTCTTTGACTACCACCGGCAGAACGGGGTGAACATCCGGCTGGTGCGGATCTTCAACACCTACGGCCCGCGGATGCACCCGTTCGACGGGCGGGTGGTGTCAAACCTCATCCGCCAGGCCCTCAACGGCACGGATCTCACACTCTTCGGCGACGGCTCGCAGACGCGGTCATTTTGTTATGTCGATGACCTGATCGACGGGTTGATCGGGATGATGAACGGGGGCGACGGCTTTGTCGGGCCGGTGAATCTTGGCAACCCGCATGAGTTCACGGTGCGACAGCTGGCCGAGCTGGTGCTTGAGATGACCCAGAGCGGGTCGAAGCTGGTGTTCAAGGACCTGCCTGAGGACGACCCCCGGCAGCGGTGCCCGGACATCTCGCTGGCAAAGGCCGAGCTTGGGTGGACCCCGCGCGTCGAGTTGCGGGAGGGGCTGGCCCGGACGGTCGAGTGGTTCCGGTCGATCGACTTTGCCGACTACCGGGCGCCGACGCCGAACTATTGAGCGGGGCCGGGCGGTGTGGGGGGCGTAGTTGGGGGCTTGACAGGCGGCGTACGCTGTGTCATGCACATCGCACTCACGGGCGTCTCGGGGTTTATTGGTTCGGCGATCGCGCGACATCTGCACGCGGCGGGGCACACGGTGACGGGGCTGGTGCGGGAGACCAGCCGCCGCGACCATGTCGAGGCATTTGTCGAGCGGTTCGTCGTCGGCAATCATGACGATACTTCGTGCTGGGACGAGTTTCTCGACGGCAGCGATTGTGTGATTCACAACAGCGTGGACTGGGCGCCGCTCAAGGCCACGCCGGTTGATCTTGACGGGCACCTGCGGTCGAACCTCGACGCTTCGATCCGGTTGCTGCACGCTTCGTCTCCCCGGCAGTTCATCTTTGTGAGCACGATCGCGGTGCACCACGACATGCTCGAGCGCGAGCGGGCGGCGGACGGGACCAACCTCATCACCGAGGACCACCCGCTGCGGCCGTCGCGGCTCTACGGGGCGTACAAGGCGGCGGTCGAGGCGCACCTCTGGGCCGAGCACTTTGGAGCAGGAAGGAACACGTCGGCGGTGCGTCCCTGCGCGGTCTATGGCGTGGACCCGAACCTCGAGCGGTCGCACGGGTACGGGATCATCCGCGAGCTGCTCGAAACCGGGCGGTGCGACAGGTTGGGCGGGGGCAAGTATGTCCATGTGGATGACGTCGCAGCGGTGATCGGGGCGATCGTGGGCAACGATGCGGCGGTGGGGGCGGTGGGGGCGGTGGGGGGCAAGCCGTTCAACCTGGTTGATTGCTACGCGCGGCACGCCGACTGGGCGTTGATGGCGGCGGAGGTGTTGGGGCTTGATCCCGACCGTGTCACGATCGACACCTCGAGCCCGACTCTGCCGAAGAACTCGTTCAGCAAGGCGGCGGTGGAGTCGTTGGGTGGGGGTGAGGGTGGGGGTGTACACCGGCTGGAAGCCGGTGCCACGGGTGGTGGGGGTGGTGGGGGTGTACGGCTGGACCGGGGGCACGCGGGGATCCGAGCGTCGCTGGAGAGTCTGGTCGCGGCGATGGGTCTCGGTTCTGGGGGAAATGCCCGGTAAGGTGGGAGAATTCAGGCCGGTTTCTGCGTCACAACACGGCCATTCTGTCCCGCAACACAGAAGGTGTGCTCCGTACCACGCGGGGCATGCGCTCGGATAGAGGGTGTGATACCTTGGTGGGCGTGCCTTTGGTGTCCTTTTCCCGGAGAACCTGCTCATGCGTCTGAAATCTGTTGTTGTGTGTGTTGCTGTGGTGGTGTCGGGGGTGGTGTCGGCCGGATGGCAGCCCGAGGAGCCGGCCGCCGCACCCGCCGCGAGCGATGGGCACGAGAGGGCAAACGATGGCGCGAGCAACAAGTTCTCCGTCACCCACCACACCACGACCAGCGGCGGCGAAACGTTTGACTACACCGTGACGACCGGGCGGATGGTGCTGCCCGATTACGAGGGCGAACCTCGGGCGGACGTGTTCTTTATCGCGTACATCCGCGATCGTGATGCCAACGCCGACGCGGCGAGCGATAACGCCGACGCGGCCGACCGCCCGATCACCTTTGCCTACAACGGCGGGCCGGGGTCGTCGAGTGTGTGGCTGCACCTGGGGGCACTGGGTCCCAAGCGGGTGGACATGGGGCCGGAGGGCTTTGCGCCCAAGCCGCCCTACCGGTTGCTCGACAACGAATACGGGTGGCTCGGCTTTACCGACCTGGTGTTTATCGATCCGGTCGGGACCGGGTACAGCCGCCCGGCCGAGGGGGAAAGCAAGTCGCAGTTCCACGGGCTCGACGAGGACATCTCGTCGGTTGGGGACTTTATCCGCCTGTGGACGACGCGGAACGAGCGCTGGCGGAGCCCGAAGTTTCTCGCCGGCGAGAGCTATGGCACCACCCGCAACGCGGGGATGGCGCGGTATCTGCAAGACACCCACGGGATGTTTCTCAGCGGGATCGTGATGATCTCGGCGGTGCTCGATTTCCACACGGTACGGTTCAACGATGGGAATGATGCGCCGTACTGGCTGTTCCTCCCGACGTATGCCGCGACGGCGTGGTACCACGGGGCGCTTGATGACGACCTGCAAGCCACGCCTCTCCGTGAGTTTCTCGACGAGGTCGAGGCGTTTGCCGGGAACGACTATCTGGTGGCGCTGGGTAAGGGTGCTGCGATCGACGCCGACGAGCGGGCCGGGATCGTCCGCACGCTCTCCCGCTACACGGGGTTGAGTGAGGACTATGTCGACCGGGCGGACCTGCGGCTCAACATCTCACGCTTCACCGAGGAACTGCTGCGGGATGAGGGGGTTATCGTCGGGCGGCTCGACAGCCGGATCCGGGCCCGCGACGCCGACCGCAACGGGACCGGGCCGAACTTTGACCCGAGCATGGAGGCGATCGACGGCCCCTACGCGGCACTGCTCAACGACTACCTGCGCACCGAACTCGGGTACGAGACCGACCACCCCTACGAGATCCTCACCGGGCGGGTCCACCCGTGGAGCTACGACCGGTTCACCAACCGGTATGTCAATGTTGCCCCGCGACTGCGTGACGCGATGCTCAAGAACCGCAACCTGCGGGTGCTGTTTGCCAGCGGGTACTACGACCTGGCGACGCCATACTTTGCGACCGACTACACGATCGATCACTTGGGGATCGACCCCGACCTGCGCAGCAACATCCGTACCGAGTATTACGAAGCCGGGCACATGATGTACATCCGCGAGGTGGAGTTGGCCCGGCTGCACGACCACGTTGCGTCGTTTTACGCAGAGACTCTCACGGCCCCGGCGGCCCCCCAGCCCTGAGCGGTGCACACCGATTCGCGGTACACTGCTGACGTGGCACACACCAACGACCAGACACTCCTCATCACCGACGGCGGGATGGCTTCGCTCGTTGCTGCGGCGATCGAGGCCGAGCGGACGGCTTCGGCCGATGGGAATGGACACCGGCTGGAAGCCGGTGCCACGGGTGGGGGGAAGAGTGGGGGTGGGGGGGCGCTGCTGATGCCTTGGGTGACCGACCCGACGCTCGCTGACGCTCAGCTCGCAGCCGTCTCATCGCAGGCGCGGTTTCTGCGGCACGACCTGCTCGAACCGGCCCCGATCCGCGAGTTTGCAGCGGGAACCTCGCCGGCGTTTCTTGATTCGCTCGGGCTGCTGGTGGCGGTCGAAGTGGCACGGGCCAACGGCTGCGGCCGGATCGTCTGGCCGACCCACACCCACGCGACCGACGACACACTCCCCAGCCAGATCGAGGCCATCGCCGCGTCGGTAGACCGGGCGTTGCTCGTCGAGCGACTGGCGATGCTGGATGTCACCACTCCCGGCGAGTCTCCTCGGGCCGACGACATCACGATCGAGACCCCGCTGGTGGACCTGACCGACGCGCAACTGGCCGACCTGGTGGTTGATCTCGACGCTCCGGCGTATCTGTGCTGGTGGTGGAGGAGCGTGCCCGGGGAAGCCGCCGAGCGCATTGCCGAAGGGGAACGTGCCGCGTGGAAGCGGGCGTTACACGGTGCGGGGTGGGTCTCGGGTTCCCCCGGCGTGCAGATCAACGCCCCTGCCCCGACGGCATCTGTTCCGGGACCATCCGATCAAGTAGAACCCTCCCCGTCGGGCTAGGCAGTCGGACGGTCCATAGACTTGCCCCCTATGACCGAACACGCCACAGCCGTCGCCCACGCCCCGTTCTCCCCCGTCACCGTCCACGTCGGCGATGTTGACCGCTGGTCGAAGACGATCATCCCGACGCTGCGCGACGCCCCCGCCGAAGCAACCACGCCGAGCCATCAGCTCCTGCTGCGGGCGGGATATATCCGGCAGGTCGCCGCGGGGGTGTACGACTACCTGCCGTTGGCGTGGCGTTCGCTGCGAAAGATCAGCCAGATCATCCGGGAAGAAATGAACGCCGTGGGGGGGAGCGAGATGCTCATGCCCGCGATGGCGCCGCGCGAGATCTTCGACCAGACCGGGCGCGCAGAGGACTACGGCGACGACCTGTTTCAACTGACCGACCGCCACGGCAGAGCCACCGTGCTCGGCCCGACGCACGAGGAGGTCATCACTGATTTTCTGCGCCATGCGGTGACCAGCTACCGCCAGCTGCCGCTCATATTATATCAGATCCAAAGTAAGTTCCGCGACGAGGTCAGGCCGCGGGCCGGGCTGCTGCGTGGACGCGAGTTCATCATGAAAGACGCCTATTCGTTCCACCTCGCCGTGGAAGGCAAAGGCGGGCTCGACGAGACGTACGACGCGATGTTCCGGGCCTACTCGAACGTGTTTGCGCGGTGCGGGCTCGACTTTACCGCAGTCGAAGCAGAAGCCGGCCCGATCGGCGGCTCGGCGAGCCACGAGTTTATGGTCAACTGCGAAACAGGCGAAGACACCATTCTGCGCTGCCCCGTGTCCGGCTATGCCGCGAACGTGGAAAAGTGCGAGATCGGCGCGCGGGCGTGGTCGTTTGAAGGCAATGCCGATGCCCCGTTGACCAAGGTCAACACGCCGAATATGCCGGGAATCGAAGGGGTTGCGGCCCATCTGGGCGTGACCGCTGCCGACATGTTGAAGACCGTTGTGCTCGAGCCCGCTCCGGGTGTCGAGAGCGGGGGGATCGACTGGGTGCTCGCGGTGGTGCGCGGCGATCACGAAGTCAACGAAGGCAAACTCCGCGATGCCGTCGGCTTCAAGGTCGTGCTCGCCGATGAGAAGCGGGCGCGAGCTGCGGGCTTTGCGATCGGCTATGTGAGCCCGCTGTCAGGAGCGTTGACGGCAGGAAAGAGCGTCGTTGTGGTCGACCCCGACGCGGCGCAGGGCAACACCGTCTGGGCAACCGGCGCCGACGTGCCCGACCATCACGTCACCGGGTTCAACTGGTCGCGCGAGATGGCAGCGGCACTCGCGGATTCGAGTTATGTAAAGGTCGCCGAGATTCGTAACGCCATGGTTGGTGACCCCTCACCGAGGGAATCGGGCGCGGTCCTGGTCGAACAGCGGGGGATCGAGACCGGGCACATCTTCAAACTCGGCTGCAAGTATTCCGACGCGATGGGGTTCCACGTCATGGACGAAACGCAGAAACGGCACAGCGTCATCATGGGGTGCTACGGCATCGGGGTCAGCCGGACCATGGCGGCGTGTGTCGAGATGAGCCATGACGACAGCGGAATGATCTGGCCCGCTTCCATCGCGCCGTACCACGTTCACATCGTGCTGATGAAGCCCAACGACGCCGAACACGCGGCTGTGGCCGAACAACTCTCAGCCCAACTCAGCACCGCCGGGCTCGACGTGCTGATCGATGATCGAAAGGAACGCCCGGGCGTCAAGTTCAAGGACGCCGACCTGATCGGCATGCCGATTCGGCTCACTATCGGCGCCAAGGCGCTCGAAGCGGGCGGGGTCGAGTGCAAAGCTCGATCAGACCCCGGCAAGGGTGAGATGGTGCCGATGGATCAGGTGTTGGAGAGATGCCTGTCGACGCTCACAACATGAGGCGCGGCACCGAAGTACATCATGCTCTGGGCCGAGTGGGGGGCGCCTTGCTGTGCCCGGGACAGGTTTCGCAGAGGATGGTGGTTTCAGTGACACCAGAGACTTGAGATTTCGCATCAGTTATACATAACATGTATTATAGGACTTTGTATACGCTATGAACTTTCTCTCACTTTCAGCGATGACCAAGATCATAGTCATCTCGGATCGGCACCGCGCAGGGCCGACCAACCAAAGCGCAACCCCGGAATCAATGAAATGATTACCAAAGGTCACGACGACAACTACGCCTTGCGTTTCAGGAAAGAGAAATGAACGACATGCTCATGCTCGATGGTTTGCCGTTGTCGATCGCAGACGTGCTGTCGGTGGCGACCGGCCGGAGGCGTGTGGGACTCAAGGATGCTGCCCGCTCGGCTATGTCGCAGTCACGCGGCGTGGTCGAGGACGCGTGTTCGGGCGACACCCCCCGCTACGGGATCAATACCGGATTCGGCTCGCTGAGCAAGAAGAGGGTCCCCCATGACGAGCTCGCCCAACTCCAGAGAAACTTAGTTCGCAGCCACGCCGCGGGGCTCGGGCCGCATCTTTCTGTCCCGATCGTTCGGGGGATGATGCTCATCCAGGCCGCGTCGCTCGCGCGTGGCGTTTCGGGGATTCGGCCGGAGGTTGTGGACAAGATTCTGGCGCTGCTCAATAGCGGCATCACGCCCGCGGTGCCCGAGGTCGGTTCGGTCGGCGCGTCCGGAGACCTCGCCCCGCTCGCCGCGGCGGCGCTCACGCTCATGGGTGAGGGAGAGGCCTATCGGCGGGGTGCTCTCTGCCGGGCGGATGATGCTCTCGCCGAAGCCGGGATTGAGTCGGTGACCTTACAAGCAAAGGAAGGTCTCGCCCTCATCAACGGAACGCACCTGATGGCGTCACGGGCCGCGTTGTTATGTGATGAGTTCGAGCGGTTGTTCTCGGCTGCGATCGCCGCGTGCGGCATGTCGATCGACGCGACGATGGCGACCGATGCTTTCCTCGATGCGAGGGTTCATAAGGTTCGAAACCAACCCGGGCAGGCCGATGTCGCGGCGGCGCTCCGCGAGATGCTCCGGGGCAGCCAGATCATCCCCTCCCACCGCGACGACGACCCACGGGTGCAGGACCCCTACTCGTTCCGGTGCGCTCCTCCGGTGCTCGGGGCGGCGTTGGATGCCGCGAGGTACGTCAAGCGGGCGGTCGAACAGGAGCTCGGCGGCGTCACAGACAACCCGCTTGTCTTCGAGGGCGGCGATATAATATCCGCTGGCAACTTTCACGGCATGCCCCTTGCGATCCCGTTGGACACGCTTGCGATTGCACTCTCCCATATCGCGGGGATCAGTGAGCGGCGTACGTTCGCCATGCTGGCGGCGGCCGACCCTGCTTCAGGCCTGGTTCCTTATCTTGCATCAAAGCCGGGCGTGCAATCGGGGCTGATGATCGTGCAGTACACGGCCGCGGCGTGTTGTAATGAGATCATCGGGCTCGCCAACCCCGCGAGTGTGGCGAACATTTCGACCAGCGCGGGGATCGAGGACTACAACTCGTTCGGACCCCGGGCGGCCGCCAAAGCCGAGCGGGCCCTTTCGCTGACTCGGTCGGTCGTGGCGATCGAGCTTTTGTGCGCGGCACAGGGCATCGACCTGCACCGCCCGTTGCGGTCCGGGGACCGTGTCGAGCGACTCTACACCGCGATCCGAGAGCGTGTGCCGACTCTGGTTGACGATCGGCCGCAGACCCCGGACATCGAGGCGCTCACCGCACTGCTTGATTCCGAGGACATCGGCGTGGTGCTTCCCCCCCCGCTGCTTTAGCAATCTCTGCATGCCGGGCGGGCCGCAGTCGGGATCACACCTCTTGTACCCCGGGTTCTGGCGGGATACGCTGCGGTATTCCACAACACCCTCGCGTGAACGGAGATCCTTATCTTGGCTATACAGACCAACACCGAGAGCAGAATGGTCCGCGCCCCGCGCGGCATCGAGCGCACCTGCAAGACCTGGCAAGCCGAGGCCGCGATGCGCATGTTGATGAACAACCTCGACCCCGAAGTTGCTGAACACCCGGAGAAGCTGGTGGTGTACGGCGGCCGCGGTCAGGCTGCGCGATCGTGGCCGGCGTTCGACGCGATCGTCCGTTCGTTGCAGGACCTCGCGGCGGACGAGACGCTGCTGGTGCAGTCCGGCAAGCCCGTGGGTGTGGTGCGCACACACACCGACGCGCCGCGGGTGCTGATCGCCAACTCCAACCTGGTCCCCCACTGGGCGACGCAGGAACACTTTGATGAGCTTGCCGCCAAGGGCCTTATTATGTACGGCCAGATGACCGCCGGGTCGTGGATCTACATCGGCACGCAAGGCATCCTGCAGGGAACCTATGAAACGTTTGCCGAGTGCGGCCGCCAGCACTTCGGCGGTTCGCTCGCCGGTCGGATCTGCGTCACCGCGGGTTGCGGCGGGATGGGCGGGGCCCAGCCGCTCTCGATCACGCTCAACGGTGGGGTCTGCCTGCTGGCTGACGTTGATCGCTCGCGACTCGACCGCCGCGTCGCCGACCGGTACCTCGACGAGATCGTGACCGAGCTTGACGACGCGATCGACCGCGCGGTAGAAGAGGCGAGCAAGAAACACGCCCGCTCGATCGGGGTTCACTGCAACGCGGTCGAGCTGCTCGAAAGGCTGCTCGAACGGGGCATCACACCGGATGTCCTGACCGACCAGACCAGCGCCCACGATCCGCTCGAAGGGTACGTTCCCGTTGAGTATTGTTTCAAAGAAGCGGCCACCGCCCGCGCAGCCGATCCGGCGCATTATGTCGAGCTTGCCAACGCGAGCATGGAGCGGCACGTCCGGGCGATGGTCGAGTTGCAACGCCGCGGCGCGGTAACGTTCGACTACGGCAACAATATCCGCCAGCGCGCACTCGACCACGGGTTTGCCGACGCCTTCAGCTTCCCCGGCTTTGTGCCGGCGTTCATCCGGCCGCAGTTCTGCATCGGGCGCGGGCCGTTCCGGTGGGTGGCGCTCTCCGGCGACGAGCGAGACATCTTCGTCACCGACCACGAGTTGCTGAAGCTCTTCCCCGAGCAGGACGGCCTCCGCCGCTGGATTCTTTCCTGCCACGCCAACCCGGACGCCCTGCTCGCGGGCGACTTTGCCAGCTGCGCCCCGGCGTTCGGCTTTCAGGGGTTGCCGGCGCGCATTTGCTGGCTGGGGTATGGCGAGCGTGACAAGGCCGGGCTGCTCTTCAACCAACTCGTCGCCGACGGCCGTGTCCGGGCTCCGCTGGTCATCGGCCGCGACCACCTCGACTGCGGCTCAGTTGCCAGCCCCAACCGCGAGACCGAGGCGATGCTGGATGGCTCCGACGCGATCAGCGACTGGGCGATCCTCAACGCGATGGTGAATGTTGCAAGCGGCGCGAGCTGGGTGAGCTTCCACCACGGCGGCGGCGTGGGGATCGGTTTCAGCCAGCACGCCGGGCAGGTGATCGTTGCCGACGGCACGCCAGAGGCCGCCGCGCGGCTCGAACGAGTTCTTACAAATGACCCAGCGATGGGCGTCTTCCGGCATGTTGATGCGGGGTACGAGGACGCCGAACGGTGCGCCGACGAACGCGGGGTGCAGGTGCCAATGCGGGAGTAGCCGGCGGTGTTCTTCTGGATCTCCGACAGCCTTTGCCACGCCGAACACCCCGCACACCCCGCACACGCCGCACACGCCGAGCACCGGCGGCAGTCTGAATCCATCACACCACCATCCCGCGGCCCACAGTTGAGCCGAGTACGAAAACGTCAAAGATCAGAGGTTCCAGTGGACGCAACCCCGCTGCAGCCCGCTTTCCAGAAGCTCAGCGTGCTCCACGCGAGCCCGAGCCACATCAGCAGCAGGAACCACGTCGCGCCGCTGACGTGCCGCCACGCCTCGAGCGCCGGGCGAAACGCCTCCTCACCCGGCGGCAGCCGCGCGGCGAGCTGATACCCGACCACTCCTATCACGAGCGGCCACTTGCTCACCCCCGACCGTTTGACGAGCAGCACATACGCCGCCAGCACCACCGCCGGCAGCATGATCGAGGTGTGCCGCGTGATTGACTGCGGGCTGAACGCGAGCAGCCCGATGATCACGCCGCACCATTCGAGCAACACGATCGGCATGATCGCCCGCTCGGCCCGCCCGCCGCGCCCGACGAACATCGCCACGCCGTACCGCCGATAGATCCACCACGTCGCCAGAAACACCGCGCCCGCGACCGGCAGCGTCGCAATCCCGACCAGCGTCATCGAGGGGCCGTCGGGGCCGTCAAAGAATCGCGCCATCGCACTGGTGACGGAGATGCTCAGCTCCCAGGTGATCGGGTGCAGGTTCACGCCTTCCGGTGCGCCCTCGCCGCCGAAGAGTCGGAGGACATACCCGTACGACTGTCCCAGATACTTTGCCGTTTGCGCAACCCCGAGCGTTATCGCGGGCAGGAACGCGAAGACCGCACCGCCGAGCACCATGCCCAGCGCGGTCTTCCAGCGTCTGCGAACGAGCAGGTACGCCATGAACACGATGACGTGGTGCTTGACCAAGAGCGCCAGCCCGAGCGCAAAGCCAGCTGCCCAAGGCATCCGCCCGATCAGCACCATCCCAGCGCACAGCCCGATCAGCACCACCATGTCGGTCTGGCCGTGCTCGAGCTCCGATTGGATCGGGCTCAGCATCAACGCCAGGCTCGCAAGCCACACCGCCCCGACCGTCAGCGCATCACACGGGCCGCGCAGCGCTCTGGCGATCAGCCGGACGCTCAGCGTCATGCACGCCAACGTCAACGCGAGGTTGATCACGCCCCAGACCACGCCGGCGCGCACAAGCCCGAGCCCGACCAGAGGCTGCAAGAACCACGCCACCAGCGGCGGGTACAGATAGCCCCCGCGGTTCGAGGTGTAGGGATCGGTCCCGAGCCGCAGCGCCTCGGCAGCATAGAAAAAATCGTTGAAGTCGCCCGTTTCGGTGAGCACCGCCCCGCGCCACATGCGGTAGAGAAGCCATGCACACATCGCCGCGACACCGATCCACGCCGCGATCGCAAGCTGTGTGCGCCGCGCCCCCTGTGGCCCGCCGACAGGTATCACCCGATTGCTCTTGGTCATACAACCCCCACAACCCTGCGCCGTTGCGTCATCACGACCGGCCGAACAGCCGTTCGAGTTCTGAAATCGTCAGCCGCACCGACGTCGGCCGCCCATGCGGACAGTTGCTACTCCGTTCGACCTCTCCCCGCAGCTCCAGCAGCGCCCGCAGCTCGTCGTCGCTCATCCGGTCCCCCGCTTTGACCGCGGCCTTGCAGGCCATCATGTCGAGCACCTCGCGGAGCGCCTCCTCACTATCGGGCACAAACCTCTCGCGGTCTGCTTTGTCGAGCAGCTCCTGCATGAACTCGACCGGGTCCACGCCGCGCTCAAAGAGCAGCGTCGCAAAGCTCCGCACGCCGACGGTCCGCGGCCCCATCGGCTCGGCCACGATGCCGATCTTTGCCAGGAGCGCCGCAAGCTCGCCCAGCCGTTCGATGCGTTCGGGTGTTGCCTCGACCACCGCGGGGGTGAGCAGCTGCTGACTCTCGAGCACGCCCTCGCTCACCCGCGCGTAGAGAATCTCGAACATCACCCGCTCGTGCAGCGCGTGCTGATCGACGATCACGACGCCGTGCTCGTCCTGGGTCACCAGATAGCTGTTGTGGACCTGCAACACACGGTGGGCCGGGACCGGTGCAGGCAACGCCGCAGCACCCGCGTCCGCTCGCTGCGCCTCGGCGGAACTCTCGAACCCCCGACCGGCATCCGGCACTTCCGCCCGGGGTGTTCCGGTCTGGGCCGCTCCCTGTTCGGCCGGTTCGGTCCCCGCGCGCTCGACACGCTCGATCGCTTCACGCACCGCGTCGTAGCTCAGCCGATGCTGCGCCCGTTCCGGGATCGCCCGCTTGAAGAAATCGACAAACCCCCGCGTGCCGACGTCCGCCCCGCCAGCGACACCACCACCGACACCACCGGGCAGAATCTCCGTCGCGCTGCCCGGGCGTTGCCCTCTGCCCGAGCCATCAAGCCGCCCGCCAAGGCTCGGCGTCAGGTCCTCCCGCGCCAGCGCTTCGCGCACCGCCCGCAGCACCACCGAGTGCACCATCGACTGATCGCGGAACCGCACCTCCGTCTTCTGCGGGTGGACGTTGACGTCCACGCCTTCGGGCGAGAGCTCGAGCATGACCACCGCGGTCGGGTACCGCCCCGGCTCGATCAGGCCGCGGAACGCCTCGCCGACCGCGTGCTGCACGGTGCGGTCCTTGATCGCGCGGCCGTTGATGAACAGGTGCTGGGCGCGCGCCGTTGCCCGCGCGGTCGAGGGCTTGCCGACGAGCCCCCACAGGCTCAGCCCGCGCGCGTCGTCGTACCGATCGGCCCGCACCTCGATCATCTCGCTCTCGAGCTCTTTGCCGAGGATCGCCAGCGCCCGATCGCGCGGCGACTGCCCGGGGGGGACGTCGAGTACCGACTTGCCGTCGACCAACGCCTCGAACGCGACAGCCGCGTGGGACATCGCGCACGCGCGGACCACGTCGATGCACCGCGTCCGCTCGGTGCCGACGGTCCGCAAAAACTTCCGCCGTGCGGGCGTGTTGAAGAAGAGATTTCGCGCCGCAACACTCGTCCCCACCGCGCCCGATGCGGGCCGGACAGCCCCGACGACATCGCCTTCGATATCGAGCTGCCACCCGCCCGGCTCGGAGGCGGTGCGCGAGCGGATCGACATCCGTGAGACCGACGCGATCGAGGCCAACGCCTCGCCTCGGAACCCGAACGTCGCGATCCGGTCCAGATCGGTCGCGGTCTCGATCTTGCTCGTCGCATGCGGCGCGACCGCGAGAGGCAGGTCGTCTTTGCCCATCCCCACGCCGTCGTCGGTGACCCGGACCAGCTCGATGCCGCCCGACTCGATCTCGATCCGCACCCGCGTCGCCCCCGCATCGAGGGCGTTCTCGAGCAGTTCCTTCACCACGCTCGCCGGCCGCTCGACGACCTCCCCAGCCGCGATCTGGTTGACCAGCAGTGTTCTGAGCCGACGAATCCTGCGGTCACCCGGCGGAGGGGGACCGGGGGCGTCCGAAGAGGGTTGAGGCACGGCCTGCTGCATGGGGTCATTGTAACCGCGCAGCGGCGCAACCCGTGGCGGCCCCGCTCCGGGCTGGATTCTCTCCCCGCCCGGCGAGCCCGCGCGGGCACTACACTCGCTGCATGAGCGACAGCATCTTCAGCAAAATCATCCGCAACGAAATCCCCTGCCACCGCGTGTACGAGGACGAACTCACCCTCGCGTTCCTCGACATCAACCCGATCGCGCCGGGGCACACCCTTGTGGTTCCCAAAGAGCCCGTCGCCACGATCGACGAACTTTCTGACGAATCAGCCGCAGCGATCGGGCGCGTGCTGCCTAGAATCAGCCGCGCGGTCATGAGGGTCTCGGGGGCAACCGCGATCAACATCCTCCAGAACAACGGCAGCCTCGCCTATCAGGCGGTGCCGCACGTCCATTTCCACGTCATCCCCAAGACCGACGCCCACGGCCTGGGCATTGTCTGGAACGCAGAAGCTCTCGACGAAGAGGCCGGCGCAGAACTCGGCCGCAAGCTCGCGCGGTTGCTCTAAAACCTCTGGCGTCGCGGTGATTCGTTGTTCTTGATGTGGTTGACCTTGTCCCCTCGCTCGCGCGAGGGGCTCTGTAAAGACATTCTGCGCATCTGTAAAGACATTCTGCGCACCAGATTCGGCACACCAGTAAAGTAGAGCCCCTCGCGCAAGCGAGGGGGCAAGTGCTTCTATTCGTGTACAATCGAAGTCGTCGCGGCGGGCAGCTTGACCACACCGCCGCCCGCAATCGCAACCTCGATCGCGCCGTCCAGACTGATCGAAACAACATCACCCTCCACCTCACGTCCGTCGTGCACAAAGCGCCGTCGCGTCCCAACGATCGTGTCCATTGCCATCGCGGCGCGAACGATCTCGCCTTGCTCGCGCCCCGCAACACCGTCGAGCGCAGCCACGACCCGCTCGGCAACGCACAGCCGATCCGCCTTGCTCCCGAGCTGTCGGATCGACACCGCCCGCCCCGTAAGCGCAGGGTCAAACTCACCGTCGGCCTGGCGCACGTTGATGCCGATCCCTACCAGCGCCACACCGTCCTTCACCTCGATCAGCACCCCCGCGATCTTGCGGCCACTCTCGCGTTCGACCACGTCGTTGGGCCAACGGAGCCCGAGGCGTTCCGGCTCGGGCACGCACTCCCGTATCCCCAGACACACCGCGACCCCCACCGCCACCGAGTGAATCGACTGCGCCGGCAGCACAAACGTCATCGCCAGCCCGCGGTCTGCGGTGTCGGCCCACACCCGCCCGAGCCGCCCGCGCCCGGCGTGCTGGCGGCCCGCGAGTACAAGCCAACCCGAGCGCCCGGCACATGCTGCCCATGCCGCGTCCTGGGTCGAAGCGGTCTCTGCGAGCACGCGGACATGCCGCACCCCAAGCCTCGGGCACGCAGCGCAGGCGGCTTCGAGCGGCTCGGCCCACGCTTCGAGCGGCGGCTCATCCGGCAACGCGCCTGAGGAACGGCTGCCTCCCATCACACCGCGTCCAGCCCGAAGTCCAGCGACACCGCGTGATGCGTGAGCGAGCCGACGCTGATCCGGTCCACACCGCTGCTGGCGACATCGCGCACGGTCTCGAGCGTCACGCCCCCGGACGCTTCGAGTTGCAGGGCCGGCTGCTGCGCATCGCGCATCGTGACGGCCTGGCGCATGTCCGCAACCGGCATGTTGTCAAGCAACACCACGTCGATCACCCCCACTGCCGGCACCCCCACTGCCGGCCTCCCCATGTCGAGCGCGAGCAACCGCTCGAACTGTGCGAGCCCGTCCACCTCGACCTCGATAAACCGCAGGTGCTCGCCGAACCGTGCCCGCGCCGCAGCCGCCATCGTGCCGACCCGTTCGGCCCACGACCCGCTGCCCATCGCGGCGATGTGGTTGTCTTTGACGAGCACCGCGTCGTGCAGCCCGAGCCGGTGGCAGCACCCGCCGCCGCAGCGTACCGCGTACTTCTCGAGATGACGAAGCCCGGGCGTTGTCTTCCGCGTATCGAAAAGTTTCGCAGGCCACCCCTCGCCCATCGCCTCGACAAACGCGGCGGTCCGAGTCGCCACACCCGACAGCCGCCCGAGCAGGTTGAGCATCGGGCGCTCGACCGCGAGCACGTCGCGGGCGCTGCCTTCAATCACCGCGACCGAACGGCCTCGCTCGACGTGCTCGCCGTCGGCTGTGTGCAGCTCGACACCCACGTCCGCACCAAACGCCTCGACGATCGGCTCCAACGTCGCCAGCCCGGCGACGACCCCCGCCTCCCGCACCCGCACCTCCGCCCGCAGTTGCTCGCTCGCCCCCACCGCCAGCAGGCTGGTCACGTCGAGTCCGTCCGGCCCGAGGTCTTCTTCCCGCACAAGCTCCAGGAATCGGCCGAGACGCCCCAACGTGGCCAACTCCTCGAACAGAGCGGGCAAGGGCAACGTGTTGAGATCAACCGGCGGCATCGCCCACATCCTACAACCCCCGACGTGTCAACCTACACTTCCTCTCACACCAAACGCTGGAGAATCCGCATGACCCTCCTTCAGGGCAAGACCGCCCTTATCGTCGGCATCGCCAACGAACGCTCCTACGCCTGGCACATCGCCAAGGCCCTCCACGACCACGGCTGCACCTGCGCGTTCACCCACCTGCCGGGTGAGAAAAACCTCCGCCGCACCAGCCGCGCGGTCAACGCGATCGGTATCAAAGACCCGTGGTACGCCCCGCTCGATGCCTCAAGCGACGAACAGATCGACGAGGTTTTCACAGCCTTTGCCGAGCGGTTTGACGGGTTGGACGTTCTCGTTCACTCGATCGCGTTTGCCGACCGCGAGTGGCTCGCCAAGGGCAAGTTTGTCCATACGCCGAGGGAGGCGTACCTCGGCGCGATCGATATCTCGGCGTACACCCTGCTCGGCATCGCTCGGGCTGCGATGCCTCTGATGGAACGGTCCGGCGGCGGGTCGATCATGGCGATGAGCTACTACGGCGCCGAGAAGGTCGTGCCCGGGTACAACATCATGGGGGTCGCCAAGGCTGCGCTCGAAGCCACCGCCCGCTACCTCGCCGGCGAACTCGGCGAAAAGAACATCCGCGTCAACACCATCTCGGGGGGCTACCTCCGCACGCTGGCGTCCTCGGCAGTCGGGGGTGCTGGCGATATCGAAGCCAACAACCTCGACCGCTCGCCGCTCCGTCGGAACGTGGAAGGCAAGGATGTCGGGAACACCGCGGTCTATCTCGCCAGCCACCTCTCCTCAGGAGTGACCGGCGAGAACATCTACGTGGATTGCGGCGTGAACACGATCGGGGTCTGAATGGGAGCCTGAGCACGGCAAAAAATGCCGACTGCCTTCCCAAACCCCCAATATCTCGTAGCGGACTTTCCGATAACCACAATCTGTCCCTACAACTGAAGCCCCGGTGCTTCGGCTGTCGATACCACTGGCAATGACGTCCTTCGGCCCAAATCTCGCAGCCTCAATCGCCGGTGCACCAGCGGCCGAGCGGCAACGGGTCCAGCGTTCGGCGCTCGAGGCCCGTGCCCATGCCCGCGCCCGAGAGACCCGCCGCGATGAACGCGACGCGCCGGTCGATCAGGTCGAGCTCACCGAAGCGGTCCGAAACCTCAAGGACAACTCGCAGGAAGAGACGCAAGACGACCGCAAGCAGCACGCCGACGGCTCCAAACGCCGCCGCGCCGCGCCGGACTCCGAGCGGCACCAGATCGACCTCGAAGGCTGACCCGCTCGAACCGCAGGCCTTCGGACGTCTTGTGTCGCCATGTTTCCTATGTGGTGTGGTTGGTGCGCCCGCTCGCTTGCGCGAGGGGCTCTTTTGTCCCGTAGCCGTATGCTCCACAGAGCCCCTCGCGCAAGCGAGGGGACACGACAGCGCAACCGGAATAAGCACAAGAACGCAAACTGCTCTACGCCGCGGCGGATCGGCCCGAGCTGCGCCGTTTCTTTCCGCCCTTGGTGCGCGACCCCGACTTCCCAGAGCCGCCCCCATCGTGCGCCCGCTCGATCTCCATGAAGACGCGGATCAGCAGGCCGCGATCCTGATCGCGCCCGACAAGCCATCCGGCGTACGCCATTTCCTCGAGCATGTCGTCGCGCACGAACGGCAACCGCTCGAGCGGCGTCGCGGCACAGACCAGACAGATCCCCGCAGCCGCGCGGCCGACACCCATCGGGTCTTCCGAGCCGTGCGAGAGTTCCGATTCCAGAAACGCCGCGTGGTCGAGTGCTGCGAGTGTTGTCGAGCCATCGCGCAGCAGCGCGTCGGCGCGGACAAGCCATTCCATCCCCTCGGCGTCTTCGAGTGCCGCGATACTCGTCGCGCCGAGGCGCAACGCCGTCTTCCCACTGAGCGCGCCGGCCTCGGCGACTGCGCGCAGCCCATCGAGCCGTTCGCAGGGTGCCATGCCCGGCGCCGACACAAAGAACGCGCTGGCGGCATCAATCCCGATCGCGGCGGCCTCGGGCCAGACCTCAACCTGCTGCGCGGCCTGCTCTGCGATGCGCCCCATCGCCGTCGCAGCCGCTGTGCGAGAGCTCTTCCACAGCGCAAGCCCGCCGGGGCGCTCGATCACGTCCGTCGGCCTGCGCCCCAGCACCCGGTCGACGAGTGTGAGCCGATGCTCGCTGCGGGCCAGGGTCGCTGCCCCTTCGACGATCGCCCGCAGCAGGCCTGCCCCCTCCCGGACCTTCGCGCTGCTGGCGCCTTCGATAACCACCGCCGCGGCATCAACCCTGCCCGGGAACAGTTTTCCGAACGTCAGTTCGCCCACCAGGTCCGTCCACTCGATAACGCTCGCCGAATGGCCGGGGCGTTCGAGCGTCACGATCCGGATCGGCCCCTCGCCGTCGTGATAGACCGCCGCGTCAAAGAGGTGTCGCCGACACGCGCCGACCGGGTCGTCCCACTGCCCCATGCGGAACCACTCGACCCGCGCAGCCCCTGCCGCGCGGTCTGTTTCTACCAACGCATCCGCCTCGTCGTCGGGCAGACAGAGCCCAACGCGCAGCGGTCGCGTCGGGAACGCAGCACCCGCGAGCCAGCGTTCGAACCGTTGCCGCGCGTTGCCGATCACCGAAAGCTCGCCGCCCCAGAGCGGGAGCCATGCCAGCTGAACCATCGCCGCCATCACGCGGGTTGCGCCGTCGAGGCACACGCTTGCGACGCGATTCCTCGGCCACCAGCCCGGAGCAGACTCGGCCCCGTCGTAAACCGAACTTTCGGAACCCGCGTGGGATTCGATCTGGCGTGCGGTGCCGCCCGATCCGACCATCGAAAGAAGTCGCTCGAGCCAGTCGGCGAGCCGGCCACGAACCTGGGCAACACTGAGCGCCGAGATGAGCCCGATAAACCAGAGCCCCGCCGGCAACCCGAGCACCGGCTCGCGGAGCCACGCCACGCCGAGCACGTGACCTGTCACCACCAGCCCGCACCCTGCCAGCACGACACCCCAAGGCGACGAACTGGTAGGTCCACCATTTGATTGATCGTTGACGCTCTGAAAGTGGGTGCTCATCAGAGCCGTTCATCGGCCCGTGAGCCCTGCCGCCAAAGCCGGCCCGGGACTCACACCCACCCTTGCATCGCCCCCGCCCGCACAGCCCCACCGGCCGTACCAACCGGGCCCCAAACCCCCGTTGCTCCGAGAGTCTGGTTTCCTTCTACGCGTCCTATTTCCCGGCAAACCACTTCGAAATGGCGTGTGCCGTGGCGCTCCGCCCGATGCTCGCGATCGACTCGGTCAGCGGGATGTGCTTTGGGCAGACCTTGACGCAGTTCTGCGCGTTCCCGCAGTCGGACACGCCCCCGGGGCCCATCAGCGTGTCGAGGCGGTCGCCTTTGAACTGCGCCCCGGTCTCGTGCATATTGAAGAGCCGCGCCTGGCTGATCGCCTGAGCCCCGATAAACGACTCGGCCCACGCGGCTTCGTCTTCGACAAGCAGAAACTGCGGGCAGGCTTCGAGGCAGCAGCCGCAGGTCATGCACTCAGAGAGTGTGTACCGCACCGCCTGATCGTCCGGCCGTTCGCGCGGGCCCGCGCCCAGGTCGTAGAGCCCGTCGATCGGAACCCACGCCTTGATCCGCTTGAGCGCATCGAACATCCGCGAGCGATCAACCCAGAGGTCGCGGATCACCGGGAACTTGCTCATCGGCTCGAGCGTGATGGTGTCGCCGTCGTTGGGCGCGATGACGTCGATCAACGCCGAGCAACTCTGCCTTGCTTGCCCGTTGATGACCATCGTGCAGGCCCCGCAGACCTCTTCGAGACAGCTGCAATCCCAGACCACGGGCGTCGAGCGCTTGCCGTCGGTGGTGACCGGGTGGGCCGCGATCCGTTGCAGGCACGAGATCACGTTCTCGCCGCGGGCGATGTCAAACTCGAAAGTCTCCCACCGCGTGAGCTTGCCCGGCCCCTCGCACCGCTTGATACGGAACCGGACTTTCCGCGTCCCGGCGGGCGGGGTGCTGGCCGAACCGTTCGCCCGAGCCGCGCCCGAGCTTTCTGTTGTTCCGTTCGCTGTCATCGGCACTCACTCCTGCGCTGGTCAGGCACCAGCAGCCGCGGCTTCGGCCTTGGCGGATTCTTCTTTGTCAACCTTGCCGTACGTCCGCGCCCGCGGCTCGATGAGGTCGGCCCGGACCTCGCGGTACTCAATCCGCGCCCGCCCTTCGCTCACGTCGTAGGTCACGTACGTTGTCTTCATAAAGTTTGCATCGTCGCGGTCCGGATAGTCCGGCCGGTAGTGCGCGCCGCGGCTCTCTTTCCGCGACTTTGCGCCCGACGCCATCGCGTCGGCGACCGTCAGCATGTCCCCCACCGCTCTTGCAAAGCTCAGCGACTGGTTGGTCCAGGTCGCGCCGTCGGCGAGTTTCATCCGCCCCCACCTGTCGCGCAGCTCGGCGATCTTGTCGAGCGTCTTCTCGAGCCTCGCCTCTTCGCGCACCACCGTACACCCGGCGGTCATCTCCTCGCCCATCTCTTTGGCGATGATGTAAGGGTTGGTCTCGTCGGCGTGGTCGCCGCCGGTCGCGGTGTCGACGATCGTCTTCTGGCGGGACTCTTCGGCGCTCACCGCGTTCTCGAACACACCCTGCCCGATTGACTCAGCCGGCGCAGTCGAAGGCACGCCGCTCTGGATGTAGTTGACCACACTCACGCCGCTGAAGAGCCCGTCAAAGATGCACGAAAGCAGCGCATTTGCCCCGAGTCGGTTGGCGCCGTGGAACGCGAAGTTGACCTCGCCGAACGCGTACAACCCCTCGATGTTTGTCATCATGTTGTTGGGCGCGCCGGGCAGCATCCCCCGGCCGATCTCGGTATCACACGCGGTCGGCGTACCCGAGACATGCGCCGGCTGCGGCGTGCTGGGGGCGTAACTCCCCGCGGTGTACTGCGTCCACAGGCCGCCCATCGAATAGTGCACCCCGGGGAAGATCTTCATGGGCTCAAAGCGTGGATCGACCCCCACGAACTTCTGGTAGATGTCCATGATGCCGCCGAGCTTGCGTGTGAGGTAGTCGGGATCTTTGTGCGTTAGATCAAGATAGACCTGGTTCCCGCAGTCGATCCCCATGCCCTGATTCACACAGATGTCGAAGATCTCCCGGGTCGCGATATCGCGGGGCACGATGTTGCCGTACTTGGGGTACTTCTCTTCCAGAAAGTACAGCCGCTCGGCTTCGGGGATGTCCCTCGCGGTTCGCGTGTCGCCCTTTTTGCGGGGCACCCACACACGGCCGCCCTCGCCCCGCGCCGATTCGCTCATCAGGCGGAGTTTGTCAGCACCCGGCACCGCGGTCGGGTGGACCTGCGTCATCTCCGGGTTCGCGTACGCCGCCCCGGCCTGGTAGCACCTTGCCAGCGCGGCGCCGGTGCAGATCACCGAGTTGGTGCTTTTGCCGAAGACCATCCCCGCACCGCCGGTCGCCATCACGACGGCGTCGGCTCTGAACGACCGGATCTGCATGGTCCGCAGGTCCTGGGCGACGATCCCGACACAGCGCGGCCCGCTGCTGCCGTCGGCGAGGATCGGCCGCAGGAACTCCCACGACTCGTACTTGGTCACCGTCGCGTCGGCTTCGAGCCGCCGGACCTGTTCATCCAGTGCGTAGAGCAACTGCTGCCCTGTGGTTGCGCCAGCAAAGTGAGTGCGTTTGAAGAGGGACCCGCCGAACAGCCGGAGGTCGCGGTAGCCCTCGGCGGTTCTGTTGAACGGCACGCCCATGCGGTCGAGCAGGTCGATGATTCGCGGCGCCCAGTTTGCCATCTCGAGCACCGGGTGATGATCGGCGAGAAAGTCACCGCCGTAGATCGTCTCGTCGAAGTGCTCGTACTCGCTGTAGCCTTGCTGCCTGGCGACCTCGTTGCAGGCGTTGATCCCGCCCTGCGCGCACACGGAGTGCGAGCGTTTGACCGGGACCAGAGAGAACAAATCGACCGCGAGCCCCTGCTCGGCGATCCGCGCCGATGCCGCGAGCCCGGCCAACCCTCCTCCGACCACGATCACTCGTTGCTGTGTCATCTGTGCCTGCTTTCCTCGCATGCGGCCGCGGTGTTTCCTCAGATCGGCCGGTAAAGGGTGAAGAGATCACCCGCCGTTCGAGTCGCTCGTCAATCCGCCCGCATGTTCTTCTTCGTGGGCGGCGCCTTCGGGGAGCGTCGCTTCGATCTCGCCGTCGTGCTGTTGGTCCAGCATTCTGGTTTCAACGACTCTTGCGGCAGCAGGATCGAGCGTGGCAAACCCGATCACCGCCGACCACGCCGCGAGCATCAGCCCGACGCCGATCACGGCGCAGACCTGCCCCCAGCGCTTCTGGGCTGCTTCGCTGACGGTCAGCCCCCAGGTGATCGCGGCGGTCCAGAGCCCGTTTGCCAGGTGGAAGACCAGCAGCGAGACGCCCGCCATGTAGAACGCCGAGACAAGGAGCCCGCCGAGGGTGAAACCGTCCATCCCGCCCCGCAGCACCGCGGCCATCGTCGAGGCGGCGTACTCACCGCTCCATTCTGTCCCGCCGGGGATCAGGAACGTCCACCCCCATCGGAGCGTGGCGACGTGGTAGAAGATGAACAGCACCCCGACGTAGCCGCTGATCCGTTGCAGCGTGTAGCGTCGGTTGGACTGATAGGCGTAGTTCGCGTTGTTTGGGCGTCCCTTGGTCGCGTAGATCACCCCGAGCACGGAGTGGAACGCGATCGGCAGCCACAGGCCGAAGATCTCGATCAGGAGCAGCGCCGGCAGGCTGTGGATGAAGTTGACTTCGTGCTGAAAGGTCGCGACACCGGCGGCCGCGCCTTCGCGTCCGTCGTGGGCGTTGAAACGACCCCACACGATCGAGGCGTTTGTCGTCAGGTGGGCGAGCAGGAACACGCCGATCGGCATGACGCCGGTGAGCGAATGCAGTCGCCGGAGCAGAAAGTGGTGACGCTCCAGAAAGCCCTCAGAATTGGCCACGAATCACACCCTTCCCACGGCCGCCGATTGCAGGCCGTCACGATCTGAATCAGAGCACGCCGGGATCACGGCTCCCGGCGACTCAAGATTTTAGTGTAGCCGACCGCCAAACAGGCCGCGGTCAATCTCACCCGGGCTGTCCCGGGATCGGCGGCATCCCCGGTGCTCCGGCCGGCGGACTCACCGCGCGCATCTCGCCGTCGGGGCCCATGGTAATCTTGCCTTCCTTGACCGCTTGTTCGATCGCTTTGGTCAGCTCGACAAACTGCATCCGCAACTCGTGCGTGATGCCCGAGATCATCTTGGACTCATCATCGGTCAGATTGCCCTTGGTCTTTTCTTCAAGCACGCCGAGCAGTTCGATATGGGCTTGTGCCATTGGAGGGGAAACCACCGCTTTGCCCGTCTGCGGGTCGGCGACCGCCCCCATATACATCAACGCCTGGCTCGCCAGCATCTGCACCAGATCGGAAATACCGATCTTCTCCTGCTGCCCCGGGACAGCCCCGGCTGCGGGTGCCTCACCACTTGTCCCGGCCGGAGCTCCTGCGGCTTTTTCCCGCTCCTTCTCGGCGAGTTTGGCCTTCTCCGCCTGGGCCTGGGCTTTCCAGTCGTCGTCAATAATGATCTTCGGCTGCTGATCCTCGGCCATGGCGGCGTTCCTTTCTGCTAGGATTCTCCCGCATGATAGACGTTCAACAACATCGCCGATCGCGTCGGAATCGCTTCACGCGACAAACCGTCGCGTTGCTGGCGCTCCTCCTCGCGGGTTGCAGCGGTGTGTCACTGCCGAAGCTTTCAAGCGGCACACGCCTCTCGGCCGGCGACTTCCGGAATCCCGCCGCGACCTCGACCGGCTCGCACACCCCGATCCCCGCGTACACCCCAGAACGCCCCCGCGCCGAACGGGTCGAGATCCGATCGCTCACCGAAGAACAAGCCAGCGCCGGTGTCGGTGAGGTCGGAGTCAGCACCGGGGACCCCGCGTTCGTTTCGTCCGACCGCACTGCGCCGAACGATGGGGTCGGTCGGCCCCGGCCTTCATCCGCCCCGATCGATGCCTCCAATCTCGTGATCGTCGACGCGAAGGTCGGCGATCTCAACGGGCTGCCGATCGTTGCTCGGAGCTGGCTCGAACCGCTCGGCCCGCGTCTCCGCGCCGAGTCTGCTGAGAAGTCCCGCCCGGAGTGGCGCAGCTTGGCCGCCGGGATTATCAACGACCGTCTCATCTCCGATCTTCAGGAAGAGCTCTTTCTTGCCGAAGCTCGCTCGGCGCTCACCGATCAGGAACGGGCCGGGCTCCGTGTCTTCCTCCAACGGTTCGAGAAGGACGTTGTCCGCAGTTCCTACGGCAGCCAGACCCTCGCCGACGAGCAGCTCCGCCGCACGTCGGGCATCGGGCTTGCAGAGGCAAAGCGTCAACGCGAGCGTGCGGCGCTGGTCGCGCAGGTTCAGCAACGCATCCGCGACCGCGTGCAGGTCACCTCCCGCGACCTTATCCTCGAATATGAACGCAACGCCGACGAGTTCAACCCACCCCGGTCGGCGGTCTTTCGGCTCATCCGGGTGCGCACCGACGAGCCCGAGGCGGTTGCCGAGATCACGGACGCGCTGAACACCACCCCATTTGTCGAGGTTGTCGCGAACGAACACAACCAGACGCCCGATCCTGTGATCCGCGAGTTGGCCGAGAGTCTCGCAGAGACCGAACTGTTCGGGCTCGAACCACTCCAGGCGGCGGCCTCGCAGCTCTCGATCGGGCAGTGGCAAGGGCCGATCAACGCGGGGACCTTCACCTACTGGGTGTATCTCGACCAGATCGAGGACAACTCCCGCACGCTCTACGAAGCCCAGCTCGAACTCCGCCGACGGCTCATCGAAGCACGCGGCATCGAGGAATCGTCCCGCTATCTGTTCCGCCTCTTCCAGCGCGCCGGCATCTCCAACTTCGACGACCTTATCCTCCGGCTGGTCCAGATCGCCGAGGAGTGGTACTACCAGGGCGAGAGCGCGCCGTGACCCCGGGCCGATCCGGCCGTCGATTGCTTTGTTTCAGGAAGAAACGAGCCCGTGCCGCGCACCTGGATGTCGGCGTTCGGGGCGAACGTGACGCCGTCCGGTTCCTCCGCAAGCTCGGCTGCCGCACCCTCGCCCGCAACCTCCGGACGCCCGGCGGCGAGGCCGACCTGGTGTGCCTCGATCGCAAGACCGGGGCGGTGGTTCTGGTCGAGGTCAAGGCCCGCGTCGTCGGCCACGAGGAACCGAGCCACGGACCTGTCGGGGAACATGCCCGGCCGCGATCAAAGTCACAGACGATCTCCCCGGCCGCCGCGATCAACGCCGACAAACGCCGCCGCCTTGTCCGCACGGCAAAGAGCCTGCACCAACTCCCGCGATTTGCCACACGCCCGATCCGCATCGACGTGGTGACTGTCGAGTACGCGCACGCTGCCGACCGTGCTCCTGCCATTCGTCACTACGTCAACGCTGTCACCGGTGCCGGGGGGCTGCGATAGAGCCCCTCGCGCAAGCGAGGGGACAGCAACCGCCTCAACCCCACCGCCTCCGCCCAGCCAGCGCGCCGCGGAACCGCCCTTCGAGCAACTGTTCGGCCGATCGGTCGTGGTCGAACGACACCGGGAGGATAAAGCTGAACATCGCCCCGCGCCCGGCATCACTCACAAGCTGAATATCACCCTGCAACAGGTGCGCGAGCTCTTTGGCGATCGCGAGCCCGAGCCCCGTGCCGCCGTACTGCCGTGTTGGTCCCTCGCCGAGCTGACGAAACTTCTCGAACACGCGGTCCTGTTCTTCCGGCGGGATGCCAGGCCCGTTGTCGAGCACGCTGATCCGCACCCGCTCGCGGTCGTCGCCGCCGTGCCCTGCGGGCAGTCGCTCGGCCCGCAGGACCACCTCGCCCTGGGGCCCTCCCTCCTGCCCGGAAAACTTCACCGCGTTGCTGAGAAAGTTGAAAATCACCTGCTGAAACCGTCGCGGGTCGGTCTCGACCATCGGCACCTCGCCGACCACCTCCCCCCGCACCAACACCCCGCGCCGGTCGGCCTGAGGCTGAATCAGCGCGACGAGCCCCTCGCACGCATCACGCACGCTCATCGGCTCGATGTGCAGGTCCACCTTCCCGGCTTCGAGCCGCGCCATGGTCAGCAGCTCCTCGATCAACGACAAGAGGTTTCGGCTTGCTTTCTCGATGTTCTGCAGATACCGCGTCCGCTTGGCGAGGTCCTGATCGGGCGGTGCACCGTCCTGCTTTGCCTGCTCCTGCTGCTCGGCCTCGGCGATCGAGAGCAGCAACTCGGCAAACCCGATGATCGAGTTGAGCGGCGTCCGAAGCTCGTGGCTCACGTTCGCAAGAAACTCACTCTTGAGCGTGTTGGTCTCAAACAGCACCCGGTTTGACTCGGCAAGATCGGTCAGCCGCACGTCCATCGCGGTGTTGATTGCGCGCAGCTGATCGTTGGTCTCGGCGAGGTGTTCGAGCATGCCGTTGAACGTCTCGGCCAGCTCCTCGAACTCGTCGCCGGTCTCGATCTGACTCCGCACATCCAGCTCGCCGGATCGCACTCGGTCGGCCGTCTCGCGCAGGCTCCGCACCGGCCCGAGGATGATCCGGTGTGTGATCTGGTAGAACACCACCAGCGCCAGGCTCAGCACCAGCGTGCCGGCGCTGAGCAGGTACGCCGTGTTGACCACCAGCTGCCCCGCAGCATCCGTCGAACGACGCGAGATGTGCACGACCGACAGCAACGTGCCGTCCTCGGCTCGCTCGGCTGCCAGATAGCGATAGACCCGCGTCGCGCCGTCCCACCGCGCCCGCTGGGCTTCCATCCGCGTCTGCTCGCCGTCGAGACGCCGAAGCATCCGGGCGAACGGTTTGTCAGCCTCGGCCCGTGCCCGCGCATCCTCGACGCCCAGTCGCTCGGCCTCAAACCCGACCTGCTCGGCGATCGCCGCGGCCGGGCTTGCGGTCCCCGTGGCGGTCTGGGCCGCGGTCCACGCCCGCGCCAGATTACGACTCAACTCGAGCTGCCCGCCGTCCACCAGCGCCCCCATCCGCAGCCAGGGGACGCTCAACGCCACCAGCACAATCAACACCACCGCCCCGCCGAACAGAATGACACACTTGTCGGCAAGCGACACGCGGCGGAGCCAGGCTGCGGAATACCAGGGTTTCAAGGCGGCGGTTCTCCGGGATCGACTCACACAGCCTGGAGCGGCTCGCTCGAATGGTATCGGCAACGGCCGGGACAGCGAGGATTCCCCGGACAAGAACCTTCTCCCGCCCACGGTGCACAGCCGCCCGCGCTTCTACTATCTCCGCACATGACCGGACGCACCATCTATCTCGAAACCTTCGGCTGCCAGATGAACGAGCTTGATTCCGAGCTTGTCGCCGGGCAGCTCGCCCGCCTCGGGTACGCCTTTACCGGCAACGCTGCGGACGCGGACGTCGTCCTCTACAACACCTGCTCGGTCCGCGAGCAGGCCGAGCAAAAGGTCTGGAGCCGACTGGGCGAACTGACCCATCGCAAGAACCGCGACCCGTCGGTCGTCGTCGGCGTTCTCGGCTGCATGGCCGAACGCGACGGCGTGGACCTCATCCGCCGCATGCCGGTCGTCGATCTCATGTGCGGCCCGGGCGAACTCGACAAACTCCCCGCACTCCTCGATAACGCGGTCCGCACCAAAGAAAGCCTCGCCGAACAGAGCCCCGCGAGGAGAGCGCGGCCGGCCGAGTTCGTTGCACTCCAGGGCAACACCAGCCGCCGCAGTGCGACACTGGCCGCCGCGGAGGACTCGCTCGAGCTGCTCGATCTCTCCCGCGCCGTCTCACCGGTCGATCCCGCGTCGGGCGCAGCGAGTCGATCGGCGTACGTCCGCATCACCCGTGGCTGCAACAAGTTCTGCACCTACTGCGTCGTGCCCTTCACCCGCGGCGCCGAGATCCACCGCCCGCCTGACCACATCATCGACGAGTGCAAGAAACTCGCCGACGCCGGCGTCATCGAGATCACACTGCTCGGGCAGACCGTCAACCACTACCGCTTCGAGCACGGCTCCTCGATCAGCCTCGGCGGGATCGAACAGCCGCAGAAGGGCCGGACCTACAAGGGCAGCCATCAACGCGACGCCTTCGCGGGTGAATCGACGACGACGTTCGCCGACCTGCTCGCCCGGATCCACGACGAGGTCCCCGCGGTCCAACGCCTCCGCTTTGTTACCAGCTACCCGCGCGACTTCGGCGACGACGTGCTCGAGGTCATCCGCGACCACCCACGCATCTGCCGATACCTCCACGTCCCCGCACAGACCGGATCCAACCGCCTGCTCAAGAAGATGAACCGCGGCTACACCGTCGAGGAATATAACGATTTCATCGACCGCGCCCGCGGCTATCTCGATCAGCCCGAGCTCGGCCGCCCGCTCATGCTCTCGGGAGACATCATCGTCGGCTTTCCCACCGAGACCGACGAGGACTACGCCGCGACCGTCGCGCTGCTCCGCCGATCGCGATATAAGAATTGCTTTATATTCAAGTACTCCCCCCGCCCCGGCACCGTCGCCTACGACCGCATCCCCGACGACGTGCCCGACGAGGTGAAGCGCCGCCGGAACAACGACCTGCTGGCGGTCCAGTCAGAGATTTCCGACCAGATCGCCCGCGAACAGGTCGGCCGCGAGGTCGAGGTCTTTGTCGAAGGCCCCAGCAAGCAACAGCTCAAACGCGAAGGCATGAGCCACGGCGACATCCGCCGCGCGGGCGGCGCAATCACCCTGACCGTCAACGGCAACTCCCCAACACTCGAAGCCCCCGCCCCTCCGAGCCGGGGGGCTTCAGTCCCCGGACCCGCGTCGCCGCAAGTTGCAACACTCGACGCCGAGCCCGTCCAGCTCTCCGGTCGCACCGATACCGACCTAATCGTCTTTTTCAACGCCCCAGCCGAGCAACGCGATGCGCTGGCGGGGCAGTTGCTCAAGCTGCGGATCACCGGGGCGGATCGGTTGAGCTTGCATGGTCAACTGCTTGAGACCCAGCGGAAGAAACTCCAAACTCCTTCCGCATGAATATCTGCACCTGAGAAATAGAATCATCCATCGCGGCGAGAGCCTTTCGCCGAACATCTGGTTCGATCATGCCCCGATTGCGATCTTCATCGACTGTATAGTAGAGATGTGACTTGATTTGCTCCCAGATCGAATCAAAGCCATCGGCAATATGTTCGGGAAACAGAACTTCGTACTCACAAACGGAACGACGAAAGCGATTCGCGGCTTCCTCCATCGCTGGATAATTCTGGCGGCGCTGGCAGGGTCCGTCACCTTGATAGGTGTATTCTTCGTACCTCGCCCTCAGTCGAGCAAGAAACACGTGAATCCTCATCGCAGCCCGAAATCGGTGAGTGTACACAACGCCATACTTCATCTGTTCCCGCTCGTGATCGGCCCGCCGCTTCGACAAGTAGAAGGTTAATAAGAGCGAGCAAGTGGAAACGGCAAGACCTGAAAGAATGCCAACAATCGCAATTAGTTGCTCGTCCATAAGACTATCATAGCATCATGATCACTGATCGGGTTCATTCAAGTACACCCACACCCCATACACTAACCCCACACATCCATCCGCCCCCACATACTCGGCGTGCAACCGGCGCAGCCCCTCCACCAGCCGCTCGGCTTTCTCCCCCGTTCTCGGCACATAGCTCGCGCTCATCGCCCGGCCCACCAGCCCTTCGGCATCCAGCCGCTGTTCGTGGCGAAAGCGCAGCCGCCGCATCGCGGACATCGCAAACGGTGGCTCGACCCGCGGCTCCTTCGCCACCGTCTGGTGGCTGGTCGGGCCGACACCCTCGCTCGAAGCACGCACCAGGTCGTAATACCCCTTTGCCACCGGGTCGCTTTCGTCGGCATCGTTCCACATCAGCGCAAGCCTGCCACCCGGTCGAAGCACTCGCCCAAACTCAAGGCAGGCCGCGACGGGCTCGAACCAGTGGTAGCTCTGCGCACACAGCACAAGATCAACACTCGCATCGGCGAGCCCGGTTGCTTCGGCGGTGCCGTCACGCCAGGTGACACGCCCGCCCTCCTTGTTTGGGGAAGGTACCTTTTCCCCCGCGTTCCGCATTTCTGTGTTGGGCTCGATCGCAAACACCTCCACGCCCCGCTCTGCGAGCAGTTTCGCGGAGATGCCGGTCCCTGCACCGACATCGGCGGCTTGGAGCGCCCGAGACTCTCGCACCGGCTGGAAGCCGGCCCCACGGCTCGGACCCCGGAATGTCCCGCCCCGCGAGGGCGTGAGCCCCTCCAGCACCGCGTCGATCGCCTCGGGCGGATAGCTCGGGCGGTACTTCACATAGTCGGCCGCCCGGTCGCTGAACCGACCGATCGGGTTACTTTTGTGCAGGCGCTCACTCATATCTCATCTTCTGTTTGCTCGAATCGCTCCTGCGCCCTGCGCTTTGCAGCCAGCAGCCCACCCGTGCCGCTGTCCCCATCTTTCGGCTGCGAATCGTGCTCTTTCTCGCTCGGGATCCGAGGTGTCCCGCCCCGATTTGTCGTAGTTCCTCTCGCGCCCGAAGCGCCCAGCATTTCCTCCCGCAGTTTCCGCAACCGTTCGGCTTCTTCGTGTGCCCGTCGCTGCCTGGCCTCGGCGATGACTCTCGCGGCTGACTGTTCACCCAGGCTGCCTTGCTCGGAGCCCGGAGTGCCCCGCCCCGCGCCCCGCCTCGCACCCTCTCCCGTCCCCCGTCCCGAGGTCGCGTCCGCAGCGTCTGTCCGACCCGCTTTGAGCCCCGCCAGCGTCCGCCCGGCTTCCTCGCCGCGTTCTCGGGTTGCCTCGGCAGCGGCTTTGCGCAGGTCCACCCCGAACTCACGGCTCACGAACCGGTCCCATGCCACCCGTCGCGTCGCGACATCAAGCACAAACAACCCCAGTGCCAACAGCATCAACGGCACAAACACCGGCGTCATCGTCACCCGCGGCGGCACACCCGCCCGGTCAAACACCCCCCACGCCGTCGGCTGCGAAAGGTCAAGCATCCGCCCGCCGGTGATGTCGGCCAGCTGTTCGAGCAACGCCCCGTCGGAGCGGAGCCGGCGAAACTCTGCGCCGGCCGGGATCGTCGTCCCCCCGACCACCGGCGGCAGTGCCTCCTGCCCGAGCCTGGGTCGCACCACCGCGACCACCTGCCCGGGTTCTGGCCGATCGAGCCTTGCCTCATACACCCCCGGCGCAACCTGCGCCAGCGTTACCTCACGCGCCGCTCCCCGGTCGTCGTAGACCGTCGCGGGCACCGAAAGGTAGTTGACCGGTTCCCCGTTCTCTTCGACAGCATCGAGCCGAAGGACCAGCCCGTCGCCCTCGCGCACCATCTGCAGTTCGTAGGGCCCGGCCGCGGTCGGCCGCAAGAGGTTTCGCACCAGACCGATCCAGAACTCGGCGTACCCCGGCCACGCCGCCCACATGCTCGCCCAGTTGTCGCTTCGCGCGTCGGAAGTAAACACCGCGACCTGCCCGAGCCCCACCTGCCAGTGCGCCAGCACGGGCTCGCCCTGATTGGTCACCATCGCGGTGGTGATCGTCGGGTCGGTCCGCGCCCGCGTCAGCGAAAGCCCTCCAAGTGCCGGCACCCGCGCGGCCCCCTCAAACCCCTCGACCAACGGCGAGCCGGTCCCCAACACCCGAGGCACAAACGGCGACTCGCGCACCAGCGGCGTACGCACCACGCGGATCGCGCGCACAAAGATCCGCGGCAGCGTGCTCGGGTTCATCACCGCGTGGTGTTCGCCGCCGCTCATGTCCGCGACCGCTTTCATGGTCTCCTGGTCCGCCCCGGCGCCCACGCTGATCGTCGTGATGCGGATCCCCAGCCGACCGAGCGATTCGGCCATCGCCGGCAGCATCTCGGCGTCCGCAGCCTGCCCGTCGGAGAGCAGGATCACGTGCTTGATCTCGGCGTCAACCGCGATCAGCCGATCGCGTGCGAGCCCGAGCGCCGGCCCGATCACGGTCCCGCCCCCGGCCGAGATACTCCGGATGCGCGCGGCGGTCGCGTCGGGGTCGGTGTTCGGCCCGAGCGGTACGACCTCGCGGGTCCTGCTGTCGAAGGACACCACCCCGACCAGATCGCGTTTGTCGAGCGTGGACACCGCGAGTGCCGCCGATTCGTTGGCGATCTCCTGCTGGGTCCGCACCGACCCCATCACGTTGTGCCCCATCGAGCCCGATGAATCGAGCACGATCATCACCGCGGCCGAGGGGACGATCAGTTCGTCGGGGATCTCCAGATCGACCGGCAGCAAGGGCTCGATCGCCGACCCGCGCCACCCCCCGACCGCGAACGAGTTGTACCCGCCAAGCATCACCAACCCCGCGCCGAGCTCCTGCACATGCGCAGCCAGCGCCGCTTGAGCGCGTTGGCTCATCGCGTCGGCGGGGACGTCCTGCAGGATCACCAGGTCGTAGGCCTGCAACGACACAAGGTCTTCGGGCATCGCCGCCGGGTCGATCGCGCTGACCCCGATTCCCGCCAGTCGCAGCGTCCGCGCAAGCAACGCCCCGCCGCCGGTCGGTGCACCGCGTCCGACGCCGTCGACGATCAACACCTCACCCTGCCCCGGCGTGATGGTCAACCCTGCCGCGCGGTTGTTCTCTACGCGGGTATCGCCCGCCATCGTGGTGCCGCCGGTCTCGCCGTCGGCGCCCCCCCCGGCGGCCGGGAGTATCCGAGGCTCCCACACCGCGTCAAACCGATGCACCCGCCCGCGTTCGAGCGGCACCTCGATGACCTCCACCCGCCGACCCGCCACAAGACGCAACGCCCGCCCGAGCCCCGCAGCCCCCGGGCTGATGTCGATCTCTTCCCCGTTGCGCGACAGCCGCAGCGTTCCCTCGGCCTCACCCGCCGACCGGAGCACCACACGCACCGCCACCACCGATTCCTCCTCGGCGGTCGGGGGCACGTCGACCGTCTCGACGATCACCTCGTGCTCGATGTCGTACCACAACGGCACGACATCAATCGGCACGCCCGACCGACCGCCGCTCGCCCCGGAGAGCCGGGCAACCAGTTCGGCCGCGGCGTGCTCGGCGTCGCCGATCGTCTCGTTCCCGTCGCTGAACAGCACGATCCGCCCCGCCGCGTCGGCCGGGATCATTGCCGAGGCGTACCGCAGCGCAGCCTCGATATCCGTCCCGGCAGCCATCGACACATCGAGCGGGCGGTCCAACGGGTCGGCCCGCGTCGGGGTGGCGATCGCCAGCGCACGCCCGTCAAAGACCACCACGCCGAGCAAGTCTTCTGCGCCGCGCTCGGCGGTTGCCCGCGCCAGTGCCGCGCGGGCCGCGTCGATCGCCCCGGCTGCTCTGCTCTGCCGCACCGCGACCGATTCGTCCCCGAACCGCCGCACCGATTCGGACACGTCGATCACCGCGACCACCGCAAGCCGATCGGTCCGACGCACCGAGACCGCCCCGGCAAGAAGCGCGGCGATCGCAACAAACAGCAACGCCCGCGCGCCCACGGCGCTCCATCGGCGCATCCGGCTCATCGACAGAAACCAGCGCCCGGCGAGCCACGCCATCGGCACGACCGCCAACGCCAGCAGAAACCACATCGGTTGAGCAAACCCGATCGGCATTCACACCCCCCGCATCACGAGCCGTTGTCCGAACCGCTCTTGGACTTGCTGTCCGATTCGGTGTCCGATTCGCCGCCGCCAGATTTCTCAGAATCCGTGCCCGACTCCTGCGCCGCAGCCGCCCGCTGTCGATAGCGCTCGAACACCCGGCGCACCAGCTCGCGCCTTTCCCGAGGCACCGCCCTTCGCTCGACCGCGCGCTCGGCCCCCCGTGCCGCATCACGCACCGCCGAGCCCGCAGCAGTCCCAGCCGGGCCGCCGACCGACCGATCGCCGTCCTCGCCGAACCACTCGGCAACCACCCGCCCCTCGCTGCCCGGCTCGCCCGTTGCCTCGGCCCGGGCGTTCACGTCCTCGGTTTCCCACACACGGTTCGGCGCAGCCTGCGCCCCTTCTGCGCGCCTCTGGTCTGTCCCCCCGTCGCCGCCCGGGTCGCCCGCGGGGTCGCCCGCGCCCCGGTTGCGCGCCATCTCCCGCGCCAGCTCTTCGAGCTGCTCGCGTTGTTCGGGCGAGGCATTTTCGAGCATGCGCTCCGCCCGCTCGCGCAGCCGTTCGGCCGATTCTTGCTGCTCCTGCGCCGATTCCCCTCGCTCGGCCATCCGCTCGAGCTGTTTGCGCAGCCGCTCCACACCCCGCGGGTCCGACGGCTCGCCCTGCCCGTCAGTCGACCGCTCGCGGCTGTTCTCGCCCGGCTCACCACCCGGCTCGCCCTCAGGGGGTGCCTGCTCGTTCCCGTTCTCTTGAGGCTGTTCTCCCCCTTGAGGTTCTGTCGTGTCACGGGCAGAGTTCTCATCCTTCGGCCGCGATTCTCTCTGCCCGCCCTGTTCACCCTGTTCGCCCTGTTCGCCCTGTTCGCCTTCCGGCTCGCGTGCCTGCTCATCCGGCCGCTCTTCTGTTTGCCCGTTCGATTGTTCACGCTCCTGCGCCGGCTTCCCGGCACCGTCCTGCTGCCGCGGTGCTTCGCGTTGCTGCTCCTGCCCGTCCTTGCCCTGCTGCTGCTCTTGCGAAGGATCTCCCGCTTCGCCCTGCTCTTGCCCACGCTGTTCTGCGCCATCGTCCTTCTGGTCGCGTCCCCGTTCTGGCTGCGGCTCGCGCAGCTCCTCGGCTGCTTCCCGCGCCGCGTCCGAGAGTTCGTTCATCTCGTCTTGCGCACGTTGTTCGGCTTCCCGCTCCCGGTTCCGCTCGGCGATGTCCTCGGCCAGTTGTTCGGCCGCTTCGGGCTCGACCCCCTCGCGCTCGAGCCGTTTGCGGATCGGCGCTGGGTCAAGCGACTCGGCGATGTCGCTGGCGTCCTCGATCCCCTGCTCGCGCAGCAATGCCTCGGTGTCCACGGGCTCGCTGCTTTCCTCACGCGACGCCCGCTCCGCGAGCCGCTCCAGCTCCCCCGCAAGCCGTTCACGCTCGGCCGGGCTCATCTCGTCTATCCGGTCAAACAGCCGCTCGGCCGCGTCGCGGGCACCCTCCAAGTCCCCGTCGGCGAGCGCCCGTGCCAGCTCCGAGTCGTCCTCGGCTGGGTCCATCGTTCGGGCGAGTTCTTCGCGCGTCGCCTGGTCTGCCATGGCATCGGTTTCTGCCTCGCGTTCGATCCGATCCGCAATGGCTTCCAACTGCTGTGCGCCCTCGGCGATCGCCTCGCTCGGGTCGCCCATGCCTTCGAGAAGTTCCCGCTCGATCGCCTCCATCCGTGCGAGTTCTTCAGCGGTCGCCAGTTCGCCGGGTGTTTCGCCCACCGCCTCGCGCACCTCGGCCGCGGCTTGGGCGATCACCTCGGCCGCCGCGTCCCGCTCCTGGTTCGTGGTCTCGCGCTCGGCGACCTCCCGCACCTCCGCCTGCCGCACCGGCACCCACAGCCCGCTCGCCACCGCCGCCGCCACGACCACCGGCCACGCCGCCCATACCGATCCGAACCGCACCGGCGCGACCCGCCGCACGTCCACCCGCTCGGCGGCGTGTTCGCCATCGGCGACCGCCAGCTGTTCGCTCGGTGTCGGTGCTGTCCTGGCCGCGAAAGTCAGCGCGTTGCTCAACCGATCGCGCAGCCCGCTGGCTTCGTCCGCACGCTGCGCCGCGGCGAGCAGTGTCCGCCGTCCGTAGAGCCCGGCTGCTGCCCCGAGCAAAAGCCCAAGACCGACCGCCACACCAAGCAGCCCCCACCAAGGCAGGCCCCACAGCGTCGGCCCATTGCCGCCCGATTCGCCAGCCGCTTCGACCGCGCCCAGCAACCCGATCCGCGTGGCGATCACTGCTGCCAGACCGACGACAGCACCACCCAGCAGCCCCCACCCCCCGCGCGCAACCATCGACCCCGCCAGCACCCGCCGGCGAACCCGCCCTGCTACTTGCCTGGTGCGTGCCGCGTCCATCTCGAGAGTGTACGAGACCGCACGCCCGGTGGGTCGGTGTCACAATGATGCCTCCACATGAAGTGCAAAGAAACCTCTCGGCGGACACCGATATTCTCAGTCGTGATCCCATAAGCTAGCTCCATGACCTCCACCCCACCATTCGGCAGCGCCCAAGGCACGCTCGGGCACCTCCTCTCCGGCGACACCCTTTCGGCCGAGCAAGCCGAGGCGCTCTTCGAGGCGCTCCTCACCGGCGGACTCGACGACGCCCAGATCGCCGGCATCCTCGCGCTCATCCAGGCCCGAGACGTCACGGTGGACGAGATCGTCGGGGCCGCCCGCGTCATGCGAAGGCACGTCACCCCGGTGCCCCGACCGTTCGACACCGACGACGCGGTCCTCATCGACACCTGCGGCACCGGTGGTGCGCCGAAGACCTTCAACGTCTCGACCGCGGCTGCGATTGTTGCCGCGGCCGCCTCGACCGGCACTCCCCGCGTCCTCGTCGCCAAGCACGGCAACCGCTCCCGCACCGGGCGGGGCTCGGCCGAGGTGCTCGAAGCGCTCGGGGTCAACGTCGCGGCGTCCCCCGAGGTCCAGTCGCGCTGTCTCGGCGAGGCCGGGGTCTGCTTCTGCTTTGCGATCCACCACCACCCCGCGATGAAGCACGCCATCGGCCCCCGCCGCTCGCTGGGGTTCCCGACGATCTTCAACATCCTCGGCCCGCTGACCAACCCCGCCGGCGCCGATCGGCAACTCATCGGGGTCTACGACGCACGGTTTCTGCCGCTGCTCGGCGAGGCGCTCGTGCGGCTCGGCGCGACCCGCGCCATCATCGCCCACGCCGCCGACGGGCTCGACGAGCTCTCCACCACCGCGCCGACCCACCTCGTCCACGTCGAGCACGGCACCACCCGCGAACAGACGATCGACCCGGCCGCCCTCGGGCTCGCGCCCGCGACACTCGCCGACCTCCAGGCGACGGACGTCGAAGACTCGGCCCGCATCATCCGCGACGTGCTCGACGGCACGCCCGGCCCGCACCGCGAGATGGTCCTGCTCAACGCCGCGGCTGCGATTGTGGTTGCGGGTATCACCGACGACCTGGCAACCGCACTCGCGCTTGCCACCGAAGCGATTGACAAGGGCCGCGCCGCCGCGACCCTCGACACACTCACCAGAGTTTCACATATAAGCTAACATGTATTTTGCAGAGCCCCTCGCGCAAGCGAGGGGACATCTGGTACATGTTCGTTTTTCTTCTCACGTGCCCTGTCCGCTGCCACGGCGTTCACTGCTTCCTTACCCCTGCGGCGAAAACAACCTCTCGATCATCGGCAGGAACCCTTCGGGCGCCCCTTCCAATGCCTCGGGCGAGCCGAAGACGTACACCGCCGGCTGCCCCTCTCCTGCCGGTGCCGGGTCGATCCACACCAGCACGTCGGCGCTGTCCTCAGCGTGCAACCAGTTCGAGATTGCTTCGCGGGCTTTGCCGCTGTCCAGGGGCTGCTGCGCTCGAGCGACCTTGACCCTCGCCACCAGTTCGTTCACGTCCGCGGCGTCGGTCTGGGTGTCGCTCAGTGTGCTGAACACTTCGAGGCCCGCCTGCTCCATCAGCGCCACACCGCCGCGAAGCCACGCCGAGACCCGAGCGTCGAGCGGGCGTGACAGATCATCAACCACCAGCACCCGCCCTCGCAGCGTTGGTGCTGCGATCGGCTCGGGGCTCTCGGCGTTGACGAGCGCCGACACCCCATCACCGGCCGCCTCAGCAGCAGCCGAAGCCCGGGCGACGACACCGTCGGCGTAGGTATCGCCATTTGCCTGCACCGTCACGGTGTTGTTCTGTTTCAGGCTGCCGATGCTGCCGATCACGAGCAGACCTGCCACCCCGACGCCAAACGCCAAGAAGATAAAGAGGCTCGCCGCCACGCCAAAGTTTACGCCGCTGGCGTATTTGCGGCCCGACCGGTTGTGGCGGTGCCGATTCATGCGTTCCTGCGCAGACGAACGACGCGCCGCCGCCCGGGCCCGCGCCGATTCGAGTTGCTCAGCCGCCGGACGTCGAACGCCCGCCGCCCCAACCCCTCCCGCGCGATGGGCCGCACGGAAGAACTCCCGATCGGCTTTCGCCCCGCCGTTGATCGCGTCATCAATCTCGCCGAACGCATCATCCAACATCGCGTCGGCCTCACGCAGTGACTCCGCGACCGACGTTCCGAACTTGCCGACCCTGACAAACGGCTTGGGCGCCAGCCCCATCGCCACCGCCCGCGAGCCCTTGCCCGCCAGCTTCTCGTCGTCTTCAAGCTTGTATTTGCCCGACCACCACCCGGTCACCTTGAGCTTGGGCTTTGCCCGAGCCGCCGCGACGGAAGCCGCCATGGTCGCCGCCGCCCGGCGCGGGCCGCCGCCCGGGGTGGGCACTGCCTTGGTTGGGTTGGTCGGCTGGACCGGAGGCATGAACGCCAGGTCCTCATCGCGCACCTCGACCACCGGCTCGTTCGGTTCGGCAATGCCGCCCGCAACACTTGGCAGCTCCGCCGGTTTCACGTTGAACGGATCTTGCGCCGACCGCACATACTGCACGTCGGCCAGCATCGCCGCAGCCGTCGGGTACCGCTTGTCGTAGTCCGTCATCGCCCGCCGCACGATCCACCGAAGCGTGTCCGGGCACCGCTTGCTGATACGGCTGAGTCCGCCGTGGGCGGGGAACGAGTTCTCGATCGTCGAATACAGCACCGCGCCCGCGGCGTACACATCAAACCTCGCGCCGTCCACCTCGTGAACCTTCACACCCTTGAGCGCCATCCGCACCATCTCCGGGTCGCGGAAGTACTCCGTGCCGTGCGTGGTAAGCGTCATCGCCGAACGCAGCGGCGTGATGAGCCCGAAGTCCACCAGGTGCGCATCACCGTCGTGAATAATGATGTTGTCCGGCTTCACGTCTTTATGCCACAGCCCGCCGTCGTGGTACCGTCGCAGCGTCGCCAGCAGCCCCTCGACATACCCGAGCCCCCGCCGCAGACTCGCGTCGCTCAAACCCTCGGCCGGGCTTGCGGCGTGCATCCGTTGCGTCTCGACGCCCAGCGACTCGCCCGGCATGTATTCCATCACGTAGTAGAAACGCTCGGGCGTCAGCTCGTGATCGAGCACCAGCCCCAGGTTCTTCGCCGCGTCCAGCGAGCGGCTCTCCCGCACGATCTGCGGCAGGCTCGACCCGTCCTTCAGGCTGAACGATTTGACCACCACCTGCCCGATATCGCCGTGCCCGTTGCGGGCAAACGACGCGAGCTTGATGTCGTCTGGCTCGGCGACGTAGAGCTTGCTGCCCGACCCGCCGCCGGGCAACGACCCGACGATCTTGTAGTGCTCGAACTGCCCGGTCCGGCGTGAAGGCTTGTCCCGCGTCGGGGCGGCGGCGACCGCTTGGGGCACGCGGTTCTCGATGCCGTCCACCAGCGATTTAAGCCCGAGCAAGCGTGCCGGATGCCCGACAAATATCCGGTAGATGCTGGACGCTCCCGCGGATATCTCCGCCGAGAACGCCCTGCCGAAGTGCGACGACGCCGACCAGCGGAAGATCAGGATATTCCCGACGACCAGCAGGCTGAAGACCAGCGCGGTGATGACCGCCCCGACGACCCGCAGGGTGTCTTTGATCTCGCCGCCCACAAACGCGAAGAGGTGGCGAACGAGCCAGCCGATCCCACGAAAGAGCGGGACCAGCACGACCGCGAGCAGCATCGCTGCGACAAGCAAGCCAAAGACCACCGCGATAAACCCGAAAGCGACCTGCATGCTCTTGCTCCCTTCACGCGGGTCCTTAGAACCTCTCCCCACGCTCGCCTGTCGCCCTCAACTCCATCTGCCGGTGGAAGATCTCCCCCACCGCTTCGTCAAACAGGGCGTCGTCTGCCTTGTTGGGGCTCTGCACCAACCCGTTTCGCTCGCCCTCAGCAAGCTCCTCTTCGGTGAAGCTGAACGTCGCGACGGTCTGGGCAACCCGCGAACGCAGCATTTCGCGGACCTTCGCCAGCCTTCGGCTCACCGTCGGCTCACTCACCCCGACCGCGGCCGCCACGTCTTTGCCGCTCTGCCCGTCGAGCACCCGCATCCGAAAGATCTCGAAGTCCGTGAACTCGCACGCTTTCTCGACCTGCCGGATCGCGGCTTCGATCTTTGCACGAAACACCGCGGCTTCGTACGCCTCATCCACGCCGACGCCGCCCGAGGTGGTCATCCACGCCTCTTCCAGCGAGGTGCCGCGCTTGCCCCCGCCACGTTTGGCAGCCATCCGCCGGTCCATCTCGTCGCCGAGAACGTGCCTTGCAATCGCCAGCAGCCACGTGCTGAACCGCGCGCCCCGCGACGGGTCGTACCGCTCGATCGAGTTGGAGAGGGCTGCCATGGTCTCTTGCGAGAGGTCGCGGACCGTCTCGGCGCCGATACGGCCGTTGCCCCATTTCATGATCTGGGCTCTGACCACCGGCCCGAAGGTCTCCCACAGCTCGAACCAGGCCGCCTGGTCGTTGGCGCGGAGACGGGCCACGAAAGATGTCGTCATCGAACTCAGCACAAGGACGCTCCATCGAGCCGGACCCCGAGGGCAATCCGGCTGCCGTGTGGTACGGGAAGCCCCGCCCGGCGGTGCGTGCCAAGCCAAAAAAAAGAACCTTCCCACTCAAACTTTCGGAGAGCAGCACCGCCGCTTTCACCGCCGGGAGGTACGCCCCGGCTCTCTAGAGGATACCACATGCAGCCGGTGTTCCAAACCGTCCGAGAATCCACCCCCCACGCCAACTTTCGCAACGAATCGGCCAACCAACCCTGAAAGACACAGTCACCGCCTCCCAATCACATCCCCGAAGCACTGACCCAAAGCCAACTCGGCGACCCCACGTCGGAGGCCGCAAGAAGGCATCTCGAAATGAGACTCGACAGGAGGCTGACCATGGGATTTCTGAAACCCGTCATCTGGATAAGCGTCGCCGGCACACTCGCCACAGGCACCGCATTCGCCGTCATGGGGCCGAGCCGCGCCCACGCACTTCTCAGCTCGATGCAAGGCAAGATCAACGCCTCCATCGACTCGCAGATCGACGACCCCGTCGCGCTCCGGCAGCAGCTGCGTGAGCTCGAAGCCCAGTACCCCGGCCGTATCGCCGAGGTCAAGGGTGACCTCGCCGAGTTGCAGAGTCAGCTCGGCCAACTCAGCCGCGAACGCACCGTCAGCCTCCGGGTTGCCGAACTCGCCCAGGCCGACTTCGGCCAGATGAAGGCCCTGCTCGCCAAAGCCCAGACCGCACAGAACGGCAGCACCGGTTCGATCGTCCGCGTCCGCTTCGGCGAAGAAGCCATGGACATGGACCAGGCGTACGCCAAGGCGAACCAGATCAGCCAGCTCCAGAGCTCCTACATGAGCAAGGCCGCTGACCTCGATGCCAACATCTCCGTGCTCCAGCAACAGGAGGTCCGCCTCACCCAGATCCTCAACCAGCTCGAGTCCGAGCGGGCCGACTTCCAGACCCAGCTCTGGCAGCTCGACCGACAGGTCGACGCCATCGCACGCAACGACCGCATGATCGAGATGCTCGAGAAGCGGCACGAGTCGTTCGCCAAGTACGACCGCTACGGCGAAGTCGCAAGCTCCGACCACGTCAAGGGTCGCATCGCCCGCATCCTCGCCGAGCAGGAAGCACGCCTCAACGATCTTTCGCTGGCGTCAAATCAGAACGACTACGAACGGCAGGCCGAGGCAGACCTCGCCCGCCAGGAGCTCACCTACCAGACCCGCATCGGCGCGGACCTGCTCAGCAGCGACTACCAGGTCATCGAGTTTGAACCCGACGTGATCGAGATCACTCCCGACAGCGACGCCCCGGCCGCCCCCGCAGGCCCTCTGGCGTCCAACCGCTGATCTTCCTCCCCCTGACCCTTCCCTCCACGGCCACTGAACCCGACCGTGGATGCGCCCCGACCCGAAAGGGCCGGGGCGTTTTTTTGCTCCCGTCCCCACCAGCCCGTATCACTGCGGGCCGAGGTCCAGCGGCATACCGCACCACCGGCCTCCACAAGGCCTTCGGCAGACTCACTCGAATAAGAATCCTCTGGTGGCACAAGCTGGGCAAGCCCGATACCCTATTATCACTGCCCCAGCCGATGCGCGGCCGGCTCTGGTCAATCGGGCACGACATCAAGGATGGATTCTGACGCCTAAGTGACGCCGCGCACGTCCGAAGGCTCACACAACCGGGCACGACGCCCCGAACAGACGCCTGAGAGAACCCTTCCGTGGACCTCAACCGCTTTCTTCGCATGTTCCGAGTGGACATGGGCATCGACCTCGGCACCTGCAACACCCTTGTCGCGGTGCGCGGGCAGGGCATCGTGCTCAATGAGCCGAGCGTTGTCGCAGTCCGTAAGGGCACCAACCAGGTCCTCAAGAATGGCGAAGCCGTCGGGTGGGTTGCCAAGGAGATGCTCGGCAGAACCCCCGGCTCGATCACCGCCATCCGCCCGCTCAAAGACGGCGTCATCTCCGACTTCGAGATCACCGAAGCGATGCTCGGCTACTTCATACGCAAAGTCAACGGCAAGAACCGGCTCGTCCGCCCTCGCGTCGTCATCTCCATCCCCTCGGGCATCACCGCGGTCGAAAAGCAGGCGGTCTTCAACTCCGCCGAACGAGCCGGGGCTTGGAAAACCTACCTCATCGAGGAGCCTGTCGCGGCTGCCATCGGGTCGGGGCTGCCCTTTGCCGAAGCAACCGCGAGCATGATCGTCGATATCGGGGGCGGCACCACCGAGGTTGCGATCATGTCCCTGGCCGACATCGCGGTCTGCGAGTCCGTCCGTGTCGCCGGGGACGACATGGACGAAGCAATCATCAGCCACATGAAGCGGACCTACAACCTCATGGTCGGCGAGCAGACCGCCGAACGGATCAAGATCGAGATCGGATCGGCCGCCCCAACCGGCGAAGAAACCACCATGGAGGTCCGCGGCCGCGACATGATCTCGGGCCTTCCACGCAAAACCGTCGTCTCCAGCGAAGAAATCCGCGAGGCTCTTCAGGAGCCCGTCAACGCGATCATCGAAGCGGTCACCGGGACACTCGAAAAAGCCGAACCCGAACTCTCGGCCGATCTCGTCGAGAACGGCGTCACGATGGCCGGCGGCGGCGCGCTGCTCCGCGGGCTCGCGCTCGTCGTTGAAAAAGCCACCGGCCTGGCGTGCGTTCTCGCTGACGACCCGCTCACCTGCGTTGCCCGGGGCACCGCCCTCTTCCTCGAAAATATCGACGAGTGGAAGGACACTCTCGAGACCAACTTGGAGCTCTGACCTCCGCCGCCACCACCCGAACCACACGGGGCACGTCCCTTCGTGTATTTGTGACCGAATCACTGACTTTCTAGCAGTTCACACCCGTTCGCATCGGCCCCGCCAAGAGCCGCACACCACCCACGATGGGGCGACAAGCGCACCAACGCACGCACGCCGACCGACTGCTCCCCGCGGCAGTGGTGCTGCTGCTCGTCCTCAGCGTCGTCCCCCACCGCTGGCTCGTGCCTAACGCCTGGATCGGCGGCCTCGTCGAGCTGGTCAGCGCCCCGGTCGCCCAGCCCCTCCGCGCCATCGGCGGCTGGCTTGCTCCGGCCAAACTCGGAGCCGCCGAACCCGCCGAGATTGCCCAGCTCCGCCGCCAGATTGACGAGTACAAGACCCTCTACGAACGGGCCAAGAGCCGCAACAACGACCTGCTCCGCCAGATGGAACAGCTCCGGCTCATGGTCGAGCTCAACCCCTCGGTCAGCACCCGCCTGCTCTACGCCCCGGTAATCGGGGCCGGCAGCGATCCTTCCAACGCCCAGCTCCTCATCCGAGCCGGCACGCGCCAGGGTGTCCACACCAACGACGTCGTCGCGGTCGAAGGGGTCCAGCTCTTCGGCGCGGTCATCGACGCTTCCAATCGCACCAGCTGGATCCGTCCCATCACCGCCAAGTCACAGGGCTTTATCCAGGGACTGGTCATGATCGGCGATGGTCGCGGCATCACCTGCTCGCTCCGGCCCGTCGGCGACGGCACCCTCCGCGGCGACGCGGCGTACGACCCCGAAGACCCTGACGCCACAACCCAGATCAAGGTCGGGCAGCTCGTCCGCCTCGACGACGGCGAATGGTCGGCGGGCGCCCAGATGCTCGTGCTCGGCACCGTCGAAGCGGTCGAGCCCGCGCCCGACTCTCCCCTTCGCCCGGTCGTCATCGTCCGCCCCACGGTCGCCCTCGAACGGGTCACCGAGGTCATCATCCGCGTCAGCGAGATGCCCGGCGATGAACGCGACCGCAGCACGGGGGGCACACCATGAACTGGCTGGTCTTCGCATTTGTCACTTGGGTCATGCTCGGGCTCGAACTCGGGCTCAAGTCGTCACTCCGCCTGGGTGATTCCTCGATCGCGCCGAGTTTCCTTGCGATCTACGCGGTCTTTGTCGCGTCCGCCGCCCCGCCGCGCACCTCGCAGTGGGCGTGCCTCATTCTCGGTGCGCTGATCGACCTCACCGCCCCGATCCCCCGCATCGACGCGGCCAGCAGCTTCACGGTGCTCGGCCCCAACGCGCTGGGCGCGCTCCTCATGTGCCAGCTCATCATCGCGGTCAGAGGGCTGCTCTTCCGCCGCAATCCGCTGACCATCGCCGTCCTCGCCGCGGTCGGCTTTGCGGTCTGGCAGGTGATCGTGACCGCACTCTTCACCGTCCGCAGCTTCACCGGCGACCCCACCGCATGGGCCCCCGCGAGCGAACTCTGGACCCGCCTGGCGTCCAGCCTCTACACCGGGCTTCTCGCGTTGCCCCTCTCGCTGGTCCTGCTCATCATCACGCCCCTGTTCGCGTTTCAGCACGCCCCGAGCCGATATGTCGGCCGACGGTGAGCATGGCTTCGGAGCCGGTGACCGCCAAAGAGTTGCCCGATTCCTACCCCGGTGTTCTTGCGGGCTATCATGAGGGATGACTTCGTCTGACGACACGGCCGGTCCTTGTAGAGAGAACACCGTACACGCCGATATCTGCGCCATGTTCAAATCGGAGCCGGGCGTCGGGTTCTGTATCATCGACGCCGAGGGCGTGCTCCGCTACACCAACTTCCGCGCCTGCGAACTCTGCTTCAAGACCAAAACCACCGAAGAAGCGATCGGCAAGTCCCTCGGCGACTTCTTCGACAAGGAGTTTGTCGCCGAGCGGATGGTCATGTTCCAGGGCATCGTCGAATCCGGCAAGCCCGCGATCATGCGCCATATCCGCGACGGCGTGCAACTCCAGAGCACGATCCGCCTCCTCGACGACCCCGAGGGCGGACCACCCTCCTTTCTTATCACGATCGTCGAGGGCGAGCACGACCCCGAGAATCCCGAGGCCTTCGAGATCGTCGAGAGCAAGCTCGTCAATCTCGGGCCGCTCAACCCGCTGACCCGTCGGGAGATCGAAGTCCTGGCGCTGATCGGCCACGGGATGAGCACCAAGCAGATCGCCGACACGCTCCACCGCTCCCCGCGCACGATCGAACGGCACTGCGACGGCCTGCGCGAAAAGCTCAACACCGCCAACCGTGTACAGCTCTCCGAGTTCGCCCGCCGCGCCGGCCTCCGCGTCGAGGACGCCAATCTCAAACGGTTCTGACGCGCTCTCCACTTGCGGCCCGCCTCATCCTGCCACACGGAAATCCCTATGCCCCTGGTCATTCTCGACTGCGACGGCGTGCTCGTCGACAGCGAACGCATCACCACCAACCTCCTCGCGACGATGGCGACCGAACTCGGCTGGCCGGTCACCCCTGCTCAGTCCATCGAACAGTTCAAAGGCCGCGACCTGCACGAGATCCGTGATCTCCTGGAGCACAAGACCGGGACGACGCTCGGCGACGAGTTCATTACGCGGTACCGCGCCCGCATGGTCGAACGGTTCGAGCGTCAGGGGGTCCCGCCGATCGAGGGCGCAGCCGACCTGCTCGACTGGCTCGACGATGCCGAGATCACCCACGCGGTCGCGAGCAACGCCCCGCATAAAAAGATGCAGCTCACGCTCGGCACCATCGACCGCTCCCGCTGGGCCAACGGCTGGTTCGGCCGGTTCGAGGGACGCCGTTTCAGCGCCTACGAGATCCAACGCTGGAAGCCCGACCCGGCGCTCTTTCTCCATGCCGCGGCACAGATGGGCAGCGAGCCCGCCGCGTCGATCGTCGTCGAGGATTCCACCAGCGGCGTCGAGGCCGCTGTCGCGGCTGGGATGCGGGTCATCGCCCTGGCCGACCTGACCAGCCCCGACACGCTCGCCGCGGCCGGCGCGACCGAGGTGTGCCGATCCATGCCCGAAGTCGCCGACCTGCTCCGCCGCTGGATCGACTGAGCCCGCCGAAGTTTCCTCCTCTCCCCCGAAACCCGCGTGCCGGTTCTCCAAACAAATCGCCAGCGCCGCACCGAGGCGAGGGTGGACGTTGCGCCAGGACCGAGTACGCTCGGCAACGACCAGATCACGAACCTGACCAACCACCCGCCGGAGACACGACCATGCACCTGTCGGCCCACGCCCGCTTCCTTCGCACCCGCCACGCCCTCGCCGTCCGGCTGCTCGCTGCTGTCGGCCTCGTCGCGCTGAGCCCCGCGTGGGCGCTCGCCCAGAGCGCGACAGCGCTTGCTGTAGACCGCGAAGTCACCGGCTCACTGGCCGAGGGTGGTGCCGATTCCTATACCGTCGATCTCGGCGAGGGCTACTTCGTCCACGGCACCGCCGACCAGAAAACCGTCGATGTCGTCGTCACGATCTACAACGACGAAGGCGAGATCGTCGGCAAGTTCGACGGCCCGCCCCGGGGCTACGAACCCTTCCAGTTCGAGTCCAAAGCCGCGGGCACCTACCGGATCGAGATCGCCCCCTTCGAGGACCAAACCGGCGAATACACCCTCCGCCTCCGCCGGGCCGAGCCGATCGCGTCGACGCCCGAAGCAAGGGTCGATCAGCTCATGGTCGCCTACGACGACCCCCGCACTCCCGGCGGTGTCGTCGCGGTCGTCAAAGACGGCGAGCTCGCGTTCGCCAAAGCCTACGGCTCCGCAAACCTCACCTTCGGCATCCCCTTCGAGATCGACACCCGCACCAACATCGGCTCGACCACCAAACAGTTCACCGCCTACGCCATTCTGCTCCTCGCCGAGCAAGGCAAGCTCGACATCGACGACGACATCCGCGAGTACATCCCCGAGCTGCCCGACTTCGGCGAGACCGTCACCATCCGCCACCTGCTCACCCACACCAGCGGCTACCGCGAGTTTCTCAACACCCTCGCGATGTCCGGCCGCCGCCTTGATCGCGGCGATTCCATCGACCGCGACGAGCTCATCGCCATCGTCCAGCACCAGCCCACGCTCCAGAACAGCCCCGGTGCCGAGTGGAACTACAACAACACCGCGTTCGGCCTGCTCGCGACCACCGTCGAACGCATCAGCGGCGAGACCTTCCCCGACTGGATGGCCGACAACGTCTTCCACCCGCTCGGTATGAATGACACGTTCGTCCGCAAAAACCCGGCCGAACTCATCGAACGCCGTGCCGAAGGCTACGCCCCCACCGAAAACGGCGGCTACCAGATCGCTCGGGACCTCGGCGGCTCGACCGGCGCAGGTGGCATCTACACCACCATCCCCGATCTCGCCAAGTGGGTCCGCAACTACCGCACCGGCCAGCTGGGAAGCCCCGCGATCTTCGAGCAGATGTCCACGCCGTACGTCCTCACCAACGGCAAGCCCACCGGCTACGGATTCGGGCTCTTTATCGACGAGCTGCGCGGCCTTAAACGCATCCAGCACGGCGGCGCCGACACCGCCCACCGCTCTATGGTCATGTACTTCCCCGAGCTCGACGCCGCTGTCATCACCCAGAGCAACAACGCCACGTTCCTCGGCACCATCTCCGACGCGGTCGCGACCGCGTTCTTCGAGGACAGCATGGAACCCAAGCCGACCGAAGACACCGACGCGCAGGCCACCAACGAGGACACCGAGTTCGACCCGACCGCATTCGACGCCGAATCGTTCGACGCACTCGCCGGCCGGTTCGAGTTGGAGGAAGCCCCCGGATTCGTCCTCAGGTTCTGGCGCGACGGGGACACGCTCATGGGTCAAGCGACCGGCCAGCCCGAGTTCGAGATCGTTCCGATTGCCCCAAACAAGTTCAAGATCACCGTCGTCGATGCCAGCATCACCTTCAACCTCGGCGACACCGGCACCGCCGAGTCGATCATCCTCCACCAGAACGGCGACCATCCCGCCAAACGCCTTGAAGAAGAGGCGTGGGCACCCGACGCCGACGCGCTGGCTGCCTATACCGGCCGTTATTTCAGCGAAGAGCTCGAGACGTTCTACACCATCGCGCTCGAGGACGACCATCTCGTCATCCGGCACCGCCGCTTTGACGACGTCAAGCTCAGCCCCAACTCCGAGCACGAGTTCACCGGCGGGTTCCCCGTTGCCACCGTTGCCTTCGAGACCGACGAAACCGGCCACGCCACCGCGTTCATCGCCGGCAACGGCCGGGCCCGCGATATCCGATTCGAGCGCGTCGATTAGGGCGGGCACAGAGCGTCGCGGGGGAGTCGATCTCCCCTACTTCGCGCCGTACCAATCGCTGCTCACCGAAGCGTCCGCCACCAGCGGCACGTCCAGCACCATTGCGTGTTCCATACGCTCGACCACCAGATCGCGCGTCGCGTCCGCCCTGTCTTCGGGCACCTCAAAGACCAGTTCGTCGTGGATCTGCAGCAGCATCCGCACCCCCTCGATCTCGGGCGGCGCTCCATCACGCGCAGCCGCGGCGCGCGGGCTGAGCCGCCGGTGCAGGTCCACCATCGCGATCTTGATAAGGTCGGCCGCCGAACCCTGAACGACGCTGTTGATCGCCATCCGCTCGGCCAGCGCCCGGCGGTTCTGGTCGCGTGAATCGATATCGGGGATAGGCCTTCGCCGCTTCATCATCGTCTCGACATAGCCGAGCGACTGCGCCTGGGCGATGCACTCGTCGAGAAACGTGGTGATCCCCGCGAATCGTTTTTTGTAGCCGTCGATGATCTCCGCCGCTTCGGTGTTGGAGACGCCAAGCCGCCGCGCCAGCCCGAAAGCGGTCACGCCGTAGACGATCCCGAAGTTGACCATCTTTGCGCCGTTGCGTTGCTCACGGGTGACCTCTTCGAGCGGCACGCTGTGGATCTGCGCCGCGACCGCCGCGTGGATGTCCTGCCCCTCGCGGAAGGCTTCGATCAACGCCGGGTCGCGCGAGAGGTGCGCGAGCAGACGCAGCTCGATCTGCGAATAGTCGGCCGCCAGCAGCACGTGCCCGGGCTCGGCGACAAACGCCCGACGAATCTCCCGCCCGATCTCGGTCCGGATCGGAATGTTTTGCAGGTTCGGATCGCTGGAGCTGAGTCGCCCGGTCGCCGCGACGGTCTGGTTGAAGCTCGCATGAATCCTGCCCGTGCGTGGATCGATCTCTTCGACGAGGCTTACCAGGTAGGTATTCACGAGCTTGGTGAGCTGTCGATATTCGAGGATCAATCCCGGGATCGGCGTCTCCACCGCGGCGTCCTGCACCAGTTTTTCCAGCACTTCGGCATCGGTCGAAGGGCCGGTCTTGCGCCGTTTGATGACCCGAAGCCCCAGCCCAGGATCGGCCGCGTCGGGCTTGCCGAACAACACGCCCGCGAGTTGTTTCGGCGAATCGGGATCAAACTCCCGCCCCACCGCCCGCATCGACTCGTCGGCGATCTCGTTGCGCAGCTCCTTGACGCGACCCTCGATCCGCTCCCGCTGACGGCCCAGTTCCTCGGGGTCCACGCGAATACCGTTCCACTCAAGTTCCGCCAGCACATCAACCAACGGCATTTCCAGCCCGCCGAACAGTCCGCCGAGCCCCATCTCTGCGAGGCGCGGCAGCATCAGCGCGCACAACTGCAACGTCACGTCCGCGTCCTCAGCCGCGTACGGCGTCGCAAGATCCAACGGCACCGTGTCAAACGTCCGCTGCTTCTTCCCCGACCCGATCAGTTCGGAGATCGGGATGTTCCTTCGCTCGAGCAGCGCGAGCGCAAGGGCGTCCATCGAATGGCTCGACCGTGAAGCGTCCACCAGATAGCTGGCGATCATCGAGTCGCACCCGCTCCAACCCTCGCCGAGACTCCCGTCCTGCACCCGCGGCACGTGCCCGCGCAGCTCCACCCCGGCCTGCCGCAACACGAGGATGTCGTACTTGAGGTTGTGCCCGAGTTTCGGCTTGTCCGCATCCTCGAGCACCGGCCGCAATGCCTCGAGCACTGTCGCCGCGTCCAGGTGCGAATCAGGCTCGGGCGACCGCACCGGCACATACCACCCGGCCCCCGCTTCGACCGCAAACGACAGCCCGACAAGCTCAGCACGCATCGGCCGCACCGACGTCGTCTCGGTATCCACCGCGACCGCGTCGGCCGCTTCGAGCGCACGCACCAGTTCGGCCAGTGCCGCCCGCGTCTTCACGCAGCGGTAGTCGCCGTGCGCTGTCACCGCTGCGGAATCGTTTTCGGCGCTGTCCAACTCGGCGAACAACCCGCCCGGTTCTGCCCGTTGTCGCCGCGCCTGCTGGGCAGACCCGCCCGCCGACGCAGCAGAGGTGCCCGCCGCGCCGTCGGTCGTCTCGCCGAGCAGCGTCTTCAACTCGTGCTGGTATCTATGAAACCCCAGCTCCTCCAGGATCGGCCTGAGTTCGGCGAGCCGGAACCCTGCCGTCGCGGCGTCCTCCAGGCTCAACTCGATCGGCACGTCATGCCGCAGCGTGACCAGCTCGCGCGAAAGGGTCAGCACCCCCGCCTCGGCCGCGGCGAGAATATTCTCCCGCCGTTTGCCCTTGATTTTCCAGTCTTTCTTGGCCTTTTCCTCGCGCACCTCGGCGACCACCGCCTCGACCGAGCCGAACTCCGTCACAAGCTGCGCTGCCGTCTTCGGCCCGACCCCCACCACCCCCGGGATGTTGTCCGACGTGTCGCCCATCAACGCCAGCATGTCAATCACCTGCGCCGGCGAGATCCCGAACTCCTCGCGCAACGTCTCGGCGGTGATGATCCGATCGGTGTGGACATCGTACATCTCCGTCGGCGGCACTCCCTCGCCGAGCAGCTGCTTGAGGTCCTTGTCCTTGCTCACGATCCGCACCCGCACGTCGGGGTGCTGTTCGCTGAAGCGGCTTGCGATCGTCGCGATGACGTCGTCGGCCTCGAACCCCTCGGCTCCAAGCACCGGCACGCCGATCGCCCGCAGCATCGCCAACGCCCGCTCGACCTGAGGCATCAAATCCTCCGGCGGCGCGTCGCGCGTCGCTTTGTACTCCGGGTACAGCTGCGAACGGAACGTCCCCCGGTCTCCCGAGACATCGATCGCCACCGCGACATAATCGGGCGGGCCGTCCATCTGCCCCTCGCCCCGCAGCAGTTTGAGCATCATCCCCACAAAGCCGAACGTCATGTTCGTCGGCTCTTTGGTCACCGGGCTGGTCATCGGCGTGCGGATCGCGTGGTACGCCCGGAAGAACTGGGCAAAGCCGTCGATGAGGTAGAGGGTTTTCATCGCCGCATGGTAGTGCCCGCCACACCGTGGCACCGGCTTCCAGCCGGTGGTGGTGCATCGCATCGGGTGTGTACTTTCCGCTGTGCAGACATCGCACCGGCTGGAAGCCGGTCCCACGGCATTAGGCGCTGCTCGCAACCGAGTCCTGATGCAACCCCTTCAACCGCTCCACATACGCATCGCTCGGCTCGACATCCCGCCGCGCCATCACGTCGCCCATCACGTCGAGAAACTTGTCGAGCCGGTAGCTCCGCCGTGCGGTGTCGGTCACCCACGCGAACGGCTCGACGCACCCGGTCACCGCGGCGCTCGAAGCCCACATCGAGCCCGTATGAATCACCGACCCGGTCATGATCCGCGTGCCGATGGCGGTCTTGACGTGGTCGCCGATCATCGCGCCCAGAAAGGTCTCGCCGGTGCGCTCCCGGCGGCCGTCGGGTGATGCCTGACTCACGATCTCCGAATAGGTGTTCAGCAGGTTCGAGTTGGTCGTCCCCGCGCCGAGGTTGCTCCACTCGCCCACCCACGAATCGCCGAGGTACCCGTCGTGGACTTTATTGGCAAAGCCCTGGAACACCGTCCCCGCGACCTCGCCCCCGATCTTGCACCGGCGGCCGATCGCGGTGTTGGCCCGCACCACCGCGTGCTCGCTGATCACCGAGTGCGGCCCGATCGCGGTCGGCCCGATCACCACCGCCCCCGGTCGCAGCACCGCGCCCCCAGCGATCGAGATCGGCCCGTCCTCGACATCGAGCGTTGCGCCGGGATAGACCGTCGCGTCATGGTCCACCAGCACCTGCTCACGCGACCCGATCACCAGCACGCCATCGGGCACCGGCTTGAACATCCGCGTCGTGCGGATCAGTTCCAGATCGAACCGGATCGCCTGATCCCGCACCGAGCGGAAGTGCCAGGGGCGGTTCATCAGCACCGGGCCTTCGAGCGTCTCGGTCCGCACCTCCGGCACCTCGCCGACGAGCACCCGGATCGCGTCAACCAAACCAAGCTTCCCGCCCACCGGCGTGTGGGTCTCGGGCTCGATATACAGCACCCCGGGCTCGGGCTCGCGGAGCTGATCCGGCGGGAGCGGACACCGCCCGTTCATCACAAACACCTCACCCAGATCGCCCGGCAGCCGGTTGATCGCCAGGTCGTGGGCCTCGGCGGTCAGGTCGGCAAGGACTTCGGGCACATAGAGCGCAACCACCTGCAGCCCCAGCGAAAGCCGTAGCCGTTCGAGCGTCGTCAACGCCCCCGTCCGCACGTCGAACGCCGCACGCAGGTGGGTCAGCGGGGCGAGCTCGCCCTGCCCGTCGTCAAAGACCACAGCGGGTGTCATGTGCGGACTATACGCGGAAACACGCCGTGTCTATTCAGCCCGCTCCCACGCCCCCCACACCACCCACGCCCCCGCCGCCCAAGGCATCGGCGATGCTCCGAGCCAGCGCACGATCGTCATACCTCACTGCGGCGGCAATCCGAACCACGGGGATCAAGGCCGAAGCAAGGGCAGCATCCTTCGTCGCGTCGCGATCACGGGCCCGGGCCGATTGGTGCGAGCGGTCGTCGAGTTCAATGACACAGACAGGCCGAAACGTCGCGGTATCAACAAGCACAACATCAACGTGCTTCTGGCTGATCTTGCCGAACCAGCTCATGTAAGGCGTGCCCTTGCCGCGCGGGCAGTCCGGCTCGACGAGGTCCGCAAGCCGCACCTTGGCAAACGCCCGGAGCGGGGCCAGCCCAAGGTGCTTGGCGACACTCGGCAGCACGGCCTCGACGTGCGGGAAGAACGCCCGCTCGGCCGGACTGAGCAGGGCGGGCATGGGTCGATACGTTGCAGCCGAGGCACCCTTCGCGTCGGTGCCTTGATCGGTCGCGTCCGCGCCCTGCAACATCTCGGCGAGCACCCGGCCCACCGCCCGCCGGAATCCCGGGAAGGTGATCGCCGCAATGACGATAAGGACAACGACGGTGCCCAGGAGGATGCCGGCGATGAGGAGGAGTTGCGTCGGGGTCATGCTGACATACTAACAAAGTCCTGCACCGGCCGTGGGTGTCCTGGACGACGGCTCTCACGTCCTCCCGGCCGGCCACGCCAGAGCCGCAGCAACCGCCGCAGAAGGGCCTGCGACGACACATCTTCATCCATCGTGAGTGGCGTAGCCACGGCTCTGCGTGGCCATGAACCGAACTTCGAGGTTCTCGCCCCCGGCGGGGGCCAAATCGCTACAAGTTCCCCCGCCGCTCCTGCTCGATCTCCAGCGCCTCGAACAGCGCCTTAAAGTTTCCCTTGCCGAAGCTCTGGCTGCCGCGGCGGGAGATGATCTCGAAGAACAGGGTCGGCCGGTCCTGCAACGGCTTGGTGAACAGCTGCAACAAATACCCCTCGTCGTCGGCATCGACCAGAATCCCGAGCTTCTTGATCCGGTCGTGGTCCTCCCGCACCGCCTCGTGCCCGTGCGCGGCTAGCGTCTTGTTCACACGCTCCCAGACGATGTCGTAGTAGCTGTCGGGCAAGCTCAGGAAGTCAACCCCTCGACGCCGAAGCTCGGCAACACTCGACAACTCGTCATCAGTACGGAACGCCAGGTGCTGCACGCCGGGGGTCATATCGTGCCACTCCAGATATTCCTGGATCTGGCTCTTCTTCTTGCCCTCGGCCGGCTCGTTGATCGGCATCTTGATCAGGTGGTTGCCGCTGGCCATCACTTTGGACATCAGCGCAGAAAACTCGGTCGAGATGTCCGCATCGTCAAAGTGCTTGAACATCGCAAAGCCCATGACGTTCTCGTACCACTCGACCCAATAGTTCATCTTCCCCTCTTCGACGTTGCCGACGAGGTGGTCGACAAACTTCAGGCCGCAGGGGTTCTTCGTGTTGTACTCGTTGACCGGCGAGTCCATCTTCCTGAACACCGGCATGAACTCGCCGCCCTTCTTGACGTTGGGCAATGCGTAGTCCCCGGTCCGGCTCACGAACGAGTGCATGCACCGGCCGTAGGTCTTGATCGAGGCGACGGTCACCGTGCCGCGCTCGTCGGTGATCTCGCGCGGCTCCCCCCCGCACTCGCCGCCGTTCTTGAGCGCCTGCTCGTAGGCCTTGGTCGCATCGTGCACCGTGAACGCGACGTCCTTGACCCCATCGCCGAAACGCCTGATCTCGTCGGCGGCCGGGTGGTCCTTACTCAGCGGCGTGGTGAGCATGATGCGGATGTTGCCCTGGGTGAGCAAGTAGTCGGCCTCGTCGCGCGAGCCGGTGGTCAGGTCGGCGACCTGCGAGATATGGAACCCGAAGGTCTGGGCGTAGAAATAAGCAGCCTGCTTGGCGTTGCCCACATAAAATCGGACATGATCGACGTCAATAAGCTCGAGCGGATCGGTGGAGGCCTGGGCCGGGTTGGAAGCGGGGTTCGGCGTCGCGGTTGTCATGGTTGTGCTCCGGAGTTGGTCGGGGTTGATGGTGAGCCCGCCTGAGGGCCGATAGATTCTAGATGCCAGCGGCCGCGGCGGCGAGAAGCAGCCAGAACCGCGGGCTGAGGCATTTCCAGCCGAAGGACTGGTGTGCCGATTGGATTTTGATAGGGAGCCGCCCGAACACGGGATTATGCGAGGTTGCCTCCCTAGACTTTGCGATCGTCTGGAAGCCGTCGTGTATGGTCCGGGCGAGTTTGTGGGGCCCACTCGGGCGAGGATGTGCTGAGGGAGCCGGACACGAGCGTCGGATGGAATCGACGGTGTTTGAGCTGAGGGCAATTCGCGGATGAGCGATCAAGCAGAACGTGTTCGGTTTGGCCCGTACCGATTGGTGCGGCGGTTGTCGTCTTCGCTGCTCGGCAAGCGCTGGCTGGCGCTGCGTGAATCGGACCAGACAAGCCATACGGTGTACGAGTTCGGCTGCCTGCCAGACCGGGTCTGGCGCCGCCGCCACACCCGGGCGATGCAGATGCTCGCCACCTTGCAGCACCCGCACGTGCTCTCCATCGAGACCTGCTCGTTCGAGGTCGGCGGCGAGGCGTGGGCGTCTGCTCCCTACACCGGCAACCACGACTGCATCGTCACGCTGATGGACGTCGTCCGGGCCAAAGGCGACATGCTCCCCGCAGCCGAAGCAGAGCGCACGGTGCAGCAGGTGCTCGAAGGCATGGCGTTTGCCCACTCGGTCGGGGTCTGCAACGGACCGGTCGCGATCGAGCAGTTGCTGGTCGATCGCCACGGCTCGCTCCTGATCGAGCTCTACGGCGTGGCGCGGGCACTCGCCGGGCTCGAAGGCATGAACGGCGAACTCGTCCGCGACGAGGTGCGATCGGTTGTCGAGATCGCCTACCGACTCCTCACAGGAATCGAAGCCGACGAGCCACGCATCCCCGTCGGGCGCCTCGTCAAGCGGCTGCCGCAGGGGTTTGCCGAATGGATCGAGACCGGGCTCGACCCGAGCGGCGGGTACCAGACCGCCGAGGACGCGATCGCCGCACTGGCCGCGTTCCGGTCAGAGCCCGAGCCCTCGCGCGTGCGCACGGTGCTCGGCCGACTGGCAGCCTGGTCGCGGTAAACCATATCTCGTGAGCCGTCTCAGCCCCCGCTCTGGGGTGGGTCTTCTGCGTTCGCCGCGACGAGCTGTTGCTGAAGGGTGTTGAGACGTGTGGTCTGCTCGGCGGAGAGTTCGGTGAAGCGTTCAACAATCGCTCGTGCGATATCTGCCGCATGGGGCTCGACGATCGCACGCTCAAAGCCGTCGAGCCAGGCGTCGGCGATGCCCGCTTCGTCGATTGTTCCATTATCCGTCGCCACGACCTGGCTTGCTTCGTCCAGCCGGTTGAGCCAGACCAAAAGCATGACACGCAAGCGCTGAACCTCGGCCGTGAGATCCGCGTCCGTCTGCACCGTGGTCGGTGTCGTCTCGCTTTCGGGGTCGGTCGTGGTATCGGTCGCTCTCGGCTCGGGGATCACCGCGAGCGCACGGAGTGCATCGTTCGGGTTGTTGAGCGCAACATGCGTCTGGGCGAGCAGAAGCAGCCCCTCAGCGAGCTGCGCGCGCGAGGCATCGTCCGCAGCCCGTCCGGCCGAGAGGAGCGGCTGGAGCAGGCCCACCGCCTCGGCAGGTTCTGCCGACAACCGTGCAAGACGGACAATCTCGGCGGTCGGAAGCAGCGCCGCGTACTCCCGCAGGACCCGGCTGCGCACCTCGGCCGAGGGCGCGGGGAGCCGACTCAGCACGTCGTACCCACGAGCGTCGAGCGCGTGGGTGCGGAGCGCCTTCGCCGCGGCTTCAAAGAGTGCGGCGTCGTCGGTCGCGGCCGCAAGAACCGTGTCCAACTCGCTCTCGAGAAGGGCCAGCGCATCGGCGGCGCTGGCGCGGACCGTTGCGGCCTCGGCCGAAAGAAGGCGGTGCAGACGCTCGATGTCCTCGGCCTCACCAAACACCGCGAGCAAACGGCACACAGCGGTCGTGACACGCTCATCGGGAACCTGACGCACACCCTCAAGCACCGCACGCCGGTCTTCTTCACGGGTGATCGCGTCGGCGCGGTAGAGCGTCCACGCCGTGCTCGCAGCACGCAGGCGGGTCGCCGGAGAAGCCCCCAACCACTTGAGCGTCGGCGCGACCGCAGCCGGGGACGCCCACCGGGACACCGCCAGCAGGAGCGCATCGGCCGCACGCGGATCGGTCTCGCGGGCGAGGGCCGCGAGCACCGGCGCCTCGGCCTCGGCTGCGGCGAGCCGATTGAGGAGCTGCGCCGCCCGAACGCGGATCAGAGGCTCGGGGCTTTCGAGCAACGCGATCGCCGCGGTCGCGACAGAAGGATCAAGCTGACGGCTCTCCCCGATCTCGCGGTTGACCAGGTCAAACCCGAGCGTCCGCAACGCCGGGATCGGGCTCTCCAAAAGCTGCACCAACACCGCCGACCGCTGGTCGGCCGGGGTGAGCAGGTGGATTCGACTCCACGCCTCGGCGAGCTGCCGCTCGGCCCGGTGAGACTCGACGGCCAGCCTGTCTGCACGCCGGACGTGCGCCGCGAGGAGTCTGGTTTGCCACTCCCGTTCGGACAGCCCCACCGCTTCGCTCAGCCACCCGCTCCACCCCCCGAGCGGGATGTCGTCCCGGCCTGCAAGCTCGGCGAGGCTCTGCCCGGCCAGGTGCTGCCGATCCGTGACCTCTGGCTCTGCAAGAATCGCCACGAGCGTCGCAACGGCCTCACGGGTGCGATAGCTGCGGAGCGCACGGATCGCGTCCTGACTGAACCGCGAGTTGCCGTCCTGCGCCACCGATGCGGTCGGTGCGTAGAGCCCCATCGGCGGGAGAGCCGTCCGCGCGATCGCCGCAAACAACGCCCGGATTGCCAGACCATCTGCATCGGACGCCGAGGTGTCGATCGGCGAACCCAGCAACGCGATCGTCTGCTGCATGACCGGGTCATCCGCCGGGAGCGCGAGAATCGCGTCCGCAAGCGAAGCCCGACCCTCGGCAGCCGTTTCCGGGCTGAGGAGTTGGCTGAGAAGGTCCGGCTCGGGTTGGGTTGCGGGTTGGGCGGTACTCTCGGCCGCTGCTGGTGTCGCAGCCTCGGTCGTGACCACCTGCTCGGGCTCATCCTGGGACTGGGCACGCAAGAATGCGGGGGTCATCACGACCACACATAGCCCCACCATCACCCCCACAACCGCCCCAACAGCGCTCGGCCGTGGCTTTGGACGATGAGAGGTGCTCGGTTGGCCTGCGGATGGGTGCATGATGGAGGAAAGCTGGGCGAGTTGGGACAGTTGTCGCATCGTAGTCGGGCGGACGTGGCGTAGAACTGGGGACTGCCCCGGACTAGCATCATTGGACGCGGAACAGGATTTGCTACGGGATTTGGCCATGGAGTTGGGTCTCGGGTGGGCGATTGTGCCCAGCCCGAACGGAGCGGTGATCGGCGATGAACGAGTGGTTCGACGCAGAAGATCATGTGGAACGCGCCCACGAGCTGTTCGAGGCTGGTCGCTGGGGCGAAGCGGAGTCCGAACTCCGCAAGGCGTTGGCGCGCGATCCGTTTCAGGCCGAGTGGCACTTCAATCTTGCTCTGACGCTCGAGGCTTCCGAGCGGTTCCGCGACGCGGCCGAGTCGTTCAAAAAGGCGTTTGACCTCGGGCCCGGCGACGCGCTCACCGCGGTCATGGTCGGGCTCAACAACCTCCGCGCCGGAGACCCCGAGGGCGCGCTCCCCTGGCTCGACAAAGCCCGCGAGCTTGACAACGAGCGGATCGACGCGCTGATCTACCGCATCGAGGCGCTCACCCAGCTCGGCCGGCACGAACTCGCCGAAGAGACGTACTACCTTGCCCAGCAGCTCGCGCCCGAACACCCCGAGATCTACGCCGCGATGGCCGAGTCGCTGCTTGCCCGCGACCTGCACGAGAAGGCGGTATGGTGTCTGCGTGAAGCGGCGCGGCTCGACCCGACGCTGCCCCGCGTCGAGGCCAAGCTCGCCGAGGCTTACGCCCGCACCGGCCGTCTGGAGCGGGCCCGGCAGCTCTACCTCCGCGAGCTCCGCCGCGACGCGGGGAGCGTGGACACGCTGCTCGACCTTGGGGAGCTGCTGCTCGACATGCACCGCGACTCCGAAGCCGCGGAGAAGTTTCGCCGGGTGCTCGAGCTCGAACCCGACAACGCCGACGCCCACTTTAACTTGGGGCGGCTGGCGTCAACACTGGGCGACCGCGCCGAGGCGACGCGGCAGTTTGACCTGGTCGTCCGGCTCGACCCGAGCTATCCGTCCGCCCGGTGCCGACTCGCCGCCGAGCTGCTCGATGCCGGTGGGGATGCGGCGCTCGACAGAGCCCGGCAGTTGCTCGTCGCCGAGTTGTGTGAGCAGAGCGAACGCTCCGACCGGTTCACGATCGACGAGATGGACGAGCTTGGGCAGTTGCTGCTCGACGCCGACCTGCCCACCGAGGCATCGCGGGTCTTCCGCCGAATGATCGCACGCCGCCCCAACAACGCCGCGGCACACCACGCGCTGAGCGTGTGCCACTTCCTCCGTGAAGACCGGGCCGCCGGGATGGAGTGCGCCCGAGCCGCCCTCCGGCTCGAGCCCCGCTACGTCTCGCCCATGCACAACCTCGCGATGGCGTATCTCGACCAGGGGCAGTGGACCCGCGCCCGGTACTGGGCGGCCCAGGCCCGCCGCCTCGCGCCCGACGACCCCTCCCTGCGCCGGCTGCGGCTCAAGCTGCGGGTGCAGGCGTTCGGCGAGTTGGCGCGATGGGTCGGGCGCATGCTCAAACCCGCAAAGCGCCGCCCCGACAGACGACGCGCGGTCAGTCGGACTCCCGAGCCTTGAGCAGCCGGGCAGCCTCCTCGACATCCTTGTCGCCACGGCCCGAGCAGTTGATCAGCACGTGCTCGTCTTCGCGCATCTCGATCGCCAGCCGGATCCCCTCGGCGATCGCGTGGGCGGTCTCGAGCGCGGGGATGATCCCCTCGGCCCTCGCCAGGTGCAGAAACGCATCGAGCGCCTCATCGTCAGAGCACGACGTGTAGCGGACGCGGCTGGACTCCTTCCAGTACGCGTGCTCGGGGCCGACCCCGGGATAGTCGAGCCCCGCCGAGCAGGAGTGGACGTCGCTGGTCTGCCCGTCCTTGTCCTGAAGCACATAACTGAGCGACCCGTGCAGGATGCCCGGCTCGCCGTGGGTAAGCGGTGCCGCGTGCTTGCCGGGCTCGATCGCCGTCCCCCCCGCCTCGACCCCGATCAGCCGCACGTGCTCGTCGTCGATGAACGAGTAGAAGATGCCCGCCGCGTTCGACCCGCCGCCGACACACGCGACGATCGCCTCGGGCAGCTTCCCGATATGACGCAGGCACTGGGCTTTGGCCTCCTGCCCGATGACGGATTGAAAGTCTCGGACGATCATCGGGAAGGGGTGCGGCCCGACGACCGAGCCGATGATGTAGTGGGTGTGCTCGACTGAATCCATCCAGTCCCGCATCGCCTCGTTGGTCGCGTCCTTGAGCGTGCGCGAACCCGAATCGACCTCGATGACATTGGCCCCGAGCATCTTCATGCGGGTGACGTTGAGCCGTTGGCGGCGGGCGTCCTCGCTGCCCATGTAGACATCGCACTCGAGCCCGAAGTGGGCGGCGGCCGTCGCGCTGGCGACGCCGTGCTGCCCGGCTCCGGTCTCGGCGATGATGCGGCGTTTGCCCATCTTCTTGGTCAGCAGCGCCTGCCCGAGGGTGTTGTTGATCTTGTGGGCCCCGGTGTGGGCGAGGTCCTCGCGTTTGAGCAGGATCGTCGCCCCGTGGCCGTGGGAGGCTCGGGCCCGGGCGTTGGCGGTGAGCCTTGCGGCGAGGTAGAGCGCCGTCGGCCGCCCTGTGTAGTAGGTCTGGAGATCGCGCAGCTCCTCCCAGAACCGCTCGTCGCGCTGGATGCTCTTGTAGACCTCTTTGAGCTGCGTGCACGCCGCGACGAGGGTCTCGGGGATGTACGACCCGCCGAAGCGGCCGAAGCGGCCTTGGGCGGTTGGGGCGTCGCTGATGCGCACGATGGGGGCTGGGGTCTTGTCGGGCGTCTGGGTGTCCTGTGTCGTGGGGGTGGTGGGGGTTGTGGGGGTCATGCCCAGACTCTACGCCCCGGGCGGCACAGGCGATTGGTCTCCCTCTTCTGCCGCCGCGGCGATGCCCGCCCTTTCATCCACCCGCCGCAGCAGCACAAACCCCGCCGCGAAGAACCCCGCCAGCACCAGCAGCGACACGGGCAGCCCAAAGACGTTCTTGACCTGCCCGAACGCCAGCACGCCGACGATCCCCGAGAGTTTGTAGGTCGTCCCCCACACGCCGAAGAACTCCCCCGACCTGGCTTCGGGGCTGAACGCCCCCACCACCGCGCGGCTCGAGGTCCCGATCCCCCCGAGCCCCACCCCGACCAGCCCGGCGATGATCCAGAACGCGACCGCCGGCGGGTCGAGCACCCGCACCAGCGCCAGCCCGAGGCTCGCGGCCACCCACACCATCAGGAAGAAGCGCACCGTGCGGAGGTGCCCCACCCGGTCCTGCACCCGCACCAGCACCGCCGACGCCAGGCCCGCAGCCAACGCCACCACCAGTGCAAAGAGGATGGTCTGGCCGAGCGTGTTGCCCAGTTCGCTGGAGATCAGCCCCAGGAAGTAGATGACGGTCTGCGTGCCCAGGCTGTAGACAAAGAACGCGATGAAGAACCGTCCCAGGTCCCGGTAGCGGCGGGTCTGGCGGGCGCTTTGCACCAGCCGCGCGAACGCCTCGACCACCGCCACTCCGACCCCCCGCGCCTTCCCTTCGGCGTCCTTCTCCTGCGGCGTGGCTTTCTCGCGGAGGAACAGGAACGCCGGGAGGATTCCCACCGCGAACCACAGCCCGGCAAACAGGAACATCGGTCGGGCCTGCTCGGGCTCGGCGTTGCCCAGGACCAGGGCGTAGACCGCGGTGATCCCAAGCAGGAGCAACGCCCCGATGTAGCTCATGGTCCAGCCCAGCGCCGAGACGTAGCCGACGTTCTTGGGTGTGGAGATCTCGGGCAGGAACGCCCCGAGGAAGTTCTCGCCCAGGCCGCACGCCAGCGCCGCGATCACGTAGAGCGTAAAGGCCAGCCCGACCTGCCCGGGCTGGAGGAACGCCAGGGCCGAGGTGAGCAGCGCGCAGACCAGCCCCGAGCCCAGCAGCAGTTCTCGTTTCCATGCTTTGTGGTCGGCCAGCGCCCCGAGGATCGGCGAGAAGACGACCACCAGGAGCAGGCTCGACGCGGCCATGAGCATCCAGGTGGTGGTGCCTTTGCTGGTGTCCCCGTCCTCGGCCGGGACGATGACCTGCTGGATGAAGATCGAGAACAGCAGCGTGTTGATGAGCAGCTGGAACGACTGGTTGGCCAGGTCGAACATCCCCCACGCCCAGACCGCCCGCCCGTTGTCGAGCTTTGCGAAGGGGTTGAGGCGGGTGAGCAAGGCGGGCATGGGCGGAGCGTAGCCCACCGCGGCAAAGGGCAAAGGACAAACCAAGAGCGGCACACTCCTGCTTTGCTAAGAGCCGTCGAAGGGGCGACACGCGCCGTCGAACCGCCGCCGCGGTCAGCCCGCCCCGCCGGCGTCGTCGGCAACCAGAAAGAACCGGGCGATCGTGGCGTGGAACTCGCCGGTCTCGCCGGCCATGAGGTACGAACCCTCCATCGTCCCCCACCGCGTCGGCAACGGGCAGAAACTCGCGTACTCAAACGACTCGCCCGGCTCAAGAATCGGCCGCTGCCCGATCACCCCCTCGCCCTCGACCTCACGCCGACACCCGTCGCCGTCGATGATCGTCCAGCGACGCCGCACCACCTGCACCGCCTGGTCGGACTGGTTCGAGATCACGATCCGGTAGCCGAAGAGATACTCGGTGCCCTCGTGGGTCGACTGCGCCCGCATGTAGACCGGCGAGGCGTCGACCCGCACCCCACGGGTGAGCGCCGAAGAACCGCGGTGCCTGGACGCCGTGGCAGCAGATGGGATGGAAGTGCGGGCGGGCATGATGGCTGGTGGGCAGGGGGACTGGTGGGCAGGTGGGCTGGGCGTGGATTCCCTCGACAACAAAAAGCGTAGGCGTGCGGCCGGGCGTGCAACCGAACGGGCGGGCGGTGGTACGATGTGCCGACCGCAACGCCGCGGCAGCGCAACAAGCAAGACCGAGACACGATCGGTCTCCGCGTCCTGTTCGCGGGAGTCGGGCGTCTGGTTTCCAGAAAGAGGAGTGCCAACAGATGAAGAACAGAACAACACCGGTTCGGCGTGGGATGAAGATCGTGTGTGTGTCGGCGGCGTGCGGAGTATTCGGCGCGATGACGATCGGCCTGGGCGGGTGCGCCGCCCAGCGGATGTCGGTCCGCGACGCGACCGCCCAGCCCGTCGCCGGGTGGGAAGACCAGATGCCCAACACCAGCCGCGCCGGCAGCTACACCTTCGGCGGCCAACCCACCGAAGAAGCGCTGGAGCACTACGCCGCCGAGGGAGGGTCGGTGGTCATCGACCTCCGCACCCACCAGGGCAAAGACGCCGCCGAGTTTGACGAGAGCGCCACAGCCGCCGCGCTGGGGATGGACTACCTGCACCTGCCGATGTCCTCCTCGACGTTCAGCGCCGCCGACGTCGACCGCTTCGCCGACGCGCTCGACAACGCCGCCGGCCCGGTGCTGGTCCACTGCGGCTCCTCCAACCGCGTCGGCGGGATGTGGGCGGCCTACCTCGCCCGCGAGCAGGGCTGGAACACCGAGAAAGCAATCGAAGCGGGCAAGGCCGCGGGGATGCGCAGCGAATCGGTCGAAGAAGCCGTGCGGCGGGTGATCGACGAGAAGTAACCGAGACACAGACTCGGGCAAGGAGCAGCACAGCGAACCTGACCTGAGAATGATGCCGCGGGTCACAGGGCAGGACGGAGCGACCACCAAACCTCGGCGTTACTCGCCGGGGATGTAGCCGATCGCGCCCTCGAACGGGCTGCTGGCGGTCGCGTACAGCTTCTTCTCGATACGCCCAGACAGGTAGCTCTGCCGCCCGGCTTCGCAGGCTTTGCGCATCGCGTGGGCCATCATCACCGGCTCTCTGGCGTGGGCGATCGCGGTGTTGAGCAGCACGCCGTCGGCGCCGAGTTCCATCGCCTGCGAGACATCGCTCGCAGCACCAACACCCGCATCAACGATCACCGGATAGGTCGGGTCACCCCGCTTGAGCGCCTCGAGACACAGGACAATATTGTTGGGGTTGAGGACGCCCTGCCCCGAACCGATCGGCGAGCCGGCGGGCATGACGCTCGCTGCGCCCGCGTCCTTGATCCGTGCCGCAGAGATCGGGTCATCGCTCGAATAGCACAGCACCTGGAACCCGTCAGCCACCAGTTCGCGGGTGGCTTCGAGCGTGCCGACCGGGTCGGGCAGCAGCGTCTTCTTGTCTCCCAGCACTTCGAGCTTGACCCAGCTCGCGCCCGCGTTGCCCATCTGATCGAGCAGCTCGCGCCCGAGCCGCGCGACCCGCACCGCGTCCTCCGCACTGAAACATCCCGCGGTGTTGGGGAGGATCGTGTACCTCGCGGTATCAAGATGGTCGAGCAGCGACTCGCCGCGATCGTTGTACAGCCTCTCGCGGCGGACCGCGACCGTGACCACCTCAGAACCCGAGGCGTCAAGCGCCGCCTGCATGGTGGGGAAGTCGGTGTACTTCCCGGTGCCGACAAAGAGACGGCTCTGGAACGTGCGGCCGGCGATGGTGAACGGGGAGAGCCCCGGCTCGGTGGTGGTCGTGGTGGTGGCGGTGGTGGTCATGCCCGAAGGATAGGAGCGGGCAGACGCAGCGGCTCTGCCGGGCTGCGGAACAACCCGGTGCTCACCCGCCGCCGACGAGGGTCACCAGTTCGACAACATCACCCTCGCTGAGCGGGTGCTGTTCGTGACGGCGTTTGGGAACAAGGGTCTGGTTGACTTCCGCAGCACAGGGCGCATCGGCGAGGCCGAGTTCCCTGATGAGGTCGGCGAGCGTGGTGCCTTCGGAGAGGGAGTGCGGCTTGGCGTTGACGGTGATGTCCATGGGGAGATGATAGAAGGGAACAAGGATAAGAAAGAGTCGTGGCCCCGGAGTGTCCCGCCCCGGGGTGGATCGCCCTCAGGCACGACCTCGACATCAGCCGTCGTTTGAGCGGTAGCCGGTCGGGTGCCCGATGTAGTGAATCGCGACGCTGGTGGCGACTTTCGGGGTGCCCAGAGGCTTCCCGGCGAGGATGGCAATGGGCGTGCCGGTGACGGCCCACCCGCGGGCGATCAGGTCAGCATCCACCATCGCGTTCCAGTCGCGGAGCCGACCCGACTCCGGCGGCTCGGTGCGGATGGGCGTTACCCCCCGCAAGAGCGCCATCCGCCGAGCGGCCTTGAGGCTGCTGGTGTAGGCGATGATGGGGATTGTAAAGTCGTTCTGGCTCAGGTATCGCGCGCCGCCGCCGTGCTGGGACCAGCAGACGACAAGCTCGGCCCCGATGTCGTTGGCGATGTGCCACGCGCCGTGGGCGAGCGCCGCGGTGCGGTACCGCTGTTCGCGGAGGCGCTGAGGGGCGCTTGCCCGCTGGGGAAGTGCCGCGAGATGCTCCTCAGCCGCGCGCGCAATCCGCCGCATGGTCTCGACCACCAACGCCGGGTGCTTCCCGGTCGCGGTCTCGGCGCTGAGCATGACCGCACCTGCGCCATCAAGCACCGCGTTGGAAACGTCGGTCGTCTCGGCGCGGGTCGGGCTGGCGTTCTCGATCATCGACTCGAGCATCTGCGTCGCAACGATGCACGGCTTGCCATACCGGTTGCACGTCTCGATGATCTGCTTTTGCACGATCGGCACGCGGGCGAGTTCCATCTCGACCCCAAGATCGCCGCGGGCGACCATGATCGCGTCGGCCGCTTCGACGATCTCCTCGATGTTGTCCACCGCTTGCGGCTTCTCGATCTTGGCGATCACGGGGATCGTCGAGCCGAGAAAGTCGTCGCTCTCATCGGGGCTGATCGGGCACATCCCCGCGAGGCGTTCCTTGAGTTCGGTCACTTCCCCGGCGTTGCGGACAAAGGAAAGCGCGAGCATGTCGATGCCATGCTCGACCGCCCACTCGACGCACTCCCAGTCGCGCTCGGTGATCGCCGGAGCGGTGAGGTCTGAGTCGGGAAGGTTGATCCCCTTGCGGGAGGTGACCAGGCCGCCGGTGGTGACGCGGCAGTGCAGTTCTCCCCGCGCCAAGTTCTTGTCGATCGCGAGCATCCGGATCGCGCCGTCGTTGATGAGGACACGGTGCCCGGGCAGGACCTCGCGGACGAGAGGCTCGTACTCGAAGGGAAGGACAACCCGCATGACGCCGGTATCGGGGTCGCGCTCCTCGATCGCCTCGGCGAGCCCGAGCCGGAGGGTGACCTCGTGCCCCGCTTCGATCTCGATCCCCGCACCGGGAACCGTCCCGACACGGATCTTCGGCCCCTGAAGGTCTCCAAGCGCCGCGAGCGGACGGCGCAGCGTGCTCGCGACCGTGCGGAGCGTCTTGAGCCGCGCGGTGTGCTCGTCGAGTGTGCCGTGGGAGAAGTTGAACCGGAACACACTGACCCCGGCCTCGACGAGTTTGGTCATCACCTCGGCCGAGTCACTCGCCGGCCCGAGCGTCGCGACGATTTTGGTCAGCGTCGGCCGCTCCAGATGAACGGGCAGGTCTGCGGGCGCGGTGTCGGGCATCGTCGGCGGCCTTGTCTGTGGCGCGGTGGCGTCAGTGGATTGGGTCGGCATCGGAAGCGGCTTGGAGAGTGCTGGTGACATGATGATAGTTTTCGGCGAACGCACGGGCGTACACAATCTTAAGGCGCGATTGGACCGCCGGGTTGCGCCATGTATTCCGGATCGCACGGTAGTTCTCGGGCGTGAAGAACAACAAAGCATCGTCCGGCAACGTGACCGCGTCCGCAGAGTCGGCCTCGCCAAAGCGCTCGATCCAGTGGCGCCGTACCTGCTCGGGCGTGGGGAACGCAAAGAACACCGCCTCGGCTTCGGCGATCTGCGCCGGGTCAACACCACGCTCGCGGGCGTCGCGCAGCGCCACCCACGCCTCGCGGATCGCGTGCTGATTGTCCACCGCGAACGCGCCCATCATCATCCCGATCGCGGACCGCCAGCCGGCGGGGGGGGTGTCGGACGCGGCCTCGAAGGGGTCCACCTTGTCGATAAGAAACTCGCGGTACCGCGCGTAGAAATCACGACGGATCGGCATCCGGCGGAGCTCGAAGTGTCTGGGGCCGAGCTGGTCGCCCTCGGCAGTCATCGGGTTGGTCTCGCCGCTGGGCGTCTCGGTCGCGTGAAAGTTCCAGAGCGCCTGCCCCTCGTCGGAGAGTGTGAACTCCAGGAACCGCCGCGCGAGCTCGGGGTTGGGTCCGCCGCGGATGATCGACACCGGGTCGGCATCGATCGAAACCTCGCCCGGCGGATCGACATACCCGACGCGCGCGGTCTCGGGGGTCTCGCCGGGGCGCATTACCACCTGGGACTGCGACCGGCCGTAGAAGTCGATCGCCAGCCCCGCCGCCGCCTCGCCCTGCGAGACATCAATCGGAGGCTTGGTCGATGAGTTGGTGAAGTACCGCGTGTTCGCCGCCGCCGCGCGGAGGGTGCGCCACCCTTCGTCCCATCCAAACACCGAGAGGATCGCGTCCATCGAGGTGGTGATGGAACCGGACTGCCTCGGATCGGCCAGCGCAACCCACCCGGCGAGGCGCGGGTCGGTGAGGTCGCGGAAGCTGTCGAGATCGTCTCGGCCGAGCAACTCACGGGTCAGGTCGCGGTTGTAGACGATGCCGAAGCCCGAGAGTGCGTTGCCGATCCAGTACTGGTCGGGATCGTAGAGTTTGCCTGCGCCGACCGTGTTGTCGCCGAACCACTCGTCGAGTTGGTCTTGTGAAAAACCCGCAGGGACCGATATCGGGACACGGATATCCTCGCCGTCTATCTGAAAGACAACCCCCGATTTGAGCCCCCCGTGGTCGTACGACCCGCCGCCGAACATAATGTCAAAGTCGACCGCGCCGGGCTGCATGGTGATGGTGCCATCACTCTCGCGGATATACTTTCCCGCCGCGAGCGCCGCGTTGAACCGTGCCTCGAGGGCTCGGATGATCTCGCTGGTGCCGCCGACGGTGCGGAAGTCGATCCGGGCGGTCGTGCCGTAGTTGCGGAGGTGCCACTCGCTGAACGCCCTGGCAAACTCGCTGCGAATCTGCGCCACGTGCGGCGTGATGACGATGATCGCCGGGGCGTCACGGTCCACCGCGGTGTCGGTGCTGCGCGTACACCGCCCGACCAGCATCGGCAGACCGAGGACGACCAGAAAGCAGGCAGCGATCACCAGACGAGCACGGGCCATGGGCGGAGTGTACGCGGGCACATCGCAGGGCCGCCGCCGCACACCCGCACCTATCCTCCGGCATGAACAACACACAGCGCGTCGCGATCGTGACCGGAGCAGGCAGCGGCATCGGGCGGGCGACCGCCGAGATGCTCGGCGAGTGCGGCTTTGCGGTCGTTCTGGCCGGCCGAACACGAGAAACGCTGGAAGCAACCGCCGAGAGCGTGCCGGGAGAGACGCTGGTCTTGCCCGCGGACGTGGGGACCGAGACCGGCGCCAGGGCGATCGTGGAAGGCGCGGCCGGAGCATTCGGCCGGCTCGACGTGCTCGTCAACAACGCCGCCGTCGCGCCGTGCAAGCCCTTCGCCGAGTTCGGCTGGGCTGAACTTGAAAGAATGTACCGCGTGAACTCGATCGGCCCGATGGCGCTGATCGCCGCGGCGTGGCCGGTGTTTGCCGCGCAACACGCCGCCCAACCGACAACCGGGAACCCCGAGCATCGCCCCCCGGAAGGGCACGACAATATCGCACGCATCGTCAACCTCTCGTCGATGGCAACCCTCGACCCCTTCCCCGGGCTCGCGGCCTACGCAGCCAGCAAGGCCGCGGTGAACCTGCTCACCAGAGCCTGCGCCAACGAAGGAGCCGACGCGGGAATCAAGGCTTTCGCCGTTGCACCCGGCGCGGTGGAAACTGCGATGCTCCGGTCGATCGCAAGCGAAGACGTGCTGCCCAGGAACATGACGCTCAATCCGAAACAGGTGGCATCGGTCATCCTGGCGTGCGCGTGCGGCGAGCGCGACGAGGAGAATGGCTCGGTGATCTTGGTGCCCAGCCCGGCGTGAATCGTACGGCGGTCTGCCCGCACGAAGCCCGGGCAGTGCTCAATCAGGCACAGGCCCCGTCGGGTTGAAGATCGTGCCTTTTGATTTGTCTACGCGTTCGTCGGCGATGACCATACGGGTGCGCGGGAGGCACTCGGGATGCTCCCGTTGCAGATACTTGATGAGCTTCTCGCGGACCTCACAGCGGAGATCCCACTGCTTTGACCCGTCGGCCGCGGAAATCACGACGCGGAGCTCGACCGCACGCTCGGTGGCGTCGGTCACCACCAGGCCGCAGGTCCGACCGTCCCAGTGCGCAGAAGCGTTGACAATCCGCACCGTTTCGGCGCGGACCGCGTCGATCGGGACCTGATAATCGGTATAGATATAGATCGTGCCCAGCACCTCGCTCGAAGTGCGCGACCAGTTGTAGAACGTGCTGTCAATGATCTTCGAGAACGGCACGATGAGCCGGCGCTCGTCCCAGATCTTGAGGATGACATACGTCGTCGTGATCTCCTCGATACGCCCCCACTCACCGTCGATGACCACCACGTCCCCGATATTGATCGGGCCGGTGAACGCGATCTGGAGCCCCGCAAGGAAGTTCGCGATGACCTTCTGCGCCGCAAGCCCGACGATCAGCCCGGTGATGCCCGCCGACGCGAGGATCGACGCGCCGAGCTGCTTGATGGTGTCAAAGGTCATCAGCGCAGCCGCGACGCCGACGATCACCGCGACGACACTCAGGATACGGCTCAGGACACGCATCTGCGTCTGCACGCGGCGGGCCCGGGTGTCAAAGAGTGTGCCCGATTCGTACTGGGCGAGCACAAACTGCGAGATCGACTGGATGATCCGGACCACAAGCCATGTCATCGCCGCGATCAGCAGCAGCGAGATCCCGTGCCGGACCAGCCCGAGCGCAGCATCGCTGAGCTGCGCCTGTGGAAGCACAAAGTACACCGCCAGCAACGCGAGAATGAGCCGACTCGGCCCACGCAGCAGGCGAACGATGATCTCATCCCCCTTCAGCTTCGTCTTCATCGCGGCACGACGGGCGATCGCAAACACCACATAATGCACCACGAGCACAAAGACCACCGCGAGCGCAGCAACGATCGCGAACCTGGAAATGCTCTCCCACTGGCTCGATATCAGATCCACAAACTTCTGGGACTGCACGCCGAGATCGTCGATCGCACCCTCGATCGCATCCAGCGTGTCCCCCTCGGTCGCGACAGGAATATCGGGGCCCAACGGCTGCGGCAGTTCGTCCTGGAAAATCATGCCCGACTGTACGGCCCGCCCATCGGCGACGACCACAGGCGCGAGCTTCACACCCCCGGGCCTAGACTCTGCCCAGAGAACGCCACCCCCGGCAGACGGGCCGCGGGGACGCAACGCTCCGACATTCGCAAAGACCACGCTCCAACCAGACCAGAGGGAAGCACACATGTCCGCACAGCCAGTGATCGTCGCTGCCAGACGCACACCAATCGGCCGATTCCTCGGCGGGTTCAGCAGAGTCCCCTCGCCGGACCTGGGCGCCGCGGTGCTCTCGGCGATGTTCGAGCAATCCCCCGCGATCAAGGACGCCGTCGATGAGTGCGTCATGGGGTGCGTCCTGCAAGCCGGTGTCGGCCAAAACCCCGCCCGCCAGGTCGGGCTCAAGAGCGGCCTGCCCACGACCCTCAGCGCCAAGACCATCAACAAAGTCTGCGGCTCGGGGCTCGAAGCCGTCATGATGGCCGCCCAGAGCATCAAAGCCGGCGACAACCACTGCGTCATCGCCGGGGGCATCGAGAACATGACCCGAGCCCCCCACTTCGCCCACGTTCGCGCAGGCATCAAGTTCGGCGACGGCGCGCTCATCGACCACATGCAGGCCGACGGCCTGACCTGCCCATTCGAGCACTGGGCGATGGGCTGTGCCGCCGACTGGATCGCCGAAAAGCACAACATCAGCCGCGACGAACAGGACAGATTCGCCGCCCAGAGCCACCAGCGCGCCGCCAACGCAACCGCCGAGGGCTGGTTCAAGGACGAGATCGTGCCGCTCACCGGCGCACAGGTCGGTAACCGCAAAGCACCCGGCCCCGAGGGCGGCGTCTCGGCCGACGAAGGCATCCGCCCCGACTCCACCGCTGCGGGACTCGGCAAGCTCCGCCCCGCGTTCGGCAAAGAGGGCACCGTCACCGCGGGCAACGCCAGCCAGATCTCCGACGGCGCCGCAGCAGTCTGCGTCATGAGCGAAACCAAAGCCAGCGAACTCGGGCTCACCCCGCTCGCCCGCATCACCGCCTACGCCACCAGCGGCGTGGACCCCAAGGACATCTTCGAAGCACCCATCTCGGGCGTCCAACAAGCCTGTGAGAAAGCCGGCATCGGCGTCAACGACATCGACCTCTTCGAGCTCAACGAAGCCTTCGCCGCCCAGGCGCTGTGCAACATCAAGGCACTCGGCATCCCCGAGGACAAGGTCAACATCGCCGGCGGCGGCGTGGCGCTGGGGCACCCCATCGGGGCCAGCGGCGCGCGCATCCTCGTCACCCTGCTCCACCAGATGCAGCGGACAGGCACCAAGCGCGGCCTCGCCGGGCTGTGCCTCGGCGGCGGGAACAGCGTGGCGCTGATCGTCGAGATGTAAGAGCATCTCGCTCGATTCTCTGTTGATTCAAGAACAACAAAGTCAAGAACCACGAGCCCTGAGCGCAAGCTCGGGTTTCTTTTTGCGTTCTCACACAGCCGCCTACGCGGGTATCCGGAGCTTGCGCTCAGGGATCGCTCACCGAGATCGCACCGACTCATTCCCGACACCTGCACCGTTGCAAGACTTTCCGCCCACCGTCCCGACATGGTTCCGGTAACCTGTTCTTGTCGACAACACGCACCACTCACCACACAAGGAGCCCACCATGCACCTCCCCAAGCTGTTTCTCACAGCGATCGCCAGCGCGGCACTGCTCTCCCCCACGCACCACGCAACCGCCCAACCAGCCAGCGACGACACACCCGAGCAACGGGCTGTCCTCATCACCGGCGCGAGCTCGGGCATCGGCCGCACCACCGCCGAGTTGCTCGCCGCCGAGGGGTTTTATGTCTATGCCGGGGCGCGGAAAGCAAGCGATCTTGCAGAGCTCGACGCGATCGACAACATCCAGGCGATCCGCCTCGACGTGACCGACGCCGACGAGATCGCCGCTGCGGTCGAGACTGTCCGGGACGGCGGGCGCGGGCTCTACGCGCTGATCAACAACGCCGGGGTCGCGGTGGTTGCGCCGCTGATCGAAGCACGCGAGGACGACCTCGACTTTCAGTTCGACGTCAATATCTACGGCCCCTACCGCGTGACCAAAGCCTTTGCCCCGATGATCATCGAGAGCAAAGGACGCATCACCACCACCGGCTCGATCTCGGGCTCGCTCGCGTGGGGGCTCGGCGGGCCGTACTCGATGAGCAAGCACGCGATCGAGGCGTTCACCGACACACTCGCAGCCGAGTTGGCACCGTTCGGCGTCGGTGTGAGCGTGATCGACCCGGGCAACTACAAGTCCAGGATCATGACCAGCCTGCGGGACCGCCTGGTCGAGAACGGCTACACGACGGAAGGCTCGCGGTACAAAGACCGCATGGACGGGTTCATGTCCATGCCGATGGACCGCAGCCAGTACAAAGACCCCGACGAGGTCGCCGAGGCGTTTCTCGATGCGCTGACCTCGGAGCACCCCAAGCGCCGGTACATGGTCGTGCCCAACCGGGGCGAAGCGGAGATGACCATCCGCTCGATCCTGAGCCGTGCCGCCCAGATGAACGACGACCACGCCCACTCGTTCACGCGGGACGAACTCGTCGGGATGCTGGACGACGCGATCGCCGCGAACACGAGAGAGAAATAGATCGCTCGGCTCTTCCAAGGTAAAGCGATGTCCCCTCGCGCGCGCGAGGGGCTCTGTGAAGCCCCTCTGCATCTCCGGGGGAAGTGCTGTATGCTTAGCCCCTCGCGCGAGCGAGGGGACACCACGACCGTCACCAACAAAAAACACCCCGCCGACCTCGGCGGGGTGTTTGTGTGTTGGGAAGGGTTGAACGTCGGCTCAGCAGCCGGTGTTCCAGGCGTTGAGGAAGTCGAGGACGTCGAGCGTGTTCACGCTGCCGTCGCCGTTGAAGTCGGCAGCGTCGTCGCCGGCAGTCCATGCGTTGAGGAAGTCGCGCACGTCGAGCGTGTTCACGCTGCCGTCGCCGTTGAAGTCGGCAGCACAACCAGCGTCGATCGCGGCCTGCACCGCGGCCCAGGCGTCCACGAACCCGTGGCCGTAGGTGTTGTCCGGGCCGGATGCGCCGCGGTCGATGGCGATGTCCTTGAGGATCTGCTTGACCTCGTAGTGGTCAAGGTTGGGGTTGGCCTGCAGCATCAACGCAACCGCACCCGCGACGTGCGGCGTCGCCATCGACGTGCCCGACAGCGAGCGGTACCCGCTGCAAAGGTTGTGGCTCTGCGTGTTGACGCCGGGCGCGGAGATCGTGGGCTTCAGCTTGCCGGGGGGGAATGCCCAGTCGCTGAACGGGGGAACGTTGGCCCACGTCGTCGGGCCGCGGCTTGAGAAACTGGCGATGTTCATGTTGCAGTCGGTCGCACCGACGGTGATCATGTCGGGGACATCGCCCGGCGTGCGAACACTGTCGATCCCGAAGGACGAGCCTTCATTACCAGCCGCAAACACGAGCACGAGGCCCGCCGCGAACTGATTCTCGGAAATCGTCCGCCACATCACGCGATCCGGGTTCCACGCGTGCAGCCACCCGTAGGAGTTGGAAGTCAGGTCCGCACCGTTGTCGAGGGTGTACTGCATGCAGTTCCACGCGGCAGACTCGCCCGAGAGGCTGTTCCAGAACTTGACGGTCTGGATCGCCGCGTCGGGTGCCATACCGGACTGCGTACCTTGGGTGCCGTCGCCCGCAACAGTGCCCGCGGTGTGCGACCCGTGCCCGTTGGTGTCGTTGATGTTGCTGTTGCTGCCGCCGCCGTCGAAGCTCCACCCGTTGACATCGTCAACAAAGCCGTTCCCGTCGTCGTCCTGCCCGTTGCCGGGAATCTCTCCGGCGTTGGTCCAGAGCTGGTTCTGGATGTCTGGGTGGGTGATGCAGGTGCCGGTGTCGATGACACCAACAGTGATACCTGCGCCCGTGTACCCGTTGGCCCACGCGACCGGCGCGTTCATAATATCAGTGCCGCACTCGACCGCGGCAAGAAGCCCCCCGGTGTCGGCCTGCTCAGCAAAGCGGGTCGGGAACACTTCCTGCCCCACGGGGCGGTCGTAGTTGAGGTACGCCACGTCGTTGCGAGCCGCGATCTCCAACGCCACGTCGGCAGTCACACGAGCCGCGATCACGTTGGCGATCCACAGCGGGTTGATGGTGCTGGCGTCGCCGTTCTGCTCGGCCTGGTTGAGCATCTCGAGCACGCCGCCTTGCGTGCTGCTGGCGGTTTCCTTCAGCGCGTCGATGACGAACTGCCGGCGGGCGTCCTTGGTCATCGCACGCAACGCTGTCAACTCAAACGCCTCGGCCTGCTCCACCATCACGATGGTGACGGGCACAAGCTCGCTTTCCTGGGCATCGGCGAGCACCACGGGCAGGTCGCCGTGGAGTTTGTCGTCCCCGGCGTTGGCAACAGCCGCAATCGAGCAAATCGCCAGAGCGGCCCCGGCAGCGGTAATCATGGTCTTCAGGCGCATATCCACCTCCAAAACATCGTTCTCGGTCAGAAACTGGCCCGCGAAACAGGGCACAGAGCCTGCTTCATGACGATCGGGTCCAGTGCCTTCAGTCTACAAGAACTTTGCCCGCAGCGGAACCCCTCTCGGGCGGATACCACCCAAATTCTCACGCCAAACCCAGCCGCCCCGGAAAAATGGGCGATTGAGAGGAACCCTCCGATTGCCCCAAGCCTCCCATCACCGCTTCCAGCCCCATTCCAATCAGGCCGATGACCATGGCAGGCCCCATCACCATCAGTTTTACCGGGACATCCCACAATGCAAGACTCAACTCACGGACGAGAAAATCGGATACGGATGAGCTTCCGCCAGCTCCGACCTCGGCTCCCTGAGGCGGTCGAGGCCTTCTACCACCGGTTCTTCACCGCCCGGCCTGACGCCAAGCCCATGTTCTCCACCGATATCGAGCTGCAAAAAAATCAACTCGTGACCGCACTCTCCCTCATCGTCAAGCACATAAGCGATGTCCGCATGCTCGAAAGCACCATGCGGCGGCGAGGTGCCAGCCATCAAGCACGCGGCGTTCTGGACGAGCACTACCCGGTCTTTCGTGAGCAACTGCTCGAGACTCTCCAGCAAGCCTCGGGGGCCGCATGGACAACCCAACTCCGCGAAGATTGGGCATGGGCCATTGATCGGACCAGCGCCGCGATGATCAACGGGGCAAAAGACGCCGCCGACGACACGCGCGGAGCCGACGACGTGAATCACCGGGCGGCCTGAGTTCCACCAACAGTCCGAGTCCCCCACCAGCCGAGCCCCGCCTCGGCTTTCTTGCGATCGTTGCGCACCCCACCCCTCCCTATACTCCCGCCCACCTGACTTTATCCGGAGATTGTTCGGCATGTTCCAACGTACACACCATTGCAACCAGCTTCGTGAATCCCACATCGGCCAGACCGTCAGCATCGCCGGATGGGTCAACGCCTTCCGCGACCACGGCACCGGGCTCATCTTCGTCGACCTCCGCGACCGCGAAGGCCTCACCCAACTCGTCTTCGACACCGAGGATTCGAGCCAGGACTTGGTTGATGCGGCCGACAAAATCAGGAACGAGGATGTTGTTGTCGCGACCGGTGTCGTCCGTGAACGCGACGGCGGCCCAAACCCCAAGCTCGAGACCGGCAAGATCGAAGTCGTCGTCCAATCGGTCCAGATCCTCGGCAAAACCGATACCCTGCCCTTCCTCCCCAGCGATGAAGAAAACCTCCCCGGCGAAGAGCTCCGCCTCCGTTACCGCTACCTCGATCTCCGCCGCCCCAAAATGCAGCAGATCCTCCGGACCCGACACCGCGTCACCAAGATCGCCCGCGACTATTTCGACGAACAGGGGTTCCTCGAGATCGAGACGCCCATCCTCTGCAAAAGCACGCCCGAAGGTGCGCGAGACTTCGTCGTCCCCAGCCGACTCCAGCCGGGCGAGTGGTATGCGCTGCCGCAGAGCCCGCAACTCTTCAAGCAGATCCTCATGGTCGCCGGCTGCGAGAAGTATCTGCAGATCTGCCGCTGCTTCCGCGACGAAGACCCCCGCGCCGATCGGCAGGCCGAGTTCACCCAGATCGACTGCGAGATGTCGTTTGTCGATCGTGAAGACGTGATGCAGACGATGGAAGGGTTTGCACGCACGCTGTGGAAAGCCGTGCTCGACTACGACGCCCCCGCCTTTGAGCGCATCACCTACCGCGACGCGATGGACCGGTTCGGCTCGGACCGCCCGGACACCCGTTTCTCGCTGGAAATCGTGGATATCTCCGACCTCGCAGCCAAAACCGACTTCGGCGTCTTCAAGAGTGCGCTCGACAAAGATCGAGGCGTGGTCCGCGCCATCCGCGTCCCCGGCGGGGCCAAAAAGCTCACCCGCAAACTCACCGACGGCTACAGCGAGTTCGTCAAGCAGTTCGGCGCAGGGGGCATCCCCGTCTCCAAGTACAACGGCACCGCGTTCGAAACCGGCGTCGCACGGTTCGTCGAGCCGATCGCGGCTGAGCTTGCCGAGCGGCTCGGCTGCGAAGAGGGAGACACCATCCTGTTCGGTGCCGACTCCTATTCGACCTGCGTCAAAGCCCTCGGCGAGCTGCGGCTCAAGGTCGCCAAGGACATGGATGTCATCCCCCAAGGCAAGTGGAACTTCCTCTGGGTCGTCGACTTCCCGATGTTCGAGTACGACGACGACGACGGCCGTTTCTATTCGCTGCACCACCCCTTCACCGCGCCCAACCCCGACCAACTCGACGCTTTCCTCGCAGCTGACACCGCCGACCGCGACACCATCGAAGGCATCGTCAGCGCCGGCTACGACATGGTCGTCAACGGCTCGGAGATCGGCGGCGGCTCAATCCGTATCCACCAGAAAAACGTGCAGGAAAGGGTCTTCACGCTGCTGGGCATCTCCCCCGAGGACGCCGCAGAAAAGTTCAGCTTCCTGCTCGACGCCCTCCGATTCGGCGCACCACCCCACGGCGGCGTCGCGTTCGGGCTCGACCGACTCGTCATGCACCTCTGCGGCACCGACAACATCCGCGATGTCATCGCGTTCCCCAAGACCCAAACCGGCGGCGACCTCATGAGCGGCGCACCCGGCGAAGTCAGCGACGCGCAGATGGAAGAGCTGCACGTCAAGAGCACCTGGGAAGGTGAGTAGACAATACGCCGACACCTGACCTGAACTCTTCCCTTGACGCCTTACCTGAGGCTCTGCGAAGGTCAGGGCAATCCCGTTACACTCCCCGAGATGGGACGCAACTGGTCCAACTGGGTACATGCCATCTGGTCGACCCGGGGCGTTTGGCTCCCGGGCGATCCACGCGGCTTTCGCGACCACGACCACCGCATCCACTCGACTGGCGACTACAAGTCGCCCCCACCACCCGGAGAGCACGCGGGCTTACACCGCGTTGCGCGTGATCTCTGCCCCGATGAAGTTCAGATCCCAAAGCACCTGCGCCAGACAATCGCAGATGCTCTGGGCTGCAAGCTCTTGGCGATTGAGAGGCCGCCGAGGATCATCGCGGTGGCGCGTGCTCATGTCCATGCCTTGGTCCGGGCGGGGACGACCAATGTGCGCGAGCCCATCGGGCGGGCAAAGCAGGCTGCATCACACGCGGTGCGGGACGAGTTGCCCGGGCGCATCTGGGGACAACGCTGCCACCCGGTGCGGATCCGGGATGAGGCGCACTACCGCCAGGTTGTCGAGTACATCGCGGCGCATAGGAACGAAGGGGCGGCGCTGGCGCTGTGGATTCACCCTGACCTTCGCAGAGCCTCAGGTCCGGCGTCAAAGGGAACAGGTCGGGTGTCAAGAGGGAAGTGATATCCGTCCCCCAAAGACCTACTCCTGACGACCTGATCCGCGCTATTCTTCGCGTCTACCCACTTTGGAGACCCCTCGATGCCCAGCGACGCGCAGTTTGTGACCCTTCCCGCCGACACCAACCAAGCCCTCGGGCTTGCTCGGTATGCCATTGACTTCATGTCGGACACTGCTGGCAAACGGGGTGAACCCGACGCAGCAGTGCTCGAGCGGACCAACCAGTTCTATACCGACGCCTGCCTCACCGGCATCAGTGCCCTGAGCCTCGGGTGTGTTGCTCCCAATGTCCTGCGAAATGAGGCGTTCGACTACGCGGTGCCTGCCGACTGCTCAGGCAAGGCGCTCGGCAACTGCAAACACCACGGCGCGACCGTCCTCGGGTCGAACATCCGCGTCAAGAGCGAAAAAGCGATCGTCGCAAACTGCGCAGCCGCCCGCGAGTGGGACAGCAACGGCACAAACTTCGGCTACAACCCCGAACGCGGACACACCGCCGGCGAGTTCGGGCACAACGACTTCTACGCGGTGCCGATCGCGGCTGCCCAGATGCTCGGCGCCAACGGCGAAACCGCCCTCCTCGGCATGGTCCTCCACGACGAGATCCGGGGGCGACTTGCCGAGGTCTTCAGCCTCAAGACCTACAAGATCGATCATGTGGTTCACGGCGCGATCGCCTCGGCGTGCGTCTTTGGCGCGATGGTCGGCGCGACAGCTGAACAGATCGAGAGCGCCATCGGCATGACCGTCGCCCACTACATTCCGTGGCGGGCGATCCGCGCGGGCAAGCAGTTGTCCGACTCAAAGGGGGCAAGCGCGGCGATCAGCACCGAAGCTGCCATCCTCAGCGTGAAGCGCAGCATGGCCGGGTTCCAGGGGCCTGCCGACATTTTCCGTAACCCCGAAGCCATCTTCCGCGCCTTCGAGGGGCCGGGGCAGTTCTTTGGGCTCCTCGACAAGCAGGGCAACCTCGCGGGCACGACCAACCCCGAGCAGAAGGATGCCTCGCCCTTTGATCTTGTGCTTGCACGCACGGGCAGCGACTTCACCATCATGGGCATGCACATCAAGCTGGCTCTCTATGAGCACCAGAGCGCGGGGGCTGTCCAGGCCGTGGTCGATCTCATCGAGAAGCATCCGCACATTCTCGATGCTGCGGACGGGTCAAAGATCAAGGCGATCGAGATCGTGGCGTACGAACCGGCCTTCGGCATCATCGGTGACCCGGCCAAGAAAAACCCGACAACCCGCCAGAGCGCCGACCATTCGATGGCCTACATCATCGCCACGCTGCTGCGAAAAGCTCTGAAAAACAAGGCTTCGGGCAAGCCGACCGACTGGAAGGCCCTCATGCTCGACCCGCTCGACTACAACAAGGAAGCCGTCTTCCACCCGGTGACTCGGAAGATCATGGAGCGGATCGAGTTCAGCCACGGCGGCGAGGAGTACGACCGCCGCTACCCCGACGGCATCCCGACCAGCGTGGTCATCACCGACGACACGGACGCAACGCTCGACTCGGGGCTCGTGATGTACCCGGCCGGGCACGCCCGCAACACGACCGCCGACTTTGCCGACCTGCTCGCGCATAAGTTCACGCTCATGGGCGGGCTGGCGTTCGATGATCCCAAGCCGATCATCGACCGGTTCAACAACCTCGGCAGCAAGAGCGCCGACGAGGTGCAGACGCTCCACGACTTCGAGTACGAAGCCCGAGGCGGGTTCGAGGAGTTCTAAACCATGACCCAACCTGTGCGCGCAATCTGCGTTTTCTGCGGCTCATCAGCAGGCAGCCGCCCCGAATACGTCGAGGCGGCCCGCGCGACGGGGGCAGCCCTCGCCGAACGGCACATCACGCTCGTCTATGGCGGCGGGGGCAAGGGGATGATGGGAGCCGTCGCCGACGGGACGCTCGATGCCGGCGGCGAGGTTATCGGCGTGATCCCCTCGTGGATGGTCGAGAAAGAGGCCGCCCACCAAGGCATCCAACGGATGATCGAGGTCGACACCATGCTCGAACGCAAGGCCCGGATGGCGGAACTGGCGGGGGCGTTCCTGGTGCTGCCCGGTGGACTGGGTACACTTGACGAACTCTTCGAGATGGCGACCTGGGCACAACTCCACCTCCACGACGCGCCGAAACCGATGGGCGTGCTCAACACTGCGGGGTACTACGACCACCTGCAGGAGTGGCTCAAACGATCGGTTAGCGACGGCTTTGTGCCCAGCACAACTCCCGGCATGCCCACATTCTGTGAGCGAGTCCCGGAGCTACTCGACATGCTGGTCGGCTCGGCCTGAAGCCATCGCGCCCCTCGACCATTGTGCCAAAGAAACCACCTGCTTTCTTTCCCTGGCCGCGCTGTAGAATCTGGTAAAAATGCGCAAATTTGTCTATCAATCCTTGTGTGTCAGGTGCCTTCGCTGTAGTCTGGGATTCTCGCCTTGGCGAGAGGTACGAGAGGGAGAGTCCTAGAAGCGAAATCTTCAAGACTGGCAGTACATATTTATACCCACAACGGGTTTTTGCCCATAGCAAACAGTTGGGCTGGCTATTGTCGGCCTGTCTTCTTCGGTGACTTGCCCTTGTCGCGAAATCGCGGCAGTGGTTGATGTCTTCTGAGAGCACCGGGCCGCTGTGTCGCGCGCCCGATTGATCAAACGTGTGCATATGAGAGGAGCACGAACATCATGAAGAGCTTGGTTGCAAGAGCGACTTTCGGCGTCTTCGCGTTGGGACTGGCGTTGAGCGGCACGGCCGCTCTCGGCCAGACCGCCGTGGGGACGCCGCCAGCGAAAGATGCGCTGCCGACATTTGAGCCCCTGAATCGGGTTGTCGTCCCCAAGGTTGAGGTGGACCCCGAGACCGGTCAGATTTTCGAGATCTCAGCAAAGGTCGCGCCGACGCTGATCCCGTTCGACGGCGTGTTCCCCGACGGGACATTCCCGCAGCCGGACCGCGAAGCCGGGCGTCCGATGCGTCCGCACCACACCCCGTGGATCCCCGACGGCAGCGGATACTGGCCGCCGCTCTCTGACGACCTCGCCGGCCCGGCAGCGCAGCCGGTGATGCAGGGATTCGAGGCGATCGGCCCCAACGGCCTGACGCCGCCGGACCCTGACCTGGCCCGCGGGTACGACTACGAGGTCGCGGTGACCAACGACGACTTCGCGGTCTACGACAGTTGCGGCACCGAGCTTTTCCGCCGCGACATCAACGACTATCTCGGCATCTCTGACTTCATGTTCGACCCCAAGGTCATTTTCGATCCGTGGGCCGGCCGCTGGGTCATGATGTACCATGTGAGAGAGAACAGCCCGCAGAAGAGCAGCCTGGTGGTCGTGGTCACGGGCGACTCGACGCCCTTCGGTCTCCCCGGCTCGTCCGTGTGGTTCTACAACTTCAACATGGTGCAGGACGCCGGCACGGGCAACGCGAGCTGGCTTGACTACGCCGACCTTGGGTACAGCAACACGCAGTTGTTCGCCTCGGGCAACATGTTCAAGTTCTCCGGCGGGTTCCGCTGGGCGCGGCTGATCGTCTTTGACAAGGCGGAGATCTACGCTCAGGTTGCCGCTTCTCGAATCTCATGGTCAAACCTCTCGAACCCGGACGGCTCAACCACAGACACGCCGCGCTCGGTCAAAATGCAAGCCTCGTGGAGCGAGAGCGGCAACATCGACGCCTATTTCGCCAACTCGCGCGCCGGCGGGGGCAACCGGATCACCTTCTGGAAGGTCCGCGACGCCTTTGGTGCAAACACACTGACCAAGACCGACACCGTGGTGGGCAACTACACCACCCCGCCGGACGCGGTGCAGCCCAGCGGCGGCTCACTCGACACGATCGATTGCCGCCTCATGACAGCGATCGCAACCACAGACACCCTCGGGGGCGGAGGGATCGAGACCTTCACCGGCATGACCGCCAACCGCAGCGGCAACGCGGGCGTGCTGCTCTACAAGTTTGACTCAGTAGGCAACGGGCTGGAGTTTGAGAGCCTCTTCGGAGCCAGCGGCTTTGACTACTGGTTCCCGTGCTCGGCGTCCGACTATTCGGGCAGCAACTTCTGGGTCTTCTCACGGACCGCCAACAGCTCGGGCAACGAGCCCGAGATCCGGTTCGTCGACTACGATCAAGGCACGTTCAGCGGCTCGTCGGCACAGATCCGCGACGGCGACGGCAGCTTCAACGGCTTCCGTTGGGGCGACTACTTCGGCGGGCAGCTCGACTGGGGCGACTACTCGGCCAACATCAGCATCCCCGGCCGCCCCGCCAAGGTCTGGCTGTACGCCCAGTACGGCGAGGTCAACAGCTGGAACACCTACGTCGGGGCAACCAGCGTCTTCCCGCAGGGCACCATCTCGAGCGTGACCCCGAGCGGAACATGGAACCTCTTCGGCCCTCCCGGCGGGCCGTTTACTCCGAGCGCTCAGGTCTACACCATCGCGAGCGCGTCCGGCGATGTCGGCACCGCGTTCCAGGTCGAGAGCCTCCCCAGTTGGCTCGACGCGAGCCAAGTCTACGGCCCGGTCTACGCCAACACCTCGGTCACCCTCAGCGTCAACAGCAACGCCAACGGGCTCGGCCTGGGGACCTACGCCGACACCGTCGTGTTTGACGACTGCTTCCGCGGGCAGGGACAGTTCAACCGGGTCGTCCAGCTCAATGTGCAGGGCATCGACCTCGAGGTCGTCAGCATCAACGTCCCCAACGGCACCTACAACCCGGGCGACACGATCAACCCGACCGGGCAGTACCGCAACAACGGCAACCTCGCCACCCGCAGCTTTACCGCCAACTTCTACGCCTCGGAAAACCAGACGATCACCGAGTTCGACACGCTGATCGGCACACGGGGCTACGGCGCGCTTGCTGCCGGTGCGACGCTGAACTTCAGCCACAATCTCACCCTCCCCTGCATGCCGGAGGATGACTACTACATCGGGGTCATCATCACCGTCTCCGGTGACGTGGACACCTCCGACAACGTCAACCACGACACGACGCCGATCCAGTACAGCTTCTGCCCGGGTGACTTCAACGGCGACTGTGCTGTGAACACCCAGGACGTGCTGTCGTTCCTCAACGCCTGGAACGCAAACGACCCGTCGGCGGACTGCAACAACGATGGCAACATCAACACGCAGGACGTGCTGTGCTTCCTGAACCTCTGGACCGGCGGCTGCTGAGCCCGCTGTTCTCCGAGATTGCTTGACCATCCGCCCCGCACCGGGACCGCCCGGTGCGGGGCTTTCTTTTTCGCGTCCAGCAGAGCGGGAGAACGCGGGCGCGTGCTCTTCCCCTCGCTCGCGCGAGGGGCTCTGTAAAAAGCCCGAACACACAGACAGAGCCGAACACACAGAAGTAGATCCCCTCGCGCAAGCGAGGGGACAAGAGCGACCAGCTGACAGAACAATCACCTCGACGCACGATGTTCTAGACTGCACCAACGGGATACCAGACGCCCGACGGAGAGCCGCGATGCAAGTATTCAGAACGGCAGAGTGGGCACGCAGAACCGCGGTGCTCGTGTGCGCAGCCGGGCTGCCTCTGGGGGCGCACGCCCAGCAACTCGTCGAAGACAACCACGAGCGCGAGGTGCGACTGTGGGCCGAGCCCGGCATGGTGCGCAACCCGGTCTCATTCACCATGGATCCGTGGGGGAATGTCTATATCGCCGAGTCCGACCGGGCGGGGCAAGCGGTTACCGACACCCGGCAGCTCGAACACCTCAACGGCGTCGAAGAGGACCTGCTGCTCCGCACCGTCGAGGACCGCAGGGCGCTGATCCAGAAGTGGATCGACCAGGGCGCGTTCGAGCCCGACCACTTCACCAGCACCGAAGACCGCGTGCGGCTGGTGCGCGACACCGACGGCGACGGCATCGCCGACACTTCGACGATCTTTGCCGGGGCGTTCAACGACGCGGTCGACGGCATCGGCGCGGGCGTGTTGTGGCGCGACGGCAGCGTCTACTACACCTGCATCCCCAACGTATGGAAGCTCCGTGACGAGGACGGAGACGGCGTCGCCGAGCAACGCGAGAGCATCTCCTACGGCTATGGCGTGCGGTGGTGTTTCTACGGCCACGACCTCCACGGGCTTGTCAACGGGCCCGACGGGCGGCTGTATTTCTCGATGGGCGATCGGGGGTACAACGTCGAATCGCTGGAGGGCGAGACGTTTGTCGGCCCCGATCGCGGCGGCGTGTTCCGGTGCTGGCCCGACGGCAGCGGGCTCGAGCTCTTTGCGGTCGGGCTCCGAAACCCCCAAGAGCTGGCGTTCGACGAGTTCGGAAACCTCTTCACCGGCGACAACAACTGCGACTCGGGGGACCGCGCCCGGGTGGTCTACTGCATGGAAGGGAGCGACTCGGGATGGCGACAGAACGTGCAGTCGTTGCCGTCGCGCGGGCCTTGGAATCGCGAGAAGATGTGGGAACTCTTGACCGATCCGCGTGACGCCTCGCGCCCCGCGTGGTGCCTGCCCCCGATCGACCACGTCGGGGCCGGGCCGTCGGGGCTCGCGTACTACCCCGGTACCGGGGAGAGCCACGCCTACGACGATACGTTCCTGATGGTGGACTTCTACGGCTCTGGCTCGACAGTGCATTCGTTCCGCGCCGCACCGATCGGCGCAGGGTTCCGTCTGACCGAGAAGGGCGAGTACTACCGCGGCACAACCGTGACGGACATCATGTGGGGGCCGGACGGAAGGCTGTACTTGTCGGACTGGGGTGAGGGCTGGGGGCCCAACGACAAGGGGAATATGTTCACGATCACCAACGAAACCGTGCATGCCGATGAGCGCGGCACGGCCGAGATCGCGGAGGTGCGGGCGCTGCTGGTTGAGGGCTTTGCCGATCGTGAGGCTGAGGAGTTGCTCGCGTTGCTGGGGCACAGAGACCAACGAGTGCGGCAGGGAGCGCAGTATGCGCTCGCCGGGCTGGGCGAGGTCGTCGCGCCGGCACTGCACCAACTCGCCGGTGACCACGACGCCGACCTGGTGCAGCGGGTCCACGCGGTCTGGTGTGTGGGGCAGATTGCCAGAGAGTCCCCCGCCGCGGCTGCGAGTCTCGGCTCGTTGCTTGCGGACCCAGAAGAGCAGATCAGGCTCGCGGCGATCCGAACGCTCGGCGACCTTCGACTCGGTGCGAACGAGAGCTACCGCGCTGCGCTGACTGATCCATCACTGGCTGTCCGCGCTGCGGCGGCGGTCTCGCTCGGCAAAGCAGGTGATGTCGCCGCGATCCCCGCGATCCTCGATGCGCTCGAATCCAACAACGACAACGACGTCTACCTCCGGCACGGGCTGACCTACGGCCTGGCGTTGCTCGAAGAGCCCGACGCCTTGATCGACGCGGTGCAAGGACGCGGGCGGGCGGCTAGGCTCGGCGCGGTGATCGCGCTGCGGCAGATGGCAGCCCCGGGTGTTGTGCCCTTTATGAGTGACGCCGACCCCGGGGTGGCGATCGAAGCGGTGCGGGCGGTGTACGACCAGTACCTCGCAACCGGGATGCCGGCGCTGGCAGAAAAGATCGGGAGTGAGATCCCCGCAGCATTGCTGACCGAGCCGTACTTGCGGCGGGCGATCGAGGCAAACGTCTACCTCGGCCGACTCGACAACGCCGAGCAACTTGCGCAGTTTGCGGCCAACCGAACCGCGCCCGCCGAGTGGCGCGTGCTCGCACTGGAACGCCTGCGCGACTGGGACGCGCCTCTGAAACGCGAGGGAGTGTGGGGCGACTGGGTGGACCTGCCCGCGCGTTCCACCGACGACGCGAGGCGGGCGGTGCTCGGTTCGCTTGCCGCCATTACCGAGGCAGCGGCTGACAACCAGGGCTTGCTCGAACTCGCCGAGGCGGTCGGTGCGAAATACAGGCTCGATATCGACCTCCCCTCGGCGTTGGCACTCCTTGCCGATGGGTCCAAGGGCGAGAGCCTGCGGATCGTGACGCTCGAACAACTCGCGAGCCTCGAGCCTGAGGCATTGGAAGAAGCGTGCGGCGTGGTGCTCGGCGCCGAGGCTGTTTCCACCACACCCGCGCTCCGGATGCGCGCGCGGGAACTGCTCGCCGGCGTGGACACCAGAGCGGGCGCGGGGGCGTACGCCGAGGCGGTGCAGGCCGGAGAACTGATCGAACGGCAGCACGCGGTGCGGCAGATGGCGGCGCTCGATGAAACCACCTCACGCGAACACCTCGAAGCGCTGGCAGCCGATCTCGCAACAGGAACTCTCGATGCCGAGATCGCCCTCGACGTCTTTGAAACGGCCCGAGAGGCGGGCGGTCATTCCCTCGACGCAACAGAACACGTGGTCTCGTGGGAGCCGGAGCGCCCCACGGGGTTTCAGACCCCGCTGCTCGCCATGGGCGGCGATGCGGCGCGCGGCCGCGAGGTCTTCCTGCACCACGAATCGGCGCAGTGTGCGCGGTGTCACACCGTCCGGGGTGAGGACGCGATCGGGACCGCGGGCCCGGACCTCACCGCGGTCGGAGCCCGGGCGGATCGGCGTGCGCTTGTGCAGTCCCTGGTCGATCCCAACGCGGTGGTGGCCGAGGGGTTTGGTGAAGTCTCCGCGATGCCGCCCATGTCGGCGCTGCTTTCGCCAACGCAGGCACGCGACGTCGTGGCGTATCTTGCCTCGCTCACCGACAGCGGGGCGGACGCGTTCCCGGTTCCCGCAACTGTGGGTGATCTGGCACGATCTGGCGAATCACCGGCAGGCCTCACCGCACCGCAGCCGCAAACTCAGACAAAGATCCACAAGAAGCATCTCGGCATCATGCTCCTGCCCGCCGCGGCGTACATCGCGGTGCTGGTGCCGGTTATTTTGTGGTTTCTGATGCGGCTTCGGGCCGAATCCAACCGGTGATGGGCTCGGTGAACGACAGACGATTCCTGAGACGCATCACGAAAGACTTGCGTGCGTTTCTCCATCGACCTTCGTGTGGTGCCGTCGCAACGGCTCAGGCTGCCAACCGAAGGTCGGGCGTCTGCTCGAGCAGCAGGACCACGTCTTCGGCTGACATGGGCTTGGCGAACATGTACCCCTGCGCCGAGTCGCAGCCGAGCGAGTCGACGAGTTCAAGCTGCTCGGGGGTCTCGATGCCCTCGACGGTAATACGCATGTTGAGCGCCTGGCAGAGAGTGACAATCGCCTTGACCACCGCGATGTAGCGTTGGTCGCTGATCATGGTGGCGGTAAATGCGCGGTCGATCTTCACGCCGTCGAGCGGGTAGTTGTGGAGACACGCGAGCGACGAGTAGCCCGTCCCAAAGTCGTCCATGTGCAGCTGGACACCCAGGTCCCGCAGCTCGCGCAGCCGCGCGAGTGCACCGTCGGCGTCCTGGATAATCCCGGACTCGGTCACCTCGACCGTGATCAACTCTGAGGGGATGTGGTTGTCGGCCATCGCGTTGCGGGCGTTCTCGACGAGCCTCTCGGCGGCGAGCTCGCGACGAGAGATATTGACGTTCATCCGCAGGTGCTGGGCGTGCGAATACTGCGTACGCCACTGTCGCAGGTCGCGGCAGGCTCTGCGGAAGACCCAGTTGCCGATGGGGAGAATCAGCCCGGTTTCCTCCGCGACGTTGATAATCTCCTGCGGGTTCATATCGAGCCCGGGCAGGGTGCAACGGAAGAGCGCCTCAAAGCCGATGAGCTCTTGCGTTCGCACGTTCACGATCGGCTGATAGAACAGCCGCATGTGCTGTTTCCCGACCGCCTCACGGAGCCTGCTCTCGATCTCCAGGCGTCGTTTCGCCGCGCTGTGCATCTCCGGGTCGAAGATCGCGTACCGCGCCTTGCCCAGACTCTTGGCACGGTACATCGCGGTGTCGGCATCGCGCAGGACATCCTGGGCCCGCAGGTATTCGCGGTCGCTGGTTGCCACACCGATGCTGGCGCAGATGATGAGCTCCTTGCCGTCGATCCGGAAGGGCCTGCTCAGGATCTCGATAAAGCGTTCGGCAACCCGCAGGCAATCGCTCGGATTGCGGATGCCCTCAAGCAGCACGATAAACTCGTCGCCCCCGACCCGTGCCGCGACGTCCTCTTCGATCTTTGCGATCGCGTCGAGGCTGCGCATGCAGTTGCGGAGGCGCTGGGCGACGTCCTGGAGCAGGCGGTCGCCCCGGTCGTGCCCCATCGTGTCGTTGATGAGCTTGAAGTTGTCGAGATCAAGATACAGCACCGCGTAGCGGTACCCGGGCGTGCGGAGCGACCGCTGGATGCACTGCTCGATGCGGTCGTACAAGTACGTTCGGTTGGGGAGCCCCGTGACCGGATCGTGATACGCGAGGTGGCGGAGTTCTTCCTCGATCTCGGCGCGGAGCCTGATCTGCTCTTCGAGTTTCGCGGTCGAGGCTTGGGCGTGGCGGCTGAGCTCTTCCATCTCGATGGACGCCTGCCGAGCGAGGCTCCACTTGTGCGAGAGTGTGCGCGCAAGCTGCCACACGCCGTCGGCATCAAAGGGCTTTCTGAGCAAGAGCAGACGATCGGACCGGCCGAGCGCCCCCACGATCGTGTTCCACGGCTGATCGCCGCTGGAGGCACACGCGACGACCTGCACGTCCGGGTCGATCTCCCAGAGCTGGCGTACGGTCTCGATGCCTTCGGCCCACGGCGACTCACCCATCTCCACGAACGCGACCGCATACGGCTCGTTGCTCTCGAGCGTATCGGCGACCATCGTGAGCGCTTGGTGGCGCTCCGTCGCACTCTCGACGACAAAGGACACCGGTGCGGTAATGGCATCGGTGTGACGCCGGCCGGATGCTGGCGGATCGGAGCGGCCGGGACCGGCGCGATCAATCTGCATCGACAGAGCCGCCCGAAACTGGTCGTGGACCGCGGGCGTGCTGTCAATAATCAGTACACGGCCGTTGGACGTCGGTGTGGTCATGCAGCGCCCCCCCGCGGTGAATGGACAGCATTACAAAGCTCGAACATGATCTTGAAGCGCAGCATGGGTACTCGCAGGTTCGGAGGGACTCACTGAGTATCGGCCGAACCCCGATCGGCATTTGGCGGAGATTGCCATGCGACGAATGACCCGAAAAATACGCCCGTAAATATGCGGAGTGGTTGCCTTATCGGGTGTTGGGTGGTGACGGTTTTGCAACCCTTGCGCATGGACGCATGACCGCCCGTGGAGATCGGGGCTCATCGGACGAGCGTCTCCCGGCCACATGACGCCACGCGCACGCGGCGACAGCTTCCACGCCCGGCTTCAACCCCGATTCCGGCCCCGATAACGCGGAGAATCGGCGGCCTGATGGCAAGAAGACTCCTAGGATGTCGCTCCACCCGCCCCGGCTGCATGCGGCCGTTCACCAGCTTCCCGGAACAGGAACTCGATGAGCACGACCGACCACACCATCAGAAGCTGGAAAGCCACCCCCCTCGGGCGCGTGGCAAAGTTCATCGGCAGCGTGCGGCTCGCGGTGCCCGCGCTCACACTGGCTGCCGGGGCGATGGTCTGGGGGACGTGGATCGAGTCCACCCAGGACCGGGCCGCCGCGGCGGATATCGTCTACGGCTCGTGGTGGTTCATGCTCCTGATGGCGCTGATCTGCGCCTCACTCGTGCTCTCGGTCGCGGTGCGGTACCCGTGGAAACCCAAGCACACCGGGTTCATCATCGTCCACGCCAGCCTGATCTCGCTGATCACGATCGGGTTCTACACGATGTACAGCAAGATCGAGGCCCGCGTGATCCTCGCTGAGGGCGAGACCTCGAGCATCGCGGTCCTCGAGGACAGGTGGGTGCAGTTGCTCGAGCCGAGCATCGGCGGAGCACGCACGCTCGATCGGTTCTTTCTGGCTGGCGACAAGCCGATCCGATTTGACCTGGAGAGCCTCAGCGATATCCGCATCGAGATTCTCGAACAGTGGGACAACAGCGCAGAGGTGACCAAGATCACCGACGACGGCACCAACCCATTCCACGCGATCGAGATCGCCGCCGGCCCGGGCGCTCGGGAAGCCGAATCCGGGGACTGGCTCGGGCAACTGATCGCGACCGACCCGGCAATCCCCAGCAACGCGGCTGCGTTTGCGGTTCGGGTGATCGCGACCGGCGAAACTTGGACGCCCCCGACCGAGCGCCCCTACGCGGTGATCACCGACAGCAGCGGAACCGAGTACGCGCTGGGAGCCGCGGGCGAGCCCATCGGCCAGACCGGCTGGACGCTCACCGAGATCGCCCAGTTTCAGCGCGCGACCATCGGAGAAAGCGGCCTCATCGACCGCCCGGACGGGCCGGCCAACCCCGCGACCCTCGTCGTCCTCACCCACGCCGACGGCTCGGTCGAACAGCAGATCGGGTTCGAGAAGTTTCGCGGCGAACCGTTCGTCCAGCAGCAATCCGGCGAGACCCCATCCGGGCTCGTGCTCACCTACCTCGGCCCCTCGTTCACCGACCCGACCCTCGCGATCATGCGCGACGACGACGGCACGGTGCACGCGATCCTTGCCGACCCCGACGGCAGCGTCGAGACCTTCGCCCACGACGGGGCCTGGCCTTGGCACCTCACCGTCATGGGAACGCCCGTGTCAGTTTTGCGGAGCTACCCGAACGCGCGGGCATCCAAGGTGCTCGCCGAGGCAGACGCCCAGGATTCCAACTCGCCGGTGCTGACGATCTCGACCGACTCCGGTCCGGAACAGCTCGTCTGGAACACGCCGACACCTGTGACAGTCGGCGGCCACGAGCTGGTGCTCCAGTACGGTTCCGTCCAGGTGCAGCTGCCGTTTGCGCTCGAGCTGGTGGACTTCCGCAAGCTGGACTACCCGGGCGTGGACATGGCGATGGCGTTCGAGTCGGACGTGATGGTGACCAATCTTGCCAGCCCTCGGAGTGTGAACGCCGCCCTGCTCGCCAGCGAAGGCCCGACTCTCGCCGATCCTTTCGAGTTCAAGATATTCATGAACCACCCCTACGAACAGGACGGGTGGAAGGTCTACCAAGCCAGTTTCATAGGTGATTCGATCACGGTGTTTCAGGTCACCTACGACCCCGGGCTCGTGCCGATGTACATCGCGTGTACGACGCTGTGCATCGGGATTCTGCTGATCTTTTACAGCCGGAAGCTCAGCTTCGGGCATCCAGGCATCCCGGCCCCCTTCGGGGAATCCGGGACCACCAAAGAGTGAGGAACTGACCATGCCTTCGGCGTTGATGCAGTCGGTTGTGCAACGGGACGTTGCGTTGCGTTCGACATCCGGGTTTCTCTCTTCGGCCCTCACGACTGTTGCCGTGCTCGTCGCGGTGATGGCAGCAATCGTGTTTGCACCCGCGGCGCGTGCGCAAGACAGCACCGGCGACGCGGCTGTGGACAGCAGCCAGTGGCAGAAGGCGCTGGGGTTGATCCCGATCCAGGACGGCGGGCGGCTCATGCCGCTCGACACGTTCGCACGCCGCCTCGCGGTCGACCTGACCGGGCGGGCAACATGGCGCGAGGGTAAGGGCCCGGAAGGCTTCAGCGGCCGTCCCGCGATCGAGCTCTTCGCCGACCTGATCGCACGGCCGCAGGAGGTCTTTCGCAGCCCGCTGATCGCGATCAACCACGAAGAGCTGAAGCGTGAGATCGGGTTTGATCCCGACCGCAAGTTCTTTTCGCCGCAGGAGATCATGCGGGCCGAACCACTCCACCAACTCGTCGGAGCGATGCGGGAACGGATGGCCGAGGACAGCAACGCCAAGCCGAGCGCGATCGAGCGCAAGGCTGCGAAAGTCCAGAACGCCGCGATGGCGGTCGCGATGTTCCAGCGCGATCGGCAGTTCCCGTTGATCCCCCGGACCGACTCGGAGATCTACGCAACCGTCGGCACCGCGACCGCCGAGCCCGGGTACGAGGACGTGCAGGCCGCGCTCTGGGATTTCCGGACCGCGTACCTGACCGGCGACGACGTGCTCGGCGCGGTGCGGAATCTCGAATCAACCATCGCTGACCACGCATCCACATCCGAGAGCCTCGCACGAAACGTCAGGCTCGAGTATTTCTACAACCACCACCGCCCGTGGATATGGGCTGCGGTTGCCAACGGCGTGGCGCTGCTCTGCCTCATCGGGTTCGCGGTCACCCGGCTCAAACTCTTTGCCGTGCTCGCGGGGGTGGCGATCGCCGCGGCTCTCGGCGAGCAGTTCCTCGGGCTCTGGCTGCGGATCGATATTCTGGACCGTGCGCCGGTCTCCAACACCTACGAAGCGGTGCTGTGGATGGGGATCGTCTCGACGCTGTTTGGCCTTGTGGGGCAGGCGTTTAACCGCAAGGGGCTCTATCTCGCAGCGGGGCTGGTCGCGAGCATGTTGTGCATCATCTTCTCGCAACTGGTGCCGCTCACCGACCAGACCAACTCGATCCCCGCGGTGCTGCGGAGCAACTACTGGCTGATTATCCACGTGATGACCATCGTCGCCAGCTACGGGGCGTTCCTGCTCGCAGCCGTCCTCGGGCACACCTTCCTCATCCGCGACGTCGTCCTCCGCCGACCGGCCGACCCGAACGCTCGACTCATCGTGCAGACCTACCGGCTTATCCAACTCGGGCTTGTGCTGCTCACGGTCGGGACAATCCTCGGCGGCGTGTGGGCGGCCGAGTCGTGGGGCCGTTTCTGGGGTTGGGACCCCAAAGAGACTTGGGCGCTCATCAGCATCGTGCTCTACTTCCTGGTGCTGCACGCCCGCTACAGCGGGTGGATCCGCGACTTCGGACTCGCGGTGCTCTCGGTGATCGGGTTCATCTCGATCGTCTGGACGTTCTACGGCGTGAACTACGTCATGGCGGCCGGGCTGCACTCCTACGGCTTCGGGTCCGGCGGCGAGAAGTGGGTCGGCCTCTGGGCGCTCGGCGAGGTACTCTTCCTGGCACTCTGCTTCACTCGCCGCAAAGCCTCGAGTGCGCAAAGAGCCGAGGCTGAAAGGTCCGAAGAGCACGAAGTCGCACAAAGCGAAACCGCTCCGCCTGATGAATCGGCACCTTCCACCGCGTAACCCGCCCCCCCCTCGCACCCCGCAGCACCTCCACCCCGGCGGTGCTGCGGTGTTTGGCGGTTTGCGAAAGACCTGTGAGCGTTCTACGAGCCTCCAGCGCAAGCTCGGATTCGCGGATGGCCAACTGTTATGACCTGCCCAACCTGTGCTCGCGCACACGGTTCATCGAAACGCGCGAGGTGCTCTCGGCACGCGTATTACAACTGTTCGAGGAATCGAACGTCGTTCTCGTACAGCATCCGGATGTCGGGGATGCTGTAGCGGCCCATCGCGATGCGCTCGATGCCGAAGCCGAATGCAAAGCCGGTCCACGCCTCGGGGTCGAGCCCGCAGGCAGCGAACACCGCGGGGTCGACCATGCCGCAACCGCCGAGCTCGACCCACTTGGGAGGCTCGTCGGGACGGAGCTGAATCTTCATGTCAAACTCGGCGCTGGGCTCGGTGAACGGGAAGAAGCTGGGGCGGAGCCTGATCTCGGCGTCCGCGCCGAAGTAGGCGCGGGCGAACTGGAACAGCGTCGTCTTGAGGTCGGCCATCGTCACGCCACGATCGACATAGAGCCCCTCGATCTGGTGGAACATGAACGAGTGGGTCGCGTCAACGGTGTCGGGCCGATAGACCCGCCCGGGGCTCACCACCTTGACCGGCGGCGTGCCTCCCTCGGCGAGCAACTTCTCGAGTACACGGATCTGCACGGTGCTGGTCTGACTCCGCAACATGCGCGGCGTATCCACCAAGTCGGGATCATCGACGTAGAAGTTGTCGATCGGCTCGCGGGCCGGGTGCTCGGGGGGGATGTTGAGCTTGATGAAGTTGTGCTCGTCGTCCTCGAGTTCCGCCCCCTGGGCAACCTCGAACCCCATCCGGGCAAAGACCTCGACGAGCTCTTCGCGGACGCGCATGATGATGTGCCGCCGCCCGAGTGCATGGGTCTCGATCAGCCCCGGCTCGGTCAGGTCGAGCTTCGGCCCGGCCGTTCCCACGCCATCGCCCGTTGCACTGCCGCCGAGTGCGGCCCGGCGGGCTTTGAGCGCCTCTTCGAGCGAGTTCTTGACCTCGTTGAGCCGTTTGCCGACCGCTGGTTTGTCCTCCTTGGCGACGTCTTTGAGCCCCGCCATCGCGGCCTTGAGCTTGCCCTTGTTGCCAAGGTATGTGGCTTTCCAGGCGTCAAGCGTCGAGGCATCGGCGGTGCCAGCAAGCTCGGCCAGAGCAACGGTCTCGATATCGTTGAGCGTGTCGATCATGGGGACGATCGTAGCGTTGGCAAGCGGTCGAGGCCTCGTCAGCGGGCCGCGGATTGTCGCATCGAAACCGGCAGCAGCGCTCTTGCGTTGAGCACCACGATCTGCGCAACCTCTTCGGTTCTGTCGCCGGCGTCGCCTTGGTAAGATCGCCACCCGCCCAAGACGATGCTCTCGCCGCTGCGGAGGCGCACGGTGTGCTGAATGCGGCAGGTCATCACGCTCGGAAGCGGCTCCTCGATATCGCCGGTGAGCGACTCTCGGGAGTAGTTGATGTCGAGCAGAATGAACCCGTCATCATCGAACGCGGTCTGGACCTCGTACCGCTCACCAACCTCGAACGGGAACATCGCTTCACCGCGCTCGAGCCCCGCCTGAAGGTCGGGCCGATCGATCGGCTCGGTGATTTTTATCGTCGCTCCTTCGCCGCCTCTGACGATGATCATGGGCATGCTGCGGAGGTGCAGTTGCTGCTTGGCGTCGAGCGATTCAAGGTGTGACGCGATGGCATCGGGATCGAATCGCCCCTCGACCTGAGCCATGCGACGGGGCAGATCGCCCAACAACGCGGCCGCGTCCGGATCGGTCGGGTCCAACAGATCAACCGACCAGCACTTGATGAGGATCGGCTGGTCCGACGCGACCGGCGCACCGGCCGGGCTCTCCACCCGAAACACCGAACCCTCGCTTGCCGGACCGCTGGCTGTCTTCAAAGTTGAGTGCGGTGAGGACTGGCATCCGACGGTACCGAACCCGAGCACCGCAACGACGACAGCAGTAATGTGGGTGGCCCTCATGCCGAGAGCGTACCGAAGGCCGGGACCCCACGCAAATACTGAAGCCACCCCACCCGCTGGCACAAAAAAACAACGCCCGGCACAAACCGGGCGTTGAGGGAAAATCGTGTTCTGGCAGAGCGAGAATCAGCCCTCGGCCGAGTCGTCTCCGCCGGAATCGGCTGCGGCTGCCGGGGCTGCGGCGACTTTCCTGACTTTGGCTGCAAACGCGGTACGCCTATCAGCCTGGCGACGGCGGCCGCTGGGCTTGCCCCCGATCTCCGGCCCGTCCTCGTTGCCAACGAACTGGATCACGCAGAGCGGTGTCGCGTCCCCGAGCCGACGGTACCCGAGCTTGACGATGCGGGTGTAGCCGCCGGGCCGATCGCTGAAGCGGGGCGCGACGTTCTCGAAGATGTGCTTGACGAGCTTGGGCGCCTTGCGCAGCTCGCCGTAACGGTTGCGCTCGACCTCGCTGGAATCGGGCACGTCGAAGTACCCCTCGGCCCGCTCGCGGAGCTTGCTGACCTGCTCACGTTCGGCGTCGGTCGGGTTCTTCGGCAAGAACATCCACGCGAACGCCCGCCGATCAGCACCGAGCATCGAGATCACCTGGCGGCGGGAGTGAAGATCACCCTTGCGCGCTTTGGTGACGATCTTCTCGACGAAGGGCTGGAGGGCCTTGGCCTTGGGGATCGTGGTCACAATCTGGCCGTGCTCAAAGAGCGACGCGGCCATGTTGCGGAGCATCGCCTGGCGGTGGGCGGTGGTTCGGTTGAGTTTGAAGCCGGCCTTGCGGTGGCGCATGACGAATCTCCTCTGTCGCGTACAACTGCGGCCTCGTCGAGACCGGCTTCAACTATAGACCACCCCGACGCTGATATTCGCCGGCGTGCTTCCGGGGTAAGGCCCCCGGGCGAGAACAAAATCAGGACCCCGAGGTGACCGGGATCTGGTACCCCTCGGGCAGCTGCATGCCGAGGTCGAGCCCGATATCGAGGAGCTTGCGCTTCACCTCGCGGAGCGACGTGCGGCCGAAGGAACGGAGCTTGAGCAGCTCGGGCTCTGCCTGCTGGACGAGCTGGGCGACCAGGTCGATCCGTGCCGATTCCAGGCAGTTGCTCGCCCGGACCGAGAGATCGAGCTCGCCGATGGGCATGTTGAGCTTGCGGATCAGTTCCTCGTCCACGCTCGCCGCGGCGGCGGCCTCTTCCGAGACGCGTTCCTCACCGAGCTCGGCAAACTGCACGAACGGATTGAGGTGCTTGCGGAGGATCTTGCCGGCCTCGACGAGCGCCATCTCCGGGTTGACGGTGCCGTCGGTCCAGATCTCGATGGTGAGCTTGTCGTAGTTGGTGCGCTGCCCGACGCGGGTGTGCTCGACGTTGTAACGGACGCGCTGAACGGGCGAGTAGATGCTGTCGACGTGGATGACCCCGATCTCCTGCTCGGCGTCGTCCTCGTACTGCTCGCTGGCAGGGATATAGCCCCGGCCTTTGGCGACGGTGAACTCCATCTCGAAGTCGATCTCTTCGGTGAGCGTCGCGATGAGCAGGTCAATGTTGTGAATCTCGATCGCGGGGTCGGCCTCGATCATGTCGGCGGTGATTTCGCCTGGGCCTCGGACCGCCAGCCGCATGGTCTTGGGCTCGTCGGCTTCGAGGTGCAGGACGAGATTTTTGACGTTGAGCACGATGTCGGTGACATCTTCGAGCACGCCGGGCACCGAGGTGAACTCGTGGTCTGCGCCCTTGATCTTGATCTGTGTGACCGCGGCCCCTTCGAGCGAACTGAGCAGCACGCGGCGCAGGCCGTTGCCCACGGTGGTGCCAAACCCTCGCTCGAACGGCTCGACGGAGAATCGGCCGTAGGTGTCGCTGGTAAATCGCGGGTCTTTGACCACGCGTCCGGGAAGCTCGAATCCACGCCAACGGATGCGCATCGCATCACCTCACTTTTCCGACGGTCGCCTCGGTTGCGTAACGGCTCGGTCTGGCGGAATGCGACGCCCCGTCGGTGGACGCCGTTCCTTCTTGACCTGTGCCGGGTGTTCCAAACTGTCCGTGATCGCGCTGTCCTTGATCGCGGCTCGGTCCCAAACTCAGACGCGGCGACGCTTGCGCGGCCGGCACCCGTTGTGGGGGACGGGCGTGCGGTCCTCGATCGCGGTGACGCGGATGCCGCAGCTTGCGACGCCCGAGACCGCGGACTCGCGTCCCGGACCGGTCCCGGTGATGCGGACCTCGACCTCGTTCATGCCCATCTTGCGGACCTTCTGGCCGACCTGTTCGCCGGCGCGGGTCGCGGCAAAGGGTGTTGCCTTGCGGGCGCCCTTGAAGCCGATGGTGCCGGCCGAATCCCAGGCGACGGTCTCGCCGGCCATATCGGTGATGGTCACGATGGTGTTGTTCTGGGTCGCCTTCACGTGGACGATGCCTCGTGTGACGTTTTTGCGGATCTTCTTTGACTTCTTTGCCATGCTCGCCTCGTCCACCCCCCCGCGTGCCGAGCCCGCGGGGTGTTGTGTCTACTTTGATTAGCCCTTGACGCCCTTCTTGCCTGCGACGGTCTTCTTGCGACCCTTCCGCGTGCGTGCGTTGCAGCGGGTGCGCTGCCCGTGTGCGGGCAGGCCGCGACGGTGACGGTCGCCACGGTAGCAGCGGATGTCCTTGAGACGCTGCACGTTCTGCGAGACCTGCCGCCGGAGCGCACCCTCGACGAGGTAGCCTGAGTCGATGATCGCGTTAAGCGACGCGACTTCCTGCTCGGTGAGATCAACCGAACGGGTGTTCGGATCGATCTGCGCCTCAGACAAAATGTCGCCAGCGAACTTCTCGCCGATGCCATGGATGTACTGGAGGGCGAACTGGATCTTCTTTTTTTCCGGCACGTCGGTGCCCGCGATACGTGGCATACTTTCGGTCCCTTTCCTCAGCAGATGCTGGAGGGTGTGAGATTCAAACCTCGTCAATCAACCCATGCGGCTTGCCATGCGGCTTGTCGTCGCCCTTGCTGCGGTCAGCCCTGCACCTGCTTGTGCTTGGGGTCTGCTTTGCAGATCACCCGGACCTTACCCTTGCGGCGGATGATCTGGCACTGGTTGCAGATCCGCCTTACGCTTGCCTTGACCTTCATCGTTCATCCCGATCGTCTTGGTGGCACTTGCCCCGCTTTTGAGAGAATCATAACCCCACGCGGACACGCCAGCATGGGGCAAGGATACTAGACCCGCTGTTGCGATTTGTCACGCCCAGAGTCACCAGACGGGGCACAGATCGCCGAGATTCAACCCCGACCAGACTCTTGACAAGCCGGCGATGCCGCCCGGAATCTGCGAAACTCAGTGGCGGTAGGTGATACGGGCTTTGGTCAGGTCGTATGGGCTGAGCTCGACTGTGACCCGGTCGCCCGGCAGGATACGGATGTAGTTCATCCGCATCTTCCCGGACACATACGCGAGAATCTCAGATTCCTGCTCGTTGGGCAGCCGCACCTTGAACATCGCGTTGGGCAGAGCCTCGATTACGACCGCCTCGAATGTAAACTTGTCGTCTTGTTTGGGCATGCACTCCCCACGCTCTCGCGCGGGCCTTTCCTGCGTTTGTGGTATCCCCCTCAGCCGAGAGGGAAAGGACTATAGACACTCGCGTTCCCGCCGACCGCAAACCGGACGCCCGAGGATCGAGACGCCCGTCCGGGTGATGTGGACCATCCGTTCGACGTGGGCAGCCGGCGAGCTATCGGCGGTGCTCACCGTCCACCCGTCCGGCCCGATCACGACCCCGCCGGGCGGCGCCACAAGCACAGGCTCAATCGTGAACACCATCCCCGGCAGGAGCAGAAAGTCGTCGCCATCCCCCGGGCGAACCGCGTACCCCGCTCGCGGCGGCTCGTGCACCCGGCGGCCGATGCCGTGTCCTGAATATTCGGCGAGTGTCGTCAGGTCGTATCGAGCGGCCGACGCACGCACCGCACGGGCGACCTGCGACCACCGCACACCCGGGCCGCAGGCCCGCACAGCCGCGGCAACCGTGGCGCGACAGGCACGCAGCAGCGAGCAGTTCGCGGCAGACCCGTCGGGCACGATGAACGTCTCGGCGACATCGCCGAACCAACCGTCGAGCTCGACCCCGACGTCAACTGTCACGATGTCCCCCGCGCAGAGCACGCGGCTGCCGGGCGATGCGTGCAACGCCTGTTCGTTGACACAGATACACGCCGGCCCCACGAAGGGTGATGGTGCGCCCGCCGGCATGTATCCCTCGAACGCCGGTCGCCCGCCGTGCTGCACAATGACGCGGCGGACGATCTCGCCGAGTTCTGCTGTTCGCACGCCCGGAAGCGCCACACGGGCAACTGCTCTTGCAGCAGACCACGCAACCCGAGCCGCGCGATCAATCGCAAGAACATCACGCGGCGAGCACAGGACCGGCCATGCGGGTTCAGGAAGCGAGGGGCTCGGTTCGGAAGGTTCGGACACGCGGGGAAGATGATGCACAATGCGATGGGGCAGCGCCGCCTGCACGGGCAAGGCGACCCAGCCGCGATCAGCCCTTCGGGCCGCGAGAGCGGGAGGGGCTCTTGAGGCTTTCGCCGCCGAGGAACCCGGAGTAGTTGCGCATCAGGAGGTTCGCTTCGATCCGTTGCAGGAGGTCGAGCGTGACGCTGACAACGATGAGCAGCCCCGTGCCGCCGAGGAACTGGGTCACCGCGAAACTTATGCCCAGACTGGTGTTCACCACCATGGGCAGGACGGCGATGATCGCCAGGAACCCCGCGCCGACATAGGTAATGCGCCCGATGACGGCTTCGAGATATTCCGCTGTGCGCGGGCCGGGGCGGAGTCCCGGGATGAACGAGCCGCTGTTGCGGAGCTGCTTTGCCATGTCGTCTGGGTTGAACTGCACCGTGACCCAGAAGAAGCTGAAGAAGAAGACCATCGCGATGTAGAACACGATGTAGGGAAACTGGCCCATCTGGAACCAGTCGCTGACTTTGGTAAGCAGGACGACCCACCAGCCGCCGCCGGTATTCTTGGCAGCGGTCGAGATCGCCTCGAAGATGACCGAAGGGAAGATCATCAGCGAACTGGCGAAGATGATCGGCATGACGCCCGAGTGGTTGACGCGAAGCGGGAGGTATGAGCGTTGCCCGCCGAAGACACGGCGGCCGCGTGTGTGCTTGGCTTGCTGGATCGGGATGCGGCGCTGCGCCACCGTGAGCAGCACACACCCCCCCACGACCAGGATAAACCCACCCGCGAGCATGAGCATGCCCATCATGTTCGGGCCGTCGGCCCCGGTGCTGTCGTAGCTCTGGGAGAGCTGCCAGATTGCGCTTGGCATCCCGGTGAGGATGCCCGCGGTGATGATGAGTGAGACGCCGTTGCCGATGCCGTAGCGGTCGATCTGCTCGCCGAGCCACATCAGGAAGACCGTGCCGGCGGTAAGCGCCGAAATCGCGGTGAGCCACCAGACGGGGTCAGACGCCATCTGCGGTATGACCAGCCCCTGGGCTCTGATATACGACAGCCATCCGATGGCTTGGACAAGGCAGAGTCCCACGGTCGCGTAGCGGGTCCATTCCTGGATCTTCACGCGGCCTGACGGGCCATCCTCTTCAACTTTCTTCAGTGCTGGGGATACAGACTTGAGCAACTGGAAGATAATGGACGCGGTGATATAGGGCATGATGCCCAGGCCGAAGATCGTGGACTGGCTGAACGACCCGCCGGAGAAGATCGCAACGTATTGCGCAGCGCGTCCGGCCGCCGAGTCAGTCTCGACCGCGGTCTGAAAGAACCGGACCATCTCGCCCTGGTCCACGCCGGGGAGCGGGATCCAGAACCCGATGCGGTAGACCACCAACATCCCCAAGGTAAAGAGGATCTTGCGCCGGAGCTCTTTGATCTGAAATACATGCAGAAGTGATCTGAACATCTCGCCTCTTTATTGCGGGCCGACCGGGTGCCGGGTGGAGGTGTGATTCGCCGACCACGGTTGCCACACCGCTCGGACGGCGGGCAAGGCGGGCTGTCTCACTTCTTTTTGCCGGCGCCGGTCCTGCGGAGCTTCTTGGTCAGGTTCTTGGGTGAACGGTCGTCCGAGTTTCGGTCGATACCGCGGACCATGTCGCGACGGGTGCCGGTCTCTATGACCTTGCCGCCGGCTTCCTCGACGTGCTTGCGGGCCGAATCGGTCACGCGGTTGGCGGTGATGTCGAGCTTGACCGTGAGCGACTTGCCCTCGCCCAGATCGCCGAGAATCTTGAGGTCGCGGCTCTGATCCCGGACGAGGCCGGCTTTGCACAGGGTCTCAAAGTTGACCAAGCCGCCCTTGGCGAAGTCGGGGTGCTCGACGATTGTCCCGAGGTTGACCACGAAGAACTTGGTCTTGAACTGGACGTTGGTGAAGCCAAACTTGGGCATGCGCCGGAAGTAGGGCATCTGCCCACCCTCAAAGGCGGCGCGGCGCGAGTTGCCGCTGCGGCTGCCCGCCCCCTTGTGCCCACGCCCGGCCTGCTTGCCCTGGCCGCTGCCCTGGCCGCGGCCGATGCGCTTGCGGGACTTGTGTTTCCCGGCGATCGCGGTAATGTCGTGAATCATCATCTGTCAGCACTCCCGCAGCGTTCTGCTGCGTGCGGGCCGGTTCGTGCGTGAACCGGCGGATGTCTCTTTCGTTGCAACTCAGGCGTCGGCCTTTTTCTCTGTCGATGGTGCGGCACTCTCGCCCCCGGCAGCGGGCGCAGTTGCCGGCGCCTGGGCTTGCTGCGGCTGCCCGTAGCGTTGCCCGCCCCCACCACCGCCCCCACCACGACCCCCGCCGCGGCCACCACGACCGCCTCGACCACCGCCGCGGCGGTTGTCCTGGCCGACGGTGTTGACCGGGCCTCGCATTTTCTCACTCGCGGTGACCTTGGGCATAAACCGCTGGCCGCGCTCGATCTTGTGCTCGATCTCGGTTGTCCCGATCTCGACATCGCGGGTATCGCCGACGTCTTCCTTGGTGCGGAGTTTCTGCACGCCGTCAAACACCGCGCGGATCAGGTTCATCTTGTTGGTCGAGCCGTAACACTTGGTCAGGCAGTCGGTGATCCCGGCTGCCTCCAGCACCGTGCGGACCGTGCCGCCCGCGATAACTCCCGTGCCGGGTGAAGCGGGGATCAGCCGAACCCGGCTGGCACCGAACCGACCCTCGACCTCGTGCGGGATCGTCGAACCGACCCGCGGCACACGGACAATCGCCCGACGCGCGTTTTTCTCCGCCTTCTCGATCGCGGTGGGCACTTCCTTGCTCTTGGCGTGCCCGAAGCCGACCTTGCCGTTGCGGTCACCCGCAACAACAAGCGCGCCGAAGCTAAAGCGCCGGCCGCCCTTGACCGTCGCAGCAGTGCGGAAGATGCCGAGCGTCTCGGTATCGAAGTTCGAGTTCTGCTCTTCGTTGGAAGTCTTACTCATGGGTGCTCATCGCCTTGGTCTCGGGCAGTGCTCGGGTTCGAGCGTGTGGATACTGGTCAGTGTTGGAAATCAGAACTCAAGGCCGCCCTTGCGGGCAGCATCGGCGAGGGCCTTGACCCGGCCGTGGAATCGGAAGCCCCCCCGGTCGAACGCGACCTTGGTCACGCCGGCGGACTTGGCTTTCTCCGCCAACGACGCGCCAACAGCCTCGGCAGCCTCGACATTGCCGGTCGTGTCTTTGCCAAACCCCTTGTCCCGGGTCGAAGCCGAGGCAAGGGTCGTGCCCGCCAGGTCGTCGATGACCTGCGCATAGATGTGGTTCAACGACCGGTACACGCACAGCCGGGGCTGGGTGGGCGTCCCGATCACACGCTTGCGGATGCCCGTCCTGCGGCGGCTCCGGCGGACTTGTTTTTGTTTCTGGCTGTTCATCGCGTCTCACCTCGCGGGCTCTGTGCCCCGCGTCAAAGTCGTCTGTGCAAATAACCTTAGGAGCCGAACTGCTTGCCCTGCTTGCGGCGGATCACTTCATCGGCGTACTTCACACCCTTGCCGTTGTAGGGCTCGGGCTTGCGCTTGGACCGCATCGCGGCTGCGAACTGCCCGACCGCCTGCTTGTCGGCGCCGGTGATCTTCACGATCTGCTTCTCGGCCGTCACATTGAGCCCCGCGGGGATATCCATCATCACCGGCTGGGCGTACCCGAGCTGGAGCTTGAGTTGGTTGCCCTGGACCTGCGCACCCCACCCGACGCCGACGATCTCCATGGACTTTTCATAGCCTTTGGTGACACCCTCGACCATGTTGTTGATCAGGGCGCGGGTCAGGCCCCAGTACGCCCGGATCTCTCGGGTCTTCAGGTCGCTCTCGCTGATCGTGCACCGGACCTCTTTGGCGTCCGCATCGACCTCGACGCTGACCTCGGGCCGGACCGACATCGAGAGCGTGCCCTTGGGGCCTTCGACGCTCAGGGAACCATCACCGACGCCGACTTTGACGCCGCTGGGGATGGCAACAGGTTTCTTTCCGATTCTTGACATTGGTCTGTCCTCAATCTTCCGTCCGGGGGTCGTCCCCAGCGGGGATTCCAGTCCTTCTTACGTTCAATCAATCAACAATGCAGAGCATCTCGCCGCCGACGCGCTCCTCGCGGCACATCCGGTCGCTCAGCACGCCCAGGCTGGTCGAAACGATCGCGATACCAAGCCCCTGCACCGGGCGGGGCAGGTCGTCAACGCCCTTGTACACCCGGCAGCCGGGCTTGCTCGCGCGCTTGACGCTGTTGATGAGCGGCTCACCCGTGCCGCTGTATTTCAGCTGCACGCGGATCTGCCCCTGCCGACCGTCTTCGATGACTTCTGAGCCGAGGATGTACCCTTCGCGCTTGAGCACGTCGAGGATGCCACGGTTCACTTTGCTGTTCATGACCATGACGGTTTTGGCGCGGTTGCGTACCGCGTTGCGGATCCGGGTGATCATGTCTGCGATGGGGTCACTGAGTGCCATGTCGTGTTACCGCCTGAAGCCTTTTGCGTGTTCGAAAGATGTCCGATGAATGCACGCTGTCGTGGAGGGGAAAATCTGATTCTTGTTGCCGGACTGGTTCCATACCAACCCGGCCGAGACCGACCTGGTCCGTTGCGGCCGGTTTACCAGCTCGCCTTTCGCATGCCGGGGATCTTGCCCTCAAGCGCGAGCTTGCGGAGCATGATGCGGCTGATCCGGAACTTGCGGTATACCGCCCGCGAGCGGCCGGTCAGCTCGCACCGACGCACCTTGCGGGTGGAGAACTTGGGGGTTCGTTTGCTCTTGGCGATCTGGGCTTTGGTTGCCATATCTTTCCTTGTCTCGGTCGTGCCGGGCGGCTCGTGCTCACCCGGTGTGGTCTGTTCGTTTACTTCTCGTCGAGCTTGGCGAATGGCATCCCGAGCCGTTCGAGGACAAACTCGCTCATCTTCGCGTTGGAGTTGGCGAATCGAAAGTTGATGTTCATGCCGTGGGTGAAGCTCACCTCGGCCATGTTGATCTCGGGGAAGACTCCCTGCTCGGTGAGCCCCATCGAGTAGTTGCCCTGCCCATCAAACGACGTGCGGCTCAGGCCGCGAAAGTCCTTGATCCGCGGCGTTGCCAGGTGCATGAGCCGATCGAGAAAGTGCCACATCCGGTCGCGGCGGATAGTCACCATCGCGGCGGTCTCGTAGCCCTCGCGGACCTTGAAGTTCGAGACCGATTTCTTGGCTTTGAGCACCATGGGCTTCTGGCCGCTGATGGTGGTCAGGGTGTCGAGCACCGTCTGCCGGATGTTCGGCGGGATCTTGGTCCCGTCGAGATGACGCCCCATGTTCACGTTGATAGTGATCTTCTCGAGCTCGGGCTGCGCCATGCGGTTGCTCACACCAAACTCTTTAGCCACCGCCGGCCTGATCTCGTCGTTGTACTTGGCGCGCAGTCGGGAAGCGGTCGCGGGGGGCGCGTCGATCGCCTCGCCCTTCTTCTTGCCGCTCTCTTTCTTTGTGTCCTTTGCCATATCTTCGCTTTCAACCTTTCAGGCTGCTGTCGCCTCCGGTTTCCATCCGGGGGCCTTCGCCTCTGCTGCTGCCAGTTCTTTTGCTGTCAGTTCTTTTGCTGTCAGTTCTTTTTCTTAGCCCCGGAGACTTCGCAGAGCACCTTGCCACCCCGGACCGCGACCCGGGCTTTGCTGCCGTCCTCGCGGATCTCGAACCGCACCCGGCTGGGCTTGCCGTCCACGACCGGGCTGACGTTACTCAGGTGGATGGGCGTCTCTTTGGTATAGATCCCACCCTGCGGGTTGCGCTGTGTGGGCTTGATGTGCTTGGTGCGGAGCGCGATCCCGCGGACGAGCACCCGGTCCTCCTTGGGGATGACCTTGAGGATCTCGCCGATCTTGCCTTTGTCGCTGCCCTGGGTCACGATGACCTGGTCACCTTTGCGTACATGCCGAGCCATATCACACCACCTCCGACGCGAGAGAAACGATTTTCATGTAGCTCTTCTCGCGGAGCTCACGAGCCACCGGGCCGAAAATGCGGGTGCCCTTGGGGTTCCCGTCATCGTTGATCAGCACGACCGCACTGTTATCAAACCGCACATACGACCCGTCCTTGCGGCGGTAGTTTTTCGCGCTACGCACGACCACCGCTTTGGACATATCGCCAGACTTTATGTCCGACCCGGGCAACGCCTTCTTGATCGCGACCATCACACGATCGCCGACCGTCGCGGTCTTGCGGGAGTAGTTGCCGCGGCTCGTCGACCCGCCGTAGACACGGATGACGTAGGCGATCTTGGCGCCCGAGTTGTCCGCGACTTCGCATCTTGATTCTGCTTGAAGCATCTGCTTACCAGCCTTCTGTTCTTCGCGGAGCAACCCTGCCCCGACAACACGCGGGGCACCCACCCCGAGGATTCACGATCCCGAACCCACGCCCTTGCGCACAACCCGCACCAGCGTCCAGCACTTGGTCTTGCTGATCGGTCGGCACTCCTCGACCTCGACGGTGTCCCCGAGCTTTGACTCGTTGGCCTCGTCGTGGACCTGGAGCACGGTGCGCTTCCGCACGTACTTGCCGTACTTGGGGTGCTTGGCTTTGAACCCCACCACCACCTTGCGCGACTTGTCCCTGGCGTCGGACTCGACCACACCGACCCGGCGGGAACGGTTGACTTGTTGCTCGGTTGTTTCGGTCATTGCTTGATCTTTCCAAAGCCCCGACACTGCCCGGGGCGTAAAGGTCGTCTGTTCTTCGCTACGCCTTGGCCAACTGCCGCGCGTGCCGTTCGGTCATCAGCCTCGCCACGTCACGGCGGAGCTTGGCAAACTGCGACGTGTCCTCGACCTTGTCGGTGACAGTCTGGCTGCGGAGCGTGAAGATCTTCTCCCGGAGCTTCTTCAGCTCGATCGAGATCTCCTCGTCACGCATCTTTCGGGCTTCTTCAGGAGTCACCATCACGTCGTCCTTCGTGTGCTCGCCTCGGGCTCACACAGCCTCGGGCATTGGTTCTCATTACACCGAGAGTCGGCGACCGACAAATCGGCACCGCACCGGCATCTTCATCGCCACCCGCGCCATCGCGGCTTTGGCCTGGTCCTCGGGCACCCCGGCCAGCTCATAAAGCATCGTCCCCGGACGCACCCGCGCCGCCCAGTAGTCCACGTCCGCCTTGCCCTTGCCCATGCGGGTCTCGAGAGGCTTCTTCGACACCGGCTTGTCCGGGAAGACCCGGATAAAGATCTTGCCCTGACGCTTGAGCAACTGCTGAGCAGCGATTCGCCCGGCTTCGATCACGTTGCTCTTCAGCCAGCACCCCTCGAGCGCCTGCAACCCGTAGTCGCCGAACGCGACATAGTTGCCCTTGGTCGCCTTGCGGTCACGCGCCCGGCGGAACTCTTTGCGATATTTTACCCGCTTGGGAATCTTGTATGGAGGCATGGTTCAGTCTTCCTTCGCTGCATCCGGCGATCACTGCTGCCGGTCTTTCTGCCCTGGTCTTGTTTCCTCACGCAGGCCGCGGCATTCCAGCCGATCCGCGCCCGTCCCATCAGTGCCGACCCCTCGCCCGAGGCCGTGCGCCCGCAGCCCGGGAATCAACCTCGTCGGTCTTCTGCTCTTCGTTGAACATCCCCTTGTAAATCCAGACCTTCACGCCGATCGTGCCGTAGGACGTGAACGACTCGGCAAACCCGTAGTTGATGTTCGCCTGCAACGTTGACAGCGGCAACGAGCCCAAGCGGGTGTCGAGGCTGCGGCTCATCTCGGCCCCGCCCAAACGCCCAGAGATCATGATCTTGACGCCCTTGGCACCGGCCTGCATCACACCCTCAGCACGCATCTTCACCGTGCGGCGGAACGCGCCACGCTTCTTGAGCTGCTCGGCAACCGTCTCGGCGACGAGCTGAGCGTCCATGTCCGGCTGCTTGATCTCAACGATCGAGATCGCGACTTTGCGCCCGGTCATGTAGGTGAGTTCCTGCGTGATCCGCTCAACCTCAGCCCCCTTAGGGCCAATGACTAGCCCGGGGCGGGCCGTGCGAACGATGATCTTCAGCTCTTCACGGGTCCGCTCGATGTGGATATCCGCGACCGCGGCGCTCGGCGGCGTCCGGTTGAGCCTGCGGTCGAGGTAGTTACGGATCTTCTGGTCCTCGACAAGCAGCTCGCCGTAGAGCGCCTTGGGGGCGTACCACCGCGAGCGGTGCGCCTCGGTGATGCCCAGCCTGAATCCGAAGGGGTGGCTTTTCTGTCCCATCTAATCACGCTCCTGCACACTGACGGTGATATGCGATTGACGCTTGAGGATCGCATGGGCCCGCCCACGGTCCTTCGGCCGGAAACGCTTGATCGGGGTCGCGCGGTTCACGGTTGCTTCGGAAATGACCAGCTCGCCGGGATCGGCATCCGCCAGCTCGGCGTCGGCAACCGCTGCTGCCAGAGCCTTGCGCACATGCACCGCGGCACGCTGGGGGGCGAACGAAAGGATGTTCAACGCCTCCTCAGCAGTCTTGCCGCGGATCATGTCCACGATCAGCTTGGCCTTGAGGTTGCTCCCGCGGTGGAAGCGGACTTCGCTGGAGAAACACGCCAGCTCGCGGGGCTCGCAACCGAGCGTCTGCGAAAGGTTGGCGATATCCTTGGCTTTGCAGCGAGGATGATCGCGGCCGGCGATCCAGTTACGGACAGCCCGACCCGCTTTGTCCGCGGGCAAGCCGGTACGTTCGACTGACGACGCGAGCTCATCGGTGCCGATGCCCGTTTGCTCGCTCAGTCGCTTGAGTTTGTCGCTTCGAATCTTCACGACGCGATCCTCTTGGGGTTGGCGCCTTCAGGACGGCAAATCAGCCGGACCTGAGGCCTTCTTTCTTGTTGGTGTGGCCTCGGAACGTACGCGTCGGCGCGAACTCCCCGAGCTTGTGTCCGACCATGTCTTCGGTGATATACACGTCGACAAAGTTACGGCCCGTGTGGACCTTGAATGTGTAGCCGACAAACTCGGGGACGATCGTGCAACGACGCGCCCACGTCTTGATCGGTTGTTTTACGCCGCTCTCGATCTGCTTCTCTACCTTGAGGTAGAGCTTCTCGTCGACGAACGGTCCTTTTTTCAAGCTTCGGCCCATAGGTGCGCCTCGGTCCCTTCGTTGGGTTCAGTTACTTGAGCTGCCCGAACCGCTTGCTGTAGCGGCGGCGAATAATCAACTTGGTGCTTGCCTTCTTGCGGTCGCGCGTCGCGCCACCCTTGGAGAGTGTGCCCGACTTGCTGCACGGCGGCCGCCCGCCTTTGCTCCGACCCTCACCACCGCCGAGCGGATGAGCGTGGTGGCTCATCGCCACGCCGCGAGAGAGAGGACGACGCCCCAGGTGCCGGGAGATGCCCGCCTTGCCAAGACGCCGGTGCTGGTGGTCGCTGTTGCCCACAACGCCGAGTGTCGCCATGCAGTCGAGCAGCACCCGGCGGGTCTCGCCGCTGGGCAGCACGAGCGTGGCGAACCGGCCTTCCTTGTTAGAAAGGCGGGCCGACGAACCGGCAGACCGGCACAACTGCGCCCCGCGCCCGGGGATCAGTTCGATGCAGTGCAGGTCCAGACCTGTCGGGATGTACCGGATCCGCATCATGTTCCCGACCTCGGGCTCGATCGCGTGGTCGCGTGCGCATTCGATGCTTGTGCCCACTTCGATGCCGTTGGGCGCCGGGATGTACCGCTTCACACCGTCGGCGTACTGAACGAGCGCGATGTGGCAACTGCGGTTGGGGTCGTACTCGATCGCCGAGACCTCGCCCTTGATCCCGTCACGATCCTTCCGCCGGAAGTCGATCATGCGGTAGAGACGCTTCGCCCCGCCGCCACGACCGCGCACCGTGATCTTGCCCTGGTTGTTGCGGCCGCCCTTTTTGTTGAGCGGCCGGGTCAGCGACTTTTCGGGGCGCGTCTTGGTCACCTCAACATTGAGGTTGACCGAGGCGTTCCGCCGTCCGGGGCTGGTTGGTTTGTAGACCCTGATTGCCATGGCCTGGTCCTTTCACTCCGCTCAGAACAGCTCGATTACCTGACCCTTAGCGAGCCGGACGATTGCTTTTTTCGTGATCTTGTCGGTCACCCGACCGTACTTGAGACGACGCTCGCCGCCCTTGCGGATCTGCGTGGTCACACCCTCGACCTTCACGCCGTAGAGCTGCTCAACCGCACGCTTGACCTCCGGCTTGGACGCCCGGCGGTCAACCAGAAACGTGTACCGAGTCTCTTCGTTCATCGCGGCGGTGCTCTTCTCGGTGAGCAGCGGCTTCTTGATGATATAGGTCGAATCCATCAGGCGGCCCCTTCCTTCTTCGCGACCCGGCCCATCGGTGTGACCTTCGCAGACTTGCCGGTCTGCGAGCTCGGCCCGTTCAACCACGCCTCAAGCTCGCTCTTGCCGATCACCAGGTACCGGTGATTCAGCATCTCGAACGTCGTGAGCTGGTCCGCACAGCAGACATCCACATCGTCGATGTTCCGGGCGCTCAACCAGGCGTTACGGCTCTTGGTCCGCTCTTTGGGCAGAGCCAGCAGCACGCGGTGGTCGATCCCGACCGCCTTCAGGAACTCGATGAACGGCTTGGTCTTGGGAGTCGACAGCTGCAGATCGTCAATGATCTTCACCTCGCCATCAACAAGCTTTGCCAGAAGCGCGTTGCGGTTGGCCTTGCGACGCATTTTCTTCGGCATCGTCTGCCGGAAGTCTTCGCGGCGACGCTTCTTGGCAAACGAGTGTCCACCACCTCGGAAGTGCGGCGGCTTTTTGTTGCCGTGGCGGGCGTTGCCCGTGCCCTTCTGGCGGTAAATCTTGCGGGTGGATCCGGTGATCTCCGCACGCGTCTTGGACCGCGCAGAGCCCTGCCTCAGGTTCGCGTGATACATCACGTACGCCTGCTTGATCAAGTCAGCGTTGACAGTCCCTCCAAGGGAGGATTCGTCGATGCTGAACGTGGCAACCTCGTCGCCCTTGATGTTATAGACGGGGACATTCATGTCGTGCTCCGTCTTTCGCCTTTGATCAAAGCTCGATCGGGCCAACTCGGGCACCCGCTCGGCTTGCTTCGCCTATCTGCCCTTCCCCTGTCGCCCCTCGCAGGGGCACGCCGACGACGGCGTGGGGTCGAGCAGAATCGACTCGGCTGGTGTATTTCCGCCCGCAGCACCGTGCTGCGAGCGAGGTCTGTCCTGTTGTCGTCCGGCGGTTTCGGTCCGGGCGGTTTCCCGCCCGTTCGACCCTCCGAACCCCGCGGCCGGGTGTGCTCCCAGGCCGAAGGTGATTCCTGCTGTCCTGCTCCTACGAGGAGACTTTCTTGCCCTTGCTCCGGTTCAGCCGGATCGCCGGCCGCACCATCACGGTCCCGCCGTTGGCACCCGGCACCGGCCCCTTGACCAGCAACAGATGCCGCTCGGCATCAATCCGGATCACGTCCAGGCTCCGTGCGGTCACGCGCACATCACCCATGCGACCGGCCATTTTCTTGCCCTTCTTGATACGCCCGGCCTTACCGGCATTGTTGCCGTGGCCGCCGATCGAACCCGGCGAACGGTGCTTCCGCTCGACGCCGTGGGTCGCCTGCTGGCCCTTGAAGCCGTGGCGCTTGATCCCGCCCTGAAACCCTTTGCCCTTGCTGGTCCCAATGACATCGACGTACGCCACGCCGTCGAGCGTGTCGAGCCCGACCAACTGCCCCAGCTCGAACCCGCCCGCCTCGTCCTCAGCCATACGGCTTTCGGTGTGCGTGCGCTTCGGGGTGGTGCCCGCTTTGGCGTCGTGCCCGATCTGAGGCATCGTCGAGTTGCGAGGCTTCAGCTCTCCCCACCCGAGCTGCACCGCAGAATAGCCGTCGGTCTCGACGGTGCGGACCTGCGTGACAACCGACGGCGTCATGTCCAGCACGGTCACAGGGATGCTGCGCTTCCCGTCCTCGCTGAAGACCCGTGTCATCCCGATTTTTTTGCCTACCAGCGTCAGTGCCATCGGTTCTCTACCTTGCTTCGTGCCCGTGGTCGGCAGAGGAAGTCTTGCGTGTGTCACCCGGGTCGACCCGACCCGTATGCTGCAAACCAAACGAGCCGTCCGCGGTCAGCGAACGGCTCGAAACAATGTCAGGCCTTGATCCTCACGAACACGCCCGCGGGCACGACAAGGCGGTTGAGCGCCTCGACCGTACGAGCGTTCGGATCGACGATATCGATAATCCGCTTGTGCGTCCGGATCTCGAACTGCTCGCGGCTTTTCTTGTCCACAAACGGGCCACGCAGGACCGTGTACCGCTCGATACGAGTCGGCAACGGCACCGGGCCGCGGACGCGGGCGTTGGTGCGCTTGGCATGGTCAACGATCTCTCTCGCCGACGAGTCGAGCGCGAGGTGGTCGTACGCCTCCATCCTGATTCTGATCCGACCGCCTGTCATCCATCACCTCGAAGAGTAATCTTTCGTGTATTTCAATCGCGGGAAAGACCCCGCCGACACGCCGCTTGCGTGCCGTTCTGCGTGTGCCCAGCCACATGACCGAGCCCTCTACCTACCTGGTACCGTATTGGGGCACCGAAAAACCAACCGTCACGGGGCAAGCCCGTGAACACCCAGCCCCGATCGGGGTCGAGCCCGTAAGCGTACAACCCTCTCCCTTGTAGTCAATGCTTGGCCCTCTGCGATTTTGTCCAGATCCTCGCCCGAGCCCCCCCACGCCCCTCCATTCCGCACCAAATCAGCAGCATCACCGGCCGCCTCGCCCCCTCGGGCTGAAGGACGCCAACGATTCCTGTCGATGATCCAGCAAGACGGTAGATGGGAACGAATCGCACGCGGGATTCCGCGAAACCTCCCGCCACAAGCAGCGAAAAATCAGATGAGAACCACGGAGATCACCATGTCCGCCAGACAGCTCTGCCGCCAGACAATCGCGTTCTGCACCCTTCTCTCAGCCCTCGCCGCGCCCGCAGCCGCCCAGACCGCGACGCCCAGGCTCTCCGATCAGGTCCTGGAACGCCCCGCCATCGGGCTCACCACCTCGCTGCCCATGGACGTCTCGGTCACGACCTACCAGATCTCGGGCACCGGGATCAGCCGCATCACCCTCCCCAACATCGCGGCCCTCATCAATATCTCCGACCGCAGGCTCACCGAACCCAAAACACCCCGTGAGATCGCCGATTCCATCATCAACGACAACCTCGCCTCGGTTTCGTCGCTCAGTATCGACACCGCCGCCCCCAACGACAGCTCACGAAGGCTCGAAACCGCCAAGGGCCGGGTGCTCAGCCATGAGACCCGCGACGTCGGAGGCTGGCCGGCCGAGGTGTTCTACCTCCAGCTCGCCGGCATCACCGGCGAAGACGCCGCGCGTGGGTACGCCGTTTTCATGCCGACCCCGACTTCAGCCGCGATCTACGAGCTCCAGACCAGCGCCCACGATCTCGCGGCCGCCAAGCCCTACTTCGAGATGCTCGTGGATTCGACCCGGATTGTCGACCCCGCAGCCATCGACGCCCAGCGCGGCGTCGGCGTCGAGGCCGGGCTCACGTTCATGCAGTCCCTCGAACCGGCAGACTACGAGAAAACCATCCGCGATCTCGGCGACCAGTGGCGCTTCGAGCGGTTCTACAAGCCGGCCGAGAGCGGCGCAGACCGCGACGCCGAAGAGCTCGGCTACCGCATGACCAAGTACTCCATCGGCACCCGGGGCGACCTCAAGAGCGAGACCAAAAGGACGGGCTCCTCCCCCGCCGATCGGCAGAAGGGCTACCTCGTCCACCAGCGCGCCAGGCTCCTCCTCGATGACCGCCTCGTCGATATCGACGCGGCATTCTTCATGACCCCGGATCGGACGTCCGAGTCCTGGACCATCCGCCAGACCGTCCGCCCCCTCGTCGGCACCTCCAAAGTCATCATCACCAACCTCGTCGAGACCGCTGTCCGTGATCGCAGCGACCTCTTCATCTCAAGAACCGAAGGCAGCAACCCCCCATCAAGCATCCGCCCCGCGATCGAAGGCGCAGGCTATATCAGCCGACTCGAGACCTACCTGATGCCCTACCTCCTCATGCACCAGAACGCGACCGGATCGCACAGGTTCTACGCCTTCAACCAACGCGTGGACCGTGTCACCCTGCGCGAAGACATCCTCACCCCACGCAAGGACAGCGGGTTCAAGTACGTCTCGCGCCCAAGCGAAGGGCACCCCGGCCAGACCGTCCTCTTTGACGCAAAGGGACAACCCGTGCGCGCCGACCTGCCCGGCAATCAGGTCTGGGAACCCATCACCGGCGAACGGCTGCTGAAGATCTGGAAGGACAAAAACCTCCCCGTCAACTGAGCAATCAGGCCGAGCGTGCCTTCTCGAAAAGCTCAGCAACCTTGCCCCAGTTCACGACATTCCAGAATGCTGTGATGTAGTCGGGACGCCGGTTCTGGTAGTTCAGGTAGTACGCGTGCTCCCAGACATCGAGCCCGAGAATCGGGACGTGCCCGAAGGACAACGGCGAATCCTGATTCGGCGTGCTCCCGACGTGCATCTTGCCCTGCTCATCAAAGCCGAGCCACGCCCACCCACTGCCGAATCGGGTCATCCCCGCCTTGGCGAACTGCTCCTTGAACGAGTCGAACGAGCCGAACGTCTTGTCGATCTCGGCTGCCAGGTCCCCGGTGGGTGCCCCCCCACCGCCCTTCCCCGCCGGAGCGAGGATCGTCCAGAACAGCGAGTGGTTGGCGTGCCCTCCGACGTTGTTGCGGACCGCGCCGCGGATGTTCTCGGGGATCGCGTCGAGGTTTGCGAGAATCTCCTCGGCACTCTTGCCCGCCCATGCTGTGCCTTCGAGCGCAGCGTTGGCGTTGTTGATGTAGGCCTGGTGGTGCTTGCCGTGATGAATCTCCATCGTTTTACCGTCGATGTGCGGCTCGAGTGCGTCGTGGGCGAAAGGAAGAGCGGGGAGCGAAAAGGGCATGGGTGCCTCCTTGAGTATACGATCAAAAACCTATCAAATATCCCGTTGTCCGAAAAATCGTTGCCGGACTTGCATTCGTGACGATTGTAGGTAAGCTGGGAGGCCACACGCGCGAGGGCAGGATGCCCTGCGTAAAACCTCTTCTGCAGCCGTCCGAGCCCGATCGTGGGGTTTCGCGGAGCAGCCTCGGCAGTCTGACCGGTGAGCACGGAGGCCAGACGACAACTCGGCGAATCCGCGGGCAGGCGTATCGTCCGCATACATCATGGCAAGACTGGCGGGGTCTACTCAGATTTGGGTCTTCTGGCTCAGCGAGTGAAACCCGGCCCGGTCGGAATACGTAAGAAGATCGCCGGGTCAGTACCCCCGGCGGGCGGTCTCTAGGGCTTTCCAGTGCTACACTGGCCTCAAGGCGGCGTCATCAGACTCCGAAATGGCGGGCAGATAGCGAAAATCCCAAGAAATTCGCAGCAAGATCAGATTTTTTCGCATCAATATTCGGGCCAGGAAACGGCACGATCCAGGACGGTGGGAACTCACGGCCGGCAACGGCAAGGACAGGTTGGTATGAACCAGGCACGAAAAATCAGAAAGCTCACTCCGCTCGAGCAGGTCCGCCGCAGGCACCGCGTCGAGATGGCGTCGTCTGCTGCCGGGACCCAAGGCAAAAAGAAACGCCTCAGCCTCGAGGATGAACGGCTGCTCAAGCACCTGCTCAGCGACGAGCAGGACTTTATCGACAGCCCCGAGTTCTACGAGACCGAGTCCGAGAACCAGATCTACGCCGAGGCTCCCGAGATCCAGAAGCCCGACACCACCTGGTACCACCCGGTGATGGACGATCTCTCCAGCTCACGAAGCAATCGGACCGTCAAGAGCACCCAGCAGGTCATCCTGACCGGGGCTGAGGAACGGGTGCTGTTCTACCAGTTCAACTACGCGAGGTACCGCGTCTGGAAACTCCAGCAGGAGATCTGGGCCGGCGCGTCCAGGCAGCCCACCCCCGAGCAGGCCGAGGAGGTGCTCGCGTGGCACCGGCTCGCCGATCGGGTGCGTGAGCAGATCGCCGAGACCAACCTCGCGCTGGTGCTGGCGATGGCAAAGCGGACCCGCATGAGCGAGGTCGACTTTGCCGACTTGGTCAGCGAAGGCAACATGGCGCTGCTCCGTGCGGTCGACAAGTTCGACGCCGGGCGTGGGTACAAGTTCTCAACCTACGCCTGCCGGGCGATCCTCAAAGCCTTCAGCCGCCAGGGCATGAAGCTCAGCAAGTACCGCCAGCGGTTCCCGACCGATTTCGACCCCAAGCTCGAGAAATCCAACTACATCGAGGCGAAGCGCGAGGGCTTCGAGAAGGACGCTGCTGAGGAGGTCAAGCGGATCGTCAGCGAGAACCGCGCCGACCTGACCGCCGTCGAACGCACCGTGATCGAGCACCGTTTCGGGCTCGAGAGCGGCGAAGAAAAGCCCATGACCCTCGAACAGGTCGGGCAGATCATCGGCGTCACCAAAGAACGGGTCCGTCAGATCCAGAACAAGGCGATGGAGAAAATCCGCGTCACCCTCGAAGAGAGCTTCCTGGGCAGCAAGGACAAAGAGGAGGAAGCCGAGGAACAGGAGAACAGCACCGAGACCCGTTCACCGGTCACGGTCGACTGAGCCGCTCTCTCCGAGGCACAGGTCCGTTCGCCCACACACCCAACCTTTCCCAAGGGCCCGGCCGCACGCCGGGCCTTTGGTGTTTTTGCGTCCGCTCTCGGGACAGACCGATCCACCCGGGAACCTCTGGGGGGGCTTTACGAACAGACGAGGGCAGCGTCCACCTGCTGCGGGTGGGGCGTGCGCGCTCGTCGCCGACGGCTGCGAGTTGCTAGGCTTTGCTGTCACGGCGGGAGTTGCCAACACCCGCCCGCCCGCTGACTGATAGCTGAAAATGCACCAGGCCCGCGACCGGGCAGGGAGATTCGTCCCCGTGTGGTTGCATCGAGACCGAGGAGTGAAGCGTCCATGCCAGTAGAGAGCGATACCCAGACCGCAACGTCGCACATCGAGCACGTCGCGCTGCCCGCCATGAAGAAGAACGACCCGTTCGCCACCCGGTGGGGCAAGTTCCTACAGGCGACGATCAAGTTCGAGGCGTCCGACCTCATCATGAAGACCGGGCAGCCGCCCAAGATCCGCCAGCGTGGCGCGCTCAAGCCGCTCGACACCACACCCGTCGACGAGGAAGAGTTCTGGCAGATCGCCCGCGCGATCATGACGCCCGAACAACTCGAAGACCTCCACAAGTTCGGCTCGTCCGACTTCGCGTACGACTTTGACGACAACACCCGCTTCCGTGTCAACCTCTTCATGGCGCGGGGCAAAATCTCCGTCGCCGCCCGACGCATCACCAGCAACATCCTGCCGTTCGAGGGGCTCTACCTCCCCGAGATCATGGCCGAGATCGCGATGCAGCCTCAGGGCATCGTGCTGCTCTGCGGCGTGACCGGTTCGGGCAAGTCCACGACCATCGCGTCGATGCTCCAGTATGTGAACGAACGCAAACCGGTCCATATCGTGACGATCGAGGACCCCATCGAATACATCTTCAACGACGCGATCGCGACCATCAACCAGCGGGAGATCGGGATTGACTGTCTCGACTTCAAGATCGCGCTGCGTGCGCTGGTGCGTGAGAACCCAGACATCGTGCTCATCGGTGAGATGCGCGACAACGAAACGTTCGAAGCCGCCCTCATGGCCGCCGAGACCGGGCACCTCGTCTACGGGACGATCCACGCCAGCTCGACCACTCAGACCTTCAGCCGTATCTACGGCCTGTTCGAGCAGGAAGAGGTCGAGGGCGTCCGCAAGATCCTCGCTTACCAGATGCGGGCGTTCGTGTACCAGAAGCTGCTCCCGACGCTGCACGAGAATATCCACCGGATCCCGGCGATCGAGATTCTGGTCAACAACACGGTCGTCCAGAAGCACATCATCGAAGGCCGCGAGGGCGAGCTCCGCGAGTACATCAACTCGATCGAAGCGATCCAGTCGGGCATGAAGGACTTCAACCTCTCGCTGGTGGAGCTCGTTGAACAGGAATACATTCACATGCGGACGGCGATCGATTCGTCGCCCAATGTTGACGAGCTGATGATGCGGCTCAAAAAGCTCGGCTGAGGCTGTCGGCTTTGGGTTGGTGGGATGACTTGTACTTGGTGGTTTCCGCGAGAAGCGTGGGACGAACGATGGTTGCTCGCAGAGCCTTGAATGACAGGAATCGACGGTGCTCCAAGCTCTTGAAACTTCCGTGGGGATTGCAATGCCGATGACTCTGGCCCAGGACGCCTTAATTCTGGTTTCCCCTTGGAAGCCGGTGCTGCTGCTCGTGCCGCTGGTCGCCTGGGCAAGGCTGATCTCGTCAAACTACGACAAACACGCAGCCCGGTTTCACCTCGAGCCCAAGAGGTGGAACTCGTTCCACCTCTTTATGGGGCTGATCGCGTTCGCGGTCGCGGTGCTGATGCCGCTGCAGGGCATTCTCGGCATCGTGGTCGGGCTGGCGGCCGAGGTCGCGATCCTTGCGATAAGTATGCTGGCCTACCCCCTCATCGCCAACAAGGACGAGCGGGTCCCCGAGGACCACCACGTCAAGCTGCTCGACTTCTCCAACGCGCAGGAGGCAAAGGAAGCCAAGGCCGCCGCCAAGCACGCCGGCACCGCAGAGCTGCTGCTGAGAACCCCCGACGGCGACACCGTCGCGGTGCCAGAAAAAGACACCGAAGAGTTCACCGTCCGGGTTGCGGCCGAGGGCGTGTTCCTTCGTGGCAAGCTCGCCCGCGCCTCGGAGATCGTCGTCCGCCCCACCGGCAAGGACCAGACCTACGGCGTGATCTTCCTGATCGACGGCGTGCCCACCGCCGACACCACCCTGCCGGCTGCCGAAGCGGTCAAACTCATGGACTACTGGAAAAAAGCCGGCGATCTGGATATCAGCGACCGAAGACGCAAGCAGGCGGCGACTGTCGGCGTCGGGCACCTCGACAAGAAGCACAAGGTCCGCCTCACCACCGCCGGCGGGCAGACCGGCATGATGCTCACCCTCATGCTCGACCCCGAGCTCGCCGTCCGTCGAAAGGTCAGCGACCTGGGCTTCCTCGCCCCGCAGACCGAAGCGGTCAACAAGATCGTCGAAGACGCCACCGGCACAGTGCTGCTCGCGACCCCGCCCGACGGCGGCGGGACCACACTGCTCTACACCATGGTTCGCATGCACGACGCCTACACCCAGAACGTCCAGACCATCGAGTCTGACATCCAGGACGAGATCGAAGGCGTCCGGCAGAATCCGTTCGACCCCCGTGCCGAGGGGCAGGAATACTCCACCCTCGTCCGGTCGATTCTTCGGCGTGACCCCGACGTCGTTGGTATCGCCGAACTCCCAGACGCCGCGACTGCCAAAGAAATCTGCCGGGGCGATCAGGAACGCACCCGCCAGTATGTCCTTCTCCGCGGCAGCGGCGGCCTGCAGGCGATCCAGACCTGGTGCAAAGCCGTCGGGGACCTCCCCGCGGCCTCTGAAGCACTCCACGGCGTGATCTCGGGAACTCTCGTCCGCAAGCTGTGTCAAAACTGCCGGGTGGGGTACACCCCCTCGGCGGACATGCTCAAAAAGCTGGGTCTGCCCGCAGACAAGGTGCCTCAGCTGTTCAAGAAGGGTGGGCAGGTGCTCATCAAGAACAAGCCGGAGACCTGTCCGATGTGCAACGGCGGTGGATATTTCGGGCAGGAAGGGGTCTTCGAGGTCTTCCCTCTCGGGGCTGCCGAGCGCGAGCTGGTCAAGAGCGGCAACCTCGCCGCCCTCCGGGCCGAGTTCCGCAAACGCGGGTACCCGACCATCCAGCAGGCCGCCCTGCTCAAGGCCGTCGAAGGCATCACCAGCATCGAAGAGATCATGCGTGTCACCAGCTCGGGCGAGAGCAAGAAACCCGCTGCCAAGAAAGCCGCCGCCGCAAGCTAGAGCGCTCGCCGCTGTGAGAGGATATTTGCCATGATGAACATCGTTGTGATTGGGATCGTGCTGGTCATGGCCTACGCCGCCGTGACCCGTAACTTCTTCTCATCGCTGCTCCATATGGCGTGCGTCGTCGTCGCCGGGGCGATCGCGTTCGCGTTCTGGGAGCCGCTCTCCTACCTGATCCTGACCAAAGCCCCCACCAAGGGCTTCCTGCAGCCGATCGAGTACACCGCGTGGGCGTTCGGGCTGGTCCTCCCCTTCGCGGGCTCGCTCGCCCTGCTCCGCCTCGCGACCGACAAACTCGCCCCCGCCAACGCGGTCGCGGTCCCCGCGGCCGACGTCGTCGGGTCGGGCGTCTGCGGCATCATCTCCGGCGTCATCACCGCAGGCATCCTCGTCACCGCGATCGGCACCATGCGACTCAAGACCGACGAGTTCGGGTACCAGCCCGTCACCTACCAGGGGGCTGGCGCCAGCGTCGAGCGCTCCGGCGGCCTGCTGATCCCGGTCGATCGCCTCGTCGGGACGCTCTATGCACGCACCAGCGAGGCCGTGTTCTCGACCAAGGAACCGCTCGCCAAGTGGCGGCCCGACCCCTGGCACGCCGCCGAGGTCATGCGGATGAACGACCGCGGCCTGGCCCGAAACACCGCCAAGCCCAACGACTACGAGCTGCTCGCACGATACCGCGTCACCGCGGCGCCCGGCGAGAACCTGCTTCAGGACCGCTGGGCAACCGCACCCCACGCCGCGACCATGCTCAACGGCGAACCCTACCCCGCCGACTCCCGCATCGAGGGGGTCATCCTCGATATGAAGTCCTCCCTCCGCGAGCCCGGCGCCAGCTTTGTCTCCGTGACCGCCGGCCAGATCTGGATGATCGCCGAGGACGAAGACACCGGCGACCGGCTCACGCTGCACCCCATCGCGGTGATCGCCAACCCCTTGGGCGCAGACACCTCGCTCGCCCGGTTCCTCTACGACTCGCCCAACATTGCGATCGCGTCTGCGGGTGCGGCGACCCGCCCGATGGGCTTTGAGTTTCTCGTCCCCAACGACTACGAACCCATCGCGGTCTATCTCAAGAACATCCGCCGCATGCTCGATCCCTCGCAGCCGGCCGACGAGTATAACTCGGTCGCCGCCCGCGACCGCGCGGTCACCCAGGGCACCCTGATCGAAGGGGCCGAAGCGATCCCGGCCGACTACGGACGGGACACCACCAACGCCAACAACAACCGACAAAACAACAGCAACGAGACCGAGGCCCAGGCCAAGGGCATCTTCTTCCGCAACACCCTCCCCCGCCCGCTGGTGATCCAGAAAGGCACACAACGGGGTCTCGAGATCGACGCCGACAACTACATCCTCAACGGCCACGCCCAGTGGAAGCCGGAACAACTCCGGATACGTATCGGCGAGAAGGCACTCCGGATCAACAAGTTCTCCACCACCTCCGGCGTCGCGATGGTGCAGGTCGATGTCAGCGGCAACTTCCCCGGCAGCCTCTACGGCAAGGCGATGGCGACCGCCCTGCGCGTCGTGCCCCCCCAACTGGTCGACACCAAGGGCATCGTCTACGAAGCCGTCGGCTGGGTCTACGAAGACCGCGACAAGATCGACATCCGCTTCGAGCCCGGTCAGCCCGTCCGAGGGTTGTCGCAGCTCGCTGACGAAGGGATCGTCCTCAGCTCGAGCCGCACCGACCAGCGGCTCACCCTGCTCTTCCTCTGCAGCGAGGGCGCCGAAATCAAGAGCTACAACATCGGACCCAAAGAGATTGTCACCCTCGACGAGCCGCTGGTGCTGAAGAAGCGGCGGCGGTAACCCGACGCCCGCCCGCGGGCTCAACATCAACGGCAAAGAAAAACACGCCCCGGCATCTCGATGCCGGGGCGTGTTTCGTTTCAGACAGTCGCCGGGGTCGGTAGACCGGGCGGATCGAGCAGATCGGGTGCCACCGGGCGCAGCCCAGTGCCTCGCGCCGTCAAGCCGGCAGGCAACACCCCACCCGTTCAGGCGTCCTCACCCTCCGCGGCGGACGTCTCTTCTTTGCTCGCAGCCTCTTCCCGTGCAGCCGCGGCCGCGGCCTCGGCCTCCTTCTGCTTGCGTTTGATGGAGGGGTCGATCAGTTCGCCTTCGTTGTCAAACTCCATCTCGTCACGGTCGTCCTCGATGGTGCGGTCGGGCTTGACGTGCAGTTTGACGTTCGCTTCGAGGTCCTTCGAGAACTTGACCAGCACGTCGAAGTCGTCGATCCGTTTGATGGTAAAGGGCAGCCGCACCTCACGGGCCTTGACCCCGAACCCGAGTTCTTCGAGCGCGTTGGCGACGTCCTGCTGGGTGACCGAGCCGTAGAGGTGCCCGATGTCGTTGCAGGAACGCAGGATCGTGATGTCGAGCCCCTCGATCTTGCTGATCATGCCGCGACGGTGTTCGAGCAACGCCGCCTGCTCTTTCTCGGCAACCGCCCGCTTCTCGGCCAACTCGGCCAGCTTCTCATCAGAGGGTGTAGTCGCCAACTCGCGCGGCAACAGGTAGTTGCGGGCGTACCCCAGCTTGACGGTGACGACGTCACCAACGATCCCGAGATTGTCGACGTTGTCGGTGAGCAGCAGTTGGACGGTTTTGGTTGCCATGTGTGTTTCTCGCTGTCCTTGTGGCCCGCGGCTGCGGGGCGAAGTTGAGGAGCCAAACCAGCGAACCGGGAGAGCCGATTCGCCAGAGCCTGACCCCAGCGGTGGTCCCCGGCAGCCGACGCTCGGCCGTCCCGGGGCGGAGATGGTAGGTCGCTCGGGCCGAGCCGGGCGTTCACCCCCCGCGCCAATCCCAAGCACCCAGCCAACCCGAAAGTCGTCAATCAGTCATCAGAACGGGATGTCGTCGTCGGGCGGGATCTCGTCGTAGCGTTGCCCCCCCCCACCACCACCACCTCCGTCGGAGCGGGCACCCGCCGGGGCGCGACGCCCGCCGCTCTCGCCGCCGCCGCCACCACCGCTGCCGCCCCCCGCACCATCGGCGCGGGAGTCAACAAACTGGAAGTTCTCGACGACAACCAGGAGCTTGGAGCGTCGCTGGCCGGAGGTTTTGTCCTCCCACTGGTCCAGACGCAGGCGGCCTTCGATGAAGACCGGGCGGCCTTTCCTGAGATACTGCGACATGATCTCGGCGGTCCGCCCCCAGACCTCGCAATCGATAAAGCTGGTTTCTTCGCGCTGCTCGCGGTTGCTGCCATCGCCGACGCTGTACTTGCGGTTGACCGCGATGCCGAACTTCCCGATCGCGGTGTTCGACTGTGTATGCCGGATCTCGATATCCCGCGTTAGGTTCCCCATCAGCAGAACCTTGTTGAAGTTGCCAGCCATACTTGCCTCCATCGCGTGTGCGGCTCGGTCGGCGGAGTCGGAAGTTGCCCGGCCGACCGACCGAAGTTTGGAATGTGGAAGGATAGCACGCCGGGGCGTGCATCGGTGCGTTCAGACGAACCCCATCGGGACTTCACTCAGACGCGGTGGTCTCGGCGGGGGCTTCCTCGGTCGCGGCGGGCGCTGCCTCGGCAGAAGCCGCAGCAGCAGCGGTGGCGCTGGCGGCGGCCTCTGCGGCGGCGGCTTTGTCCGCCTCTTCCTTCCGCAGGTTGGCCTCGACACCCAGCCCGGCGCGATCGTCGCACGCCGCGATGTCCTCATCGGACAGGTGCTCGGCGTTCAAGATCAGCACCCGCATGATCCGCTCGCTCAGCGTGCAGTCGCGTTCGATGTGCGTGATCGAACCGGTCGGTGCCCGGAAATAACACAGGAAGTACACCCCGCGACGCTGCTTCTCGATCTCGTAGGCGAGCCGCCGTTCGTCCCACTTCTTCATCGCGATGACCTCCGCGTCGCCGCGGCGGAGGATCTCCTCGATGTACGCCACGATCCCGCCCAGGTCGGCGGCTTCGGACTGGCTCACAAGAAACATTGATTCATAGATTCGGGTCGTATCGGACATGGGTCAAAGTACCTTTCGCTGGGCCGCTCCCGCAAGCGCAGGGCGGCAAGAGTTCGTTTTCAGGCGGCCCCCCAGCCGGCGTCGGCTTCGGGGTCCGCTTTGGTGGGGTCGGTCGGGGTGTCGAGCCTGGGCTCGGGTTTGATCTTGGTGTTGAACCGGTTCATCGCCGTGTCGATCCCCGACACGACAAACGTCTCGACCGCGTCCGCGGCCGTCCTGATCGAAGCGTGCAGGCTGTCCTGCTCGTCCTCGGCAAATCGCGAGAGCACAAACGCCGCCTGGTCAAACAACGGCGGCTTAGGGCCGATCCCCACCCGGCACCGCGGGTACTCAGAAGACCCGAGCCGACGCTCGATATCCGAGAGCCCGTTGTGCCCGCCCGCCCCGCCGGAGGCACGCAGCCGGACCGCGCCCACCGGCAGCGCCAGGTCGTCGGTGATGACCAAAAGGTCCGCCAGCGGCAGCTTGTAAAACTGCATCGCCTGCAGCACCGACTCCCCGGACAGATTCATGAACGTCATCGGCTTGAGCAGCAGGCACTTGGTCGAGCGGATCGACGCTTCGACGGTGTCTGCCTTGAAACGCGACTTGACCACCGCGCCGGACGCATGACGCCCCACGAGCTGGTCGATCGCCAGGAACCCGGCGTTGTGCCGGGTCTTGACGTACTGCGTTCCGGGATTTCCAAGGCCGACGATCAGCTTCATGACACCCGTATCTCCGGCGTGTTCGTGCAACCGCCGCCCCGAAGGGCGGCACGACCGAGGGGTTTAGTCCTCGCCTTCCTTCTTCTCGGTGATGACCTCGGGCTGGGCGCCATCGGCGACCACGCCGGCCTCTTCGGTCTCCTCCTCTTCGACCGCCTGGATGATGATCTGGGCAACGATCAGATCAGGATCAGACAGAGTCTTCATCGTCGGCAGCGGCAACTGGATGTCGCTGACGTGCAACGCCGAACCCGCTTCGAGCCCGCTGATGTCCACCTCGACATGGTCGGGGATGTTGGCAACCTTGCACTCAAGCTCGATCTCGTTGGTCGGGTGCATGAGCATCGCCCCGGCGGCCTTGAGCCCGACCGCCTCACCGATCAGGTGGATCGCGACCTTCAGCTCGACCCGCTCCTCGAGATCCACCCGGGTAAAGTCGGCGTGGATGACGTTGGTCCCCAGGTAGTCAAACTGCAAGTCCTTGACCAGCACGTTCTGCACCTCGCTCTGCCCCTCGATCTGCAACTGGAGAATCTTCTCGCCCTCGTGCAGATGCCGAAGCGTCTTCTTGGCATCGACCGAGACCGCCACCGGTTCCTTGCCGTGGCCGTAGATAATCGCGGGCAGCCCCCCGGCCTCACGGATGCGCTTGCTGTAGCGGGTGCCGACACGTTCGCGGCGGGTGGCGGTCAGGAGTGGTGCGTGCTCTTGCATGGTGTGGTTCCTTCTCTCTATTGACTCTCGTCTGTGTTCTTGGATATTGACTTCGTTCAGCGTTTGGTCCCGGCGGTCCGCTTGAACAGTGCGCTCAGCGAGAGGTTGTGATGGATACGGCGGACCGCCTCGCCGACCAGGTCGCCGACGCTCAGCACGTGCAGCTTGTCGCCCAGGGGCGCAAGCCGGGAATCGACCGGGATCGTGTCGGTGATCACGAGCTTCGAGATCGGTGACGCCGCGATCCGCTCGATCGCCCCGCCGCACAGCACCCCGTGCGTCGCGGCTGCGAAGACCTCGGTCGCCCCGTGCTCGAGCGCGAGCTTGGCGGCCTCGCAGATCGTGCCCCCCGTCGAGATCATGTCGTCGAACATCAGCACGGTCTTGCCCTGCACCGACCCGATAATGTGCTCGGTCACAACCTCGGTCCCCGAGACCCGGCGTTTGTTGATGATCGCAAGGTCCCCCCCCAGCAGGTTGGCAAACCCCTCGGCGACCTTGACATTCCCCACGTCCGGGCTCACCAGGCAGAGGTCCCCGAGCTGCTCGCGGATGGACTCGAAGTAGTCGAGAAACACCGGCGTCGCCGACAGATGATCGACCGGGATGTCGAAGAACCCCTGAATCTGTGCCGCGTGCAGGTCGAGCGCGAGCACCCGGTCGGCGCGGCTGGCGGTGATCAGGTTGGCGACGAGCTTGGCGGTGATCGGCACCCGCCCCTTGTCCTTGCGGTCCTGCCGCCCGTACCCGAAGTAAGGCGTCACGATCGTCACCCGCCGGGCGCTGGCCCGTTTGAGGCAATCGATAAAGATCAGCAGCTCCATCAGGTTGTCGTTCACCGGGTCGCACGTCGAGCTGACGACGTAGCAGTCCCGCCCCCGAACGTCCTCCTGCAGCCGCACCAGCAGCTCGCCGTCGGGGAAGACGTCGGTCCGTGCCTCGCCGATCGTCAGGCCGATGTACTCGCAGGCCCGCTCGGCCAACACCCGGCTGTGCCGACCCGCGAACACCTTGAGCATGTGGTTCCCGTCGTTGATCACGAGGCGGCCCCTGTCGAGTGTGCCAGGCGGGCCCGCAGCACGCGGTCCACCTCGGCGAGTTGTTCGGGCGTGTTGATGCTCAGCACGTCTTCAGCCGGGACCGCGTCGATCACCTCGACACGTGCGCCCGATTTCAGCAGGATCGCCGGCACGTCGGTGATGTAGTACTCCCCCGACGCCGCGTCCCGGCCCACCTTCGCCAGCGCTCCGGTCATCGCCCCAAGCCCGAAGCAGTAGTAGCTCGGGTTGACCTCGCGGATCTCCAGCTGCTCGGGCGTGGCGTTCTTTTGTTCGACGATGCCGACCAACCGCCCGCCCGCGTCGCGCACGATCCGGCCGTAGCCCGTCGGGTCGTCGATCACACTCGTCGCCAGCGTCGCCGCCGCGCCGCTCGAGCGATGCAGCCCGAGCAACGCCTCGAGCGTCCCGGTGCGAATCAACGGCCCGTCCCCAGCCAGCACCAGCACCGGCGTCTGGGGGTCAAGGTCGGCGAGTTCGTCCGCCGCGCACTGCACCGCGTGCCCGGTGCCCAGTTGCTCTTCCTGCACCGCAAAGCGCACCCGATCACCGAACGCCGCCAGCGCATCGCGCACCAGTTGCTGCTCGTAGCCCACAACCGCGATCACCCGCGCGCACCCGGCCGCGAAACACGCCTCGACCACATGGCACACCATCGGCCGCCCCGCGACCTCGTGGACCACCTTGGGCAGGTCCGACCGCATGCGCGTGCCCTTGCCCGCAGCCATGACGACCGCGACGGGCTCGGGGGGGCGGGATGGGTCGGTGGGCTCGGTCATACTTTCGCGATGCGGCTTTGTCTCAAAGGGCTTCACAAGGGGGCTTCACAAGGGGGCTTCATGAAAGGGGTTTCATGAAAGGAGACGTCAAAGTTACCCGGCCGGGACTCGAACCCAGACTCGCAGTACCAAAAACTGATGTGCTACCAATTACACCACCGGGCAGTGGCTGTCTTCGTTTGGATGTTTCTTTTGGGGGCGTGTGTGGTGGGGGCGTGTGTCGACCCGTCGGGCTGGGGCTGCGCATTCCTTCTTGGGCGTGCAGCTCGCTTGCCGCACGCGGGGACCACGAATCTCTCGCGGTCCGCTGCCCCCGGCGTGCATTCACGCCGGTCGAAGGACGACGGCCGCGGCAGGACCGGGAACACCCGATCCGGAGCGGAACCTTGCCGGCCGCGGGGTCAAGAAATGACCGCCAAAGAAGCAAGGCCCCTGACCGCGCCTCCCCCGATCCTGCTCCCATCGCGAGAGAGGCACCGGCGTCCGTCACGGTCGGCTCACCAACTGACTACCCCAAGTATCTGCCCCCCCCCACGCCAAGTCAAAGCCGTCGGCCCGCCGGAGAGCGGTTCGAGGCCGCCGGGCAGGAGTTTCCGCACGCCCGGCAGGAGCTCACGGGCGTCCGGGAGGAGCAAACGGGCGGCCCCCAGGAGTTCCCGCCGCCGTTCTTGGAACCCACCGTCCACCGATCGTGCCGTCGCCACTCCCATGATGCCCCCACGTTCCCCCCACGTTCCCCCCACGTTCCCCCCACGTTCGCCCCACGTTCGCCCCTCGTTCGCCTCCAGATCGCCACCGGTTCGCTGCAGAACATCAAACCGGACCTCCCCGGCAGCACCCGTGCCCCGGCGGGATGGGTGCCACTGGGCACAGCCCAGTGCCGCAGGTGCAAGACGTGCCGCAGGTGCAAGACAGTGCCGGGAGGAGCGCGGACACATACGGCCGCTCGTGGGACCGGCTTCCAGCCGGTGGCACCACCACACCGTGGGACCGGCGTCCAGCCGGTCCCACGAAAGAAGGCACTCCTCCTCACGCGAGAGGCTCCTGCTCCTGCTCCCGCACCCTCTTCCTGCTCCCCCTCCCGCACACCGCTGGAGGGGGCTGGGGGGGAGGTGCCTTTCGTTGTCGGTCAAGCCCGACCAAGACTGTCAAACGTGGGTACTCCATGACGGCCAACATGGATGGCCGAATCTTTGTGCTCTGGAAGAGCATCGTGTATCTTCCTCCAACCGGCACGGATGCTGGCTGTACAACAAGGAGGTTGACATATGGCACAGGGAATTTTCACCAACTCGTTCGGTCGCTCGCTGGGGCTCATCGCCGGGCTGGGGCTCGCTGCGAGCGCGGCTCTCGGGCAGGCTTCTTCGCTTGTTTTCCGCGACATCGGCGATCCGGGCAACGAGGCGTGGCTCGACGCGCGGTACCAGGACCTCGGGTTCTACGGCCGAGGGGCGGTCGGGTACCGCTACCGCATGGCCGAGACCGAGGTCACGGTCAACCAGTGGGTCGAGTTCGCCCGGGCGTACGGGCCGCACGCGCCCGACCCGTTGAGTTTCGACATCACCGGAAGTTACATCAACGCCCGCTACGAAGGGGACGAGGTCCGCTACGACGTCAGGACGGGTGCGGGGTTGTACCCGACGGATGTCAACTGGCGGATGGCCGCCCGGTTCTCCAACTGGATGCACAACGGGCAGGTCAACGAGGCGTGGGCGTTCGAGAGCGGAGCCTACGACACGTCAACATTCGAGCGGCAGGACGACCCGCCCTTCTACACCGACCAGACCACGCGATCGCCCGGCGCACGGTACTGGATCCCCTCGATGGACGAGTGGATGAAGGCGGTGTATTACGACCCGAACAAGGACGGCCCGGGAGAAGCGGGGTGGTGGGAACAGCCCAACAGCTCGGACATCCCGCTGGTTGTCGGGCTTCCTGACGAGGGCGGTGAAACCAACGCCAGCCTGGCGAGGGTCTATGGACAGTACGGCGACCATCTCAACTCCGGCCAGTACCCGGATGTCCGCACGCCGTGGGGGTTGCTCGACGCATCCGGTGGCCAGGCCGAATGGACGGAAGAATGGAGCGATTCGGTGCAAGACAGCCGGCACGCCCGCGGATCGGACCTGTACACCTTCCCCGGCGAAGTGATGATATGGGACTGGGTGGGCGAGGACCACCGGGTGTTTAGCCCTGTGTTCACGGGGCTTGTCGGGTTCCGCATCGCGATGGTGCCGGCGGTTCCCACGCTTGTGGCACCGTGCTTCCTGATGACAATGTTCCTTGCACGAAAGAGGAGACAGGCATGAAACTGTTCGCAACACTCGCGTTTGTGGTCACCGTCACCATCGCCACATCATGCTTCGCCGACGTGACAGTTACCGGTAGGTCTGGCGGGCCACCGCTTGTCGAGGACACACACTATGAAATAGGCCAGTTCGCTGACAATTCCTACTTCATCGACATCATGGCCTACTACGACACGATTGATACCAATCAGTACTTCATCACCATCGGTGACGGCGACGTGATCCAACTCCTGCAGGTGACCGTGCCGTTCACCAACGGATCGGGCAAGCACGTCTCGCTCATCATTGACCCTGCAAACAACGCAACCAGCGGCCGGCTCGATGCGGTAACAACTCCGACACAAGAGCCTGTTATCCTGAATGCCGATGTTCGAGGCGATATTGGAAGCCTCGAGGCAACTGAGATCGGCAATATTCGAGCGAGGGATGGCAATGTATTAGGGCCTATTTCTGCTGTCGGGAGCATCAACGTCGTGGTAGCAGAAGTCGGGGACATACTTGCGGATATTACCGCCGGATCAGGTGGGAGTATCCGGTTCATCGACGCGTTCAATGGAGACATCGGTGCTCCCGGCGCCAACAACCACGTTATCATTCAGGCCGGGGTCTACATCAACAAAGTCTTTGCAAAGAATGTGTACGCCGATTTCGGCTCCACAAGCGTCGAGGGGTGCGATATCGCGCGTGTTCTCGCGCTTGAAGGTGTCTTTGAGGGAGAGATCATTGCTCAGAATATCTACGACAGCGACGGCGACCAGGATACAAACGCCGTGATCCGTAGCCAAACGGGCACGGTCGTGGATATCTTTGTTTCCGGAGATATCAAAGAGGCGATCGAGGTCATCGGCGGCGACTTTGCAGGGAGCATCGAATGCGACAATCTCACCGGAGACGCCGGTGACACTTCGTTCAGCGGGTACATCAACATCAAGGAAGACCCAGATACAGGCGTCGGCGGAGCCTTTGTCGGCGACGTGCTCATCAACAGCTCCCTCTCCGGCCCGCTGTCCTACGCCAGGTTTGCCAAGAGCTACGAAGGCACCTTTACCATCGGCGACAACTTTGCAGCCGATGAAAATGCCGCGACGACTGAGTTTGACGTGCTCGGCGACCCGTCCAACGGCGAGGGTCTCAAGGGCCAGGTCATCATCAACGCCAACAACAACAGCGGAACATGGACAGGCGCGGTGGCCGTCAACAGCACCGCGCTCGCTCCTGTCCCCTACTACAACAACATCGCCG
>JAUZRR010000039.1 GCA_030950285.1 Planctomycetota bacterium | reverse complement strand
TACAAATGGACCCGCCGCGGCCTGCGCGGCATCGACTTCAGCGGCGAGCGGGCGGAGTAGCTCGCGGTTGTTGTTTCAGTGGTTTATTCGCGTGTCGCCGCGTTCGGTGCGCCGACCAACCGAAACAACAACTCCCCGATTGCGGTCTGATGAAACACACGCTTCGGCCCGGCGGGGGTCGTGGGGATATCACCAAACCGCTCGGCACCGACGCCACGGACAAAGAGCGGCACCGGCAGGTTCGAGTGGGTGTCGGCGTGCCACAAGTGGCCGGGGACGACGCCCGGGCCTCGGTCTTCGAGCGGTTGGAAGGCAACAGTGTCAGACTCCGGCCCCAGCAGCAAGTGGTCGTGGTCAGCCGTGACAATGACAAGCGTGTTGGACCAGTCAAACCCGCGATCGCCAGCATCGAGCAGCTCGCAGACCGCTTCCACCGTGCTGTGAAAGTCGGTCATTTCCTCGATCATGCGGCCGATCTCGGTGTCGTGCATCGCCCAGTCCACCGCGCCGCCCTCGACCATAAGAAAGAACCCGTCAGGGTCGTTGTCGAGCACATTGAGTGCGGCGAGTGTGAGTTCGCGCAGCGTGGGGACGCCGGGCGTGAGCGGGTGGACGCCGGGCGGGGTGGAGTCGCCTCGGACGTGCGGCGTGCGCATCTGCTGGAGTGTGTGCGCAACCGGCGCGAGGATGAAGAGTCGCTCGGGCGTGTCACCCTCGGCTAGTGCGCGGACCCGCTCGGTGTCGTCGACGAGCGTCCACGCGGGCGAAGTCGCACCAGCCACACTACCTGCTTTGAGCGCGTTCCAGTCGCCTTCGCTGATATAGGTGTACTTCGGCGTCTCGCGGCGTTTCGCGTTGTCGTCGTACTCGGGGTGCCCCGCGCCAGCGATGACGGTGCAGACGGTGCCGGTGAGCATCTGGTGGGTGATGTCGTGGTACATCTCGCGATTGGGAACGCTCGCGCCCGCAGCACAGGCGGGGGTCGCGTGCGAGACGGGCACGCTGGTGACGATACCGACCGCCTTGCCGCGCTCGCTCGCGGCTTTGGAGACCGCGGGGATGGGTTGCTGCCCGCCGTCGACATTGATCGCGCCGCGGTAGGTGGAGACGCCGGTAAAGATCGAGGTCGCGGTGTTGGCCGAGTCCGACGCGGTGGCGCGGAGCCAGCGGTAGCTGCGGAAGTGGAACGGGTAGCCGAGGCTGGAACCTTCGTCGGGCGTGGTGTCGGTCGCGAGGGCGTAGTCGTAGACGAATCGTTGGTCTTGTTCGAGCGGCGGCACGCCCCGGCTCGGACGGGGGCCGGGGCGGAGCGGGTAGGTCGTCGCGTCGAACCGGGTCCATGCCGGACCCTGATAGATCATCGGCTCGCCGCGCCAGAGCTCGAGGGCGCGCTGCGTGCTCTCGCCGCAGCCGTCGGCGATGAAGACGATGATGTTCTTGGGTTGGCTTTGGTCGGGTTGTCCACACGCAACCGCGGCACAGGCTGCCAGAAGCAGGAGAGCGGCGACAGCGCGTTGGGGCTTGCGGGACAGGCTGGCAGAACGGGACATCGGCTCTCCCTCGGGGCGGCGTGCTGGATCCGGGCACAGGATCGTATGGCCTCGGCGATCGTGCGCAGAGCCTCGCACACTTCGGAGCGCAGGAGAGGTCAGTCGGCGGGGGTTGCGGGGGTGGTGGGGGTTGCGGGCGCGTCGGGCTGTTTGCGGCAGGTGGCGAGGATGACGAGCCCGGCGATCGCCGAGAGCGCCGAGCCCACGAGCACCGCGAGCTTGGTGTGGGTGAGGTCGTCGGGGCTCTCGGCAAACGCGAGGTTGCCGATGAAGAGCGCCATGGTAAACCCGACGCCGCCGAGGCACCCTGCGCCCAGGATGTGCCGCCACGAGACGCTGCGGGGCAGGCTCGCGATGCCGAGTTTGACAGCGACGAGCGAGAACAAAAAGATGCCGAGAGGTTTGCCGACAAAGAGCCCGAGGACAACACCGAAGGACGGCTTGTTGAGGAGGTTCTGCCCCAGCCCGCCGTGGATCTCGATGCCCGCGTTGGCGAGGGCGAAGATCGGGATGACCAGGAAGACCGTGTAAGGGTGCAGCGCGTTTTCGAGCCGATGGAGCACGGGCATGACCTGGATGCTGTTTGTGTGAATCGTCCAGGCCGCGGCGTGTTGCTCGCGGGTGATGAGGGCGTTGCGGTCGGGATCTTTGTTGTGGGACTCAAACTCTTCGAGCGCGTCGCGGGTGGCGGCGGTGTATCGCGCCGCCCCGACTCGGGCGCTGGCGGGGATGGTCATCGCGCCGACCACGCCGGCGATCGTGGCGTGGACACCGCTCTTGAAGACAAAGTACCAGAGTGCAAGGCCGAAGAAGAAGTAGATCCACGGCGAGCGGACGCGGAGCACGTTGAGCATCACCATCGCGAGTGTGGCGCCCCCGGCATAGAGCAGGTAGTTGGTCGCGAGTTCATCGGTATAAAAGAGCGCGATGACGATGAGTGCGCCCAGGTCATCGGCGATCGCCAGCGAAACAAGAAACACCTTCAGCGATGCCGGGATGCGGTTGCCCAAGAGCGAGAGGATCCCCAGCGCAAACGCGATATCGGTCGCCATCGGAACACCCCAACCCCTGAGGGATGGTTCCCCAGCGTTGAAGGCGACGTAGATGAGGGCGGGGACAACCATGCCGCCGAGTGCCGCAGCGATGGGCAGGGCGGCTTTGCGCGGCGAAGAAAGCTCGCCGACAAGCACCTCCCGCTTGATCTCGAGCCCGACGACAAAGAAGAACAACGCCATCAGGGCGTCGTTGATCCAGTGCGCGAGACTCTTGGAGAGCTCGAGCTCGGCGAACCCGATGCTGAGTTTCTCGCCGTGGAAGAAGTGGTGGTACGACTCGCTTGCCGACGAGTTGGCCCAGAGCATCGCGGCGACGGTGCACGCGATCAGGATCAGCCCGCCCGCCGAACTCAGCGAGGCAAATCGCAGGAATGGTTTGGTCAGGACCTCGATCGGCTCGGGGCTGGTGAGGTCGGCAGCAGTCGGGAGTTTGTGTCCGGCCATGGTGTCCCTCGGTGTGTTCTGTGTCAGGCCGTTGGGGCAAGCAGCCCGGGCGTGCACGGCGTGACCTTTGCGACATGCGTGTCAACTGTAGAGCCTCTTCGGCTGATATGCTGCCTCCCATGACACCTATCAACACGAAAGCGGTCACCAACCGTCGCTCGGTGCACTTTGGCACCCTCGACGACCTTCTGGGTGATCTCGACGAGGTCACCAAAGCCGACGCCGCCGGACGGGTTCGCCCGCTCGGTAACTGGTCCCCAGGCCAGAACCTCCAGCACCTGGCGAAGTTTCTCGCCTGCTCGCTCGATGGGTTCGGAGGCGACCCGCCGCTGGGTCTCAAGCTCTTCGGCCGGGTGCTGCGCCTGGTGATGGGCAAGAAAATCTTCGCCAAACCCGTCCCGCCGGGGCTCAAGCTGCCCTCGGGCGTGCCGTTTCTCCCGGCAGACGAGGTCAGTGTTGCAGACGGTGCCGCCGACCTGAGGCGCGAGATCGAGCGCGTGCAGAGCGGGGCGGCGTTCATCCCCGCCAGCCCCTTCTTCGGCAAGCTGAGCCGCGAGCAGTGGATCAAGCTGCACCTCCGTCACGCCGAGTTGCACATGAGCTTTGTCGGCATCGACAACGCGCCAGCGTGAGAGGCCGCACACGCGCGCAAACATCAAGTGTTGGTGTAAAATGCCGGCATGAAACGAACCATCTGCGTTCTCGTTGGCGTCACATCCCTTCTCCAGGCTGTCTTGCTGCCGGGTGCTCGTGCGGCGCAAGCAAGAACACAGCCCGCCGAGACGCGCATCCCGAGCGTTGCAACATTCGAGCACGGCGCGGTCGCCGCCGACCATCCTGTTGCGTCCCAAGCAGGGGCGCAGATGCTCAAGCTCGGGGGCAACGCGGTCGATGCCGCCGTCGCGACCAGCTTTGTGCTCAGTGTGGTCCGCCCCCAGAGCTGCGGCCTCGGCGGCGGCGGGTTCATGGTCATCTCTCTGCCCGACGACCCGACCCACGGCCGTGTTGTGACGGCGATCAACTACCGCGAGACCGCACCCGCCGCCGCGACTCCAGACATGTTCGAGCGCACAGAAATCCCCAACGCCAGCACCCGAAGCGGGCTGGCGGTCGCGGTGCCGGGCACGGTCGCGGGGTTGTTGCATGCCCTCGAGACCTACGGCACGCTCGACCGCGCGACGGTGCTGCAACCGGCGATCGACGCGGCAGTGGGGGGGTACGACGCGGACGAGACCTTTGCAGCAAGTGTTGCTGCCGCGATCGGCAAGCTCGGCGACGAGCCGCACGCCACACACCCCTCCCTCTGGAACGACGTGCTCTCGCGGGGGGCGGTCACGCCGGGGCAGCGGGTGCGCAATCTCAATCAGGCGTCCGTGCTCGCAGGCATCGCGGCGCACGGGCGCGAGGGGTTCTACTCCGGCCGCGTCGCGAGGCAGATCGTGGACACGGTGCGCAAACGTGGCGGTGTGCTCACCCTCGACGACCTCGCAAACTACAAAGTCGCCAACGTCCAGCCCCTCGAGTTCGGGTTCGGCGAGTGGACCTTTCTCGGCATGCCGCCCCCCTCGAGCGGCGGGGTGACCATCGCCGAGACGCTGGGCATCCTCGAACGCACAACGTACAACAAGGCCAACACGACGCGCGTCGAGCGCACGCACCTGCTGGTCGAGAGCCTCAAGCACGCCTTCGCCGACCGCTCGGTGTGGCTTGCCGATCCGGCGTTTGTGGATGTCCCAGTCGAGATGCTGACCAGCGATACCTACCTCAGCATCCGTGCTGCGGTCATCAACCCCACCCACACGCTCACCCCCTCCAACTACGGCACGCGCTACGAGGGCGCGGGGCTGCGGGCGCTGCCCGACGATTCGGGGACCAGTCACCTCAGCGTCATCGACCAGTGGGGCGGCGCGGTGGCCTGTACCGAAACCATCAACCTCAGTTTCGGCTCCATGATCGCAGTCAACGGCTTCTGCCTCAACAACGAGATGGACGACTTCACCACAATCCGAGGCAAAGCAAACGCCTTCGGGCTCGTGCAATCCGACAGCAACCTCCCCGAGCCCGGCAAACGCCCGCTCTCGAGCATGAGCCCGACAATCGTCCTCGACGCCGACGGCAACGTGGTCGCGGTCGCCGGGGCGTCCGGAGGGCCACGGATCATCACCGGCACGCTCCAGGTGCTGCTCAACGTGCTGGACCGGGGGATGGACGCCGAACACGCAGTTGCCTCACCCCGCCTGCACCACCAGTGGTCGCCGGACGAACTCCGCCTGGAACCCGGACTCCGCGGCGAAGCAGACGCAGCCTTCCGCGAACAACTCAAAGCCCTCGGCCACAAGCTGGGAACGATCAAGAGCGTGGGTGTGGTCCAACTCATCGTCCGCGACAAAGAGGGAATCCACGCCGCGTGCGACCCCCGAAAGGGCGGCACGCCCGCGGGGCATTGAGCAAGCAACCAACCATGAAACAAAGGGATGAAACGCATTCAGAAACTCCGAGCCCCGGGCTTCAGCCCGGTTCCAACTCTCGCAAGCCGGGTCGCGGCGGACACTACCTCCTGACCTGGACCACCTACGGCACATGGCTCCCCGGCGATGTACGCGGATTCGTTTCCGATACGTTGCAACCCGATGGGACATGCCACCGATCAAACACGCCCGGCACGCCCTACCAGAAGGACGATCAATCCCTCCACAACCTTGCCCGAGTGCGGATGCGTGGCGGCGAAATCGTTCTGGATGAAGCAAAGGCGCGGGTGGCTGTCTGTCCGGGCGTTTGAGGAGGTCGCCACCACGCACCGACTCGGTATCGTTCTTGGCACAGTCATGCGCACCCATGTGCATCTTGTCGTGGCGTCGGGAGATCGTGAAGGAACGCAGTTACTCCAACTGTTCAAAGGGGTTGCCTCGCGGCGCCTCGGGCAGGCGTTCGGCCCTCCTCGCGCAAGATGGTGGACAACCGGCGGCTCAAGACGCTTGCTCACCGATGCCCGCTCGGTCGAGGGCGCGGTCAGGTATGTGCGGGGGCACCAGTCTGCCCTCGCGGTGTGCGGGTACGCTTGCAGGGTGCAACCGGACTGAAGTCCGGGGCTCGGAGCACACAATCCCGAGCGGCGCAACGGGTAACTCGTGACGCGGAGTCCGCATGGCAACTGTCTTTCTCAACGGGAAGTTTCTCGAAACCACCGACGCCCGCGTCTCCGCGTTCGACGCCGGGTTTCAGCACGGGGTCGGGCTCTTCGAGACCATGCTCGGCGGCACTACCGCGCTCGACGAAACCTGGGTCTACCGACTCGACGACCACCTCGAACGCCTCGCAACCAGCGCACGCGAAGTCGGCCTCACCGAACAGCTCCGCACCCAAGGCCTCTACGACGCGGTCATGGAGACCACCGCCCGCGCCGGCTATGCCCGAGCCCGTGTTCGCCTCACCATCACCGGCGGCGACCTCAACATGCTGCAACAGGACGGCGGCGGCGGCGGCGGCGCAGAGCGGGGCGGGCCAACGGTCCTGATCGTCGCCCAGCCCGCGACCGAATACCCGGACGCCATGTTCGAGCGCGGCGTCATGGTCTCCATCGCCGACGCCCGCGCCAACCCCTTCAACCCCTTCGAGGGGCACAAGACCCTCAACTACTGGTGGCGTCTCCGCGAACTCCAGGCCGCCGCTGCGCGCGGCGCAGCCGAAGCCATGGTCCTGCAAGTCAGCAACCACCTCTGCGGCGGGTGCGTCAGCAACGTCTGCATCGTCAAGGACGGCGTGCTGCGGACACCCATCGTCCGCGGCGAAGAAATCGGGAACGATCCGGACACCACCAACGAAGACCCGATAGCCCCCGCGCCAGCCGTTGCCGAGAACGGTGTCGCGCTGCCCAGCCCGGTGCTGCCCGGCATCACCCGCCGGGCGGTCATCGAGTTTGCCGAGATGCGGACGATTCCCATCGAGAAACGGATGCTCTCGATCGAGGACCTGCTCAGCGCCGACGAGGTCTTCCTCACCAACTCGAGCTGGGGCGTGCTGCCGGTCGCTGCGGTCGAGGCCCACCCGATCGGCCCGGGCAAACCCGGCCCGGTGACGATCGCGCTCCGCGAAGCATTGCTCCGCTCCATCACCGGCGAGCTTTCGTAGCCGGTGCGACACTCGTGCAGAGCCCCTCGCGCAAGCGAGGGAACAAAGCCGAGTATCAATGCAAAGCAACCCGCGCCCGCGATGTTCTACATCGTCACACCCCGGAACGTCGGCGTGAACTCAGGGAACACAAAGTCAAGGTCGGTATTCGCAAGCCGGTTCTGCACGACCTCAGCAAGAATGTCCCGGTAGTCGATCGTGATCGCAAGGTCCTGCTGCTGATGGAGCAGGTCCGGGTTCAGCCCCGGCCATTCGCTGAGCACCCGCCCGCCGGCGATGTTGTTGCCCATCAGCATCATCACGTTGCCGTGGCCGTGGTCGGTGCCCTGGCTGCCGTTTTCGGCGACGACGCGCCCAAACTCCGACATCGCCACCAGCGTCACCGGCAACCCCTCGCCGATCACATCAAGATGGAACGCCGCCATCGCCGACGAGAGCTCCTGCATGAGGTACGCCATGTACCCGTCCCGGGGTTGTTGCTGCTCGTGGGTGTCCCAGCCGCCGATATCCAGCGAGATCGCCTCGACCCCGACCTGCGCCTTGATGAGCGCCGCAGTCGACTTGAGCGAATACCCGAAGTACGAATCAGGATAGACCGCGCCGTTGGCCGGCTGATAGTTGACAAAGTCGATCGCATCAAGCAGCGTCATCGTGCTGATGGTGTTCTCAGCACTCGTGCGCAGCAGTTCCGGCCCGCGGCGGTACATGTCGTCGATGATCTGCAGCCGGGCGTCCTTGCTGAACTCCGGACCGTTCAGGCTGGACTCGTTGAGATCGGGGAAGGGCAGCGCCTTGGGCGCGCCGACGAGCTGACGCTGCAACCCCGTCGAGATCCCGATCGCCCGGATCGCTGCCTGGTCATCCAGCGGCGGCACCGTCAGCAGGTGCCGCCCGACCCACCCGGTAAACAGGCTCGGGTCGCGGGCCTTGCCCACTTCCATAAAGTGCATCGCGTCAAAGTGCGAGCGGGTCTCGTCGACCGACCCGGTCGCGTGGACAAACAGCAGCTTGCCGTCGTCGTACGCGGTGGTCAACGGCGACATCGCCTGCGACAACCCGAAAAACCCGTCAAGATCGACCGCCCGGTCGGCGTCGTTGCTGTCGGGGTGGGGGATGTTGATCGTGGGCCGGGCGGTGTAATAGTCCGGATCGCCGTGGGGCACGCACAGCGTCAGCCCGTCGGCCCCGCCGCGCAAGAAGAGCGAGACAAGGATGTCCCGCGGCGCAGCCCCCTCTCGCGCAAACGCGACCCGGGGCAGCCACAACGGCACCGCGGCGCTGGCCGCCAGCGCCGCGCCGCCCACACCCAGAAAGCTCCGTCTGGAAAGATCGACGTACTCGTTGCATCCGCCCTGTGTGCTGCGTGGCATGGTGATTCTCCCTTGGTGCGGCCCGAGTGGCGCAGCCATCGGTGCGACCGGTCGGTCGCGGTCAAAGTCGCGGTCAATACTGCTGGAACGCCGGGCTCGAGATCGCCAGCCCGAGCGTCTCACGGATACGGGTGTTGGTAAACGGCGGCTGCCCGAGCGCGTCGCTCAACTCGGCCCGCAACGCCGGGAGCAGGTACCCGCCAAAGAGATACACGTTGATCGCGTCGAGCACCTCTTCGGTCGTCGGTTTGTTGAACGGCGTGAAGTCAAACAGCACCTCGCCCTGCTCAAAGAACATCGAGTTGGGATACCGCCAGCGCGGCAGCATGTGCCCCGCCCAGAACGCCGAGCTGTCCGGATAGCCGTTCGGCGGCGCCCAAAAAAACGGCACCTGCCCCATGACATCCGTGAGATAGATCAGCGCCCAATAGCCCGTGATGGAAGAAGGCAGCGCACGCACAGCCGAGAGCGCGTAGTGGTAGGGTCGCTTGAGCCGCGGCTTCGAACACCCCAGCCAGCGCTCAGCGAGCACCACCCGAAGCATCGACTTGATATCGCCGTCGGTGTCGAGATAGGTCTGGGCGAGCTCGTCCACCAGTGCTGTCGGCGGGTTCTCGCCCCAGAACCGGACCGCGAGTTTCTTGCTCAGGAACCGCGCGGTCTTCGGCGCACCGACCGGCGAATGACAGAGGATGTCGATCACGCTGTCGGCGTCGGACTCGCCCCCGCCTTGGGGGATCTTGCGCCCCAGCACGTTCTTGGTGCCGTGGTCGTGCCAGTACGACTCGAACCGGGACTCGCCGAGTGTCGGGCTGTTCTCGTCGTAGTCGATGGTGTAGCCGGTGAAGCACCGCGCAACCTCGCGGACATCCTGCTGCGTGAAGTTGTCCACGCCGAGGGTGTGCAGCTCCATCAGCTCGCGGGCGTAGTTCTCGTTGGGTGCCCACGCAAAGCTGAACGCCCCGTCCAGATACGTCAGCATCGCCGGGCTTTTGGCCGACGCCTTGACGATGTCGGAGAACTTGCCCAAAGGGTTGGCGCGGATCACATCCCGGTCGTCGATCGGCTTGAACATCTCCGCGCCGTCCTTGAACAGGTAGATATTGAAGTGGTCGCTCCAGAACTCGACCATCCGTTCGTAGAGCTGACGCTTGCTGGTCGCCTGGCGAAGGATGGTCGCGTGGAGCAGCTCCCACGTCATGTCGTAGTTGTCGTTCCGCGCGCGGAGCACATGCCGACGCGGGGTTTCGTTGAGCGTCTCAAACTCGGTGTCGAGCCGCGCCTGGAGTTCGCTGTCGTCGATCGAGTCGGGGTCGAGCTGCCACTCCAGATAGGCGTCGTACCCGTTGGTGTAGGCGTAATCGAGCTGTTCCCACGAGAACCCGAAGGTCGTGCGATCAACCAGCCGACGGATCTTGTCCGAGGCGCAGAGATCGACCTTGGTCCCGCCCGGCCCAGGCTCGGGCGGCACGTCCGGCGCAGGAGAGTTGGGCAACTCGGGAGGTTGGTCAACAAACACACTCCCCGGCCAGTCCGTGGGCGCAGGCCGCGTCGAGGGCTGCCGCCGCATTCTGAGCCCGCCCCGAGACATTGCTGCGATCCGCTGCACCTCCCGCGCCGTGATCGGCTCGGACCCCCGCCGCAGCAGCTGCGCGATGATCTCGGTCGTGCTCGGCACCCCCGGCACGCGGTCCCCACGGCCGAGCCTGGAAAGCACGAGCTCCCTGTCCAACGTGTCTCGTGTGGTCAAAGGCATGACGTCCTCTCCTTCTGGCCTGTGGTGCGGCTCCGAACCCTTCCGAGCCAGTATGCCCGGAAAGTTCGTATGACTCAGTACTCTTTGGAGTGAATCCGAGCCGATTTCACAAACAACAGCACGCCGCTCTTTTTTTTTCGAGCGGCGTACGGAACACGTTCATCAAAAACAGCGATGTCGGGAAACCAGTTCTACCGCGAGATGACCCGCACGTTGTGACGCCCCGCACGGTCAAACCCCAGCCCCCGCCGGAGCGCCATCCACCCGCGCCGCACCAAAACCAGCACCACAAACACCAGCCCGGCGAGAATCACCATGGGCAAGACCACCACCAGCAGGATCGCCGTCAGCGTCAAAAACGCCACAGTGAATGCCACGCGGGTGATCCACGAGGGTTGCTCTCGGATCACAGACACCACTCGGGCAGCCCGCTGGCCCGAGCGTGTGGTCTGCTCACTGAACACAGAAAAGCGCATCATCTCACAACAATACTAGGAGAACCGCGCCGAGGATTGCAGCAGCGTCTCAGAAGCCGCCGCCAGCAATCCCATCACCGCCGCCGCCGGCCCACCGCCACCAGCAAACCGAGCCCGAACGCCGCCAGCGAACCCGACGTCGGGATCGTCGCGGGGACGCCCATCACCGCCGTGAGCTGGTCCTGCGCCACCGGCGACCGCAACGCCATGATCTCGCCACCAAACGATTCACCCGAGCCGACCGCATCAAACAGCGTCCCGATCTGCGCCAGCACAGACCCGCTCAACGGCTCGTTCAACGGGTTGCTCGCCCGGAACTCCCCGTCCGAGATATCCAGGCTCGACCGCCCCGCGCCCGGGTCGAAGTCGGTCACGACCTCCCAAAGCGCCAACTGAAACGCCGTCGCCAGCTCGTCCGGTGCGTCGGCGGCAAACTGCGCCTGGTCGGCGGACGCAAACAGACTCTCGACCGCGGATGCCGTGGCCAGGCTCATCGGCGCACTGTCAGGCACCCCGGTCAGCCCGGTCAGCGTGTAGGGCAAGGTGTCGCGGCTGGTCGCCTGAAACAGGTCGGTGCAGAAAAACGCCTGCGACCCGAGCATGTCCCAATCCCCACCGGCATCGGTGGTGGCATCGGTGGGGGTGTCGGTCGTCTCGGTGATCTCGTACATCAGCTGCCCCGCAAAGGTGCTGATCGATCGCTCCCCGATCTCGATCCGGACAACCTGCCCCTGGCCGGCACCCGAAAAATACATATCCACGATGTCAGCCCGGGCGGACGAAGCGAGCCCGGCAGCGGTAGCAAGAAGAACGGCAGCAGCGGTCAGTCTGGTCGGCATGGCAAATACCCCTTCCGCCACAGATATGCCATACCAAGGGTGCCACGCCCACCCACAGCCCGGGGCAAACCGCCCAAAGGGTCGGGCGGCGCGGGCGGTGCCGCCTGTGCGGACGGGGACAAACTGTCGGATGGCGTGCGACCCGGCCTGCTCTGCAATAGAGTGGTTCCGGATAGAATGGGCGTGGTACGCTCCGGGCCTCTTGCCGAGGCGTATTCACCATGATCGAAGGGTCGGCGAGTGGTATTCTCGGTCTTCCAGAGGGGCTGCCTTGTCCCCTCGCTCGCGCGAGGGGCTCTGTTCTCTGCGTACACAGCACTTTCAGAAAAACCACTCGCCGCCAGCGGGAAACACAGTCCATAGAGCCCCTCGCGCAAGCCAGGCGACAACCACCCGACCCAGAACCCCGACCCAGAACGACGAAACATCCATACACGACGAAGCACAGGTAGAGACGGATGCCACAACCCGAACACGATGATGGAGCACAACCCGGTGCGGACGAACAAACGGCTGATGCTGCCGGTTCGGGCTTTGTCCACCTCCACCTCCACTCCGAATACTCCCTCCTCGACGGCGGCAACCGCATCGACCGCCTCGTCAAACGCATCAAAGACCTGGGCATGCCCGCCGTCGCCCTCACAGACCACGGCAACCTCTTCGGCGCAGTCACCTTCTACGAAGCCTGCCGACGCCAAGGCGTCAAACCCATCCTCGGCGTCGAGGCCTACGTCGCACCCGGAGACCGCACCGACCGAACCTACACCGGCGTGAGCGACGGCGGCTACCACCTCGTGCTCCTCGCCGAAAACGAAACCGGCTGGCACAACCTCATGTACCTCTGCTCCGAAGCCTACCTCACCGGGTTCTACTTCAAGCCCCGCATGGACCGGGCACTCCTCGAAACCCATAACTCGGGCCTCATCGCGATCAACGGCCACCTGGGCAGCGAGATCGGCGACCACCTGCTCGCACGGGTCCAGTCCGGCGATACCAAACACTGGGACCAAGCCGTCGAGAGCGCCGAGTGGCACGCCCGCGTCTTCGCCGACGAAGGCACCGGCCCGCGGTTCTATATCGAAATGCAGCACCACGTCCCCGAGCAGAACGCCATCAACCCGCTGCTGATCAAGCTCGCCCGGCAGATGGACCTGCCTCTGGTCTGCGACAACGACAGCCACTTCCTCCGCGCCGAAGACCACGACGCCCACGACACGCTCATCTGCATCTCGACCGGCAAGCTCAAAAGCGAGACCGGACGCATGAGGTACACCCCCGAACTCTACGTCAAAAGCCCCGAGCAGATGCGCGAGATCTTCGAGAGCGAACGCTACAACGAGGGCGAGTGCGCCGACGCCGGCCGCGAGGCACTGGCAAACACCGTCGCGATCGCCGAACGCTGCCACGTCGAGCTGCCCGTCGGTGCCAACCATGCGCCGGTCGTCCGGGTCAAAGTCCCGCCCAAGGCCGAGCTGCCCCGCCACGACGACGAACGCTTCGGCGGCGACCTCACCGCGTGGTACACCGACTATTGCAGCCGATTCGAGCTCGAACCATTCGAGAATACCCAAGACAAATCAGACGCCGAAGCCCTCAAAATCGAGTGCGACCGGGCCCTGCGGATGCTCGCCGACGCCGGGATGGTCTGGCGCTACGGCCCCGAGATTCTCAAAGGCGCGCCGGACAGAGCGCCCCGCGCAAGCGGGGGGAAAAGGCCGACTCGATCGCGCGGGAAGAGCAACCAGAAAGGCGACGAGTGGGCGCGCCTCGACCGCGAACTCGGCATCCTCGCCGAAAAGGACATTTCCGCCTACTTCCTCATCGTCTGGGACTTCATCAACTGGGGCCGCCAACACGGCATCCCCGCCAACGCCCGAGGTTCAGGCGTCGGCACCATGGTCGGCTACGTGCTCGGGATGTCAAACGCATGCCCCGTCCGCTACGGGCTGCTCTTCGAGCGCTTCACCGACCCCGACCGAACCGAATACCCCGATATTGATATCGACCTCTGCCAGAACGGCCGCAGCGAAGTCATCAACTACGTCCGCGAAAAGTACGGCCACGTCGCGCAAATCGTCACCTTCGGCACCATGAAAGCAAGGGCCGCGATCCGCGACTGCTCCCGCGTCCTCGAAGTCTCCCTCCCCGTCGCCGACCGCGTCGCCAAGATGATCCCCGAAACCCTCGGCATCACCATCGACGGCGCCATCGAAGCCGAGCCCGACTTCCGCCAACTCTGCGAGGGCGCACCCGCCGCGATCGCCAAAATCAACGCCAGCCTCTCACCCCACCAGCAGACCAGCCCCGAACAGATCACCCAACTCATCGACAACGCCCGCGTTCTCGAAGGACAAGCCCGGCACAGCTCGGTCCACGCCGCCGGCGTCATCGTCGCCACCCAGCCCCTCCATCAACTCGTCCCCCTCTTCCGCCAGACCGGTGCCGCTGAGAACGAGGTCGTCACCCAGTGGGACGGCCCGACCTGCGAAAACATGGGCCTGCTCAAGATGGACTTTCTCGGCCTCCGCACCCTCAGCGTCATCGAACGCGCCAAGGCATTGGTCCGCGAAGGGCTCGACGAAAACGCGATCTACGCCGCTGTCGGACGCCAGCCAGGTGACGGCGGGCCCCACCCTCTCGACCTCGACCGCCTCGCCTACGACGACGCCCGCGTCTTCGATCTCTTCCAGCGCGGCGACACCGTCGGCATCTTCCAGTTCGAGTCCGGCGGCATGCGACGCCTCCTCGTCGAGATGAAGCCCGACCGACTCGAAGACCTCATCGCGGCCAACGCCCTCTTCCGCCCCGGACCGATGGACCTCATCCCCGACTACAACCGCCGAAAGCACGGCGAAGAACCCGTCCCCAGCGTCCACGAAATCGTCGACCGCTTCACCGCCGAGACCTACGGCGTCATGGTCTACCAGGAACAGGTCATGCAGATCGTCCACGAGCTGGGAGGCATCCCGCTCCGCGCGGCCTACACACTCATCAAAGCGATCAGCAAGAAAAAACACAAGGTCATCGAGGCAAACCGCCCCAAGTTCATCGACGGCGCCGAAAGCAAAGGGCTCGACAGAACCAAAGCCCAGGAGCTCTTCGAGCTGATCCTCAAGTTCGCCGGCTACGGCTTCAACAAGAGTCACTCGACCGGGTACGCCATCGTCGCCTACCAGACCGCCTACCTCAAAGCCTACTTCCCCGGCCCCTACATGGCCGCGTTCCTCACCTTCGAGAGTCAGGCCCAGAAAGTCAGCGACTGGATCCCCTACCTCGAAGACGCCAAACGTGCACGCACCGTCGATCCCAAGACCGGCGAAGTCCTCCGCGCCGGGATCGAGATCAAACCGCCCGATGTCAACCTCTCCCAAGCCGAGTTCAGCGTGGTCTACAACGACGACGAACCACGCGACGCAGCCCACGGCCATATCAGATTCGGGCTGCGCGCGATCAAAGGCACCGGCGAAAAAGCAATCAACGCCATCATCACCGAACGAGACCACAGCAGCAACACCAGCGACGGCACCAGCGCAAAGCGCCAACCCTTCCGCTCGATGTACGACTTCTGCGAGCGCGTCCCCGCCGGCGTGGTCAACAAAGCCACCATCGAGAGCCTCGTTCGCAGCGGGGCCTTCGACGCCGTCCACTCGCGCGACGAACGCGCATCCATGCTCGCCTCCATCGAGGCCGCCGTTGCCGCCGGGCAGAAGCTCGCCCAGGACAAAGCCGCCGGGCAGTCCCAACTCTTCGGCTTCGGCGCCGCCGACGACCAACCGGCCGCAGCGAACGAATCCCAACTCATCCGCGCCCCGGCATGGAGCGAAAGCGAAACCCTCGCGCAGGAAAAAAACGCACTCGGCTTCTACGTCTCAAGCCACCCCCTCGAACAGTGGAAGCACTGGACGGGGGTGTTCGCCAACACAAAGCTCAACCAGCTCACCCAGCGCGGCCAGGACACCCGCGTCGTGCTCGCGGTCCTTGTGCAATCAACCCGGACGCTCGTCATCAAGCAAGGCAAAACCGCCGGGCAGAAAATGGCGATCCTCACCGTCGAGGACACCACAGGCACCGCCGATGCGGTGATGTTCGCCGACTGCTACACCAGGCACAGCCACCTCCTCGAAGACGACGCCCCCAAGTTCCTCCTCGGCCGCATCGACCTCACCAGAGGCGAGCCCCAGGTGCTCGTCGACAGACTCGTCCCCATCGACGGCCTGCCCCTCCAACGCGGCACGCTCCGCATCGTCGTCAGCGAAGTCCGAAGCAACGGCACAAGCCGCCAGGCGCTGCACACCGTCGCCGACTTGCTCGGTGCACCCGGCGGCCAGCAGCACGGAAACGGACTTGCAGCCACGAGTGCCTCGGGCTCGCCCGCAAACACGCCCGCGACCGTCCCGATCCAGCTGGTGGTCGAGACCGACGAGGTCGTCTGCGAGGTCAAGCCCACCAAACCGCTGCGGACCGCCCTGACCCCCGACCTCGCCCGGGAACTGGTCGCCGCGGTCGGTGAGGGCGGTGTTCGGCTGTTCAAAGGCGTGGCGGTGGAAGTCGAAAAGGACCGGAAGCCTTGGGAGAAGCGGGGATCGTAGTGATTATTGGACTAATCGCTGATAGTAAAGCATTTGGACAAAGGTAAAAAGACAGTAAAGAAAAACGCAAAACACTTGACTGTGATTTTGGAAGTATTCATAATGGTTATTGTGGATACCAATCAGTTTACAGACAAATCTCCAGGGCATCTTGCTCCAGTTCTCCTTCAACAGCAGATACAGAGGGGTGGAGTTGCGGAGTACCTCCCCTTCAAGACACAGTCATTTGTGCCCGATGACCTTCCCCCCGCATTGGAATGGGCGAGCCTCACCGCCGAGTTGCGTCCGCTCTACGACGGTGCGTTGCTGGCGTTAGGGAGGCTCAACGGCCTGCACCTGCGGATCGAGGGTGCCCAGTCGTTGCTTCGGGCGCTCTGGGTGCGTGAAGCGAAGCTCTCGTCAAAGGTGGAGAACATTGACACCACCGCCAGTGACATGGTGTTTGCGGCAGCCCAGCGGGACCTCCCAGAACGGAGTCGAGGCAAGGAGGCGTGGAACTATGTGCTCGCGTTAGAGTTTGGCGTCGAGTCGCCGTTGCCGCTCTGCACCCGGCTGATCAAAGAGATTCACGCCAAACTCCTGACCGGCGTGCGCGGGGGTGACACGCGCCCGGGCGAGTTCCGCGATGTTCCGGTGTACATCGGCGATCCGCTGCGCGGACCGCGCGAGGCGAGATATGTCCCGCCGCCGCCCGGCGAGAAACTCGACCGCTGCATTCAGGCGTTCGAGAGCTTCGTCCATCGCAACGACCAACGCATCCCGCCTTTGATCGCCATCGCCATCGCGCACTACCAGTTTGAGGCAATCCATCCGTTTCGTGACGGCAACGGGAGGGTCGGCCGCGTGCTCGCTTCAAGATCGCTTGTGAAAGAGCAGCTACTCGACCGACCAACCGTGTATTTCAGTGAGTTTATTCACAAACATCGGCAACGCTACGCCGACCTGTTGCTGGGGGTGAGTGTTCATGGTAACTGGAAGGCGTGGGTCGAGTTCATGCTTCAGGCGATCATGACTCAAGCACAAGATTCGATCGTGCGAACCGAACACTTGCTGCACTTGCGCCAGTCGTACTACGGCGCTCTCCATCAGGCCCGCGCCAATCCCAGACTCATGCGCCTGGTCGATCGGCTCTTTACAACACCGGTCGTCAATGCCCAGGAAGCCCAACTCATTCTGGATGTCGAGAAACCCACTGTCTATGCAGACCTGCGCCTCTGCGAAAGGCTGCGCATCCTGACCGAATACACAGGGAAGAAAAGGTTTAGAGACTGGGTGGCCCGCGATATACTCCATGCGATTGAAGCATCCACAGAGGACCTCCGGTCTGTGTTTGACGAGGACCCGTAACGATTGTGCCGGATGCTGCGGATCAGTGTTCCAGGGCTCCTCCCCACCGCGTCTCCAGCCCGTGCTCCACACCCAACAAATCCAGCACCTTCCCCACCATAAAGTCCACAAGGTCCTCGATGCTCTCAGGCAACAGATAAAAGCCCGGATTCGTCGGGCACACGATCGCCCCGGCCAGCGCCAGCGTTCGCATGTTCTCGATGTCGATCAGGCTCAGCGGGCTCTCGCGGTGGCACACCACCAGCCGCCGACGTTCCTTCAGCGTCACCATCGCCGCCCGGCACAGCAGATTACTTCCAGACCCCGTCGCCATCGCCCCCAGGCTCGTGCTCGTGCAAGGAACGACCACCATCCCGTCGTGCAAAAACCCTCCCGACGCGATCACCGCGCCGACATCCTTGTTCGGGTGCACGATCAGCCGGCGCTCGACCTCGGCCGCGTCCCAGCGGACGGCACCCTCCGCCCACGGCCTCACGCCCAGCGGCGGCGGGGCGTCGCTGACGGTGTGCGGCAGCAGATTCGCAAGGTCGAGCGCGCGCACCCCCGCCTCATCAGCCAGCAGCCGACGGCCGTACTCGGTCACCACCAGATGCACCTCGCACCCGCTGCCCAGCAGCAGTTCCAGCAGCCGCAGGGCGTACCCAGCACCCGATGCGCCGGTGATCCCCACCACAAACCGCCGGCGAGCCGGCAAACAATCAGGATGCAGCGGCGAGGGTGTCATGGTTGCAGCCAGCGAATCGGCACTATGCTCTCTTCAGCGTTCAGGCACACGGGAGGTTCAAGATGCGCAGCGACTTCACCAGACAGGCTAGGGGCATGTTGGCAGCAGTGGTGGGGGTGGGGGTGGGGCTGGCCGCCGCCGTCGCCGGCCTGCCCGGCTGCACCAGCGTCATCTACGACAGCAACCCCGAAGGAATCCCGATCCCGCTCGACGAAAAACCCGACTTTGCCAGCCGAACCGTCCTGAACCTGTTGGCCGAGAGCATCTCCTGGGCCTCCGAACGCCACCCGCCGCCCGACGACGAAAACGACGGCTGGTTTGCCATCAACCTGCCCCAAGGCGTCACCCGCGAGCAGTACATCGACGTCGCCATCCGCATCGGCGACCGCGCGACACCCATCACCCCCGAGGCCGAGTCGCTCCCCACCTACCACATCGGGTGGGTCTGGATGCGCGGCGACCGGGCCCGCGTGGACGTCTTCCGCCCGGTCTACGCCATCTCGCGCAGCAGCGGGCAGGTCGTCCACCAGGCGATCACCCTCCACCTCAAACGACGGTTCTCGTCCTGGCGCGTCGAGCAGACCCAGCCCTGGGACCCAGGCGTGGTCGAGGTGCCGCCGATCTACTACATGCCGTTGCCCGAGGTGGTCGAGGGCGAGACCGAGTTGGACCACCAGTTGGAGACCGAGTTGGACGACCAAAGCCAGCCGGAGGTCATGGACATCGACCCGGGTACTGAACCAGCACCCCAAGTCCCTCTCGACGACACCGATTGAACAGGACCGACGGATTGATCCGGCCGATGAACCGGGCACCGGGCACCGGAGGGGGGGCGGGTGGAACAGGAGCGGGGTTTCAAGGAGACGCTGTGCATGATCGGCCGTGCGAAGGAATCAGCGACAATGCGACCACAGCCCGGACCATCGGCCGATCTTGTTCGATCGCTGCTCGCGCTCGCCGAGACCGACGCCGCCCGCATCCGCCGGTTGCTGGCGCGGGCAAGAGAACTCCGCCCGGCCGCTCTGGGCCAAGCCCCCCCGCTCGACCTGCTGCAAGGCAAGACCGTCGCGACCGCCTTCTTCGAGCCCTCGACCCGGACCCGCACCAGCTTCGCCCTCGCCGCCCAACGCATGGGCGCAGCAGTCGCCGACCTCTCCATCGGCGGCTCGAGCCTCGCCAAGGGCGAATCGGTCCGCGACACCGCCCTCACCCTCCAAGCCATGGGCGTCCACGCGATCGTCGTGCGGGGCAAACAGTCGGGCATCGCCCAACTGGTCCACGACACCGTTGCCTGCACCGTCATCAACGCCGGCGACGGCAGGCACGAGCACCCGACACAAGGGCTGCTCGATCTGGCCACCATCGCCGAGGCCTTCGGACGCGACGACAGCTTTGACCTCGCCGGCCTCCGCGTCGCGATCGTCGGCGACGTGGTCAGCTCGCGGGTCGCACGCTCGGCAATCGCCGGCCTGACCAAACTCGGCGCAAGCGTCGTCCTCGTCGGCCCCCCACGGCTGGCGCCCAAAGGGCTGACCTGTCTGCGCCCGCCCGACGCGCCCGATGCCGCAACCCTCGCTGTCGAGCACGACCTCGACATGGTGCTGCCCGAGATGGACGCGGTGATGATGCTGCGCATCCAGTTCGAACGCCACAGCAGCGAGACACCGGGGCACGGAAACGCCCTGCCCCCGGAGCGCGGGCAAAACAAAATCGGCCCGATCGCGTCGGTCCGCGCCTACCGCGAACACTGCGGCCTCACCGCCGAGCGCGCAGCAAACATGAAGCCCGGCGCCGTCGTCCTCCACCCCGGACCCATGAACCGCAGCGTCGAGATCGACAGCACCGTCGCCGACAGCAACGCCGGGCCAAAGTCGCTCATCCTGCAGCAGGTCGCCTGGGGCGTCGCCGTCCGGGCAGCGGTGCTGGCCGAGTACATGGGCGCGTGATGCGGATCACAAGAACCGCACGCCTCCTCACGAGCCCTGCGCGCGAGCACAGGAATGGCGTGGTCTGCGACAAGCGACCACCTGAGAATGCCTGAACAAACAGGGGGACAAACAGGGGGACGGGCAGGGGGACGGGCTTCCCAGCCCGCTTGGGCACCGCTCAAAGCCGTACTGAAGCAGGTCCCTTGGTCGGACAACGGTTTGCCTGTACGTTGGCCCATCGCCCGCGCACGCTACGCGAGACATATTGAGGGAGAAACCATGAGCCGGACAGCAACAGTGTGGACAGCCGCATTGATCGCCACCGCAGCCAGCGCCCAGCCGCTACGGCCAACTGCTGCTTGCCCCGTGGGGATACACCGGCGAACTCCCCCCAGACCACGCGACCTTCCAAACACTCGGAAGCCAGATGCAGCAGATCATCCTCCCGATCCACAACCGCACCTACACCCACGGCCCCTGCTACACCGAGCTCTACCCCATCGCTCGCGCGAGGGGCTCTGTGGAGTGTGGCACACAGGATGACACAGAGCGCGTCACCACCCCATCATGAACATCCGGCTGTCCATGCGTTCAGAAACGCGATCACATCGAGCGTGTTGACATCCCCGTCGCCGTTGAAGTCGCCATCCTCATCGACCGCGGCCCAGTCGTTGAGAAACGCCAACACGTCGATCGTGTTGGCAACACCGTCGCCGTTCCAATCACCCTCGCAGTACACGATCGAAACACTCCACGCCCCGCGCCCCTGCGTCGCAACAACAAGGCGGTCCCGGCCCGTGTCCAGATCAATATCAATCACCGGCACGTTGGGCAAACCCGGCGGGTAGGCGTGCCAACTGTCACCACCGTCGACCGTCCGCAGCAGCCCCGCGTCCGTCCCGGCGTAGATCGTCAGCCGGCGTTGCCGATGATCGGCCGCGACCACATTCACCGGGATATCAGGCAGGTTCTGATCCAGAGCCTCCCACGTCTGCCCCGCGTCGGTCGAACGCCGGACCTGCGTGGTCCCAAAGAACGCGGTCGCCAGATAGACCGTCCGCTCGTCGGTCGGATCAACAAACAGCTCCCGCGTCACCCGAGGCCACCCCGGGTGGTTGTCAAGAATCTGCGTGAACGTCTGCCCCGCGTTGGTCGAGACCGCGACGTTCCCGTCGTTGGTCGACGCGTAGATGTAACTCGAGTTGCTCGCCGCGATCGCCAGCGCGCGGATCGCCCCCGAGCCGTCGGTGATATCGCCCGACCGCGGGCTCCAGCTTGTGCCCCCGTTGGTCGAGCGGTAGAGCCGCTCGGTGCCGTAGTACACGGTGTTGGTGTTGTTCGGATCAATCACATACGGCGGCAAAAAACAGTTCCGCCCACCGATTCCCGAACCGGCAAAGTTAAACCCCGACCCGCCGTTGGTCGAGCGGAACAGGTTGCCCGTGCCCTGGTACTCGCCGAACATAATGTTGGGCGAGCTCTGGTTGATCTGGGTCCACCCCCCGTCGCCGCCGATGACCGCCTGCCACGTTTTGGTGTTGTTGGTCCGCCGGTTGGTCCCGTTGTCCTGCATCCCGGCGAGAATGAAGTTGTCGTCGGTCGGGTGTGTCGAGAGCCCGGCATAAATCTGGATCGTCCCAAGCCCAGGCGCCAGGCTCGTCCACGAGTTGCCCAGATTGATCGACCGGTGCAGCCCGCCGTCGTTGCCGCAGAGCAAGCGCCCCGCTGCGTCCCACGCGATCGCGTGCAGATCAACGTGCGGCGGCGTGGTCGTGCTGCCCGACCCGTTGATGTACCGACGCATGTTCAGCCCGCCATAAAACACCGTCCCCGGCTCGTCGGGCTTGATCGAAACGCACGAAAGAAACCAGCCATAAGTCACCTGGTTCACACTGCCGTTGGAAGTCCAGGTCAACCCGCCGTCGTCAGAGCGGTAGCCCCCCATGTTCGACGCGCCGCCGCCGCTCGATGTTGTTTGCCGAGTAAAGAGCGTGTACACCGTCTGCGGGTCGCTCGGCGAAACGTCAAGACTGATCCGCCCGACCTGCGAGCTCGGCAGCCCGCTGGTGAGTTTGCTCCACGACACCCCGCTGTCGGTGGTCTTGTACACCCCGTTGCCCGGGTCACCAAAGATATTCCCGATCGCAGCATACACCGTCGCGGGGTTCTGCCGATCAATCGCGATATCACTCGCCTCGACGCCCGGGATGCCGTTGGTCAGGTGCGTCCACGTCTCGCCCGAGTCGGTGGACTTGAACACCCCGACCAGCCCCTGTGCGCCCGGGTGCCCCTTTGCCGCAGCAAGTGCCGGAAACCCGCCCGCGCTGGCGACCGCCGCGTAGAGCGTGCTGGGTGTCTGCGGGTCGATGACAAGTTTCGAGAACGTCCGCCCGCCGAAGGTCTCTTCTGCGAGTTGTTCCCACGTCGCCCCGCCGTCGGTCGTCTTGAAGACCCCAAGCCCGTACCGCGAGTGGTTGGCGTAGTTCGCTTCGCCCGTGCCGACGTAGACGACCTGGTCGTTGGTCGGATCGACCGCGATCGCCCCGACCGCGGTGGTCGGCATGTGGTCCGTCGTCGGCGTCCACGTCGAGCCGCCGTCGGTCGTCTTCCACACCCCGCCGTCGGCCCCGCCGACGTAATAAAGGTCAGGGTCAGTCGCGCTCACCCCGACCGCCGAGATGCGCCCCGCGTACCCGCCCCCGGAGTTGATCGGCGAGGGGCCGAGCTCCTGCCACGCCTGCCCGGCCGCTGCGCCCGCAAACAAACCTCCAAGGGCAAAGACCCCGACAACCATCACGCCGGCCTTCGCCAGCACACGCTCGCGTCCTGCACCCATCATCGCGCCACCTCCTCATCACTCGCTGCCACAGGCACCACAAACGTCAGCGTCGCGGTGTGCACGATCCAGTCGGCGTGTTCGCCCTCCCCGTCGCCCCCCAGCCCCGCAGCCGCCACGTCAACCGCGTGAAACTCCAGCCGCCACTTTCCAGCACGCTCGATCGGGATGATCGCAAGCGAGGTCTCATTCGTCGGCGCACGCACCACCTCGCCCGTCGTCGTGTTGGTCGCGATCACCACCCCATCGCTCGGCCCGGGCACCCGCGAGTACACCCGCACCGCAAGGTCGCTCCCCAACTCGATCACCGTCGGGTCCATCAATGGTCGGATCTCCACCGCCTGCCCCGTCTTGCTCGTCGCGATCGACACCGGGTCGCTCCCCCCAGCCTCCACCCGCACCAGCGCCTTGCCCGACTCCACCCGTCGCACAGCCACCGTGCCCTCCGCACGACCCGATTCGAGCAGCCCGACAAAGTCCCCGCGCCTGGATTCAGGAAGCACCCGCCGCACAAACGCCGCGAACGACTCGGCCGACACCGTGTCGATCCTCGCCGCAAGGTCCACCCCGAGCAGCAACACCCCGGGCTCGCCCGCCACCCACGCCGCCGCGAGACCCCCAGAATCCGCAGCCACCGAAACCGTGTCCCGGTTCTCCTGCGTCCACGCGGTGCGGGCAAAGAAATACGCCACCCCAAGCCCCGCCCACTCCTGCGCCACGTCCGTCGCGACAAACGCCAGCGACACCCGCTCACCCAGCGCGACCGTCGCGTCAGCGGGCTCAAGGAACCGCGCCTCCTGCCCGAGCGTCGCGGTCGCAGCCGAAAGAAGTATCCCGGTCGCGAGCACCCGCTGCAACAACCAAGTCCCGCAAAGATCACTTGTCTGCATCATGTTCCTCAGCATCCTGTGTCCATGGGTCAGAAACGTGAGCACGTCCTGTGTGCTGACACCCCGGCCGCCGCAACTTCTTCCCGCCGCACGGAGAGTCGTGCTCTCCGAACCAACACCGTAGCGGCATTTGCCCATTGGACGCAACGCAAAAACCACGATCTCTCCCAAACCACCAATCACCGGGCGTATCCGGTGTTCTTTGTGCCTTCCGGGCGGGCAGGACACCCAAAACCGCTGAACAACCAGCGGGGCGGGCGCCTCGCCCGCCCGGAAACAATCCAAAGAATACCAACCCCCAAAACACCAACCCCCACGTGTCTTAACAGAGCCCCTCGCGCAAGCGAGGGGACAACCAAGACAGTGCAACTCGAAGAAACACAAAATCGCAAACCGCTCTACGCCCCGGCAAGTTTCCGCAGCAACATCTCCCGGGCCTCCTTCGCGTCGGCCGTCCCGCCGGATCTCGCCATCACCTGCCCGATCAGCCTTCCGACCGCCTGCACCTTGCCGCGGCGCACCTGGTCGGCGACTTCGGGCTGCGCCGCGATCACCTCGTCACACCACGCCTCGAGTTGTGCCGCGTCGCGCACCACCAGCAGCCCCAGCCCCGCCGCGACCTCCCGGGGCACAGCCGCGCTGTCCTCGCAGCACTCCACCAACAACACCTCGACCGCCGCCGCTGCAATATCACCATCGAGTCGAAGCCCAACGATCCCCGCCGCCTGCGCCGCCGAAAACCCAAGCGCACCCACCGCCACCCCACGCTCGTTGGCGAGCTTGAACCCCTGCTGCAACAACAGATTCGCCGCCGCGCGCGCAACGTCCGCTCTTGCGCGCCCCATCCCGACCAGCGCCTCCACGATCGCGTCATAGAGCTGCGCCGTCTCCCGATCCTCGACCAGCGCCGCAGCCTCAGCCCCGTTCACCCCCGCCTCGGCCGCGTACCGATCCATCCGCGCCAAAGGCAACTCAGGCACCCCCGCCCGCACCCGCTCGCACCACGCCTCATCCACACACACCTCCGGCAAGTCCGGGTCCGGAAAGTACCGGTAGTCGTGCGCATCCTCCTTCTCCCGCTGCACCACCGTCACCCCACGCCCGGCATCCCACCCGCGCGTCGTCTTGGTCCCCGCCCCCAGCTCCCGACCATCCTCGACCCACCGCCCCGGCTGCTCGCGCAACTCATACTCGATCGTCTCCCCCAACGCCCGGAACGAGTTGAGGTTCTTGATCTCCACGATCGGCGTCGCAACCTCGCGCCCGTCGCGCAGCACCAACCGGCAGTTGATGTTCGGCTCAAACCGCATGTGCCCACGCTGCATCACCCCCTCGGTCACACCAAGAAATCGGCACGTCAGCCGCAACAACCGCGCAAACGCCACACACTCTGCCGCCGAGCGAAAGTCCGGCTCGGTCACGATCTCAAGCAACGGCGTCCCCGCCCGGTTCAGGTCCACGATCGACCCGTCCAGTTTCCCACCCCCCCCACCACCCGGCAACTCGTGCAACAACTTCCCCGCGTCCTCCTCCAGATGCGCACGCAAAACCCGCACCCGCGTCCGCTCGCCCGAAAGATCAAACACCCCCCGCGCATCAACCGCAGGCACCTCGACCACCCCCCCCTCACACAACGGCCGGTCGTACTGGCTGATCTGGTACGCCTTGGGCAAATCAGGATAAAAATAGCTCTTCCGGTCCCATCGGCTCTGCGCCGCGATCCGACACCCAAGCGCCAGCCCCACCCGCATCGACATCTCCACCGCCGCCCGGTTCATCACCGGCAACGCCCCGGGCAACGCCAGCACCACCGGGTCCACCAGCGAGTTCGGCTCCGGCTCGTCCATCCCCCCGCTCCCCGCACACGCCGGATTCGGCGCACGCGAAAACATCTTGCTCGCCGTCGCAAGCTCGACATGCACCTCCATGCCGACCACCAGCTCCACCCGCTCGATGTCTTCAGTTGTGTACTGCCCCGGGTTCATGCCCCGATCCTACCTCGACCACCGCCATCACCGCCACCACCACGCGCCGCTTCCAGCGCACCCCGGATCGCCCGCCGCTCGAGCCGCCCGGCCTGCATGATCGTCAGCCCCCGCGCAGCCGCGATCTCCGCGAGTGTCTGCGGCCGCGTGCCGTCAAACCCAAACCGCGCCGAGAGCACTTCCCGCAACTCCGGCTCCAACGCCCCGCGCACCCCCGCCGCCCGACGGTCCGGCCGCAGCCTTTCCACCCAGGGCGAAACCAGCAACGTCCAGTCCGGCGCAGGCGTCCCAGCCAGAATCCGCACCCGCGCACGCTTTCCAGCCGCGCCCCCGCCCGGTGCCGCGTCGACTCTGACCCGCGCCACCGCAAGCCCCACCGTCCCCGCCAGCCGCCCCGCTTTCCACGGATCAAACCCATCGAGCCCCCCGCGCAACCCGCCCAACCCCGCCTCGACCAACGCGCGGGCGTCCTGACTCCGCACATGCGCAAAGTCGATCCCCGCCGAACTCGCCACAGTTTCAAGCATCAACAGCAACTGCGTCCGCGACAGCGCCGACCGCAACCCCGCCGCCCAACGCAGATCAGTCTCGGCCCGATCAATCAACCCCGCTTCAGGAAACGCCGAACCCACCGCCGCCATCAACCGCAACGCCCGCCCCCGCAGCACGTGCTCAGCCTTGCTCTGCAGCCTCTCCTCCACACCCACCGGCACCACCCGCTCGCGCATCATCTCCAGCAGCTCGGTCATATCACCCGGCACCACCGCCGGCTCGACCACCCGCACCACTTCCTCACCAAGCAATGCCGCGATCTCGTCCTCGTCCAACGCAGCCGCCTCGGGCGCAACATGCCCGATCTCCAACCCCCGAAGCCGCGCCAGCCGTTGCTCGTTGATGATCCTGTGAATCCCCGCCCGCGACCTTCGATACCGCTTCGTCATCAACGCCGGCTCGATCCCCCGCCGCCACGCCCGTTCGATCACCCTGTGCGTCCGCTCCCCCAGCGCCCGCGACGGATCAAAGATCGGCCCGGCATCCGCTCGGCCGCTCTTCCCCTTGTTCCGCCCTGTCCGCGCCGCCGTGTCGTGCCGCACCAGCAGCATCCGCACCGCCTCGCGCGACCGGTCAAACCGTGCCGCCAAACGCTCGGCACACTGGGTCAGGTTCATCCCCAGCAGGTCGTGATACCTTCGCGCCCGCCTGATGATCTGCGCCGAGGTCGCCTCATCGATTCGGCTGAACCCCGCCGCCCGCTCCAGCCCCCCAGCATTGCGCGCCTCGTACGCCGCGGTCGCCTCTTCGGTGAACACCAGCCGCACCCCGCCGCGCTCGTCGTGTACCCGCCGGGCGATCAGCCCCCGCCGACGCCATCGCGACAAGGTCTTCACGCTCACCGACCACCGCGCCGCCAGCTCGTCGAGGGGCTCGACCGGGCCGGCGATATCCGCAGCCGTGAGTCTCGCGGTCTCGCACAAACGCTCGACCACCGCCGACAGATCGCCGAGCAGGTCGTCCCCCGTGATCACCGGCGGGTCCGTCATCTCCGGCCGGTACCCCGTCACCCGGAACACCACCCAGTCCGCCGGATACCCGACACCAGGATCGATCTCCCCCGCCAACGCCTCGGCCCGGTCGATATCGCGCAACAACGCCTCCCGAGAAGCAAACCGCAACTCATCCACCATCTCGGCAAGCGCCAGCGTCAGGATTCTTTGCAAGGGAGGCACGGCCGCACCCTATCACCCGACCAAGACGCCCACCGGATCGCCCGCCCGGGAAGCAACCCCAGCCCCGCAGCCTCAGCCATGAACCGCTCGAGCCCCTGCCGCTCCCGATCACCGAGCCGGTACCGCAGCAGGTCCACCACATACCGACGCGCCAGGTCCGCCGGCCAGTGGTGCTCGCCCGACCGCGTCTCGAGCAGCCAGTCCAGCCGCGTCAGATTGTGCCGAAGCTGCCGATCGAGCAACGCCGCCGCATGGGCGACCAACGGCGATCCAGCCTCCTCAGCCCGGCACACCCACGTTGCGTACACAAACGGCAACCCCGTCAGCGACTTCCACGCCTCCCCAAGATCCAACTGATACGGATACCGAACCGCCGGCGGCGAATCCGTCACCACCTTGTCCCCGATAATCAGCATCGCCTCAGGCCACTCCTCCGGACCAGTGCTCGACATCCGCTCACGAGCATCAAAATCAATAACACCCGGCAATCGACCAAACATCTTCTGCAACAACACCCGGCACAGCACCACCGACGTATGGCTCTCGGTGTCGGCGTGGAACAACTCGACCTCGTCCAGAGGCTGCGATGAGTACAGCCGAACCGTCATCGTCGGCCCGTCGCACCCGATCATCCCCACCGGCACCGCCGCCAGAGGCTCGCCGTCGCGCACCAGATCAACAACCGACGCAAGCCCGATATCTGCCCGCCCCCCACGCACCATATCGGCGATATGCGACGGAGCCGCCGCGAGCATTTCTACCCCGGAAACAGCCCTGAGACCCTCCACAAGGGGTTTGGTGTTGAGATATCGGACGTACGCGACGCGGATGGGCTGCATACCCCAAGAATAGCCCCCATGCCAACAAGTTTTGGATATTTTTGCACATCCCCTTGGAGAGACTCGGCATTTGTGATACCATGCCGTTCGGTTGAACGTGTGTGTGATCTTTCGCTGGGAGGCAGAGTGAGTGCATCAACCGACAAATAGGGCATCGAAAGGTGTCAGGAGAGAGGGGGCTTTGAGAGAGCCCTATGAGATTATTGAGGAGAGACAGATTATGAACCGCGCTCTGATTTTGGCTGCGCTCGTCGGTCTGGCGTCCAGCATTGCTTCGGCCCAGTCCCGTACCACCGGCGACTGCGTCCTCATGGTTCCCGATTCCACCAACGATCGGGTCATGCTGTTCGATTCCGCCGACGGATCGCTCATCACCGACAACTTCATCGACATGGTGCCCCAGGGCGCAGCAACACCCGTCAACGCCGTCCAGGTCGGCAGCGAAATCTGGGTCAGCGACCAGGTTGCCGACTCGATCTTCCGCTACAGCCTCGACGGCACCACATTCCTCGGCGCCATCACCGGCGGCATGGACAACATCCGCGGCTTCGAGGTCGTCGGCAACACCGCCTACGTCACCAACGCCGGCAGCAGCAACGGCGCGCCCGGAAACGGCATCGTCACCATCGACGTCGCCACCCAGACCATCAACGGCTTCTTCGCCACCGGCGACAACGGCGACGGCAGCCCCTTCGACGTCCTCTCCTACTTCGGTAACCTCCTCATCAACGACATCAACGGCGAAGACATCGACGTCTTCGACAACAGTGGCAACTTCCAGTCCGTCTTCGTCGAGTCCGACGGCATCTCAGGCATCGACTTCCCCGAGCAGATGACCACCACCGAGTTCGGCAACGTCCTCGCCGGCGGCTTCAGTGACCCCGCCGGCATCTACGAGTACGACAACGGCGGCAATCTCCTCAACTACTACGATGTCAACAGAAGCGTCCGCGGCGTCTACGAGCTCGACAACGGCAACATCATGTTCACCAGCGGCGACGGCGTCTTCGTCCTCGACACCGCCACCGGCGCAATCACAACCTCAATCAGCGGCGTCAGCGCACGCTTCATCGAGTGCGTGGTCCCCGCACCCAGCAGCGTCGCCCTCCTCGGCCTCGCAGGCATCGCCGCCTTCCGCCGTCGACGCTGATCCTGACCCAAGCCGTCAACAACGGCACATCCAAGTACCAATCCAAGACCGCCGGGCTCCTCACCGAGCCCGGCGGTCTTTCTTGCGCAACACCCCGCCTCGACCGATCTTTCCCCACCCTCTGTCCAGCCCCCCAGCCCGTCCGGCCGACAAACCATCTATGAACCACTCCCAGCCAAACAACCAACCTCCCCAGATCGTCCAGGCCTTCCGAACCTGGCAGGAGCAATCCCGCCTCATCGAACGCCTCCAGATCGGCTTCATCCTCGGCCCCCCAAAGACCGGCACCTCATGGGTCACCTCCACACTCCACGCCCACCCAAACGCCATCGCCCGGGGCGAAGGACACCTCCCCACCCGCCTCATCCCCGCCCTCCAACAAGCCTTCCAGACCTACACCAACGCCCAGGTCGGCACCAAGCGATCCTCCGACAAACCACCCGCCGCGTGGCTCACCCCGGGTGACTCCGACTTCCTCCTCCTCGCCCGTCAGGCCTGCGACCGCATGTTCATGCGCTACATCGCCACCTGCCCCCCCGCCACCAAGCAACGCATCTCAGCCGTCCTCGACAAGACCCCCGACAACGCCCGCCACATGGACCTCCTCGCCACCCTCTACCCCTGGGCCCGGTTCGTGTGCGTCACCCGCGACGTCCGCGACACCGCCGTCAGTTCCTGGTTCCACCGCAAGCTGCTCGGAGACACCGGCCCCTTCAAGGACATCAACGAGTTCGCCCCCGCGTTTGCCCACGATGTCTGGGCCCCGATGATGTGGCTCGCCCGCCGCACCGGCAGCCGCCTGGGCCCGAACCACTACACCGAGATCAGCTACGAGCACTACAAAGCCGACCCGCACACCCAGGTCGAACGCCTCCTCCGCTTCCTCAACCTCGCCGCAGACCAGGACCACGTCGGCACCTGCGTCGCCGCCGCCGACTTCAAGCAACAGAGCGGCCGCGCCGCCGGCAACGAAGACGCCAGCTTCTTCCGCAAGGGCGTCGTCGGCGACTGGCGCAACCACCTCACCGAAGCCGTCGCCGCCGAGACCGTCCGCGTCGCCGACGAAATCCTCAGCCGCGAGTTCGAGCCCGGCTCAGGTCGCAACGCACTCTCGCCCCACGACAACATCCTCCACGACACCGCCCCCGCCGATACCGCACCCACACCCGCACCCGCCACAACCAACGCCGCCTGAGCAAGACAGCCTCCCCGCAGGCAACCGCTCTGCATCCACTCATGCCACGTACCCCGCACCACATCACACTCCTCGGCGGCGGCGGCCACGCCCTCGTCGTCGCCGAAGCCGCACAACTCGAGGGGTATTCAGTGCAGGGTGTCTACGACGACAACCCGGTGTGCGCCGCGACGCAGAGCCCTCACCCATCACCCTACCTCGGCCCGCTCGAAGCCTTCCTCCAGCACCCACGCGATACGCCACCTTGGATCCTCTGCCTCGGCGACTGCCGAATCAGGCGCACCCTGCTCAACCGCCTCAGCAACCACAACTGCCCGCCCGCCACAATCGTCCACCCCCGCGCGTTTGTCTCACCGAGCGCCACACTCGCCCCCGGCACCTTCGTCGGCCCGCTCGCAGTCGTCCACGCCTGCGCGCGCATCGCGCCCCACGCGATCATCAACTCCGCCGCCATCATCGAGCACCACTGCACCGTCAGCGAAAACGCCCACATCGCCCCAAACGCCACCCTCGGCGGCAACGTCTCCATCGGCGCCGATACACTCGTCGGCCTCGGCGCAGCCGTCCTGCCGGGCGTTCGCATCGGCAGCAGGTGCGTTGTCGGCGCCGGCGCGGTCGTCCGGCAAGACGTCCCCGACGCCTGCCGTGTCGCAGCACCCCAAGCACATTACCGCTTGGCAGTTCCTCCAGAGCCCCTCGCGCAAACGAGTGGACAACAGATTTCTTAGAGCCCCTCGCGCAAGCGAGGAGACAACAGCCGCAAACCACCAGACAACAACGTTTCTGTTTCAGGCGCAGCTGTCCGGATACGCCACCCACTCCAGACACAACCCCTTCGCCGGCAACGTCGGCCCCGCCCGCTTGCGCTCACGGCTCGCAATGATCTCCGGCAACGCCGCCGCGTCGATCCGACCACGCCCCACATCGTGCAGCGTCCCCGCGATGATCCGAACCATGTTGTACAAAAACCCGCTCCCCGAAACCTCCACCCGCAGCAACCGCCCCGGGTCCGCCACCGCCACCGTCGTCCCCCGCCCATCGCCCTCGCCCACCACACCCCCCACACCCCCAGCGCCCCCGGCCAGCACCCCCCGCGAGTGGTCGCCGTGCCACAGCTCCGGCTTCTCGATCTCGCGCACCTGACACGCAAAGACCTCGCGCACCGTCGTCTGCCTCCCGTGCCCGGCTGCCGCAAACCCCGCAAAGTCGTGCGTCCCCACAAAGCACGCCGCTGCCTGTTGCATCGCACCAAGGTCCAGCTTCGCCCAGGTGTGATGCACATGCCGTCGCGCCCACAACGGCCGGTGCATCCCCACCCACAACGTGTAGCTGTACCCCTTACCGACACAATCAAGAATCGGGTCAAACCCCCGCTCCACCGCCTCGGCCCGCACCACCTGCACATCATCAGGCAGCCGAGAGTTCACCGCCATCAACAACCGCCCCGCCCCCCGAGACAACGGCCACCCCCCCTTCCCCCGGCTGTCCTCCTCGTCACCGACGCCACCCGGCGCTGTCGGACGCACCGCGGTGTCGTTGCCTTTGGCCGGCTCATCCCCCGAGCACGCAAACACCCCCATCTGGCACCGCGCATGCACCCCCGCATCAGTCCGGCTCGCCCCCTTCAGCCGCACCGGCTCGCGCACCACCTCCCGCACCGCACGCTCGACCACCGCCTGCACCGTCCGCAGCGCGATCCGCCCCGGCTTGCCCGCCACCAGCCCGGGCTCAAGCTTCATGGACTTGGCCTCGCGCGGGATGCTCCCCGCAGGCACCCCGCCCGACCCGGCTTCCCCCGCCCGCGCCGCCGCCGCCAGCCACGGGTCCGGAGGCTCCTGCTTCTGCCACCCGGCAAAGTCGGTCCCGTCGTAAGCAATCGTCAGGCGGTAGGTCGGCATCCCGCGACAAGCCTAGCGGCTGTCCGACAAGAAAAGCCCGGTGTTCCGGCAATCCGCCCGCTCGCCCGGCGTTTCCCTTCCTGTACCGCCGTGTGGGCAAGGGGGCCCAACCCGGCACCACCCGCGCGGGAATCGCACAACCGGCCAGGCCGACTTCTGCCCGATCACGCCCCGCTCCACATCATCGGCCGCCGCGACACAGTGCCGCGCCAGCCACACATCCACGACCGGTTCTTTCGCGGAACCTCAGCACTCCAAGAAGGAGATCACCATGACACTCAGGTTCACCCATCTGCTCGCCGCGTTCTTCGCCGCCTTCACCCTCGCCGTCGCCCCGGCCCTCGCCCAGGACGGCGACCCAGGCCAGATCGTCCGCGCCGCCGCCGCCGCGATGCAGGAAACCGCAGAACGCACCGCCGACCGGATTCACGAACTCGCCGCCGAAGGCATCGAGACCATCATCCGACTCGACAACTCCGACGCCTCAGATCGTGAGCTGATCGCCGCGGCACGCCACGCGATGGGCCGGGTCAACCACGCCGCGCGCCACGGCAACCGACACGTCGGCCTCATCGCCGCACGCGCCGCACACGCACTCCGCGCTCTCCACGCCGACCGCGAGTTCTTCGTCGCCCTCGGTACAGCCCGCCGCGCCGCCAGCCAAGCCATCGGCAACGCACGCCACCGCGCCAACGCCGCCATCCAGGAGGCCCTCCGCGAAGCACTCGATAACTAACCCATCCCGAGCGGCCGGGCTCCTCACCCGCGCCAACTCGTCAAGGGGTCAACACCCCACAAAGAAAGAGGAAAGAGACCACCGCCCGCCAGCCCACACCAGGCCGCGCGGGCGGTCCTCTTTTTGTCGCTGACTCTCGCGTTCCGAACCCCACACGCAGAGCCCCTCGCGCAAGCGAGGGGACAAGGTCGCGCCTCATGCCGTAACAGCCCCGCACCTGCCCAAAGCGGGCCGGGCACCTTGCCGCACCGCCGCTCACTCCCCCGGACCCTCCACATCACTCCGCTTCACCACCGTCGGCGCCGGCCCGGGGTCCTTCACCTTGAACCGCTTGTGCTCATCGTCCGCCCACCGGTCCGCGATCTTCCACCAGATCAACACAAACGGGGCCCCGACCACCAACGCCACAACAGCCCAAATAATCGCTCCGGTCATAGTGGCAAAGCCTATGCCCGGCTGGAATGCCATTTGCGGGTTGTAATCAAGGATGAGATCGGATAATGTTCGGGTGGAGGTGCGATATGGCGCAAGGCTCACGGATCGAGTGGACAGAAGCAACCTGGAATCCTGTCGCCGGCTGCACGCCGGTTTCGCCGGGGTGCCTCAACTGCTACGCCGCCCGAATGGCTCTGCGCCTCAGCCACATGCCCAACGGCACGGGTGAAAAATACGCCAACACCGCCAAGCGAGCCCGCAACGGTCGCCCGGTCTTCTCTGGGCACATCAACCTGGACAAAAAAGCCCTCGACCTGCCCCGCTCGTGGAAGCTCGGCCGCACCATCTTCGTCAACTCCATGAGCGACCTCTTCCACGACGGCGTGCCCGACAAGTTCATCCAACAGGTCTTCCGTGTCATGGAAGAATGCCCCCAACACCGTTTCCAGGTGCTCACCAAACGCCCCGAACGCGCACTCGACATGGCCCGTAACGACCAACTGCCCTGGGCAGACAACATCTGGATGGGCACCAGTGTCGAGACACGCACCTACTACGAACGCATCCGCCTGCTGCAACGCATCCCCGCCAAGGTCCGCTTCCTCTCCTGCGAGCCACTCCTCGGCCCGCTCAAACGCATGCCCCTCGCCGGCATCCACTGGGTCATCGTCGGCGGCGAGTCCGGCCCGCACTCCCGCTCGATGCAGGGGTCGTGGGTGCTGGAGATCAAGGAGCAGTGCGAGTCGCGAGAAGTGCCGTTCTTCTTCAAGCAGTGGGGAGGGACGAACAAGAAGGAGGCAGGGAGGGAGTTGGGGGGAAAGACATGGTCACAGATGCCGCAATCTGTGCAATCGACCATAAGAGTATTGCCACCTACCATTCAGGTGCCCGCGGTGGCCCGTAGGGTTCTGGCACTTGTGGGGCATCCATCTCATGGCAAAAAGACCGACTCCCAAGCAACTAGCAGCGAATCTCAAGACCGGTCTCCGCCACGATCATGTGGTTCTCGCGGTGCCAAGTCACGACCGCCAGAACAAGGAAATTCGAAACCAAGATTTTTGGGCGGAGGAGGCGCTGAAAATCTTCTCGGGGTTGTACGGCGGCGGAACAGCGTTTCAAGCGTACGCAGGTGTTTATCGGTCTGAAACGGGAGAGGACTTATGGGACTGGCCAATTCTCATCGAGTCTTTCGCTGAGCGCGAAGATGTTCAGAACGAGAAAAAGCTTGGAGAGTTGTTGCAATTTACCCGTAGGATGCGAGAACAAACAGCGCAAGAATGCGTATTGCTAGTGATAAACGAGTATCGATGGTTCATTCAGTGACCAACCAAAGACCTTTCAATCCCTGGCGCGCCGGGCGTGTGTTGGGCGGGCACATGGTGCCTGGCACAAGGCTGCGTTTTGGTGGATTCGGCGTGATGCCTTCCACTGTCGAATTGCTTGCAGCACGTCCAGAGTGCTTGCCGGATGTTCATTTTTCGGATACTGATGACGAAGTGATTCGGAAGTCATTCGAAGAGATTCGCGATGGTATGTCAGTTGACCGGATGCTCGCCGATCCAGTGCTGACGAAGCGATTCAATTCACTATGCAGAACACTTGGCGTTCGCCAATCAGCGGCCGATATAAACAGACGCCTTCTGCGCATGCGAAAGGCGTCTGGCGGAGGCATATTGCGGCGGACAACAGTCGCAGACAAACATCCAGGTTTGCTCGATCGATTTGGACCAGCAGTTGAGCCCGCAATGGTGAAGATGTTGGTGCGTTACGGCGCATCGGTAGACGATCTCTTGGCGGATCCAGAGTTGGGCGAGTCATTTGAGGCGATGGCTCGCGCCACGATTGAAGGTGGTACTTCGGTGGAGTACCGACTGTGCGCTCTTCAGATCCGGAAGAGTAGGTACTTGACGAAAGCGGATACACCTCTTTTTCAGCAGCTGGATCTCGGCCTCATTCTGGACGAGTTTATCGATTTGGGATCTGTCGCGGAGCGCAGTAATACGGAGATTCCAGACGGCGAGGGAATTGCAGTTCTCCTTGAACCCACCCGTCCTCTTCTCGTGAGTCGATTCAAAGACCTTCAATCAGGTGTGAACACCCTTGCGAGTCGTCATGTGTTAGAAGGGCTCGGCGCGGATACAGCGCTTTGGCGACCGGATCCACGAGATATTCAAATTCGCGCGATTAGCGCGGAAGAATTGCCAACAGCCTCTGTTCAGTTGTGGGAACTCCGATTGATCGGTGAATGGCGTCCAGTTTTCAACTGGCCACTTCGGGCGGCATAAGACCTAAAGCTCCACCATCTCTACACCCTCGACCTTCTCCGCATCCACACTCGGCAGCACAACATCCGTCGCAAACGCGCTCAGCCCCGGATACCGGTCCGCCATCTCCGTCCGGATATCCGCCGCATTGAACAGCCGCGACCGCGGCGCGACCACCTCCACCGCCTGAGGCACCTGCCCGGGCTGCTCATCAACAATCACCACACTCGCCCGGTGGTCCGCAAGCCCCGGCGTGCCGTGAAACTCGGCGATCAGGTCCAGCGCGATCTGCCCCTCGGTCTTGGCAAGCTCGATCACAGGGATCGCCTGCTCGAACGCCTGCAGCACCTTCTCGGCGTTCTCGAAGGTCCCCGCCTTCTCCGTCCACGTCGCCCCGGGAATCACCACATCCGCGTGGTCGATCAACGGCGTGCCATGGGTGTCCAGCAGCACCACAAATCGGCTCTCCCCCCCGCCCGGCGCTCTGTCGATCGCCCCGAGCACCTCTGCCGTTGCCCAGTCCTCGCGGTAGTTCCCCGTCGCAACGATCGCCCCGATGTCCGGCTCTTTCACCCGCGCCAAAAACGCGTCCGCGTCCAGCACCATCTGCCCGATCGCCCCCAGCACCCGCTGCACACCCCGCGCATTCGGCGCCTTCTCCGCACGCACCGTAAACGCCTTCGCGTCGTCAGCCGCGGCCCCGGGCGGGAAGGTCTGGTCCTCACCAACAAAGGGCACCGGCCCGACGCCAAACACCGCCTGCGGATCAATCAGCTTCGCCAGCGTCCCCAGCGCATACGCCTCCTCGCACGTCAGGTTCGGGCTGACCAGAAGCGCCAGCCGCTTCCCTCCACCGACCGCCTTCTTAAGCCCCGCGATCGTGTCCTCGTACGCCCGCTTGTAGTCGTCCTCGATCAGCGCCCCGTGCTTGCGCCGCATCGGCGACCGCAGCCGATGCTCCGCGTGCACATGCTTCCAGCCATACCGAACCTCATCGGTGATCCACCACTTGTTAATCGCCAAGTTCTCGCGCGGCTTGACGCGGTACACCTTCCCCTCGTTGTGCTCGATCCAGATGTTGTCCCCGCTCGCGGTAATCCCATCAATCGAAGGCGTGCTCCGCAAAAACCACACCCGCTGGGCAAACAAAAACTCCTTGTCCAAGAGCGCCCCGACCGGGCACAGATCAATCACGTTGCTCGCCAACGGGTTGTCCAGCGCCACACCCGGGAACACGTCGATCTCGCTCTTGTTGCCCCGCCCGTTCACATACAGCTCGCTGGTCCCGGTCACCTCACGCGTAAACCGCACACACCGCGTACACAAAATGCACCGGTCGCTGTACAGCAAAATGTTCGGCCCCACGTCCTTCTTCGGCTGCTTGACCTTCTGCTCCTCAAACCGCGACGCCCCCCGCCCGTAGCTGAACGAATAGTCCTGCAACAAACACTCCCCCGACTGGTCGCACACCGGACAGTCCAGCGGGTGGTTGATGAGCAGATACTCCATCACCGCTTTCTGATTCGCAACCGCCTTGGTCGAGTCGGTGTTGACCACCATCCCGTCCACCGCTGCGGTCTGGCACGTCGGGAACAGCTTGCCCCCCATATACGGCTCGAGCTTGCCCTCGTTCCGCGGGTTGGGCGCCATCGCCTCGCCCAGGCAGATGCGGCAACTCGCCACGATCGTCAGCCCGTCGTGGTAGCAATAGCTGGGAATATCGAGCCCGTTGGCGTGCGCCACCTGCAGGATCATCTGCCCCTTGGTGAACTCACACGCAACGCCGTTGATGGTGATGGTTGGCATAGCCGCGGACTGTAGGAGCCGCCCACCGCGTACGCTCCCCAAACCCGACCCCCAAAAGACGCCCCAGAGACCCCCATGGCATACATCCACACCGTCCCCGAACCCGACGCAAAGGGCCCCCTCGCCGACCTCTACCGCCGCTTCGGCAACCCCGACGGCACCGTCGACCAAGTCCTCAAAGTCCACTCCCTCAACCCCGACTCGCTCGAAGCCCACTGCGCCCTCTACACCCAGTCCATGCACCGACCCAGCCCCGTCTCTCGAGCCGAACGCGAGATCGTCGGCGTCACCGTCAGCCGCATCAACCGCTGCGCCTACTGCCTCGAGCACCACGCCGCCGGCCTCGAACGCCTCCTCCCCGACAGCCGCAAACCCCTCGCCGAACCCCTCAAAGCCGGCGACGAATCCGCGCTCACCCCACGCGAACGCGCCATGACCGCCTACGCCAAAAAGCTCACCCAAGCCCCAGCCACCATCACCGAAGCCGACATCGAGCCCCTCCGCGACGCCGGCCTCACCGACCGCGAGATCCTCGATGTCGCCCAGGCCGCCGCCTACTTCGCCTACGCCAACCGAATCGTCCTCGGCCTCGGCGCCGCCCTCGAACCCCGCCACGCCATCGGCCAGTGGCCCGAGACCGACAAATAGAGCCCCTCGCGCAAGCGAGGGGACAAGCCGGCTTTGTAGAACCCCTCGCGCAAGCGAGGGGACCAACCGCACCACAGCTCGCACGACCAACCGATCAGCACCCCGCGTTCCACAGGTTCAGGAACATGATCACGTCCTGGGTGTTCACGCTCCCGTCGCCGTTGATATCCGCCGAAGGGTCGTCCGAGGTCCACGCGTTCAGGAACGCCAGCACGTCCTGGGTGTTCACCGTCCCGTCGCCGTTAAAGTCCGCCACACAAAGCGAATCGTTCTCGTAGGCGTACGTGTTGCCCCCGTTGCCAAACGTGTTCGCGTGCACCGCCTTGCTCCCGACCAGCACGTACCTCCCGTCCCTGCTCATGTCGAGCTCGAAGGGCGATCCCGCCGTGTCGATCGACCCGATCATGTTCAGGTCGCGGTCAAAGATCCGCACCTCCGGCTCGGTGTTCCCCGCATCACCCCACGAAGCCGCCGCAAAGATCGTCCCGTCGTCGTTGGTCTGTGCCGCAACCGCCGAGTTCTGGAACGACCCCGAGCCCGTGTAGCTGTTCACCGCGACGACCGTCCCCGTGGTGAGGTCAACGATGCGGTGCTCGTTGGTGAGATACCCGTCGCCGTAGTCGTGGCTGAGCACAAACAGCGTCTCGCCGTCGCCGCTCAGTGACATGCCCCACCCGAACCAGTCGGTCGAGCCGCCCCCGGCATACACCGTCTGCCACACGCCCCCGATCTCACGGGCTGCGCGGATGTTGAACCCGCCCGCCGCGATCGCGGTCCCGTCACGCGAGATCCGGTGGTACCCGCCCGCGCCCGACGTCGCCAGCGAATACACCTCGGTCATCGTCGCCGTGTCGTACAGCCGCGCGACCGAACCGGCCGTCACCAGGATCCTCGTCCCGCTGTCGTCCATCTCCACGCCCGAACAATATCCCGGAATCGTCGCACTCCCCATCATCGCGCCCGTCGCCCCGTTGTGAAGCACCAGCAGCGTGTCGGTCCCGTCGAAGGCGCACGTCGCCACACGCATCCCGTTGCCGCTCACCGCGACCGCTCGCTTGCCGGAGTTCGTGTACGTTCCGTTGTAGGTAAACGACCACAGCGGCGTGCCCGTCCCCGTGCCGGCAAACCCTCGCACAGTCACCAGCGCGCTGTTTCTCCACTCGATCATCGCGCACAGCGTCCCGTCCGCCGCCGCCGCGACACCGATCGTGTCCGGCATCTGCATCGCCAGCGAATACACAAAGTCCGGCACACCCCCGCCCGTCGTCGTAAACTTGCTCATCCGCTTGTCATTCAGCGAGTGCGCCACCCACGACTCGCGCCCCCCGTCGCCAAGCGCCACCGATTCGGTGATCGACGCCGCATCGTTGTAGGTCCACAGCAACCCAGCCCGGCTGGTCGCCCCATCCTCGCCCAACATCAACTGAGGCACAAACACGCGATCCACCCGCGTCCCCGTCGCGTCGGTCGCCACCACCTCCCGCGAAGCCTGCTGCCCAAACGCCGCCCCCGCACACAAACACACCGCCAAAGCTGTCAAACGAATCATGCTCTCTCTCCCGCTGATGCAACACCGTCCCGGTTGGTCTGAAGCCCGGGCCACAACCCGCACATCACACCAGCCTACCAAAAAACCACTCCAAAGCAACGCGGTCTTTGAGCCCTCTGGCACCATCAGCCACAAAAATACCCCGCGTCCCAAGCCGTCAAAGGCGTGGGACACGGGGCATCGTGTGAGCGCCGATCGTCGCGGAAAAATCAGTCAGGACACCCAAACGACCAGATGTTCAGCCACAGAATAAAGTCCTTCGTGTTCACGCTGCCATCAAGATTCACATCCGCCCCGGGGTCTCCCGACGCCCACGCGTTCAGAAACTCCGTGAAATCAACCGTGTCGTGCTCGCCGTCGGCGTTCCAGTCCGCAAGGCAGTCGTACGCCACCACCACAATGAACTCCATCCCCGCAGGCTCAAACTCCGAAACATCGCTCGCCACCGCGACCAAAAACTCGTTCTTGCCCGGCACAAACAGGTCGTGGTCGGAGGCAAACAACGGATCCGCCGTCGGCCACCCCAGCACCGGACGACCCGCCGCGTCAAGCCGATCGGTCCCGAAGTTGTCCAGGTCCTCCTGCTCGATCGTCGGCGAGATCGCCGAGCCGTTCATAAACACCACACCCATGTCGTCCAGATTCGCAACCCCATACACCTGGGCATCCAAATACATCGGAGGCATATAGAAATCAAACCTGTAAAACGCGCTCTCGCAGTTGTGCCGCGTCACCTCGTCAGCCCCGGTCAGGTACGTCTCGCTGTCCACAAACGACAGGTCCTGAGCCGCCGTACACAAGAAAGAATCCCGCTCGTGAAAGTCCGCATGCCGGTTCACGATCGGGGCCCAGAACGACTGGTTGCTCCCCGCGTTCACCTGCGCGATCTGGTCCTCGAGTGACCCGCTGATCACCCGCACCTCGCCCTGCCGCGAGCTGGTCAGCACCAGATACCGTCGCCGACTGAGCCCCTCGTCCCACCGCACCGAGACCGGGTCGTCGTCGCCGACGTCGAAGTCAGCGCCCAGGTGCGCGTGCCGCCCGTTCCCGCTCGAATCAAGCACAATGTTCGACGCAAACTCGTCAAACCTGTACCACGCCATCAGCGCCGATCCGCCGTTCTTGCCGCCGTTCCCCGCCATGTCGTCAGCAATCTGCTCCGCCGTCCGAGCCTCGCTCCAGATCATCACGTCGTCAAACCCGCCCCGCACAAACTCGCTCTGCCCCGCAAACTCATCGCCGATCGACAGCCGCCCGGGGTCGTCCGTCGGGTTGATCGGATCGCCCAGCACGCCCTCAGCATCGAGCACCGCGTCGATGTACAGCCGCGCCGTCGTCCCGTCGTACGTCGCCGCCACATGGTGCCACTCGCCCGGAGGCAACGGCGTATTCCCCGTCAGCGTCCGCTGCGTCCCGTTGTTGAAGTTGATAAAGAACGTCAACCGCCGGTCCGAAGGGCTCCGGATCGCAAAGCTGTACGACCCCTGATCCCGCGAACCCCAGGTCACGATCCCAGACGCAAACTGCTCGTGGCTGCTGTCCACACGCACCCACGCCTCCGCCGTCAGCGTCGTCAGCGTGAAGTCCGCGTACGACACCACCGAGTCGTCAACCCCGTCCAACTCGACATACGAAACGCTCTCTACCGGCTGCGCCCCCGCCAGCGAAGCCACCGCCGCAGACACAACGCCCACAAACCTCGCGCGCACACTCAACAACATTTCATTCCTCCCTTTTCCCAATCGCCCAACAGATTCGAGTGGCTCAAACCGCCCGAGCACAGGGCGCGACAGAACTGTCACCAGAGTCTACCCCCAACTCGCCCAAGCCCCAAGCATCGTCCGAGAAGATCACGCCTCCAACGCTCCACACCCGATCAGAACCGAATCTCGCCACACCACCCCCGCCGGACAAATCCCGCATACCAACCCGGACACGCCCGATCCGCCTCCATATACTCCGCGCCAGACAACCTCCACGACACCCCACAACCCCCCCCACGGAAGGAAGGCATCACGTGGCCAACACCCACTACGACCTCATCGTCATCGGCGGCGGCCCCGGCGGCTACGTCGGCGCCATCCGCGCAGCTCAACTCGGCTACAAAGTCGCCTGCGTCGAACGCGCCAAACTCGGAGGCGTCTGCCTCAACTGGGGATGTATCCCTTCCAAAGCCCTTCTCTCCAATGCCGAACTCATGGAAAAACTCCACGACCGAGAGCTCTGGGGGCTCAAAATCAAAGGCGAAATCGCCGTCGAATGGGACAAAGTCATCGGCCGGTCACGCGACGTCGCCAGCAAACTCAACAAAGGCATCGAGTTCCTCTTCAAAAAGAACAAAATCGACCACATCCAAGGCAGCGCCAAACTCACCGCCGCCGCAAAGAACAACAAACCCTGCACCGTCGAAATCTACGACTGCAATGTCCAGGAAGAACGCACCGACGCCCCCGCAACACCCGCTGCCAAACCACGCGAAACCATCACCGCCACCAACGTCATCCTCGCCACCGGCTCAATCGCCCGCGACCTCCCCTTCGCAAAGTTCGGCTCAGACCCGAAGATCTGGGGCGCTCGCGAAGCAATGTGCAACAAAGAACAACCCAAACGCCTTATCGTCGTCGGCTCCGGAGCCATCGGCATGGAGTTCGGCTACTTCTACCACTCCTTCGGCACCGAGGTCACCGTCGTCGAAATGCTCGATCGCATCCTCCCCGTCGAAGACGATGAAGTCTCCAAAGCCATGGAACGCCACTACAAGAAATCAGGCATCAAGTTCAAAACCGGCTACGTCACAACCGCCATCGACACCAAAGGCAACTCCGTCAAAGCCACCATCACCCCCTTCAAACAGGGCAAAGCCGACGAGTCCAAAGCCGAAACCATCGAAGCCGACCGCATCCTCCTGGCCATCGGCGTCACCGGCCGCTTCGACAGCCTCTTCGACGACTCCCTCGGCCTGGCCACCGAAAAGGGCTCCATCAAAACCGACTACACACCCGACCACTTCGGCGACCCACAACACCTCGACTACAAAACCAACCTCCCCGGCGTCTACGCCATCGGCGACGTCATCGGCCCCCCATGGCTCGCACACGTCGCCTCCGAAGAAGCAATCCTCTGCGTCGAACGCATCGCCTGGCGAGACAAAAAAATCGACCACGAACCAATCCCCATGGACTACTCCGTCATCCCCGGCTGCACCTACTGCAACCCGCAAGTCGCCTCCGTCGGCTTCACCGAACGCGCACTCATCGAGCAAGGACTCAAAAAAGGACAGGACTACGAAGTCGGCAAGTTCCCCTTCTCCGCACTCGGCAAAGCCATCGCCTCACACCACACCGAAGGCTTCACCAAAATCATCCGCTCCCTCCCCCGAGGCGAGATCCTCGGCTGCCACATCATGGGCGACCAGGCCACCGAACTCATCGCCGAAATGACCCTCGCCCGCCGCCTCGAAGCAACAACCGAAGAACTCATCTGCACCGTCCACGCCCACCCCACCATGCACGAATCCATCCACGAAGCCGCCCTGGCAGCGGAGGGAAGGGCGATTCATGCGTAGATAGGAGGGACTCGTGTGAACAAGCAACAAGACGCGAGATACAAATAGGGAACCGCTGAACAAAGCCGAACAACTTGGCTGTTTCTGCCGGAGATTGCACCAACGCGGGCTGGAAAGCCCGCCCTCCTGATTGTTCAGAGGTTCCTGTTGACATAGAGGCCTGTGTGATAGGCGCAGAGGCCTTGCGCTTGCGGGACATCGACAAGCTCATCTCGCGCCGGTGGGCATCGCGCCGTGTCACCGATCTCGAGTGCTTTTTTCCGGGGTCGGTGAACACGCTCGAAAGGCAGATGGTTTTTGCCTCACTCCTCCTCCGACTCCACAAACCCGATATTCCCCGGATGGATATCCGTCAGGTGAATACCAAGCCGCTCCAGCGCAGCCCGGATCGCCGCCACCTTCCACACCCTCGCCCCAAACAACTCTCGAATCCGCTCCTCCTGTGCATCGACCACCTCTTGCGGAAACACAAGCCTGTCCCCATCAAGCCGTGCCGCCGCAAAGTCCAGCACAAACGGCCGCCCCACGATCGTCATCTCGATCGCCCAAAGCTCGTCGTCCCACTGCTCCAGCGTGGGCACGTCATGCCCGCACAACTCTGCAACGCCGTACTCCCGTAGCCGCTGGTACACCGCCAACTCCCGCTCGTAGAGATCGCGAGCCTTGAACACCTTGAGGGCGGTTCGGGCGTCGGTCCGCCAGATCGTCCCGTCTTTCCCGAACCCCAGCCGGTCCCCGAGCCGAAGCTGATACAGTGCCGCATACCGTTCCGCCCGATTCAACAACTCCAAGGTCAGCCCCATGACGCAACTCCAATCTCCTGACACCAACCCGCAAGGTCACTCCGCCGCCGTCCGCCTCACACTCCGGTTGCCTGACCGAGCCATCCGTCTCGGCCAGGTCGGCCCGACTTGGTTCCGTTGCCGTGAGCCGCTCACCATACCACCCGGCCGCGCCACGCTGGAAATCGAAGTCGACGGCTCGCTCGACGCCACCGAAATCATCATCGAACCGACCGACGCCCCATCCTGCCGCTACGAGTACGATCTTCACGACTAATGCCAGCACCTCCACATTTGCGCGCAAACTCCCCCTCGATACACCGCTTGCGCGCAACATCCCGCACCTCCACACCACCGAAGCCAAAGCGCGATCCCTCTGCCCATATCCTGCGCACACAGCCATGCCCACCGACCCAACCATCCCGCCTCCCCAGCCCGCGCCCGTCCCTCTCACCCCTCAGGACGAGCACCTCCTCGCCGCTCTCTTCGACCCCAACGCCGACCTCCTCGTCGCCGCCGTCCACGTCGGCATGACCGAGGTTCAGCTCATCGACTGGTCCACCCAGCCCCACATTCAGCAGCGCATCACCGCCCAGCGTGCCCTCCGCCGTCTCCGCAAAGAAATCCGCAGCGACGCCACCGCCCGCCGCACCATCGACGCCCTCGAAGACATCGCCCACACCGCCGACGACCCCATCGAACGCCGCCGTGCCGCCGCCGCCATCCTCCGCTACCTCTCCCCCAACACCCCCCGCGCTCCCAGACGCGAACCCCGCGCCGCGCCACTCGCAACGATCGCTCCCCAATCCACAACCACCCAACCAACCACCCCACCAACTACCCCACTAACCACGCCACCCCCGCCGCCGACCACCACTCCCCCTCCGAGCCGCGTACTTCAGTACGCCGCCTTCGTACCCACAAACCCCGCCCCCACTCCCGCACCACCACAGAAAAAACACCTCACTCCCCGCCAGCCTCCCCGCACACCCGCGCTCGCGCGCACGACACCCTCGCGCAACGCAACCCGCGCCCGCCCGCCATAGCCACCAGATTTCTTACTCTTCCCTGACCCCCGCCCACATCTCATACCGCAACAGTCGGCACTCGATATGCGCGTTCATAAACGGCGTCCGTTTCGCTGCGCGCAACCCCACCTTCCCCGCCAGCTCCCGGCTGCCAGTAAACACATGCCCCGTCCACCCCGCGCACCGCTGCTTGAAGTAATCCCCGATCCTCTTATACGTCTCAGGCAGCAGATCCGCCTCGCCCATCCGCTCGCCGTACTCCGCATTCATCATCACATCACCCACCCCTACCCCATCCGGCATCGGCGTCTCGGCAAAGTCGCACTCGACAAACTCGATGTGCTGCTCGACCCCCGCCGCCCTCGCGTTCCGCCGCGCCGCGTCGATCGCCGAGGGGTCGTGGTCCGACGCCACGATCGGAGGCACCGGCCCCAGCTCCCGCGCCCGTTTCAGCTTCCCCGCCTCCCGCCGCGCCTCGCGCCACTCGTCGTCGATATCGAGATACGTATGCAACAACCCATAGTTACTCCGCAGGAGCCCCGGCGCGCGCCCCGTCGCGATCAGCGCCGCCTCGATCGCCAGCGTGCCGCTGCCGCACATCGGGTTGACCAGCGGCCGCGTCCCGTCATACCCGGCCGCCAGCAGCACAGCCGCCGCGAGGGTCTCGCGCATCGGGGCGAGGTGAGGCAGCTTGCGGTAGCCCCGGTCGCCGAGGCGTTCGCCGCTGGTGTTGAGATAGATCCAGGCCCGGTCGCCCTTCCAGAAGAGGTTGATGACGGTCTGGTACCGGTCGGGCCCGCTGTCGGGTCGCGCGCCGGTCTTGCTGGAGATGCGATCAACGATCGCGTCTTTGACGACGCGGCTTGGGTAGAGCGAGTTGGTGACCTTGGGGTGGTCGACGTTGCTGACGACGCTGACGTAGCCGTCGTTGGCGATGAGGGTCTCCCAGGGGAACGCGGCGACTTCCTTGTAGAGCGCGTCGGGCGAGGGGCAGCGGAAGCGGGCGAGCAGCCAGAGGACGTGCTGGGCGGTGCGGAGTTGGAGGTTGAGCGGCATGCAGTCGATGAGCGAGGCCCCGACGTGGATGCCGACAGCGTCCTCTTCCTGAACCTCGAAGCCGAGGGCCTCGACCTCGGCGCGGAGGTAGGGCACGGTGAACGGCGCAGCGGTGATGCGGGTGAGTCGTTTTTTGGTAGGGTTTATTGGGTGCATGGGGGGTTCATGGGTGGATGGGGAACCTCGGTGCGGTGTGGCGACGATAGCCACGGGATGGATGGGTAGGCAGGGGGCGGTGCAGAAGGTGGTTGACTCGGGGCGGAGAGTTGGTATGACTAGAGGTGGCAAGGGCTGAGTGCACATCGGCAAGCGAGGTCAACATGCAAAGAACGCTGCGGCAACGATCGAGGGCTTGGGTATTTTGCGTACTTGTGGCGGCGGGCGTGGTGGCGTTGCCTGCGGCCGGTGCGCAGCAGGACAACAACGTCGAGTGGAACGGCATCAGTCATATTGAGTGGCAGGATCGGCGGCCGCTGTGCCCGGTGGGGGGGGAGAGTTTCGAGGTGCGGTTTCAGACCTTTCGCGATGATCTGACCACGGCGCGGGTGTGGGTGGACGGCTCGGTGTGGGTGGACGCGGCGGTGGTCGAGAGCCGCGGGCCGTACGACGTGTGGGCGGCGACGGTGCCGGCGACAGCGGGTGACACGCTCGGGTACCTCATCGAGCTGACCGACGGCAGCGACACCGACTACCTCTCGCGCTCCGGGATGACCGACGACACGCCGGTGGGGCAGGACTTTGTGCTGGACTTTGTGACCCTCGAGCACGCGCCGGTGGGCGCGACGCCGGTGACGGGGGGCACGGTCTTCAAGGTGTGGTCGCCCAACCGTTCGACGGTGCATGTGCGGGGGGAGTTCAACGGCTGGTCGCTCGACGATCCGCTGACCAAGATCGGCGAGCATTTCATCGGCTTTGTCGCCGGCGCGGGGCACGGGCAGCAATATAAGTATTTTTTCAACAACGGGCTCTGGAACAGCGACCCGCGCGCGCGGCGGCTCAACCCGACCGACAACCTCAACTCGTACATCATCGACCCGGAGCGGTACCAGTGGCAGACCGAGGGGTTCTCGCCTCCCGCGGCGGAGGACCTGGTGATCTACCAGCTGCACGTCGGGAGCTTTGCCGGGCGGAACGATCCGTTCGGTAACACGGGCAACCCGTCGGGGTATCGGGACGTCGCGGCACGGGCGTCGCACCTGGCGGAGCTTGGGATCAACGCGGTGATGCTGAATCCGATCCACGAGTTCCCGGGCGATTTTTCGGGCGGGTACAACCCGATCAGCCAGTGGGCGGTGGAGTGGAGGCTGGGCACGCCGGACGATTTGAAGTTTATGATCGACGAGCTGCACGCCAACGGCATCGCGGTGCTGCTGGACATTGTGTGGAACCACTTCAGCCCGACGGACAACTTCTTGTGGGACTACGACGGGACGCAGCTGTACTTTGACACGCCGGTGGTGGAGACGCCCTGGGGGCCTCAGGCGGACTTTGATAAGGATGGGGTGCGGGAGTATTTCCTGGACAGCGTGGTGCTTTTGCTCGAGGAATACCGGTTCGACGGCTTCCGGTTCGACGGCTCGGACTTTACCAACATCGGCGAGAACGAGGCGAGCGGGTGGAGCCTGATGCAGGGGCTCAACGAGCTGGTGGACCAAAGGTATGTTGATAAGACGGTGATTGCTGAGCAGCTGCCCGACGACGCGTGGGTGACGCGGCCGGTGGCGCTGGGCGGGGCGGGGTTTGATGCGCAGTACCACGACGCGTACAACGACAACCTTCGTTCGGAGATCTTCGACGCGGTGTTTGGCGACCCGGAGATGTGGAGGATCGCGGATATTCTGGAAGGCAGCGGGCAGTATCTGGAGGGGGCGCAGGTGCTGAACTACTTTGAGCTGCACGACGAGGCGTGGAGCCTTTCGGGCGGAGAGCGGGCGGTGCGGACGATTGATCCGGTGTTTCCGCACGACGACGAGTGGGCCCGCGGGCGGACGACGCTTGCGCAGGGGTTGACGGCGATGGGGCCGGGCATCCCGGCGATCCTGATGGGGACCGAGTGGCTTGAGGATGCTGACTTTGAGCAGGAGAGAATCGACTGGTCAAAGAAGGTGACCTACGCGGGCACGTTCGCGTTTTACCGTGATCTTTATTCGTTTCGAGTGGGCAACACCGCGCTGCGGGCGTCGAGCCCGTTTGCGCTGTTCCATCTCAACGAGAGCGGAAACGTGATCGGGTTCCAGCGGTTCAATCTCGACGGCGAAGTGTATGTGGTCGTTGCAAACTTCTCGAACACGGACTATGGGAGCTACCGGATCGGGCTGCCTCAGGAGGGGCGGTGGGTCGAGGTGCTCAACAACCAGGCGTCGGCGTACGGCGGGAGCGGTCTCGACAACCCCGGCGTGATGCTGAGCGAGCCGATCGGGTACGACGGGTTTGCCCAGTCGGCGGAGATTGTGTTGGCGAAGATGGGGCTGGTGGTGTTGCGGTGGGAGTTGGATTGTGCTGCGGATCTGAACGGGGACGGCGAGGTGAACACGCAGGACGTGCTTCTCTTCCTGAATTTGTGGGTTGCGGAGGACGGGGCAGCCGATTGGGATGGGAACGGCGTGGTCGATACGCGCGACGTTCTGGCGTTTCTGAACGAGTGGGCTGCGGGGTGCTGAATGCCGAACGTATGACGAGCAGAGAGTGAACAGAATCGGCCTCGGGCGGGATGGAACCATGGGTGGAGGGTGCGTCGTATGGAGAAGTAGGGAAGTCTTGTTTCCAGCGGTCGTGTTGATCGGGACGACCGTTTTTGGGAGGCCGGGTGTTGAAGACGCCCGGATGAAACGTGAAGAATCGAGTGTCTAGGTTGGCAATAACTTGGTAAGTGGAGGATTCCTAAGTATTGCCAATAGTGAGTTCATCGATGAAAGGAACCATGATGTATCAACTGAACTTGAAGATGATGTGCATTACAGCGCTGTGTTTCATGTGGATGGCGACCTTCTCGCACGCACAGCTTTCACTCATGGATTCGGGCGGCAACGTTACCTCATGTGCAGGCTATGGCATTGGCAATCAGTTCCAGTGCGATCTTGGAGACTGCAACGACGAAACGGATGACGAAGAGGGTTTCAAACAGTTTGAGTGGCCGGACATTCCTGATAATGGAGTGATGGGAAGTCGTGGAGAAGCTGCGACATCGTGGTGTACCAACGACTACGGCTTCTCCAGCGGGGAAGCGAGCGCTTCGAACGCCGACGGTAGCGCTTCAATTAGTGCGTTCGTGTTTGATTTGGGTGTGCTGGCAGATTACGATTCCGGTTTTGGAACGGAGAACGCTTCGGCGAGTGCATATACCTTCGTCCGTTCCTCGCTAAGCTTTCGCCGTACCGCGTGGTTCTGGTTTTCGGGAAATGTAAACATGTCCACAACTGGCTCTTCGGCATCTTCCATGGCATCTATCGAGTTTTCGGTCCCTGGCGGACCTTCCAATACGTATGATACGGTAGGATCGTTTTCAGCATCCGGCGCGACGATGTCGACTGGCCCTATGCGGGTTGAGGCGAACGGGAGTGCGACAGCATTAGCGGATAGTATGTCGCCATACAATCTTGCTGATGCAGCGTCGGACTGCGAGCTCTGTGTTGTCGAGTGTTTTGCGGATTGGAACGGAGATTTTACAGTCAACACCCAAGACTACATCGCATTTTTGAACTCATGGAATGCCAACGAGTCTGATGCTGATCTCAACGGTGATGGTTCGATAAACACGCAGGATGTCACTGTGTTCTTGAACGCCTGGAACGCTGGCGATTGCATGAAAGCGTGCTGATGTTTTTGCCGCCGTACTCGCCGGAGCTGATGCCGATGGAGCGCGTGTGGGCGTGGATGCGTCAGCACACTTTGAGCAACCGCGTGTTTGCGGATGAGGATGCCATCGACGCAACCGTCACGGCCAGTTGGAACACCCTCACCCCCGACCGCTGCAAAGCATCACCGCCACACGCTGGCTAAAGCACGAGAATTATGCGGAATGCGTATGATCTGACGGCCTCTGACCTGTAACCCCAACCTGTAATCAAAGAGAGGGCCGCACTGTTGCCAGTGCGGCCCTTGTTTGTTTGGCCGGGCACAGGTTGCTTACTTGTCTTTCTTCTTGATGATCTTGGGGCCGGGTGCCATGGCCACAGCTTTGGGTGGCCATGATGGGGGGTGTCGTTGTCATGGTCATGCCGAGCCATGACCATGGCACCCTTGCCGGTCAGGTTTTTGTATCTATCTCGGAATGTGTTTGTCGTTGATACTCAACAGGCCGAGATGTTGGTTTGTGTAAGTGATTGCGCTGGACCATTCCCACTCGGTTGGCTTTGTGCAGAGCCCCCTTTTTACTGGGTTCATGTGGATGTAGTCGATTTTCTCCCAGATGTGTTTGGGTGTCCAGAGGTTGCGGTCGTACCCGCCGCCGCGTTGCCAGAAGCGGCGGATGGTCCGGCCGTCGGGGCGTTGGTCCGCGAAGAGGTGGAGCGATTCTGGGCGGTGTTCGGTGACCCAGTGGAGCGATCGCTTTGCGACCGATTGCTTTATGGTGGAGAGGATCTCGCCGATGGCGGGGCCGGTGGAGTTGGGGAAGAGCAGCAGATGGAAGTGTTCGGGCATGATGACCCAGGCCCAGAGGTCGAATCCGTGGCGGGTGCGTGCCCGATCGATTGCTTCGACGAGCCACCGGCGGGTGCGGTCTTTGTTGAGGAAGGGGCGACGGCGAAAGCAGGAGCAGGTGAGGAACCGGGCGTGGTTGTTGTCTTCGGAGCGTTTGCGATGGGGGCCGAAGGGCATGGGGGAGTGTATGAGGATTGTGGGTGCGCGGGTTGTTTGTCATGGCCACCCAGAGCTGTGGCCATGGCACCCTGCATAGGTTGTTTGTCATGGCCACCCAGAGCTGTGGCCATGGCACCCTGCATAGGTTGCTTACTCGTTTTTCTTCTTGATGATCTTGGGGCGACGGATTTTCTTGGCGTCGGCGGGGGCGACTCGGGTGCCGGGGGTTCCGGATTGGGCACCGGGGCGGCGGTCGGTTGTGTCGTCGGCTGCGCCGCTTGTTGCATCCTTTGTTGCATCCTTTGTTGCGTCATTTGTTGCATCGTCGGTGAGTGCGCGGTTGATGACGCTGCGGAGTTGGTCGACGAGGTCGGCGTAGCGGTCGCCGCGGGGGCGGCCGGAGCGGAAGAGGAGTTCGCCTTGCTGCCCCAGGACGATGAAGGAGGGGGCGTTGCGGATGCCCATAAGTTTGACGGCGTCGTCGGCTTGGGGGAAGATGCGCCAGGTCTGGCCTTGGGCGCGGGCGGCGGCGGCGACTTTGTCGGGCTCACCTTCGCGGAAGGCCATGCCGAGGAACTCGACGGGCTGGTCGGCGAACTCGGCGGCGAGTTTGGCGAGTTGGGGGGAGGCTTTTTCGCAGGCGGGTGACCAGGTGCCCCAGAAGTAGAGGACGGCGATTTGGCCTTTGAGGGCGGCGGGGCTTGTGAGGTTGCCTTTGGTGTCTGCGACTTCCCACTCGGGGGCGCCGTCGGCCCTTGGGCTGGGCAGGGGCTGGTTGGTGAGGGATTTTTGTTTCTTATCTTGGAAGATGCGTGCGATATCGCGTTCGTAGCCGTCGGGGGCGAAGATTTTGAAGTCGCCCTCGGTGACGGCGTCGGGGCCGGCGACGCCTTCGGTGAAGTCGACACGGATGGAGCCGGAGATGAGGTCGTTGTCGGGGAGGACGACCTCTGCGCGTCGGGGGAGTTTGTCTTCGTGGCCGAAGTACCAGACGACGGCGTCGCTGCCGGCGTCGGTGCGGATGGCGACGGCGTCGCAGCGTGTGCCTTGGATTTCGGCTGGGGCGAGCATCTCGATGGTGGCGGCCGAGGCGAGGGCGTCGGCGAAGCCTCGGGCGAGGTCGCTTGCTTGTCCGAAGGCGCTGCTGGCGAGTTGGTAGGACTCGCCGGCTTTCTTGCCTTCGGTGCGTTGGACGTTGAAGACCTCGTTTAGGTGGTCGATCCATGAGGTGCGGTCGGGTTGCCAGAGGACGTCGAAGTCGACGGGCTGGGGGCGGGTCATGACGGTGCCTTGGCCGGTGTAGCGGACGGCCCAGGTGTCGGGGTTTTCGGTGTCGATTGGGAGTTGTGCCCAGCGGCCTTCGCTCTTTGGGAAGGTGGTCGCGAGCATGGGGGTGCCTTCGGCGTAGCTTTTGACCTCGGCGGTGTAGCCTTGGCTGAGTGCCTGGGCGACGGCTTTGAGGACTTCGACAGCGGCTGGGTTGTGGTCGAGCTCTTTGGCGGCTGCGGGTTGGTGGGGGGTTGGGGCGTTTGTGGTCTGGACCTGCGCGAGTGCGGCCGGGGTGCCGGCGAGGGTCAGGAGCAGCAGGGCAGTGGCGGTACAACGCATTTGGGAATCCTCCGGAACGCTTTGGGTGTTGGGGGTGTTGGGGGTGTTGGGGGGGATGGGGATGTGTTGTGGGTGGCGGGGAAGAATCGTTGATTTCTGGTTTGGGTTGTGTGGTCTACACTCAGGGCAGTGCATACACCGATTCTGAGTTATTTTAGGGAAGCGTTATCGACGAGCAGTGCTGATTTGCTCGCGGGGACGCCGAGTTCTGTGGTGCGGCAGAATGCGGTGCAGTTTTTGACGATGAGTTTGCTGCTTGGGGGGGTGCTGATTTTAATTCGGTGG